>JAPKMT010000010.1 GCA_026645735.1 Flexilinea sp.
GCATCCTTTTTATGGGAAAAATCAAATAGATTAAGTATCGTTCTTTTCATTGGATGATTCTTCCAATCCGATCTGCATGATTTTTCCCGTAGTACCAAGGTGAACTGATCACAGTATGCAACAGCAAATCGAATTATGGAAATGATTTTAGAATAGAGAAAGAAAATTTGTAGTTGTGGTGTTTTTGCGCTTCGCGTAAAAACACCACAACTACCATTATTTTTTTCATATTTCGAATCGCTGAGTATGCAATGTCACTGACTTTGGAAAAATTGGATCTATTAAATTGTCTGGAAAAAATCGCATTTGAAAAATGCGGTTTTTTGATCTTATGGATTTTCTAATGAGAAAGTTGTTTTTGCGTATTGCCCAGGAACTATACAACAGTAGGAAATTCTCCCTGAATATCGAATTGCTGATCCTTGGAGAAAATATGGATTCTTTCATCCGACCATGATACTATTTTGGAATATATTTTTTTTAAGTTAACTATTTCAGCTTTTTGATTGTTGCCCAAAGAAAAGTAAAGATACATGTTCACCTGTTTTTATTAAAAGAGTGATCAATGTTCAGAATTCATTCTATTATTGATATTAATAATTCGTTATAATTTTTTATATGAACCTCACAGAAACATCGCTTGTTCTAATCGCCATAATGCCCAAAGCTCGTGATATGGAAATCGCGAGAGTTCTTGGATGGTATCGAATTCCGTTGAAATCGGCTCCAAAAATTGTCAATGTGGATATCATTGCCTTTTTTCAAACGGCTGATTTCGGAAAGAACCATAAAAGTTGTATTGAGAAATATGCAGAGGTTCGGGGTGTTGAATTAACAACACGGAATGAATTATTCAAACAAGAACCGGATCATCCTCGAGCATTCGAGGAGTATTATAAAATTCAATTAGGCCCGTTGTTATCCCTGACTTCTCCAATCTCCACTGATAATTGGAAACGGTTTCTTTTCTTCTATACCACCGGAGAAAAATTTTTTGCAGCAAAAAAGATTCGTGATTTGTCTGTCACAGGCTTTGAAAGGAACATTTTATGGAATTCTCTGCGAGAACGTTGTGAAAGTTTTGTCCCTGAACAATTTGAGTCGAAAACTGTTGATTCGAATTTATTATTCCTTTTAGGAAATCTTTCTTTGGAAAATTTAGATTTTTCAGGTTGAATTTTAAAAAGTTGGTTATTCATAGCGAAGTTCATAATTACTGTTTATTTTGTTATGATTGAATTGATTCAACGCTTTTCACAAATTACGTCATGGATGAGTGCATGTTAAAAAACTCAATCGATTGAGTAAAAAAATCAATACAAATGGAGTTGTATGGAAAAACTAATTGCCGGTGGAAGAATTGTTACTGAATCAGGAATTTTCGAAGCAGATATATTAATCCGAGATGAGAAGATAGTTTCCGTTGGAGACAATTTGCCGAGAAATGAAGGGACGGAGATTATTGATGCTGCAGAGAAGTTGATTATGCCTGGTGGAATCGATGCGCATGTGCACCTGAATCTCCCGATGCCGGGAACTATTTCATCGGATGATCATTTTACCGGGACGATGGCAGCAGCGTTTGGAGGAACAACAACTGTAATCGATTTTGCAAATCATGATCGACCTTCTCTTGTTGATAGTTTCAAAACGTGGCAGGCGCAAGCTTTACCCAACATCGCGGTAGATTATGGAATTCACCAGAACTTCACCAACTTCAACGAAAAAACATTGGCAGAAATCCCGTTATTACCCGAATTGGGAGTAACTTCCATTAAAATGTTTACTGCATATAATGGCCGGATGCGCTTAAGTGACGCTCAAATTTTTCAGGCGATGCGGATTGCTAAACAGGAAGGTATCATTTCACTGATTCACGCTGAAAATGGTGACCTGATCGACTTGTTGGTTAAGGAAGCCTTGGAAAATGGCCATACGGAACCTATTTGGCATGCAAGAACTCGCCCTGCCTGGGGTGCTGTTGAGTCTGTATTGCGATCCAGTGCGATTTCGTTTTCAGCAGGCAATGCTCCAATCTATATTGTTCACATGAATGTCTGTGAAGAAGCAGATCAGCTTCTGTATGCTCGCCAACACGGTTTGACAATCTTTGGCGAAACGTGCCCTCAATACTTGCTTTTTACAGAAAAAGAACTGGAAAGAGCGGATGGTTTAAAATGGATCTGCTCACCTCCCGTGCGTTTGGAAAAGGACAACGATGGATTATGGAACGCTTTGGCAGACGGTACGATTGATGTCATTGCGACTGATCATTGTCCATTTTTGTTCGATGGGACAACGAAGATCTTATATCAAGGGGAATCCTATCAAAGTCCTGGTAAAGAATTAGGAATTCTTGACTTTTCTAAAACACCAGGAGGCGTTCCGGGTGTCGGCGATCGGATGCCTGTAATTTGGACAAAAGGTGTTGTGGAGGGAAAATTGTCTCCGGCGCGATTTGTCCAGCTCATGTGTACGAATCCTGCAAAGATTTTTGGGCTTTACCCTCAGAAAGGGAGTCTCAATCCGGGATCTGATGCTGATATTGTTATTTGGAATCCTGAAAAAGTTGTTCGGTATGGTGTTTCTGTCGCCCGTCATCGTACCGACTACAATTTGTATGAAGGAATGGTACTGAAAGGTTTTCCAGAAAAAGTTTATTTACGTGGAAAATTAATTGTTGACGGAGAACAATGGTTTGGAGAACGCGGAGGCGGACGTTTTCTGAAGCGCAGCCGTTATAAGGCATAATCGAAATGCTTTTTCTGATTGTCCCTGCCGGATTATTTTTCTTCTCAACGGTTTTTATCTGGTTGATGGATAAAATCCGAAAAAATGCCGGAATATCCTGGCTGATCACATTGATTACAGCCGGTATATTTTGGATTTGGACCATTTATTTATATTGGATTCCCGATTCTGCATTTAATATTGGCCGAAGTACGTTTCCAAGTATGGAAATTCCACTGGTATTCCAGTTGGATTCGTTTTCCCGTCCCTATCTCATGGCTATTTCTACGCTGTTTTTCATGATGATTTTTACAGTCTCATCCCGATATGAATCAAAAACTGCAGTTCAGCAATGGATCGGATTTGAAATTATAACTTTCATCGGAATGATGGGAATTGCTTCAGGTGGGATTTGGCCGGTTTTATTATGTTGGATGATATTTGACATCATTGATTTATTTTTTATTTTTTCTATTTCGGAAAAAGGAAATTTTGTCAACTTTTTAACCACGGTTACTTCAATCCGGCTGACTGGTACGCTGGTTGCGGCTGTTGGGCTTGCATTGAGTATCTATAACGCCGGGGGTCTATATCAGGCAGATGTCGTATCCTCTTCGGGTGGAGTAGTCGTTTTAATCGCTTGTGCCTTAAGATTGGGGATCGTTCCGATCTACCAACCGCAAATGGATTATTCGGAGACAAAAAATGGACTTGTTACGATACTCCATTTGACTTCAATTTTCACGGTACTCCCCATTTTATGCCGTATTCCGTTGTCTTCTCTGTCTCCTGAAATTGCAGCAGTATTAAGCGTTTTTTCAGGTTTTGCGGCATTCTTTTGTTCATCAGGTTGGTTGTTAACAAAGGATCTCAACCAAGGCAGATATTACTTCATCACTGCAGCGGCCAGTATGGCATTTGCCTGTATATTACGAGGGCAAAAACAAGCTTCGATTGTTTGGGGCGTTTCGATAATTCTAACGAGTTCATTGTTCTTCCTTCAATACTCACGATCAAGACTATTTAAAGCATTGCTGGTGATTACTTGTTTGCTTTTTTCCGGATTACCTTATACGCCAAATGCCATCGGGTGGCCAGGGCTTATTGTTTATCCTTTCTCCGTGATGGATATTCTTTTCTGGAGTGTGCATTTTATTCTGTTAACCGGACTGTTTGTCCATATTTTTTCTGATATCCTGGTTGACCTTCCTGTACTCGAACCATGGATGCGAAGTGTTTACCCGATTGGAATTATTTTCACTTATGTTTCTCATTTAATGATTGCATCTTTCAATTGGCAATTTATCCGGCAGCCTGGAATTTGGTGGGCTTCACTCACATCATTTCTCTTAGCTGTATTTTTTATGGGGAGCAGTATGGTCTGGTTCCCCCAAAAACGGTATCAAAACTTGATTAACTGGGCGAGGATTGTTGTTAACTGGTTTTTATTAATTATTCGGAAAGCTCTTGAATTACAGTGGCTTTTTTCATTTTTACGAAAAATTGCTTATGGAGTTGAAAAAAGTGTTTTTTTTATTTCTGATATGATTGAGAGTCCTGGTGGAATCTTGTGGGAATTTCTGTTATTGACGGCATTTATTTGGATACTTCTGTCGGGTGGACCAGTATGAGATACGGATTGCCTATTACATCAATGATCGGTCTGGGTCTGATTTCCCTTAGTGCCGTTTTTATATTGGCAAATCATGATCAAGGTGAAAAACGATTCTCTCTTCTTGCTTACTTTTTGCAGTATATTGGCGCGATATTGCTTTTAATCAGAATTTTCTCGATCCAAATTCTTTTTATTATTTTCCTGACCGGATTAATGGGTGCAGCGATCATTGGCACTGATCAGGTCGATTTTCGAGCTCCTATTCAAAAACGATTCTTCCTGAGCCTTCCCTTATTTCGCGTGTCTCTATGTTTTCTCGTCTGGGGCCTGGTCCTTTCCATTGAACCGCGAATTGCTCTTTGGATTCCAATTCCCGATTCAATACTGTTTGCATCTTTGTGGCTGGTCAGCATTGGGATTCTCAAAGTCAGTCTCGACAATGATTATTTTTCAATGATACTAGGATTGCTGAATCTATTTTTTGGATTTCAGCTGGTTTATATTCTGTTAGAAGAATCTTCTTTGGTTTTTGGGTTTCTGACGGCAATCAATTTGCTAATCACCTTACTGGGCGCTTTCATTTTACTCAGACCGGATTCTGCGCAATCCGAAAATGAAATTTTAGAATCGAGAGAAAACTCATGAGCGCTCCAACCTTATGGTTTCTTTTTCCTTTTCTATTTGGATCTTTATCCATGTTGTTTTCCGAGAAACGCAATCTGATCACGATTCTCTCCATCATTCTTTGCCTGTTTCTGGCTGTTATTGCATTAACAATTCCGATCAATAGTATGATCGTTTTTGGAAATAATTCTCTAATCTTTTCTTCTTCAAAAGAAATTCTTGGAAGAAGTTTAACTTTAGAACGATCAGCACAACCCGTATTGGTTTTTTTATTTCTGTTTACAGCAATCTGGTTTTTTGGTACTTTAGTGGTTCAAGTCCATCGATTTTTTGTCCCGATAGCGATTATGGACGTAGCTTTGATAGTTGGTGTGATATCGGTTAAACCATTTATTTATGGCGCTTTTTTTGTTGAATTTGTTGTCTTACTTACTATGCCCCTTTTCTGGGTACAGCGTACTAAGAGCGGTGATGGAATTTTACGATTTCTATTTTTTCAGACTTTTGGATTGGTTTTTATTGCTCTTGGAGGCTGGTTATCTGCTTCAGTTGACATTAATCCTTCCGATGAATTTCTTGTTACCAGAGCCGCTGTAATTTTCTTTCTTGGTTTTATTTTTTGGTTAGCAATTTTTCCGTTTCACGATTGGATTGCAGTTGTCATGGATGAGACCTGTCCTTATATTTCAGGATTTATCATGAGTCTCCTGCAATTTTCCACTTTATTTATTCTCTTGAATTTTCTTAATACATATGCCTGGATGCGTTCATTTACACCAATTTTTTCTGGATTGAAAATTATTGGTACTGTGATGCTGCTGTTAGGTTCTGTATGGGCATTTTTTCAAAAAACGCTTCAGCGCCTGGAAGCTTATTCAATCGTGGCAGAAAATGGTTTCTCGTTGTTACTATTAGGTATAAAGACGGAAAACTCTGTTCATTTACTGTTGTCATTCTTAATCATTCGAGTCATTGCAGCTGCAGCATGGTCTCTTTCTGTTAAGATTCTAAGTGGGAATAACAATGTAACGATTCAGCAACTTCCCGGTTTGTTGATTAAGAAACCAGTAGTATCGATAACGCTACTGGCCAGTTTTTTCTCTGTGGCAGGATTGCCATTGTTCGCAGGATTTCCGTTGAAAATTGTCATGATTTCTCTTGGTTTTTCGCAGTCTGTACTTATTGGTGTCATGACGGCTTTTGGATGCTGGTTCTTGATTCTTACCGGTCTAAAAATGATGATTTCGTTTTTATCTCCTGGTGATTCCGAAATATTTTCACGAGAAACGATTACACAAAACATATTATTGATTGTCCTTATTCTGATCATGCTCAGTTTGACCTTTTTTCCGTTGCTTTTCAATCAATTTATTAGCAATTTGCAGACACAATTTCCAGCTTTTATGGTTTACTGAAACAAAGGATCATAACCTGTGCAAAAGTATATTAAATCTGCCTTTTGAAGTCGAAGACGAATCAATCTTTGCACCTGGATGATCAATTCAATGGCTAATTACTGGTCTACAACGGCAGCGATTCGAAATATGGGGAGAATAATTTGTTGTTGTGTTGTTTTTGCACGGAGCGCAAAAAAAATAAACACACAACAACAATTTTTCTCTTTTTTTCTCAAAAGACTTTTTCAAAATTCGTATTACTGCTGCAACGGATAATTTAAAAAATAAAGAATGGAACGGTTATAATTGCATATAGATTTTTGAAAGGAACGACATTACATGGCGCAGGTGTGGATACCAACAGAAAATGACGGATATTTTGATCCGGAACAAATCAATAAACGTCTGGAATGGTTAGATAATGAGCGGCGCAAAGATAAAAATCAAATCACAGTTCTGGCGGAACATATTTCTGCGCTTCAATCTGAGAATATCCAATTAAAGAGCCAAATAAAAGATTTTCTGGATGAAATTGCACGCTATACAAATATTTTTACACGCATTGAACAGGTCGAATCAGCCATATCACAGCTAAGAGTGGATGCATTTCGGACGATCGAAGAAAAAGATAAAATTCGATCTGAAAAAGAAAAAGAGATTGATTTGGCACGAAGGAATGGAGTAGATTCGTTAAATCGTGCGATTGCTGAGATACGAAAAGCGACAGAACCAATACAGGATATTCGAAAGACGATGCAGGCACGCGTTGATGAGGAATTTCGGCTGGCGAGATTAATTGAAGAAGTAGGCAGCCGGATCGATGCAAATGCTCAAGATCGTGAAGATTTTGTTCGATTTCAAAAAACCGTTGAAGAAAGCCGACGGCAGGATATGAAACGCGTGACTGACGTCCAAAATGAGATGTCGGCATATCGCAAAAGGATCGAGGACATGCGAGGTCGTGTTGATCTTGTGAATGACAGTCTTCATAAAATTGAACAGCGCATTAATGATATAACCGCATCTGATGCGGAGCGGAAACAAACAATTTTCTCTTTCCAGGAAAAGCAAAACATGATTAACCTGGAATTCTCAAAGACCTGGCAGGAATGGAAAACGACTTTTGATGAAATTATTCTAAAAGCTGCTAACCTGGATACCCAGATGCAAGCTTTGGAGAATACACATCGATCTGTAAAACGCTCACAGGATTCTCTGGATGAAGTTACACAACGGTTTGACCGAAGGACAAACGAACTGATTGAAATGCAGCGATTGATGGAAGAGAAACTCCGGCAAGAGTGGGCTTCTTATAAGAATGATGATCAAAAAAGGTGGACAAATTATTCTTTAGGTCAGGATGAGATTCAATCCGAATACAAAAGAAATATTCAGACGTTGCAAACAAGAATTCAGGCGATTGAAGACTCAGCAGCTTCAGCAATGGATGAAGTCAGCCTTCATGATGAATTATATGTTGCTCAGCTTCAAGAGCTGTTTACATTGGTTCGTGGCTGGCTCGAAAAAATGGGAAAAACATAGAATCAACATTTATGTATTTCAAATAATATAACTTATTCAAAACTTATTAAATCTGGAGTTCTATGAGTAAAATTACTGTGATCGGTACAGGATATGTTGGCCTCGTTACAGGAGCCTGTTTCGCTGATTTAGGAAATTCGGTAATGTGTTTGGACATCGACCAGAAACGAATTGATGGACTTCACAAAGGCATTATGCCTATTTTCGAACCTGGATTAGAGGAAATAGTTGAGCGAGCTTATCGCGCAAAAAGAATCGATTTTACAACGGATTACCCTACGGCGCTTAAAGCAGCTGAATATGTTTTTATTGCTGTTGGAACACCCTCAGGTGATAATGGCGAAGCAGATATGCAGTATGTGGAAAGTGCAGTTAAAAAGATTGCTGAAACGATCGATCATTCATTTATCTTAGTCGACAAATCAACTGTTCCCGTCGGTACAGGAGATTGGATAGCCAAGATGTTACAGGATCGCTTTGCTGATTCCGGAATAAAATTCAGCATCGTTTCAAATCCTGAATTTTTGAGAGAAGGAACGGCGATCAGTGATTTTATGCGCCCGGATCGCGTTGTGTTGGGTTCAACGGATCGTGCTGCTTCAAACAAAATTGCCGAATTATACGAATCCTTACGCTGTCCGATTTTAATTACGGATATTCGTACAGCAGAAATGATAAAATATGCCTCTAACGCATTTCTGGCTGCAAAAATCTCATTTATCAACGAAATTGCTAATATCTGCGACAGAGTTGGCGCCAATGTGATCGATGTTGCGACTGGTATGGGTTTGGATTCCCGAATTGGTCCAAAGTTCTTAAATGCCGGGATTGGGTGGGGCGGAAGTTGTTTCCCAAAAGATGTTAAAGCATTAGTCCATATTGCCCAGGAATATGGAACTCAGCCTCAACTTCTCCAGGCAGTAATTGAGATTAACAAATATCAAAGAAAATATGTTGTTCATAAACTAGAGGAAATTCTCGGAGACCTAAAAGGGAAAAGAATTGGTATATTAGGATTGGCTTTTAAACCGGATACTGATGATATGCGGGAAAGTCCTGCAGCAGATATTATCAAATACTTAGATCAAAAAGGTGCAAATATCTCTGCTTATGATCCGGCGGCTATGGAATTATCAAAGGCAATTTTACCGAAACAAGTGACGCTCTGTGAAAATCCGTATCAGGTTATAGAAGGAGCAGATGCACTCCTCCTGGCGACGGAATGGAATGAATTCAAACAGCTTGACTTTGAGAAAATTTATCAATTGATGCATGGACATGTGATCCTCGATGGCAGAAATCTCTGGGATCCTCAAAATCTTACAGATTTGGGTTTTCATTATTACGGAATCGGATTAGGTCAATATAATTAAACTTTATTCGGAATAAAAAAACTTCTGTTTTCTCTTCAAGAAAACAGAAGTTTTCTAATAGATATAATTTAATGCGTTTCAATGATGAAATAATTCTTTTTACCTCTGCGCAGGACGAGGTATTTACCTTCAAAAAACTGATCCAGTGTAATCGCTCCCGAATTTTCAACCAAGCGACGGTTATTGATGTAGATGCCACCCTCTGCAATAGCTCTTTTTGCTTCTCCTTTTGATTTCAGAAAACCACATTCTACAAGCAAGCTAAGAACATCTTTTCCTGTTCCGGAGAAATGATCTTTATCAAAAGCAAAAGAAGGAACTTCAGCAAAAATCTCATGGATTTCATCCGAGGATAAACCAGTTATTTCTCCTCCAAATAAGGCTTCACTGGCTTGAATTGCTTTTTCCAGAGCAGTTTCTCCGTGCATCATCTGTGTCATTTCTTTTGCCAGGGTCTTTTGGGCATTTCTTTGTTCCGGCTTTTCCTGAATCTCGGTTTCAAGTTCAAAAATTGTATTCTGATCAAAGAAAGTAAAAAACTTCAAATAATCAATCACGTCTGCATCATCTGTATTTAACCAAAATTGATAAAACTTATAGGGTGAAGTTCGCTTAGAATCAAGCCAAACAGCACCTCCTGCAGTCTTGCCAAATTTTGTACCGTCTCTCTTTTTTACCAGCGGATAAGTTAGCCCATAGGCGTTTTGTCCGGTCTTTTTTCGAATCAACTCACATCCTGCTGTGATGTTACCCCATTGATCACTTCCACCGGTCTGCATGACACAATTTTCTTTCTCGAACAAATGAAGGAAATCATATGACTGCAGTAAACTGTAGCTGAACTCGGTATACGAAAGACCACTGTCCCGGTTCATTCGATTCTTTACAGAATCTTTTGCTAACATGGTATTGATCGTAAAGTGTTTGCCAATTTCGCGTAAGAAATCAACCAGCTTAAAATTCAGCAGCCAATCGCCATTATTCACTATGCGAGCAGGATTGGACATGACTTCAAAATCCAGGAAATGAGCGAGTTGTTTTTTTATTTCTTCGACGTTATGGTGTGCTTCTTCCGCTGATAAAAGATTTCTTTCTGCTGATCTTCCGCTGGGATCTCCAATCATTCCGGTTCCTTCTCCCGCCAATGCTATGACATGGTGGCCGAATCGTTGGAAGCGTGCCAGAGCAATCATTGGGACCATGTGCCCAACATGCAAACTGTCTGCTGTAGGGTCAAAACCGTTGTATAGTCTTATCTTTTCTTTTGCCAGTAATTCTTCAACGCCATCCATTACGTCATAAATCAATCCACGCCATTTCAGTTCTTCAAAAATACTGGTTTTGTTTTTTACGGTCATAAATAATCCTTCGGAAATAATTTTTCATTTCGGGTTCTCTGATTTTACCTCTAATAATTAAACTCAGAATCCGTAATTACAGCAATTCGAAATATGGATTGGCTTTTCGTATCAATCAAGAAAATTTGTTGTTCTTATGGTTTTGCGCAAAGCGCAAAACCATAAGAACAACAAAGAATTCTTTTCATACTTCGAATTACTGCCGTAATTATTAAAAAAATGTTCAAAAAAAATAGTCTCAAGAAAATGTCTTGGAACCAGTTACCTGTACTATCTTATTGAAAAAAATAAGTAAATCTATGTTTGATGCCATAAACAGGTTATGAGTCACAATGCAGGATGTATTCTCCTTCAATCCTCTTAATTGCGCCTCCTCCAAAAGTAACTCTGATGTTCCCATGTACATCTATTGATTTTTGAAGTTTCACAATATTAAATCGATCGTGGTACTGATTTTGTTCTATGCGCAAAGTCGGTTGTTCCCACATATTTTGCTGGAGCAGATAATAACCAAACGCTGAATTTCCTGATCCCGTCGCAGGATCTTCCAGATAACCAAAAGTTGCTGCAAAAACCCGGACTCGGAAATCGTTTTCCGGAAAGCTGGTTTCATCGGAAAAAACTTCAATTATGTGGATCTGATTATTTTGCGAAAACTCTTTTAAAGTGTAAAAATCCGGATTCATTTGAAGGACTGTTTCTAATGATCGTATTGGAACCAATAAAGTGATCAAACCTGCATTGATAATTTTAACTGGATAATCCGTATTGATTTCATTTTTTTCAATACTCAAAGCGGATGCAATCTCTTGAATTGATGGAGAAAATTGATAATACTTTGGCGAAGGGGACATAATAAAAACCGAATTTTCCTCAGCAATTCGGTTTTCTACCGGTAATTCTCCGTCATTGGTCAGGATCGCAATCTTTTTTTTTGATTTTATAGAATCCATGACGGAAAAAAGCTCATATAAAATCGCAATCGTAGCGTGTCCACAAAAATTAACTTCTTTTTCAGAGGAGTAGTACTTCAAGCGAAATTTTTCATCCGATTCAGGAAATACAAAACCGGTTTCACTAACAAATCCTTTTAATTCTTTGGCAATTTGTTGCATCTTTTCATCAGTGATATTGTCAGATGGGCGCAGCAGGATCATCCCGGCAGGATTCCCATCGGAGTTTTCCGTTGCAAATGCATCAATTTTCTTAAATTGAAATCGTTCTTCTGCCATGATATTTTTACTTCCTGCCTGATCTAAAAAAATATTTCGAAATTCGTAGAACACAATTTGTCATTCTTATATTCATAAGTAAAAGAGCAATAAGTTTTGTCTTCAATTAGTTTTAAAACATGGAAAATTTCGAATCACTGTCCAAGTATTTTTTTATTCAAGTTTTTTTGTTGGATAAGTGTTTATATCCAAGTCAACGATTATGAACGACAGCTAATCGGAAAATTCTTCTGGTCCATCAAAAAACAGAATAGAATTGTTGACTACGGGTTTCCAGACTTAAAAATGTTTATTCGATCTTAAAACGGTAAATGTTCGTATCACGAGCCTGGAAACCACAGCGTTGATATAAACGATTTGCTGCTTCACGTGAAGGTCGGGATGTCAAATCAACTGTTTTGGCACCTTCAGCTTTTGCCCGTTCTAAAGCAGTCTTAACCAACATTTCACCGATTCCCATACCCCTTGCTTTCTCGTCGACGATCACATCTTCAATCCAGGCGCGAATTCCGGTGGGAATTCGAAAAACGACAAGCGTCAGTGAGCCGAGAATTTCCTGTTTATTTTCTGAATTGATTGCAGCAAGTACGATGGAAGCTTTCGAATGGACCATATCCTCCAACTCTTCCCAAGTTGGTACTGCGGCAGAAGTTGATAATTGGGGGATTAATGCTGAAAAGGTATCATAAACCTGCTGAGACATTTCTGTAATTTCAATAATTTTTATCATACAGCCTCAAAAATGCTAAAAAATATAAAGAATTTATGGATCTATTATAATACGTCAATACCAAACAACGCTCATTCATCCACAATTTTAAAAATGAGCCTGCTTTTGGAATCATTCGGAAAATTTGCTGTGGTGTTATTTTCACACTTTACATAAAACATCACCACAACAAATAACTCTTTCCAAATTTCGAAGCACTGCTCATTCTTATGAAGTGACTCGAAATCTTTATTTAATATTCGAATAAAGAGAGTGTATTTCAAAAAACTGCAATTGTGAATTGAGACCTGCAGACCGGGTACAATTATAGAGATTATGATTTAATTTCTTTTCTTTCATCCGGGTAAACTTTTTTGTATGTGAGGTAATTATGACGGAAAAATTTTCGGAAATTGAGCAAATTAAGGGACTCATTGCGGAATTGGATGATTATATCAACCATTATCACGGCGGATCCGTTTCTTTCGTTTCTTATGATGGGAAAATCGTTAGAATTCGTCTTGGCGGAGCCTGTGAGGATTGTCCCATGTCCTCTTCCACTGTTCATGGCTGGGTAGAAGGTACGCTACGTCAATTCTTTCCAAAAATAGAATCTGTTGAAGAAATCTGAGAACAATTCGTTTCTTATATAAATTAATGAATTGGGATCATCGGAAAGATCGGTATATTTCTTGCATCGTATCTTTTGAAGAATAATTTATTAATGCCGATATTCGGCGGAATTATAAAGGAGTACACTATGCGCAAAGGAATAGCAATTTTGCTGGGACTGATTTTAATACTGTTTAGTGCAATCAGACTTCTGCCTTTTTTTGGTATCACAGTCTCCGTTGTAGGTTTTTCATTGGATGCATGGTTTCCGGTTGTTTTCATTCTTATTGGTTTATGTGAAATTATAATAAATCCTTCCGTCAATTGGCTGATCGGCATCGCTATGATCGTTTTGGGTGCAATCGATCTGGTGAAAAATATCGGAGTCGGCATTCCGATCTTATCGGTTATTGACACAAAAACAATGTTGCTTCCAGCATTTATTTTTTTGTATGGCATAAAAGTGCTATTTACTTCGAAATAATTTCATTCTGAAAAGAATCTCAATTTCTTTTCGAATGCTTTTGCATAAAAAAAAGAATTCTCATTATTCTTGGGTCCGAGTTGGCATAACAAGTATAAAGAGAGTTCTCTTTTTTTCTAAATAAAAATACAAAACCGTTGGGCTCTAGTCGTTTTTGTATCAGGATTCAGCAATTCAAAATTTTGAAAAATCTTTTGTTGTGTTGTTCTTGCGCGAAGCCCAAAAACAACACAACAACATATAATCCTCCCCATATTTCGAATCGCTGGATTTAAATTCAGCGATTATTTTTCTCACTCAGGGGTAAAATATAAGCGGAGAACTTCATATGGAATATTTGTTTGATACGGTAAACATTTCTGATATCCATAAATACATGGATATTTTTCCGATAGCGGGTATCACAAGCAATCCCTCAATTATTTATCAACATGGAAAAATTGATTTTTTTAAACATTTCCGGGAAATCCGAAATCTGATTGGATTTGATCGAACGATGCATATTCAAGTTGTTTCTGAGGATGCAGACCATATTCTAAAAGATGCTGAGACCATTCTCAAGCAAATTGATGATCAAGTTTATATAAAAATTCCTGTGACTGAACAAGGTTTGTTAGCAATTCGTATTTTAAAGCAGCAAAAAATACATGTAACTGGAACTGCAATTTATACGAAAATCCAGGCGCTGACCGCTTTGGAATCTGGAGCAGATTATGTCGCTTTGTACTACAATCGGATGGAGAATATGGATATTGACCCATGCGATGTTATTAATACTACTGCTCGAATGATTCAAGACTATGGATATGCGGCAAAAATTCTGGGAGCAAGTTTTAAGAATATTGGACAGGTCAACAAAGCCCTAGAGTCTGGTGCACAAGCAGTGACAGTTCAGCCTTCTTTGCTTCATACTGCCTTTTCACTTCCAATTATTCAAAAAACAGTCGATGACTTCCGTAATGATTGGTCATCCCTATACGGAAATGTATCAATTTCTGATTTGAAACCATGAAAAAACAATTTATTTGGATGTATCGATATAAATTGGATTGATACAGTTATGCAATTTTTCAAAAAATATTAATGCGATTTTTCACGGATTATTTGGCTTACCAATACAACTTGTATTGTTTGCGAATTGTATCCCATCCAGGAATAAACTACCCGAGAAATGGATTAAAAAATCGCTGTCCGTCTGAAAATGTAATGAATAAACCAATGATGGATAAGAACAGAACAGAGCCAATAACACAATAATCCATCACCTGGAAAGGACGTGCACGATACCACGTTCTTTTTTCTTTCTTTCCAAAACCTCTCAAATCCATGGCATTACTGATTAAATCGATCCGATCAAGACTGGAGAATATCAAAGGAACAGCAATGATGGAGATCCCGGAAATTCTTTTTTTCAGCCCTGTTTTTTTGGACAAGTCGACACCGCGGGCTTGCTGAGCCTGTGAAATGTTGTGAAAATCAGTTTGAATATCCGCGATATAACGCAGTGTAATTGAAACAGCGTAAGAAATCCTGTATGGAACTCCGATGCCAGTAAGGGATGCTGCGAATTCACTTGGATCCGTAGTCAGAAGAAATAACAACGCAATCGGGACAACCGTCAAATATTTTAAAGTCACATTAAACAGATAAAAAAGTTGTTCCTGGGTAAGAGTGTACCGATCAGAAATTTGAAAAATCAAATGACGGGTACCATAGATCTTAACGCCTTCTTCAGGAGAAAAAACATAGATAGCTGCATCATTTAATAAAAGGAAAAAAAAGATAAAAGCGAGAACAAAACCGACTTCTTTAAGATGGATTTTTGCCAACCGAAAAATGACTATGCTGAGAACCATTGCTGCCAGCAGAACACGGGTATCATAACTCAGCATGCAGACGATAGTCCAGGCTAAAAATGTAATCAATTTTGTGACACCATTCAGATGATGAACCGGTGAATCCCTTTTGATGTACGATAACATTTTTACTGCTGACATGACTGACGTGCCTCCCTGTCAAAGCTGATAAATTTCTTAACGAATTCAAATGGATCCGTGATGGCGGCACTTTTTGCCAGTGAAAAGAGGCTGGTTTCTTTCAGGTTTGCAGGTTTGATGACACTATCATCCGTTAATACTTTCGCCGGGTGATTATCACAAATTAATTTACCATCTGCAATAACAATCGCCCGTTGTGTATATTCCAGGATCAGGTGCATATCATGTGTAATCAATAAAATTGTTTTTCCTCGTTTCTGCAACGTTTGGAGAAATTCCATGATTTCGGTATAGTGCCGAAGATCTTGTCCCGCAGTCGGCTCATCCAGGAGAATAATCTGAGGTTCAAGAACCAATATTGACGCAATAGTGACTCGTTTCTTTTGCCCGTAAGATAGGGCAGAAATCGGCCAATTGCGGTAGGAGTATAATCCACAGACTCGAAGTGTTGCCTCAACGCGTTCAGATATTTCGTTTTGCGGAACATCCCGTAATTTTAAACCGAGTCCAACTTCATCCCGAATCAAAACCTGGGAAATCATCTGGTTGGGATTTTGCATGACAAGTCCTGCGAAGTCAGCACGTTCTCGGATTGAAGTATGAACCATATCTCTTCCGAAAAGTTCAATCGTGCCTTTTTCCGGTTTTTCAAATCCGCATATGAGTTTACATAAAGTGCTTTTGCCGGCGCCATTTTTCCCTACAATGGCTGTCATTTCACCTTCACATATATTAAAGTTGATGTTTTCCAAAACAACTCTGTCAGCGGAGTAAGAGAAACAAACATCTGAAAACGATAATACCGCATTTGATTGGGGAAGAATTTTTGTCTCTGCAGTTTGTTCGAACCAATGCTGAAGTGGTTTTTTAATGGTGTCCATATTCATCAAACTGATGCTGCTTGGATGCATTTGTTCTGTTATTTTAATGCCGGCATATTTCAATGCTGTAACATATAGCGGTTCACGTATTCCATAAGTACCAAGCAAACCGGAAGCAAGGATTTTGTCTGGTGTGGTATCTGCAATGATTTTTCCTTCACCCATCAATACAATTCGATCCATAGGACGCCAAAGAACATCTTCAAGGCGGTGTTCTATGATAATCACCGTAGATCCTGTGTTTTTTGCCAGGTCATCAATTAATTCCATTGCATATCTTCCCGTTGCCGGATCCAGATTCGCCAGTGGTTCATCAAATAACAAAATATTAACCCGATCGATCAGCACTCCTGCCAACGAAACTCTTTGCTTTTGTCCTCCGGACAGCTCTCTGGGTGTTGATCCCAGATGAGAATTGATATCCACTAATCGACTTGTCTTTTCGACTCTGGAAATCATTTCTTTTTGATCAATGGCATCATTTTCCAGTGCAAAAGCGATATCCTCTCCGACTGTTTGAGCAACAAATTGTCCGTCAGAATCCTGCAGTACAGTTCCAACATATTTTGATATGTCAAAGATTTTCAGGTTTTCCGAATTTTGGCCTTCAATCCACAGACTTCCGCTGATGTTTCCTTTGTAATAATGCGGAATTAAACCGTTGATACAATAACCCAGTGTACTTTTTCCACTGCCTGAAGGACCAGCGATAATAATCTTTTCACCGGAATGGATTATTAAATTGATGTCGATTAATGTTGGATTTGATTGTGCTCGATATTGAAAATTGAAATTGGTAAATTCTATGATCGGTTTTTGCATGGTTTCATCTTAATGATTAAAGATGTTTTGAGATAAATCTTTCAACTCAAAACATCTTTAAGATAGGGAGGTCAAAAATTCATCCACTGAATATAGGACCTGAGTGTGAAATCATTAATCTTCTTTGTTAAGGCTGCCTGTCTTTGTGCGAGTTCGTGCATAGATAGCCAGAAAAGCAGTTCCCAGTATGGCGATGGTTACTAAATTGGCAAGTCCTGCAACCAGTCCCTGCATAAAAACCTTGTCGGAAGGTTCTGCATAAATGATGATATCAAGAACAGGAGCAAGCAAACCCCAGCCGATAAGATTGGCTGCGATTTGATAAAGATTAAAGGTAACAATTTCCTTCTTGCCGAATACTCCATTTTCGATGTTGATTTTCTTCCAGGAAAGTCCGATTGCAGCACCGACAAATAGAGAAACAATCACCCAGCTCCACCAAACGGATCCATATGCGGTAGCATCCGTTAATACATGACCGATAAAACCAATTAATGCGCCTGCAATTGGTCCAAATATGACTGCCATAAAGGCCAAAAATGCGTAGGCAGTATTGATCGTTGTATTTGGAATTCCGCTGGGAATTGAAACGAACCGGTTTAAAACAAGAAAAACCGCAGCACCTATACCGATTGCGACTATTGTACGCGTTGAAAGTTTCATATGCATCTCCGAAAAAAAAGAATAAAAAAGACAGAAAAATCGAGTTTTCTTGTGGTCATGATTATATCATAGGGAAACAGTTCAGCACCAGCGATTTGAAATATGGGGAAAATTATTTGTTGTTGTGTTGTTTTTGCGCTCCACGCAAAAACAACACAACAACAAATTTTATCGATTGATTCGAAAGGTTGGTTAATATTTCGAATTGCTCATAGCATAAAAATTTTATTGACGTTTTTTTATTCAACCGGTAGCACTCGCCGGTAATCTCCCCGACCAACCACTTTGAAAATCTGACCATGCCATGGATAATCAAACATTTCACTGAATTCTTTCCAGAAATGCGCATTGCCATGTTCGATCAAGATATAATCAGCACCTGATTGATCAATATAATCAACAAATGCTTCTTTGCTGATTTCAAAATCTATCGGATTACTGCAAGGATCCCAAATAAAATAACTGTGCCCGACGAAAAGATTGTTCAGAATAAGACAGGACAATCCTGAAGATTCTAAATCAATCGTCTGGACTATGCTTCCTTTGGGTATCGTATTTACAAATTGCTTGTACACTTTTTTTTGTTGAACCCACATGGTTTTTTCCTGCAACGGAGGGGAAAAGATTTGTTTCATTGGCGCTACAGAAAGTACATAGAAGAAAACAACCATACTTATAATGGATAGAATCCGTTTAAAAACAATAGAAGATGAATTTCGAATCATCCATAGAAGGATTGAGAAAAATGAAAGCAGCCAGGCTGTGATATATGTACCGATATAGCGATCAAAACTGTTGAGTTCTTCTCCTAATTCTGGTTCCTGAATAAATAATGCAAATAGAAATTGGAAAAAAGTATAGCCAATGAATCCAACGAGAAGGATGGAGTTTGTAATCAGAAATATTCTGGAATTGGTTGTTTTTAGTAACATATCAATAAACAATGCAAGAAAGAATAGCCCTGCAGCGATTATATACACCGGAATTTTTGCATTGAAAAAGTTTACTTCAAAAATGTGCTCCAAACCATCTAAACAGATTTGTCTTTCACGATCTGCAATTTCCGGAGAGAATAGAAGTTGAAAATTCTGGAGTGTGAATTTCGTGGTTGAGAATATCTTCATCGGCTGAACAATCTGGTTTCGGATCTCCCAGGAAATGAATGCGATTGCAGGACCGACGATGATTATCAGGAGATTTCTGATCGGAGAACATGAAAAAAAGCCTTTCAGCGGATTTTCAGAAGAGCGGGATTTTTTCAATTCAGAGAGCAGATCCATTCTGAAAAATAATAAGAGAATTAAAATAGCCACAAAAATCAGACAAGGTGTTTTTAGCGAAATAAAGAAAAATAAAAATATGGATAATTGAATGGAAAAAAGCCTGTCAAATTTTTCTTCAGTAACAATCAGGAAAATCAAGGCTGCAAAGAAGATTCCCATTAAACCATCTACACGGATTGCCATCGCCTCAAAATTACATAGATATAGTACTAAGACAGAAAACATAATGGTAATGAAGATCGTCCATAAATTCTTCTTTGTGAGTTCGGGGCAGCATGCGAGAACGGCTGAAAAAAGAACGCTGAGAATTCCAAAAATGATGATACCCTGGCTGTATTTTGTTATGCTTACAAAGTAATACTGAATCAATGAAATTCCCAGAGGGTAATCTGCATGGATGATTTTTGTCGATCGTTCTCCTGTTACGTACAGTGAACGAATGAAAGCATCCCAAAATGCCAATTCATCCCAGCCATAATAAAAGCGATTTCGAACAAAAAAACCTAATAATAAAAGTAAGACAAAAAGTATTGATAAAGGGAACAATGTATTGGCAAAACCAGGTCTTGAATTCTTTCTGAGTATCAGAAAGAGCGAATAAATTAAAAGAGTCGCGTTGAATAGAATTGAGAAATAAATTCCGATTTTCCCTATTCCGAATAGGACAAAGAAATACAACACGAGGAATAGGCCGGAGAATCCGATTAACGGTGTTTTTTGAACCTGAATACGATATTTTACCACCGGAAAAATTAGAAAACCGGCTACATTGAGTAGAAGAATCGGAATGGCAAGAATTGCACTCATAGAAAAACGACTTTATATTTCAAAATACTGTAATTTATAAAAACGTTGATACGTTTTAAAATCACTTTGTGAAAGAAGTTGGCCCATCTTTACAGACCAGCCAGGCTTTTTTGCTTCCCGGTTTGTCAGCAGGTTCTTTCCAGGTATCCGGCATTTCAATCTTACAGTTACCGCACAGACCCATCCCGCAGCGCATGATTGCTTCCCAGGATAACTGACGAGGAATACCATACCGCTCACATAATGCATCGATTCCAAAAAGCATTTTTTTCGGTCCACAGGCATACACACATGCGTTTTGAATATCCGCTAAATTTTGGATAGTTTCCTCCAAAGGTACAGTCACAAAACCCTGAATGCCTCGAGTTCCATCATTCGTAGTGATGTGCAATGTTACCGGGAGCTTTTCAAATTCGTCAACGAGTATGAGTAAGTCAGATGATCTGGCTCCCAGAAAAACATGCACGTTGATATCTTTTTTTAAAAGCGTTTCTGCCAAAAAAAGGAGTGGTGAGGCACCATATCCGCCTCCAACCAGGAGCGCATTTTCCCCGTACGGCTTATATCCCTGGCCGAATGGCCCCCGAATCCATAATCGGTCGCCAGGTTGATATCGATCGATTTGACCGGATATTTTTCCGACATCAGCAATTGTGATCATAAGTGGATCGCTTGCTGCAACACTAAAAGGTTTTTCTCCCATTCCGGGAATCCAGACAAGGATAAATTGCCCTGGCTCACTTTGCATGGATTCTTTCATGATGAGGCTGTGTGTTTTCTCATTTTCAATTTTTACTTTATCAACTGTAAAAACTCTGGATTTTTTTCCTTCATTAAATAATGGTTTTTCCATAATTTACCGCCAAATCTTTCCACAAATTTCAGCCAGATTATTGTATCCTTCAGTATTCATAAAGGTTTCAAATTCTTCTAAAATCTTTGTAAACGCTTCATAGCCTCGATAATAAATTGCTGATCCGATTCCAACTATGCTTGCACCTGCGAGCATCATTTCTGCCATGTCCAGGCCTGAAGAGACTCCTCCCATCCCGATTATCGGAATGCTGACTTCCTTGTAAATATCTGAAATACATTTCAGAGCGATTGGTTTTAAGGATGGACCCGTAATCCATCCGCTTTGCAGGCTCAGAAAAGGTTTTGCTGCAAAAGCGTCGATCAGCATTCCCGGGATCGGATTTACTGCAGTTATAAAATTCGCTCCCTTATCCTGAGCTGTGCGGGCTGTCTTTCCGATTGCTACACAGGTTGCTGAAATTTTTGCCGAAATCGGAATCGTTCCGGCATTCGCTCGCACAGCGGCAGTAATCTCTGCAATCAGCCCCTGATCATGATCCGGCAAAACAAACTCAACAATGTCCGGCTGTGCCAGTTTGATTTTTGCTGTCAAATCTGCAAATTCTTCAACATTATCTGCATAGATATTTGCAATAACCGGTACTACAGAGTCAGCAGCTTTTTGGCGGTAAGCATTGATTAAATAAACCATTGAATCAACACCCGGATTTGTCATGCCAAGATTTGTGATCAGGCCACAACCCCAATCTGATGAGGCTGGATTATCGGTTCCAGGTCGGTATTTTAATGTACAGCTTTTCGTAGTAACTGCAGCGGCTCCACTTTTTGCCGCACGCACTAAGAGGGAATCACTATTCCCTGAAACCCCGGAAGCAAGAATTATTGGTGTTTTTAGCTGAATCTGATCGGATAACCTGCAAGAAAAATCTGGCATATCAACCATCCTTTTGAGAAATTACTTTCTGTAATTTTACACTGAGATCTGAAAGATACATTCAGATACTGTTTTGAACCAGCGATTGGCATTATGGAAAAACTTGTTGTTGTGATGTTTTTGCGCTTTACGCAAAAACATCACAACAACAAGTTTTCTCTTTTTTCTCAAAAGGCTTTTCCAAGTTTCGAATTACTGGAATAATGCTGCATTCCAAAGTAACCAATAAAAAACCTCTGTCAGAGGCTTTTTTGTTGGTTGTTTAGAAGTAATAATCACCTTTTTGAAGTTTTTCCTGTTCGGATTCACCACCCAGATAAGCTGCCTGTACTTTTGGATCATTGAGCAGTTCCTGTCCAGTGCCGCTCACCACAATCTCTCCAGTTTCAAGAACAAATCCACGGTCCGCGATTGCTAAAGCCATTTGGGCATTTTGTTCCACTAAAAGAATACTGGTTCCAGTCTGGTTGATATCAAAAATAATATCAAAAATCTGCTCGACTAAAATCGGGGCCAGACCCATGGAAGGCTCATCCAGCAGCATTAAGTCCGGGTGTCCCATCAAGCCACGCCCAATCGCAAGCATTTGTTGTTCGCCGCCGGAAAGCGTTCCTCCGGGCTGCGTTCTCCGTTCTTTCATCCTCGGAAATAACTGATAGACATGCTCCATATCTTCTTCCATCTGCGCCTTATTATCGTTCAAGAAAGCACCCATTTCAAGATTTTCCTGGACCGTAAGTTTCGGGAAGATATGTCTTCCTTCAGGTACCTGGATAATCCCCTTTTTGACGATCATATCAGTCGGCAAACCGGTTATTTCTTCATCTTTATAAATGATTATTCCAGATTGGCCTTGAACCAGTCCTGAAATTGAGTTTAGGGTTGAACTTTTTCCTGCGCCATTCCCGCCGATAAGAGCGACTATTTCACCTTTATTTACTGTTAAAGAAATGCCTTTTAACGCATGAATCGCTCGATAATAAACTTGTAAATCTTTAATTTCGAAATACATATTAATCCAACTTTCTTTTGTCGGCTTTGCGTTTTGAATACTTTTCAACGAGATTTTCTGTACCTGATCCCAGATAGGCTTCAATTACCTTCTGGTTGGATTGAATTTCATCAGGTGTACCTTGTGCAATTTTTTCACCATGATCCAATACCAGGATCGA
The DNA here is from genome assembly GCA_026645735.1 of Flexilinea sp. Classification (GTDB taxonomy): domain Bacteria; phylum Chloroflexota; class Anaerolineae; order Anaerolineales; family Anaerolineaceae; genus Flexilinea. Next base: position 23,052 of record JAPKMT010000010.1, read on the forward strand.
ATCAGAAATATTCATCACTACTTTCATGTCGTGTTCAATTAATACAATTGTGATTTTTAATTGGGAGCGCAAAGTGTTGATTAGCTCAATCATGGCAGAAGTTTCATGGGGATTCATGCCGGCGCAGGGTTCATCCAGTAACAATAAATGCGGATTATTTCCGAGTGCACGTGCAATTTCCAGACGGCGCTGGGCTCCGTAAGGCAGGTTGTTTGCTACATCATCCGCATAGGCTCCTAAACCAACAAAATCAAGCAGGTTACAGGCCTTTTGAATGGATTGCTTCTCTTCTCTGCGATTTCGATATGTTTGAAAAATAGTATCGATACAGGTCGAACGAAGTCTGGGTTGCTGTCCAATCAGAACATTTTCGATCACAGACATATTTGTAAATAATCGGATATTCTGATAGGTACGTGAAATTCCCAGATTCGCAATTTCATCGGTAGGGATTCCATTAATCGGTCGTTCTTGAAAGAAAACAGTCCCTTTGTCGCAAGCATAAAAACCTGAGATGCAGTTAAAAAATGTTGTTTTTCCTGCACCGTTGGGCCCGATAATACTGATGATTGATTCAAATGGAACCTGCAGGCTGACATCATTGACCGCAGTCAGCCCCCCGAAGTTAATAGTAATGTTTTCAGCTTCTAATACATAGGAAGGCTTTTTCGTCATGGTTTTAAGTCCTCCTTCAATACTTCAATTGATTCAGGTGCAACAGAAAGTTTACGTCGTTTCACAGGCCAGATTCCTTCCGGACGGATGATCATCATGACAATCAGTAAAGCGCCAAAAACAACCATGCGATAATTCTCCAGGTCACGCAGCAGTTCCGGAAGACCTTTGATAATAAATGCTCCCAGCAATGTTCCCGGGATCGAACCCATGCCTCCTACAACCACAACAGCTAACGCATTGACAGAAACCATAAATGCATATTCGCTGGGTCCGGTATAGGTATTTCTGGATGCGTACAAAGCCCCGGCTGCTCCGGCAATAGCTGCACCAATTACAATTGCCAATACTTTGTATGAACTTGTGGTTACACCGCAGGCTTGTGCTACTGTTTCGTCTTCTCTCATCGCTTCCCAAGAACGACCTGTTCTTGAGTATTGGAGTCTGAATGCGGCATAGAGAATTAGTAAAAACACAAAAATTATCAGATATAAAAACCAAACATTATCTTCCAACGGTTTCCCGAAATATCTTTCGAAAATTGATGGTTGTATTGGCTGCCCGATATTTTTAATTCCCTGCGGCCCGCCTGTATAATCAGCCATCAGATTACTGTTAATGAGAATACGCACAATTTCAGCAAAACCGAGTGTGACAATGGCGAGATAATCTCCCCGCAGATTCATAATCGGAAGTCCGATTAAGAAACCACCGATTCCTGCCACTACGAGTGAAATCAATAAAGCCAGCCAAAAATTCATTTCGATACCGAACGGTTTGGGTGCAGTCAACAGACCAAATGTATAGGCTCCTAATGCAAAAAATGCCACGTAACCGAAGACCAATTGTCCGGATAATCCGACAATCAGATTTAACCCTAATCCCATAATTGCATAAATCAGGACAATTCCAAGAACAGAAATGGTATAAGCATTGACGATCAACGGAAGCGTCAAAATCGCAATAATTACGAGAAGAATGGAAATAGTTTTTACGGCAGGGTATCTTTCAAAAATACGCCCGACTTGGATTTTTTCTTTCAGGCGGGCTAATCCGCGAATAGTTTTTGCAGGCTGATTTGTTTTTTGTGAAAGCCAAAACAGGATCAATGCAGTCATACTTCCAAGAAAGGTTGACAAAAAGTAGTTCATAACTGCATGGCGGACGTCTGTCTGAAAAAGAAAAGCTCGAATCACATCGGGTGAAAGCGCTTCAAGATACACTCGAACATCTTTTCCTTTTTCCAAATAACTGCCCAGTATGATATTCAAGACAGAAATTAACGATCCTGAAACCAGACTGATGATGATTGCTGCTGCGAGTCCATGAAGAAATGAGTTTTTTCTGTCAGATTTTTGTTTTTTCAAGAATGCAAAGGTTGTGAAGAATACGATCAGACCTGTAACAAGACCCATGTAAAATGGAATTATTACATCTTTTGTAGCAATTCCTCCCGTAAATAATTTTTCAAGTATTTCCGCTAATGTAGAGGAAAGATTGATCATCTCACTAAAGATCAGAATAATTCCCGCAACAACTCCAAATTTACTCGATTTTGTCAGTATCGTTTTCATTATACTTTCTCCACATTTGAAGAAGATTTGCCAAAAAGTCCGGAAGGTTTCAAGATCAGCACCAGTATTAAAATCGTAAAGGCGATTACATCTTTTAATTGGAAATCAATTCCCAGAAAAGCCGGCCCGACTGATTCGACAATTCCTAATATCATGCCGCCTGCCATTGCACCTGGAATATTACCGATTCCACCGAGTACTGCTGCTGTAAAAGCCTTGATCCCAGGTAGAAAACCAACAAAGTGGTTAAAAAGCCCATTATGAAGACCCCACATGACTCCGGCCGATCCGGCAAGAATACCACTGATGATAAAGGTCTGACTCGTCACCCTATCAAGATTTATTCCCATTAATTGGGCAGTATTCTTATCCTGGGAGACTGCTCGTATCGATTTTCCGAGTTTTGTTTTTTGAACAAAAAAATAAAGAGCAATCATTAATACGATTGCCATAATTAAACTGAAAACACCTGTTTTGGTGATCACAATCATGCCATCGCCCATTTCGATGTTCCAGCCGGTTCCTCTTTCTAAAAGCAATGGATTTTTATAAGTCTTTTTATTTGCACCAAACATAATTTGTGCTACTGTCTCAAGGAAAATAGACGCTCCGACTGCACTGATCAATGGAGCCAGGCGAACATGTGAATTTCTTAAAGGGCGATAAGCAATTTTTTCAACATAAAAACCGCTAACTGCAGAAACCGAGGCGCCGATTATAAAAGCAAGAATAATAGCTAAAACCGGGTATGCATTTAAAAAATTTGATTCTCCTACTTTTAGATAATTAAAAAACTCAAATGTAAAATAACCGGCAAAACAACCTAGCATCATAATGTCACCATGAGCAAAATTGATCAGAAGCATAACGCCATATACAAGCGTGTAACCAATGGCGATCAGAGAATACATACCGCCTACGATCAATCCTGTGTTTAGAAAACCCAGCCAGTATACAGGTCCGTATTCAGGTTGAACAATTTGAAAAATAATGCGATAAAGGACATAAGCACCGGCACAAACACCGACGATCCAACGGAGCCAGTTGATCTTTCTTACAGCCTGTTTCGAGGAAGGTTCATGATGATTATTTTTTGCATCCATACGAATATGTTCGCTCCTTCTGAAGAGTTTATTTGATAGATTACAGATGGAAATTTGTTTGAGATAATAGAATCCCCATGCTAATTTTTAATGATCAAATCAGCTGTATTTAAAACTGATTTTTGTAAAAAAATTTGGACTTAATAATTCTTTATTCGTGATAACTTTAGGATTCTATTCTATCATTCTCATCAAAATATCAAAGGGGGGAAAAAAGAAATATGACGATAAGCCGGTCAAAAAATGATGAAAAAATTCATTTTGTCTAAAAAAAAGTTTATCGTCTTAAATCGTTTTATTAGAGTGAAATCAGAAATTTGAAATATGAAAAGAATTCTTTATTGTTCTTATAATTTTGCGCGAAGCGCAAAATTATAAGAACAATAAATTCTCTTACTCTGCTCGAAATGTATTTCCATAGTTCGTAGTGCTGAGGAGAAATGAAAAAAGATGCCTTCGCTGTAAAAAGCATCTCTTATGTGGAAATTCCATTATAAGAAGCTAAGAGGAGGAAAGGCATCTCTTTCGTAATAATGATTTATTTTTTTATTTCGGTAGTGTCCATTTCCCGTCTTCTACTATATAGAAAGTAGGTCCTGATGCATTGCACTCACCGTTTGCGTCACAGGTAATTTCGCCGGTTATTCCTTTATAACCCGATACGCTTCGAACACCTTTCACCATGGCTTCACGTGGAATATACAGATTTCCATCATCACCGAGAATGGCTACACTGCGAATAACCGATGCAAGCACGTTGGCTGAATCAAATGCAAACCAGCAATAACCTGCTTTCGATCCGGCTGCCCGTCCGTAAGTCTCCAGGTATTTTGCATCAAATGCATCTTTTTCGGTAGAAGTAGGTGGAATGGATGACGTGCCGTATACACCCTCTGCATTCTTACCTGCTTTTTCGATAAATTCAATACCAAATGCCCCGTCATCGCTGAAAATGGGGACGCCTTCCAATCCAACCTGGCTTAATTGATTCGCAATTACTGCCAATTCTGCAGTATATCCTCCAAAATAGATTATCTCCGGTTTTTTGGAAGCGATGGAAGTTAACACAGCCGAATAATCAGCTTCACCGGGAGTCAGTGATTCATATGAGACCGGTTCAATGCCCTTGCTGATCAACGTGTCACGGACAATATCCGCAATACCTTTTCCGTAATCCATTCCATCATGCAGAATTGCTACTTTAGTAAATTTCAGATGATCAAGAATATAAAGAGCGGATGACTGTCCCTGAATCTTGTCTGTAAAAACAACTCGGTTAAAAACTGAGTTTTCAGTGGTTAACTGTGCACCAGTAGCGGAAGGTGACAACATTGGAATTCTTGCTTTTTCATAAATAGGAATTGCCGCTGCAGTTTCACCGCTGAGCGTGTGGCCAATTACTGCTACAAACGTTGGATCCATAGCCCATTTACTGGCAACAGCTACCGCTGATTCCGGAGCTCCCTGGGTATCCTCAGATAATAGTTCAAAGGAGAAACCATTGAAAGGTTCCAATGCATCCACTGCAATTTTTGAACTTTCGGCGTTGTCAGTGCCATACATTGCATATTCGCCAGTCATTGGTCCTGCGACGCCCAGTTTGATGGTTTCACCCGGTTTGATAACCGCGCAACTTCCGGGATCTTTGCACTCAGCCGGTGCTGCTGCAAAAACACTCGTCCAAATCCCCAGAAACAGGGAAATTACAACAAGAACTACAAATAACGATAAAGACTTTTTCATGATTTACTCCTTTCAAAAGTAAATTACCAAGAAAAAATTGTGAAAACAATCAATTGTTAAGAAAAAAATTGATTGTTCGTGGACGATTATTTACTTGTTTCTAATTCGGATAATCAATTTGCAGAGGTGCTGCTGAGATAGGCGAAAGATTTTGGTTGTTTTTCTTCCTCATCTTCGGCTTTTATGACCGAAGATGAGGAGAGGATTACATTTGCAGGATACCAGAATAAAGGTATTTCCTGAAGGATTATATAGAATTCAATAAATTATTTAGCAGCGAGTTCCCACGCACCATTCTTAACGATGTAGAAGGTCGGTCCGGATGCATTGCATTCACCAACTTCATCACAAGTGATTTCGCCAGTCAAACCCTGATATCCGGAGAGGGTGCGGACTGCGGTGACCAATTCAGCACGCGGAACATATAGATTACCATCATCGCCAAGGAAAGCTACATTTTTGATGACAGAAGCAAGAGCCTGTACCACATCGTAAGAGAACCAGGGGAATGGAGTCTTTGATCCTGCAACACGACCTAGAACTTCTTCATATTTTGTATCAAAGGCAAGTTTTTCGGGTGAATCAGCGGGAATGGATGTAGTTCCATAGCAGCCTTCTGCATTTGCGCCGGATTTCTCAATAATTTCAGTACCGAATGCACCATCATCGCTGAAAACTGGAACACCTTTCAACCCAACCTGACCCATCTGATTAATAACAACGGAAAGTTCAGCAGTGTAACCACCATAATAAATGATTTCCGGTCCTTTTGATGCAATTGCAGTCAAAACTGCTGAATAATCGGCTTCACCCGGGGTTAATGCTTCATAAGCGACCGGTTCAATACCCATTCCTTCTAAAGTGGCTTTAACGGTATCGGCGATCCCTTTGCCATAATCCAAACCGTCATGTAAAACGGCAATTTTCTTCAGGCCAAGTGTATTGACGATAAATTCTGCAGCAAATTTACCTTGTGTCGCATCCTGGAAGACAATGCGATTGAAAACAGCATTATCATCGGTTAGGTCGGCTCCTGTTGCAGAAGGAGAAAGCATCGGAATATAACCTTTTTCCATAATCGGAATTACTGCTGCAGATTCTCCGGTGAGAACGTTGCCGGCAACAGCAACAAAGGTTGGATCTGTAATCCATTTATTGGCAATAGCAACGGCAGACTCTGCGGAACCAACTGTATCTTCAGCCAGAAGTTCCCAGTTAAATCCTTCCAATGGTTCAAGTTCGGAAATAGAAATTTTTTCGCTGTCGGAAATATCAACACCATACATCGCATACTCTCCGGTAAGAGGACCTGCCATACCAATCTTAATGGTCTCTCCCGGTTTAATGACAGCACATCCGCCATCAACATCACAGCGGGTCATGTCAGCTGCGAATGCAGTTGAAAAAACTGAAACCAGCATCGCGAAAACAATGAACAACAACGATTTCTTCATGATTTACTCCTAATTTTTGATGTAGATACATATTATATTTTCAGTATTATCCTGAAAATGAAGTATTCGATGAAACGATGATCATACACTTTATAATTCTTGTTTCAAAAAAATCAAATAGGATGCTTTTGGCATAATCATTCTCTGAACACCACTGATTCCGGAGAATTGGTTGATTATGAATGTTATCGAGTGATAAAAAGCCTGTCAAGGGACGTCCGGAATATTGTTACAAGCAAACAGGTAATAATCCCTCTCATATTTCGAATTGCTGATAATCAATAGAATTTTCTCTCAATATTCAGAGAGCTTGTTGAATTTTCAAATTGTTGCATGATACCTGAATAATTTAACACAATAAAATGAAACGATGATTATCGGTGAATAATTCGATGGGTTGACCGATCAACAGATTTTTTGTCACGTTCAAGGTGAGTTTTGACCTGATTAAGTTGATTGTGTTATAATTTTCAGGCTAACCTGAGAGAATCGGGTTCGTATTGTGTTGTGTGCAAGTAATCATTACGAAAAATGTAGAAGAGTTGCCAGTTTTCGTTTTGATGGTGGGGATACGAGAAATCGTCAAGAAATTATTTTGGAGGCTATTAGAAGTGCCAACTATTAATCAATTGATCAGAAAAGGCCGAAAGACCAGATCAACGAAGAGTAAGTCGCCAGCGTTACAGTATACGTATAATTCCAGTAACCAGCGTCGAACTCATGTGTCTGAGGGCGCTCCGCAAAAACGTGGTGTTTGTACAAATGTACGTGCAACTACCCCTAAGAAGCCAAATTCGGCTTTGCGGAAAATTGCCCGTGTGCGTCTGTCCAATGGTATTGAAGTGACAGCTTATATTCCTGGTGAAGGTCACTCTCTGCAGGAACATAGCGTTGTGCTTGTTCGCGGAGGCCGTGTAAAAGATCTTCCTGGTGTTCGTTATCATATCGTTCGTGGAACACTTGATACCACCGGTGTTGCAAAACGCAACCAGGGTCGTTCCAAGTATGGTGTCAAACGCGCCAAGAAATAATCAGTTACGGAGAGTATGAATGCGACGTACCAAACCTGAAAAAAGGGAAATTATTCCTGATGTTCGTTATAACAGTGCTGTTGTAACAAATTTAATTAACCGTATTATGCATAACGGAAAACGCAGTACAGCAACCCGAATGGTGTATGATGCTCTGGGTGTTCTTAGCCAAAAGACTGGTAAAGATGGTCTTGAAGTTCTTGAAACTGCATTGCGCAATGTTGGTCCAGTAATGGAAGTTCGTCCTCGCCGTGTCGGTGGTGCGACTTATCAGGTTCCGATGGAAGTTCCCGTAAATCGCCGCCAGACATTAGCTATGCGCTGGATTATTGATGCATCCCGTTCCCGCACTGGGAAGAGCTTTTCGGAATGTTTAGCCGGAGAATTAATGGATGCTTTCAACAATACCGGCAGCGCTATCCGCAAACGTGAAGAGACACATAAGATGGCTGAAGCCAACCGTGCATTCTCTCACTATCGAGTTTAATTGGAAGGGAAGTTAATTACTCAATGGCTCGTGAATTTCCGTTAGAGAAATATCGAAATATAGGGATTATTGCGCATATTGATGCGGGTAAGACCACAACGACCGAACGGATTCTATTTTATACCGGTAAAACATATCGTATCGGTTCTGTTGATGAAGGTACAACTGTAACGGACTGGATGGTGCAGGAACGTGAACGGGGCATTACGATTGTATCAGCAGCAGTTACCGCTGAATGGAAGGAATATCGTATTAATTTAATCGATACTCCCGGACATATTGATTTCACCGCAGAAGTTCAGCGTTCACTACGTGTTCTGGACGGTGGGGTTGTTGTATTTGATGCCTGTCAGGGTGTTGAACCTCAGAGTGAAACAGTATGGCGACAAGCTGATAAATATAGTGTTCCGCGAATTTGTTTTATTAATAAGATGGATAGAACCGGTGCTTCCTATGCAAATTCTATCGCATCAATCCGCAATCGCTTGGGAGCGAATCCGATTGCTATGCAGATTCCAATAGGCAGTGAAAGTGATTTCAAAGGTGTCGTCGACATTTTGAAACAAAAAGCCTATTATTGGGAAGATGAATTAGGAATCGATTTGGTGGAAAAGGAAGTTCCTGAGGAGCTTCGTGCTGAAGCCTTATCACAACGGGATTTACTCATAGAAGAAATTGCGGGATTAGACGATGAACTGACGGTTCGTTTTCTTGAAGGTGAAGAACTGTCCAATGAAGACCTGATACAGGGACTTCGCCGGGCAGTCATTGCTGGAAAATGTAATCCTTGTTATGCGGGGACCTCTCTTAAAAATAAAGGCGTTCAGCCTTTACTGGATGCAGTTGTTGATTTGCTGCCTTCTCCATTGGATATCCCGGCGACAAATGCTCATCGGTTCGGCGATGAATCGAAAGAGATTTTGTTACATGCAGACGATGATGAGCCAGTCGGTGCCTTGGTTTTTAAAATCGTTACGGATCCCTATGTAGGCCGATTAGCTTATTTCCGGGTTTATTCCGGAACTGTAAAACAAGGTCAAATGTTGCTGAACCCTGTCAAAGGGAAGAAAGAACGAATCGGCCGCTTAATCCGAATGTATGCAGATCGCCGCGATGATGTTAATGAAGTATACGCTGGCGATATCGCAGCAGTACTTGGATTAAAGGATACTTTCACCGGTGACACTTTATGTGAACAGCACAATCCTTTTGTGCTGGAATCTATCAGTTTCCCGGAGCCGGTGATCTCTGTCGCCGTCGAGCCTAAAACGCTTGCGGATCAGGAGAAAATCGGTATTGCGTTACAAAAACTGTCGGAAGAAGATCCAACCTTCCGGGTTCGATCGGATGAAAATACTGGGCAGACAATTATTTCCGGTATGGGTGAGCTGCATCTTTCGATCATTGTTGACCGAATGATGCGAGAATTCCGCGTCAAAGCCAATGTTGGCAAAGAACGAGTTGCTTATAAAGAAACCATTCGAAAAGTGGTTCCTAAACTTAATTACAAGTATTCCAAACAGTCAGGCGGACATGGACAATATGCTCATGTCGTGTTTGCTGTAGAACCGAATATTTCCGGCAAAGGAATCTCGTTCGAAAACAAGATTGTCGGTGGAGCAATCCCGAAAGAATATATTCCCGCTGTGGAAAAAGGCGTCATGGAGGCTTCGGAATCGGGTGTTCTTGGAGGTTTTCCGATGACAGACGTAAAAGTTACCCTTATCGACGGATCTTTTCATGAAGTTGATTCCAGTGAAATGGCGTTCAAATTGGCCGCAAGCCTCGCATTCAAAGAAGGGGTTGAACAAGCCGATCCCGTTTTGCTGGAACCGATCATGAAGGTTGAAGTAACGATCCCTGAGGAATATTTAGGAGATGTTCTTGGACAGCTTAGTTCTCGCAGAGGAGAAATCCAGGGAACTGATATTCATTCCGGAAGGACTCAGGTCATCCATGCCATGGTCCCATTGGGCGAAATGTTCGGTTATGCAACGACATTACGATCAGCAACCCAGGGTCGCGGTGTTTTTTCTATGGAATTTGACCATTATTCTGCAGTTTCCGATGCGACTGCACAAAAATTATTAAATGTATAATAAGTTTTCTTAAGGAGAATTTGTTTTATGGCAAAACAACATTTTGACCGATCAAAACCCCACGTAAACGTGGGAACCATGGGGCACATTGATCATGGTAAGACGACATTAACTGCAGCAATCACAAAATATTGCGCGATGTTAGGTGGAGCAGATTTCAGAGCGTATGATCAGATTGATAATGCGCCGGAAGAAAAAGCACGGGGCATAACGATAAACATATCCCATGTGGAATATGAAACAGAAAATCGGCACTATGCACACGTAGATATGCCGGGGCATCGTGACTATATTAAGAACATGATCACGGGAGCAGCGCAGGTCGATGGAGCGATTCTGGTGGTGGCAGCGCCGGACGGGCCGATGCCGCAAACCAAAGAGCACGTATTATTGGCACGGCAGGTGGAAGTACCGAGCATTCTGATCTTCTTGAATAAAATTGACCAAATGGATGATCCGGAACTGCTGGAACTGGTGGAGATGGAACTGCGGGATATGCTGAGTGGATACGGATTTCCGGGAGACGATACCCCGATCATTCGTGGATCAGCATTAAAAGCGCTGGAAAGCACGAGCACCGATCCGAATGCGCCGGAATATGCATGCATTAAAGAGTTAATGGCAGCAGTTGACAGCTACATACCGACACCGGTACGCGAAGTAGAAAAACCGTTCATGATGCCGATTGAAGATGTCTTTTCGATCAAAGGTCGTGGAACGGTAGTGACGGGAAGAGTAGATCGCGGACACATCAAAGTATCAGATCCGGTAGAAATCGTTGGACTGCGCGAAAAGAGTATGAACAGCGTATGCACGGGTGTGGAAATGTTCCACAAGATCGTGGATGAAGGAATGGCCGGAGACAATCTGGGAATTCTGCTGCGAGGCATTGAGCGAGAAGATGTAGAACGTGGCATGGTCGTAGCGAAACCGGGAAGCATCAAACCGCACACCAAATTCAAAGCACGTGTGTATGTATTGAAACGAGAAGAAGGTGGACGACACAAACCATTCTTCAACGGATATCGACCGCAATTCTACATTCGGACCATGGATGTAACCGGAAACATCGGATTACCGGAAGGTGTCGAAATGGTGATGCCGGGCGATAATGTGGATATGAGCGTTGAATTAATCATACCGGTCGCATTGGAACAAGGTTCAAAATTCGCGATTCGCGAAGGCGGCCTGACCGTGGGCGCCGGTGTGATCACCGAGATCTTTGGATAAAGGCAATCATAAAATGGCAAAACAAAAAATTCGTATCCGATTGAAGGCTTTTGATCATCGCATTTTAGATCAGTCTGCAAAACGTATCGTGGATACAGCTGAACGAAGTGGTGCTCATGTAGTCGGACCGGTACCTCTGCCGACAAAACTGGAAAGATTCACTGTTCGGCGGTCTTCCTTCATTGATAAGGATTCCCATGAACATTTTGAAATTCGGACTCATAACCGAATGATCGATGTCCTGGATCCTGATTCAAAAACAATTGATATGCTCATGCGGCTCAACTTGCCTGCAGGCGTGGATATTGAAATTAAGATCTAATCATAAAGCGCAATAACAAAAAAACGGTATGTAACTTTTCATACCGTTTTTTTGTTAATAATTTTTGAAACCAGATAGGTTATCTCACGGGTTTTACTCCATACTGAGATACTTACCTGGCTATTCCATTTTTTCTTTTAACAGCACGAAGTTCGATGTAACCGCGGATTCCTCGTGGTTCCAATTGGATGCGTGGACTTGAATCATCCCATTCAAAACCAATGATGGAAGGATCGTATCGGTCCATCGCCTGTTGCACTGCTTGAATGGCTTCGCAATATTTCTCTTCTTCGAATGGTTCCCCCTGAAACATAAGATATTCTTTTTCCGGAAGGATAATAACGTCAAATCCTTCCGGTATAACACCATGATAATCGGGAGTCACTTCGACACCCTGCACATAGGTTGAGGTATGCGGTTTCTTATAAAATTCCGGCAACCACATTGAAACCGGTTCACCATCTAATGAATTCATACTCAATAGAAGATTCCACACGTCGCAACCTACCTCCTCGCAGTAAGAAAAGTAATCTTCTGCCTGAAGACCACGTTTGACAAGGACTTTGCGTTCCGGTTTTCGGATCGCCTGCACAAAAACACATTGTAAGTTTTCCATAGTAACAGGTTCCTTTCTGACTTCTCTGAATTTAACACCATATGGATTGAAAAGGATGATCGGAATCGATTCTTTGACGTATTCACTGGGATTACAGCCAAATTCTCTGAAAAATGCCCTCTGATACCCGTCTACACTTCCAAAACCAAGTTCAAAAGCGACATCAGCAATTCGCGGACAATGGCTTTTCAGATACAAGGCGGATTTTGAGAGACGCAATCGGCGGATGTACGCAGATGGTGTCAGACCGGTATACTGTTGAAATAAGCGATAAGAATACCAGGGCGAAAAGAAGGATACCCGTGAAAGATCAGCCATCGTGATCTCATCTTGAAAATGGGTATCGATATAATCTTGCATTCTCTGTACAGCTAAAACTTGTTCCTGCATCTTTTCATCTCCAAATATCATCATTCTAAAGCCAGGAAAAGAATTCTTCTCGACATTTTTTGCTATTTTAAGAGATTGCTATTTGATCTATTCGGTACAGATGTCAGACGACAAATAATCCTCCCCATATTCCGAATTAATAAATCCAAAAATCGAAAACAGAAGATCATAAACCAGTCAATTTTTTATTCCACGTGTTCATTGTAAATAAATGCTGTTGTTTGCTGGAACACATGTCATTGAAACAACAGCAATTCGATTTATTGTATTTTATTGAATTGCATTGGACATCTAATAATGGTTGTTGAAATGTCTTAAATCAAATTTTAATGCAAAGGCGCATAAACGTCTTTTTTGATATTTGACTAGAATATGGTAGATTATGTCCGTAAATACATATGCGATTCCTGCTGATAACAACCCGACCAACATGGCTGCAAGAACATCGGATGGGTAATGTACTATCAGATAGATCCGGGAAATTCCCATCAGCAGGATAAAAAGTACACCCGGGAAGAGAAATTTCTTCCCCCTTGAAAAAATGAGAGCCATCATGCCGGACATTGCGGCAGTAACATGTCCAGATGGAAAAGAAAAATCTTCTTCGGCAGGCGCTCCGACAAATTGCCACCAGTTTTGAAATATTGCATCTGATTCAAATGGTCTTAATCGGGCAACCCAATCTTTTAAAATAATGTTCGAAATCAGTGCTCCGCAGCAAACAGCTCCAAAAATGCAAATTCCTGTTTTTCGTGTGGTTGAAAAGCACATTAATATGGCTGCGAGCAGGAAAATCAGCAGACCTTTTTCTCCGATCAGGCTGATCCCTTTCATCACAGGCGTTGTAATAACACCGGTATATTGTGCGAGCTGATGCATCGTATTTAGAATTGTAAAATCAAAACCGGTAAGATTATGATTTAACCAAGCTGCCATCCACGTAAGTTCCATCGTTTGATTAACCTTCTTTCTGAGAAATATGCAATTCCGGATTGCAATCGTATTCTCTTTTGGAAAGTGAAATCAAGCAAGAAACGGATTTTCACAATGATGACACGTTCCGTAACATCTCTTGGAGATATCGTTAAGAAGGGAAAAAAACTGATATATGTCATACATCAAATGAAAACAACAACAACTTGAAAAATATTTAATTTGCTACGAATGAGAGAAAAATGGTAGTTTATATGGTTTTAGACGATTTATAAAACCATATAAACTACCATTAATTCTTTTCCTATGTCGAATTGCTGTCGAAAACGAGCTGTTTTACCAGTTTATTAAGTACCCATCCGTTTTCTCAGAATAATTGCGACAAAGTTCATATATTTTCCACCGCCAGCGTTCATTGATGCGCGGTCTTCAATTGCATAAGGATTATCCTGTTTTAACCAATCTGCCCACACTTCCTCATTGCTCTCCATTTCATGAACAGAGATGATTTCTGCATAGCGGTTTTGCTGGATGATATTTTTCCAATAGGTGGTATCGTGAATAGTAGCCAACTGCTCTGGTGTCCATGACAATAACAGTTCTTTTGGCAAGTTGTGGTGATTATCCTTCTTCATTCCGGGAATTGCAATATACACATATCCGCCTGGTTTTAGAAATGGAAGCAACTTTTCATCGAGATACTTAGGATCATGCCCATAATATTGGTAAGAATCAATACTTACGACGGCATCAAAAAAATCTTTTTCAAAATCCGGATTGAGCGCATCCGTTTTGACAGGGTATATTTGTTGACAAATAAGCCCATTCTCTTCAAAAAAAAGGCGGTTTTCTTCCGGATCAATCCACAGATCTGCCGCATAAACGTTGAAATTGAATTCTTTCACCAGAAACAGACTGGTTAACCCCTTTCCACATCCCAAATCACAGACAAGACTGCCGGAAGGGATTTGATGATTAATCAATAATTCCTCTGTAATTTTTATCGGATTTGGTCCCATGATTCTTGTCATAAATTCGGGCGCTTCATATTTCTTGCTTCTAATATATCGAATCATGCATTATCCACTCTATTTCCGAAAAGTTTTATTTATTTTGGAAATTTCTTTTAACTTTTTTTCCTTTTGCGCGAGGTATTCTTTCGCATCTTCACTGAAAGCGTTTTCTGATTGCAGTTTCTGATAAGATTTCCATCGTTCGACTGAAAGTTTACCGTTCTGGATTGCTGAGAGAACGGCGCAACCGGGTTCACATGTATGGGTGCAGTCTTTGAAGCGGCAGTCATTCACAAATTCCTCAATATCGGCAAAAGTCTTTTCCAAACCACTGGCTGAATCCCACATTCCAAGTTCACGCATTCCGGGAGTGTCAATGATCATCCCTCCTGATGGTAACAAAATCAGTTCTCTGCGGGTTGTTGCATGCCGGCCTCTATCGTCATCGCGAATTTCTCGGGTAACCAGATGGTTTTCTCCAAGCAGCAGATTGATTAATGTGGATTTCCCGACACCAGAGGATCCAAGCATTGCTGCTGTTACTCCCTCTTTAAGGAAAGGCAGAATTTTTTGATACCCGTCTTTTTCCAAACTGGACGTAATCAGGATATCGGCACCATTTGCTGCCTGTTCAACCTCGAATTGTTTGCTCCTGACGTCTCTGCAGAGGTCGGCTTTCGTCAGCACAATCACTGGAATAGCACCACTGTTCCATCCGATGGAGAGATAGCGTTCCAGGCGTCTCAAATTGAAATCGTTATTTAACGACATACAAATAAAAATAATATCAATATTGGCAGCTACAACCTGTTCCGAACAATTTGTTCCGGCAGTTTTCCGAATAAAAACACTTTTTCTCGGCAGAACGTGGTGAATGACAGCACGATTACTGTTTTCGATACTTTCAAGGATGATGAAATCACCTACGGCAGGGTATTCTGAAGGAGAAGTAATCTGATAGCGATATTTACCAGAAATCTCAGCGATCCTTTCTCCGCATTCTGTAATAACCCGATACAACCCTTTTTCCTGCGATAAGACGCGTCCGGCAGAATTTTGCGGAAATTCGCGTATTACGGTTTCGAATCGACTGGTCAAGCCAAATTTCGCCAGGTCAATTTTACTCATGGTGTTACCTCTTTTTTGAGACAGTCAATAAGCTGTTTCAAGTGATTTCTGATCATTGTGATTTACGTGTCGTTTTATTCTGTATTATCGGAAAAAATAATAAGAAAAGAGCAGAGCATAAATCATAATAACCAGTTTTGTTTCGTCTATTTCTTTTTTTCAGGGTGTTGTTGGTATACTCGCATCATGTCAGGATTAATCAATTATAAAACAAATGATAATTCGTATTGATTAAATTTCGTGTAGCATTCCGAAGAGTGTGTCTGTTGATTCGTTGCTTATTTGTTTTTCTCCGATGCAAAAATCATTGAAAAAACGATTTTTTCTCTTTCTTAAGAAGGATTGCAAAATTCCAAATTATTGCTATTTACGGGATGGAAATGATTTTATAAATCGGAGAAATTAATCGGTTACGTCTCTTTTATGGCAATTTTACAACAAAAAGATATTTCTTTTTTCTCAAAAGGCTTTTTCAAATTTCGAATTACTGAATAAAAAGCGACGGGATTTTCTGATCCATATTAAGAAATCGATTGCTGGATCGGTTTGGAAATTGATCATTTAATTGAAAAGGAAGAAAACCGAATGGACGATATTCTTCCTCTATAACTCTCGTGAATCTCAGCATCGCTCAAAGGTTCTGTTCATCCTTTGAAAAAAAGATCTATCGATTCAATACAAAAATCCAGAATGAAATCTAATGCGCTTATGCGATCAGTTTTGCAGTAAGTTTGATTTCTACTGCGGCAAGAGCTTTCGACACTGGGCAATCTTTCTTCGCTGATTCAGCTAATTTGAGAAATTCAGCTTCCTGAATACCTGGGACATCTCCTTCAGTGGATAAATCAATAGCTGCAATAACCGGACCGGCCTTCAAATGAACTTTCGCGGTTGTCTGCAATTGTTTTGGCGGATAGCCGGCATCCGTGAGCAGTGCGGAAAGAAACATCGTGAAACAGCCTGCATGGGCTGCACCGATCAATTCTTCCGGATTAGTTCCAGGGGCTTCTTCAAATCGGGAGGAAAATGAATAAGAACCTTCGTAGGCTCCGCTTCCCAATTTCATCTTTCCCTGTCCTTCTTTTAGTGTACCTTTCCATTCAGCTTGAGCAGTTCTAACGGTCATGTTAATCTCCTCTTTCTTATAATTTTAAAACATCCAACTCTTTGTTTTTTAAGTTTATCATTGTATACAGAAAATCACGACAGGAATTACATAAAAAGTAATCAAAAATACAAATGATTGATAAATATAACCCGGAAGCTTCAGATATCTGAGGGGGAAAAACTCACATTAAAAATAATTTAAAAGGCGCAGACAGTATTTTTTCTATTGATTATTCCAGATTGAATTTATTCCTGTTTTAAAGGACTTTTCAAATTTCGACAATTTCTCAAAATATTGTCAATCCTGATTTTGCATGCTATAATCTCGTTGGTACAAAAATATCATTGATCTGTTTTGTTTTAAACGCCAGACGAGGGATCGTTTTGGCTTAGATATAAGGGAGGAATATGAAAAAGTTTGCTTCATTATTTGTTCTTGTAGTTGTTTTTGCGGCAATGCTGACTGGCTTTGCATACGCAGCTGATGATGAGATTACAATCGGCGTTTTTGAACCGGTGACAGGCGAAAACGGTGGTGGTGGTTTCCAGGAAGTGCTTGGTGTTCGTTATGCGAATGAAGTCTATCCAACGGTGGAAGTCGGTGGAAAAACCTTCAACATCAAACTTTTTGAGGTTGACAACAAGAGTGATAAGACAGAAGCAGTAACCGCTGCTCAAAACCTGGTCAGCCAGGGTGTCAAAGCGGTTGTTGGTTCCTATGGCTCCGGTGTCTCCATTGCAGCGGGTGAAATCTTTGCTGAAGCTGAGATTCCTGCAATGGGTGCTTCTTGTACCAATCCTCAGGTTACGTTAGGAAATGATTACTACTTCCGCGTTGCATTCCTGGATCCGTTCCAGGGAACTGTCATGGCAAACTATGCATTTCAAAATGGTGCCAAGACGGCTGCAGTTATTACGCAACTTGGTGATGACTATTCCTCAGGTTTGGGGAGCTTCTTTGTGACAGCTTTTACAAAACTGGCAGGAGAAGGATCTGTTGTTTCTCAGGAACAATTCCAGACCAATCAAACCGATTTCAAAGCCATCCTTACCAATGTTAAAGCAGCCAATCCGGATGTGATTTTTGCTCCTTCCTCCATTGCAACAGCCCCGTTGATCATTAAACAGGCTCGTGAATTGGGCATTACTGCAAAAATTATGGGCGGCGATACATGGGAAAATGTGACGATTATCGAAAATGCCGGTGCAGATGCTGAAGGTATTGTTCTTTCCACATTCTTTGATGAAGCAGATCCTGCTACCGATGAAGCGAAGAAATTCGTGCCCGGATTTAAAGAATATCTTGTCAAGAATAACCAGCCAGACGTGATCCCTGCAGTTTCCGCTCTTGGTTATGATGCTTATCTTGCAATTTTGACAGCAATCAAAAATGCTGATTCAGTTGATTCCATTGCCATTCGTGATGCTTTGGTGACAACTGAATTCAATGGTGTGACCGGTCAAATTTCATTTGACGAAAATGGTGACGCTGTAAAACAATTGGCAGTAATTAAGACTGTTGAAGACGGCGCATTCAAATTCTTGCAGACGGTTACGGTTACCGAATAGTTTGTAAAAATGTTGGGAAAATGATGTTGCCAGAAAATCGTTCATATTGATTTCTGGGCAACACAGAAACATCCAGCGAGAAAAAAGGTGCCACCGGCACCTTTTTAGTATTGATTACTGAATTCTTCCATGCAAAAGACTCTGCAAAGGCAGCAAGGTAAATTGAAGTCTTCGCTGAAAAAGGAGAAATTGATTCTATGAGTTTAGCCACATTTTTACAACATTGTCTGACCGGTATCTCTTTGGGTGGAGCATATGCTTTAATTGCAATCGGCTACACCATGGTCTATGGGATATTACGGTTGATCAACTTTGCTCATGGTGATCTCTTTATGATTGCCGGTTATCTCATGATTTTTACGTTGGCTGATTTTCCATGGTATATAGCGATTCCAATCGTGCTGATCGGAACAGTTGTAATCGGGATTGTGATTGAAAGGCTGGCATATAAACCGCTGCGATCTGCTCCCCGTATGTCAATTATGATCTCGGCCATTGGCGTTTCGTTATTATTGCAGAACCTTGCAACCTATTTATTTACAGCCCTTCCGAGAGGTTATCCTGAAATTCCCTATTTGAAACGAATTTACCAATTCGGCCCTCTTTCGGCATCTTTTGTAACTTTTCTCACACCGATCTTAACGATGGCACTCGTTTTTCTCATGGTAATGATGATCAATAAGACGAAAATCGGTATGGCAATGAGAGCAGTTTCAAAAGATTATGAAACTGCTGAGATCATGGGAATTAAGATTAATTCTGTCGTCAGTTTCACTTTTGCAATCGGATCCCTGTTGGCAGGAATCGGATCGATATTATATTTTACAGATCGTATGTCAGTAAATCCCTTTAGCGGATCTCTTCCTGGACTCAAATGTTTTGTTGCCGCAGTGTTAGGCGGGATCGGAAGCATTCCTGGAGCGATGATCGGTGGATTTATTCTTGGAATTGGGGAAACATTCCTGGTTGCATTGGGTTTCTCGACCTTCAGTGATGCATTTACATTCATTTTGCTGATTGTTATGCTGTTAGTCAAGCCTACCGGATTGTTTGGCGAAAAAGCTACGGAGAAGGTATAGTATCTATGAAAAAATCGACCAAGACACTCTTCAATATCATAGCGGTTTCAATAATCCTTGCAATGCTAATATTTTTAGAATTGAACAAGCGTAAATACAGCTATGATATTTCCATTATTGAAAGAAGCATCATCTATGCAGTCGCTGCAGTTGCCATGAATTTAACCAACGGTTTTACCGGGCTTTTCTCCTTAGGGCAGGCAGGCTTTATGGCAATTGGTGCTTATACGGTGGCTATTCTGACGATTCCTGTCGAAGCAAGAGCCGGTGTCTTTTATGTAACCGGAATGAATGAATTTCTTTCCAAAATTGAACTGCCGTTTATCCCGGCGCTTTTGCTGGGTGGTTTTTTCGCTGCAGTTTTGGCTGGATTAATTGGTATTCCAGTGCTGCGATTGAAAAGTGATTATCTGGCGATTGCCACTTTAGGTTTTTCAGAAATTATTCGATCGATTATTGCCAGCCCGCAATTGAACATGATCACGAATGGATCCTACGGATTAAAAAAGATTCCACGTTTTCCATCAATATTTGTCCCGATGATCTTGTGTTCGCTTTGTATCCTGATTATCGTAATGTTGATCAATTCATCTTATGGAAGAGCTTTCAAAGCCATTCGTGAAGATGAAACAGCAGCCGAAGCGATGGGGATCAATCTTTTTCGGCACAAACTGACTTCTTTCATGATCAGTTCTTTCTTTACCGGAATTGCAGGCGGATTGTTAGCCAGCTACATGGGAACAATTGATTCCGGTACTTTTAAAATTACGCTGACCTACGATATTTTGCTGATTATGGTTTTGGGTGGTATGGGAAGTGTTACCGGAAGCATTTTGGGTTCATTTTTAGTTACTGCAGGACGTGAATGGCTGCGATTTTTTGATCAACCACTCACATTGGGTAGCTGGCAGGTTCCGTTGTTTCGAACTGGATTCCGTATGGTCGTTTTTTCAATCTTATTAATGATAGTGGTACTCTTCTATTCGAAGGGATTAATGGGATCGAAAGAATTCAGTTGGGAAGGTCTTTTAGGTTTCTTTAAAAATTTGTTCACGCGCAAACAAAAATTGAATGGAGGTGTTTCGAATGGAAAATAATGTTCTAAAACTCGAACACTGTACCATGCAATTCGGTGGTGTCGTGGCGGTTGATGATTTTTCGATGGAAGTCAATGAACACGAAATTGTGGCATTAATTGGTCCTAATGGCGCTGGAAAAACTACTGCTTTTAATTTTGTAACCGGCGTATATGAACCAACCAATGGTAAAGTCTTCTTTCATAATGAGTTGATGGTCGCCAATCATCCAGCCGGAAAGATGAAAAAGCTGTATAAAGGCGATCCGGATCAGATTTGTGAAAAAGTGGTTCGAAAAACTCCTGATCAAATCACTAAGATGGGAATTGCGCGTACTTTTCAAAACATCCGTTTATTTAAGGCATTGACGGTTTTTGAAAATGTTTTAATCGCAAAACATATGCATGCAAAATCCGGATTACTGAAAACAGCAATGCACTTGAATTATAAAGAAGAGATTAAAATGAGGAAAGAAGCCATGGAATTATTAGAAATGCAGAATCTGGCTGCATATCGAAATGACATTGCTTCCTCTCTGCCCTACGGGCAACAACGCCATTTGGAAATTGCTCGCGCTCTTGCAACCAATCCGACATTGCTGCTATTGGATGAACCCGCTGCCGGAATGAACCCTCAGGAAACAGATGAATTAGCGGCTTTCATCAAGAAAACAAAAGAAGATTTTAATCTGACGGTTTTTCTGATTGAACATCACATGGACCTGGTGATGGGCATATCTGATCGGATTTATGTGCTTGATTTTGGGAAAATGATTGCACATGGTTTGCCTGCCGATATTCAAAACAATGATCGTGTAATACAAGCGTACCTTGGGGTGGAAGAAAATGCTTAAGATCAATCACTTAAAAGTCTCTTATGGCGGAATCAAGGCTCTAAATGATATTTCGTTTGAAGTACCGGCAGGAAAAATCGTTACTTTGATTGGTGCAAACGGCGCCGGTAAGAGTACGACATTACGCTCAATCATCGGTTTGGTTAAAGCGGATAGCGGTGAAATCCTTTATAACGATACCAATATCGTCGGTTTACCTACCAATAAGATTGTCGGAGAGGGAATTGCGCTGGTTCCTGAAGGGCGTCGGACGTTTCCGGATATGACGGTTTTGGAAAATCTGAAAATCGGGGCTTATTTGAGGACTGATAAGACACAAATTCAGGAAGATATTGATTGGATCTATTCCATTTTTCCCCGACTCAAGGAACGCCACTGGCAACAAGCCGGCACCTTATCCGGCGGTGAACAGCAGATGCTGGCAGTGGGTAGAGCTTTAATGAGCCGTCCGAAATTGATGATGATGGATGAGCCCTCCCTGGGATTGGCTCCGATTGTGGTTCAGGAAATCTTCTCGATTATTCGGAAAATCAACAACGACGGGGTCACTATTTTATTGATTGAGCAGAATGCCAACATGGCTCTGCGGACTGCTGATTTCGGATATGTTCTTTCAACCGGGCATATCACGATGTATGGCACGGGCAAGGAACTGTTGGAGAATGAAGAAATTAAAGCTGCCTATTTAGGCAAGAAAAAGAAGATGTGACAGATTCCAATTCGAGTTCCCAAAGGGTATTGTTGACTGAGTTTCGGTGAAACAATACCTTTTTTTTATGATCTATTGAATAAACCGGATAAAAATTCTAAGAGCTGCACGAAAATAAACCAGACAGGACAAGCTAATCAATGAAAACGACAGATAACGAACGATTTTTCAATTTTAACCATGAGAAGGATATCGCATTCCTTCGGAGGGCAATTGCAGTATCATTTCAATCCAGAAAGGATGGTAACACGCCATTCGGTGCCATTCTGGTGGATGCAATGGGGAATATCCTGTTGGAACAGCCGAATATGGAAATTACAACCCATGACTGTACCATGCATGCTGAACTCGGGCTGGTGCGGGCAGCTTCGCAGAAGTATCCGAAAGATTTCCTATGGGACTGTTCCTTATACACATCTTGTGAACCTTGCGCGATGTGTACCGGTGGAATTTACTGGGCGAATGTCGGACGGATTGTTTACGCGATGACAGAGAAAGAATTGTTAGGTCTGACAGGGAGTCATGAACAAAATCCGACTTTTGACAGCGACTGCCGTTCGATCCTTTCCCATGGACAAAAAAATATTATTGTGGTCGGTCCTTTTCCTGAGCTGGTGAAAGAGGCGGCTGCTGCACATGAAGGGTATTGGAACTGATTGCCTGAATTGCATCCACAATTGCCTGATATCCTGTACAGCGGCATAAGTTTCCGGAAATAGCTCGCCTGATTTCCTCTTCAGTTGGATGGGGATTCTTGTCCAGCAGCGCTTTGGCGGACAGGATCATTCCGGGAGTGCAGAAGCCGCATTGAACAGCTCCATTATCTATAAAAGCCTGCTGCAGTCGACATAACTCACCGTTTTCAGCCAAGCCTTCAACGGTTACGAGTTCAGCACCTTCAACCTGCACAGCCAGCATCAGGCAGGAATTTACCGCTTCTCCATTCAAAAGAATGGTACAAGCTCCGCATTCACCTTCTCCGCATCCCTCTTTTACACCCGTGAGCTGCAAATTCTCCCGCAGGAAATCGATCAGACGCAAATCGCTGTCAATCTCTTTTTGAACTGGAACACCATTGACCCGGCATGAAATTGTCCGGATTGCCATTTTCACCCCCAAATATTTTCTCTTGAATACAAAATGAGTCTATTTTTCAAGTTGCTGTAACAAAACCCGCAGTATATTTCCGGCTACCTCCCTGCGGTAAGCCGCAGTCGCTCGCACATCATCGATTGGCGAAATTTCATCACGGATCAGCCGGATTGATTCATGGACAGCCTCATCATTGAACCGATTAGCCAGTAAAAATTTTTCAGTGCGAAAAGCGCGTATCGGAGTTGGTGCTGCAGATCCGACTGTAATCCGAATCGTTTCAAATTTTCCTTCTCGAATTTCAGCATAAATTGCCTCGCTGAGCACTGCGACAGCCAGTGCGTTCCTTTTCCCAACTTTATAGAAACAGGATTTTCCCGATTGATTCGGGATAATCAGCGCAGTTAGAATTTCGTCTGGTCTGATCACTGTCTTCCCCGGACCTGTAAAAAAATCATACAGCGGAACCGTCCGTTTTTCTGATTCGCTTATCAGTTCGATTTTTGCATCCAAAGCCAGGAGGGCAATGATACCATCTCCGGCTGGCGAACCGGTAACAATATTTCCGCCGATTGTCGCACGGTTACGGATCTGTGGAGCCCCCATTTCACAGGCAGCCTGTCTCAGCGCAGCACAAAAAGGATGAGCATCCAATTCTCTTTCCAGCGTTGCGAATGTTGTCAATGCACCAATACGGATGCAATCCACCTCATTAGAAATTTCTTTTAACATCGAAATACCGCAAATATCTATCAATGAATCAACGGATAGTTTATTTCGCACCTTTTTAACCAGTAAATCGGTGCCGCCGGCTACAATGGCTGCGTTCTTCTTTGTATTCAATAAACTAACTGCTTCTTCCAGGCTGCTGACTGAAAAAACATCCATCAGATTTTCTCCTGTAACTATTTTTCCTGCGATAAATTATGTGGTTTCAAATGCGAAAAATTTTCGGTTTCATATATTTCAAAATCCAGACTGGCTTTTCGAAAATGGGCAGGAAATTTTCAAAAAAAAACTGGTCTAATCCCATCCATTGATCAGATAATTGGGAATGTGATCGAATTTCTCCAAATAACTGCCATCCGGAAACTCTTCAAAATCTATCATGTAGTAGTTAAAATTCTCATAGATAAACGGCACCTCATAAACCATCCCCTTCAATCGGGCTGCCTGATCGAAATATGCCGTACCGCTCAGATTGTCCTCCGCCATCTCAATTCGTTTGAAATTTATCCATAATGGTGTCAGATACGGGTAAGAGCGTTCTTTGAGGAATGCTTCAATAAATTCATTTTCTGTGATCGATTTGCGGTAGTCTTGTGTGAGAAAAGAATAGATTCCTTTCGGGTTTGCATAATGATGATTGATTTCTTCAGCGAAGGCTTTTACACGTTTTTCGGCAGCACTTTCCGATGGAAGGTTGAAACCATGCGTAAACATAAATCCGGCGATACCTAATATTGCCCCTATACAAATGACAAGCACAATTTTCCTGATAATTTTCAGATGTTTGTTCATCGTTCCATTCTCGAATATGGTTTTGTATATGCACTGGGAAATTCAGCTTTTTTCGAGACGGTAATTAACGCGATTATGGTTACCAGATACGGAAGCATTAATAAAAATTGATTCGGAATCGGGACACCGATTGCCTGAAAGCGTATTTGTAAAGCACTGGCAATCCCAAACAACAACGAACCGGCCATTGCACGTAACGGATTCCAACGGGCAAATACAACTACGGCTACTGCGATAAATCCTCGTCCTGCAATCATCGTATCTGAAAAAGAATTCATGTAGGCAATTGACATAAAAGCACCCGATAATCCGGCAAAAGCACCGCCGATGATGACCGCAGTGTATCGGATTTTTGTTACACTGATTCCTTTGGAATCAGCTGCCCGTGGATGCTCGCCGACAGCCTTCACATTCAACCCGAATGTAGTTTTTTCAAGGACAACCCAATTTATGATTGCCAGAATATAAGCAAGGTAAACGATCAGGTTGTGCTGGAAAAAAATCGTTCCAATGTATGGAATTCGGCTCAACAAAGGGACGTCAAATTTTGTCAGTGATTCCACCTGGGGCGGAAGCTTCTGAATTCCGAAAATTATCCGATAGATAAACGAGGAAAAACCAATGCCCAAAATGGTCAGCGCTGTTCCGGCGATTACCTGATTTGCACGGATCGTAACGCTCAAGAAAGCCATAAATGCGCTGCAAATCATCCCGATGACAATACCGCCCAAAAATCCAATGAAAAGGCTTTTTGAAAAATACGCGCAGACGAAACCCGCCATTGCACTCATGGTCATAGTACCTTCCAGACCGAGGTTCAGAATCCCGGATCTTTGCGTATAGATTTCTCCGAGTGCCGTCAATAAAATCGGTGTGGCAAGACGGATTGTACTGGCAAAAATACTGACGAAGAAAGTTGCGGTGAAGATATTATCCATTGTGCTGGTACCTGCGTTTTCTAAAAAAGGATTGAATGCTTTCGGCTTTAAATGCGGTTCGGGTAATCACAAAAACAACAATCAGTCCCTGAATAATGTCAACCAGAGAATATGGAATTCCAGTTAAATTCTGCATTGTATTACCGCCGACAATCAGGACCGAGAAGAAATAGGCAGAAATCGCAATTCCCAGTGGATTGAGATTTCCAAGCAATGCAATAACGATTGCGATCGATCCATAACTGCCGGCCAAATCGGTCATCAATCGAAAATGGATTCCATGGATTTCATTCCAACCGGCTATCCCGGATAGACCTCCTGACAAGAGCATGGCGACGATGATGATTTTCTTATTATTGATACCGGCATAACGGGACACATCATTTCCCTGACCGGCCAGTTCAATTTTAAAACCGAGCGTAGATCGCCAAAACAGTATCATCAATAAAAGAATTGCAATCGCTACGAACAATCCGGCATGTAATCTGCCGCCAACGATTAATTTTGGAAGACGCAGAACTTTCTCGATAACCGCAGATTGCGGGTAACCGAATCCATTTGGGTCCATCATCGGACCATAGACCAGATAGGCGAGCAGGAAAGTGGCAATATAATCCAGCATGAGTGTTGTAATGACTTCGTTCGCATTAAATCGAGCCTTCAGCCACCCAGCCAGGCCACCCCAGAGCGCACCACCAATAAATGCGAAAATGAAAGAAAGAATTATCGTTGGAATTGGAGGTAATTTGAAATATAAGCAGACAACGACGGAAAGAATCGTACCAATTGTGAACTGACCGCCGGCACCAATATTCCATATTTGGTTCTTAAATGCAATCGAGATTCCCTGAGCCATCAACATCAGTGGGATCGCTTTGACAAAGGTCTCCGAAATCCGATATGAGTTGCTGAAGGCTCCTTCCAGAAGTGCCTTGTATGCAGCAATTGGATCATTCCCTGCGATGACGATCAGGACAGCTCCTGAAAGCAGGGCTCCCGCCACCATCAGCAAAGCGGGAAAAATAGCCTGAGTTATCTTAATAATTTTCTTTGACACTGGCATTGTCCCCCTGACGTTTCCCCATCATCAGCAATCCAATCGCTTCTGGTTGTGATCCTTTCGGCAGAACACCCATCAACTCGCCATTATAAATTACGGCAATACGATCTGAAAGTTGAATGATTTCTTCAATGTCGGCTGAAATCAATAATACTGCTGATCCTTTGCTGCGGGCTTCCAGCAGACGTGATCGCACATATTCTGTCGCCCCGACATCCAAACCGCGTGTAGGCTGGTTGGCGATCAGAACAGATGGATCATCTGCTAGTTCACGGGCCAATATTACCTTTTGCTGATTGCCGCCGGAGAGATCCCTGGTGATATCTTCCGTAGAATTTGTCTTGATTTGAAAATCCTGAATCATCTTTTTTGCATGATCTTTTATATTTTTATAATTCAGCAATCCATTTTTTGCATATGGCTGCTGATAAAATCGTTTTATAACCAGATTTTTGCTGACGCAGAACCCCATCGCCAGACCCATACTTTGGCGATCTTCCGGGATGTGCGCAACACCTTCATTGATATAAAAAACAGGAGGTTTATTCACGGCTTCCTTGCCGTTTATGAAAATTAGTCCCCCTTCGGCCGGACGCAGTCCGGTCAAGGCTTCGGCGAGCTCTTTTTGACCATTTCCGTCAACACCAGCCAATCCGACAATCTCTCCTTCTGCGACAGAAAGCGAAAAATTTCTGACTGCAGAAAAGTCTTTATCGTTT
This sequence comes from Flexilinea sp., assembly GCA_026645735.1. Lineage (GTDB taxonomy): Bacteria > Chloroflexota > Anaerolineae > Anaerolineales > Anaerolineaceae > Flexilinea. The sequence goes on from JAPKMT010000010.1 coordinate 50,573, forward strand.
CTGACCGAGAGGTTTTTCATACTGATCCGTTCTTTACCGGGTTTCACGGCAACCGGATAAAAATCAAACAGAACATCCCTTCCGACCATTAATCGGGAAAGCTCTTCTTTTGTTGTTGCCGGAGTGACTTTTAATGAATTGATCATTTTTCCGTCACGCAGGATTGTGACGTCATCTACCACCGATAATATTTCTTCGAGTTTATGCGTGATCAGGATCATTGATTTTCCATCGTCCCGCATTTGGCGCAAGATGGAGAACAGAGTTTCCGCTTCCTGTGGTGTTAAGACGGCGGTCGGTTCGTCAAGAATCAGGATGTTAGCTCCTTGATAAATTGTAGTTAAAATCTCAACCCGCTGCTGTTCTCCGACAGAAAGCTGCCAGATTCGGGCATACGGATCTACCATCAGATGATATTTGTCGGAAAGTTCTCGGATCTCCGCAGCAACTTTTTTTGTATCCAGAAAGATCCCGCGGCTTGATTTTCGCCCCAGCATAATATTCTCGACCACTGTTAACGGGCGGGCTAACATAAAATGCTGATGAACCATACCAATTCCGGAAGAAATTGCTTTCAATGGTGAACTAATATCGGTTTTTTGCCCGTGGATATATATTTCCCCTTCTTCCTGTCGGTATAGTCCATAGAGAACGTTCATCAAAGTGGTCTTCCCGGCTCCGTTTTCCCCAAGAAGACCATGGATCGATTTTTCACGTAACTTAAAATCTACGGCATCATTGGCTTTAAGATGACCAAAGATTTTCGTAATATTCCGCATTTCTATCGCGAATTTTTCCAAACCGCCTCAGCTTTTTTTTTGGAAGCAGCGGAAATTTGAAAGATCTCAGGAACGAATGAAATTACCGACCGTAACTGGATTCAACGCTTTCAAATTTCCGCTTAATTTTTATTTATAGTAGTTGCTATCGATTATTTTGCAGCTTCAAAATCCGGCATGACAATCTTTTTATCTTTCAGATCTTTGAAAGTCTGTTCAACTTGTGCTTGAACCTCTGCAGGAACCTTATCGGAAAGTTCATAGTAGGACGCATAAGTCAAACCGTCATTCGGAATGTTGATCCAGTAAAAGAGCGGATCGGTTTTAAAGAAAGCACCACTGATGACATCATCGATGATGTTTTTGATAATCGGAGCCCATTGATAAACAACGCCAGATAAAACATTATCCGGGGCGAGTGAATGCTGATCAGCAACATTACCGAGTGCAAATTTTCCTTTTTCTTTTGCTGCTTCGAGAACACCGAGCCCAATGCCGTCGCCCGAATGCCATATGATATCGACACCGTCATCATACATACTGATCGCAGCTTCTTTTGCACCTGCGGAGTCATTCCAGTCACCCGTGTAAACTTCTTCAATAACAATGTCCGGATTGACTGATTTAGCACCGTATTTGTATCCTTCATGTCCACGGAAAATTTCAGAGACATCCGCCCCTCCGACGACACCGATTTTTCCGGTTTCGCTCATCAGTGCAGCCAAAACACCCATCAGATATCCGCCGGTATCCAGCTCGACATCATAAACAGCTGTATTGGGTAATGTCAGGTAACCAGTACCCAGACAAAAAGCGGTTTCGGGGAACATTTCTGCCACAGCAATCAATGGTTCCTGGAATTGAAAACCATGTCCGAAAATTATGTCATAATTCTGACTGGCAAAATCCATCAGCGCCGGTTCGATATCTGCTACTTCATAGACCTTCTCAACAACCGTCACTTCGATTTTGTCGGCATATTCATCAGCAACTTGCATCATGGCATCGTACATTGCCTGATTGAAACTCATGTCATCAGCCTGACCAGGTAGAATAAGCGCTACTTTTAATTTCTCATCAGCAGCTGAGACAGTGGTGGCAACAAGGAGTGACAACACCAACAGGACAAACAGAACTTTTACTATCTTCTTCATTAGATCCTCCATGAAAAAATTATTTGTTTTTGAGAGCCGATAAAATACTCTCATTATCTAACGGCAGAGCGTTTAACGTAGCTCCGCTAATCGATTCAACCGCAGCATTGACAGCCGGCGCAATCACAACAGTTGCTACTTCTGCTGCTCCTTTGGCTCCCATCGGACCAGATTTCTCGAAAGAGTCAACCGATATATTTCTGATCTGAGGCACATCCATCGCTGTGGGCATAATATAATTTGTAAGACTTTGATGCTGTGGGTTGCCCGCTTTATATTTCATATCTTCCACAAGAGCATATCCGAGTGACATGACAATTCCGCCTTGAATTTGCCCATCCATCGAAAGCGGATTGATTACACGTCCGGCTTCGGTCGCAGCGAAAATATCCAACAACCTGATCTGACCACTCACAGGATCAATTCGCAGTTTTACTGCCTGCGCAATAAAGGTATACATCGCATGCGGAAAACCCGGATTTGGCAGAGAAAAACTGGACTCTGGAAAAATTGCAGATCCGATTGCGCTGGGTTTTGCAGCCTTGGCCTCTTTTTGTCTGCGGAATTCTTTGACTGCAGCAATAATTGCATTCCCAGCGATAAAGATCGACCGTGATCCTGCTGTTGAGCCACAATCATAAGTTTCTTTTGTATCTGCCATGATCAAGGTTACATTTTCAATTTGGCAATCCAATGCATCGGCTGCTATCGCTGTGAGAGCAGTCTTGCTGCCCTGTCCGATATCTACCAGCCCGATCCGAACCAAATAGTGATCTTTGCCGCTCTCTGTGATTTCGACTTTTGCAGAATCGGGAATCCCTTTCCCCAATCCGCAGCTCAGATAACCGGCTGCGATGCCATATCCGATGATTGGATCCTGATTGTGTTTGGACTCCTGCCATAAGGCTGAGTTTTCAACTGCGGTCAGCGCTTCGCGTAATCCGACGACATGCTCCATTTTCTGACCAAGCGTACCGACAGATCCTTCTGTCAGCGCATTTTTCCATCTGATTTCCAATGGATCGAGCCCTAATTCACGGGCTGCCCGGCTGATCAGCGTTTCAGTCGCAAATGCACCTTGCGGTGCGCCAAATCCACGCATCGCGTGTGCCGGTGGTTTATTCGTATATGCCAGATACACATCCAGCTTTACATTTGGTATCTGATAGGGACCTCCAAAATGCTCACTGAAAAGGCCCATGACAGCCGGACCTAGCCCTGCATAAGCTCCGGTATCAAGCCAGGCTTTTCCTTCAAAAGCTTTAATAGAACCATCCCGCATAAATCCGAGTTTGACGTGGAGTTCTGCTGCATGACGTTTGTAGGTGCCGATTAAAACTTCTGTTCTGTCAAAAACAATTTTGGCTGGTTTCCCGGTTTTCATTGTTACCAGTGCAGCAAAGATCTGATTCATATGTCCGTCTTTACCGCCAAATCCTCCGCCTACTGTCGCAGCCTGAACCTGAACTTTATCAAGCGAGAGACCTAGCGCCCTGGCTATCATCCGCCGGTCATGAAAAACATTCTGGCTGGATGTCATCATCCGCAAAATTTCACCGTCCAGATAAGCAAAAGCTGCGTCTGGTTCCAAATATCCATGGTCCTGAACCGGAAGGTGAAAATCATCCTCCAGGATCAGGTCACATGTTGCAAAGGAATTATCAGGATCCCCTTTGGTATGATGAAAATCACTCAAGAGGTTTCCCTGGTCAAATAGTCTTTCGGCATCAGGAGATAATGCTTTCCGCGGATTTTCAATGATCGGTAATTTTTGGTAAGATATTGTGATGCATCTGGCCGCCTGTAAAGCTGTTTTTCTGGTTGTAGCAGCCACAACGGCGATCGGTTCACCAAAAAATCGAACCCGTTCGGATGCCAGTACTGGCTGATCATCCACAATATCATCAATGATATTTTCGGAAAGATCTGCGGCTGTGAAAACATAAACATCATCCGGGACCTTGCTGGTGTCCAGGTTTGTAATCATTGCATGCGGTTCGCTTGAGCGGAAAATTGCTAACTCCAGCATCCCGGGCATCGAGTAATCCCCGGCGTACCTGGCAGCACCGGTTACTTTTTCCCAACCGTCAACGCGGCCAAGCCTTTTTCCGACATAATTTGATGGAGTTGGATCGTTCAAGAATCAATCCTCATTTTGAAGTATCAGATTTGTGATGCAATGATCGTGGACATTGATTAATCCATAATCTGTCAATCCCAATTCAGGTACTGTCGGCAGAGAAATGAACGACAGCGTCATGAACGGCGAAGCCATGGTGATACCCAACTCTCGGGAAGATTCATTCAATTGATTCATCCGTTCCATTACTTCACGAGCTGGAAGGGTGGACATTAAGCCGGCAAGTGGCAGCGGTAGGGCATTGACAATTTGGCCATCACAGACAGCCACAAAACCCCCATTTATCTCGCGCAATGTTTTCGCAGCGAACAGCATATCCTGATCATTACATCCAACGACTACGATATTGTGATGATCATGAGAGACCGATGAAGCAAGTGCGCCTTTTTTCAGCCCAAAGCCCCTAACTAACGCTGTTGAAACGCGTCCATTCTTGCCATACCGTTCCACAACTGCAAGTTTTAGAATATCACGATCAGGGGCAGCTTCGATCTGTCCATTTTGAATTTGCATCCATTCATGCTCTTCCCGATTAATGATCTGATCTGGAATGAGCGCAATAATCCGGCAAAGAGCCCGTTTTCCAGAGGCAGGTATTTGGAAGCTTTCTGCAGAAAGCGAAGCAGAAAGTCTGACAGTCTCAAATAAGTTCGCAGGATAGAATTTTGATACAGCAGGAAAAGCAATTCCATTTTCTGCAACTAATTTTCCGCCCTTAAAAACTCGAGAGGGTTCTATCTGATAGATATCATCCAGCAGAACAATGTCAGCGTATCGGCCAGGAGTGAGAGAGCCAAGCATGGATTCAACGTGGAAGTGCTTTGCCGCATTGATGGTTGCCATCTTAATTGCGGCCAACGGATCCAACCCCAAATTGATGGATTTCTGCATATTAAAGCTGATGTGTCCCTCACGAAAAATGTCATTGACATGTTTATCATCGGTGCAAAACATCAAATTTTCGATTGGTAATTCGTTTTCTATTACCCCGCGCATTAATTGTTCGGTATTCCGTTCACTGCTCCCTTCGCGTACCAGGGCGCAAATTCCAACTCGCAGTCTGTCTTTTAATTCTTCAAAAGTGACACATTCATGATCATCGGCAAGATGACCTGCTGCATAGATGTTCAACTCGGCAGGTGATAACCCAATTGCATGCCCGTTGCAAATCCTGCGGGATGCAAGTGTGGCGAGGATTTTTTCGAGATACTCTTCACGGATCCCGAGAATTTTTGACGGATCCAGTTCACCCAGACTGAGCGTTTCATCTAACTGAAGCAGGGTTTTAACTTCCTCAACTCCTAGAACAGCCCCGGCAGTTTCAAGCCCCGGTGCGGTCGGAACACGGGAAGGAACTTCCAGGAAAATCCGGAACGGAAGTTTTTCTGAATCTTTGATTAATGACAGCAGTCCATCGATACCGGCGACATTTGCAATTTCCATGGCATCCACAAAAAGTGTTGTGGTCCCCCATGGAACGATTACCTCGGAAAGTGCTTCCGGAGTCAGCAAAGTTGTTTCGATGTGGATGTGGGTATCAATAAATCCTGGTACGGCAAATTGATTCTTTCCGTCAATTCGCAATTTTGCGGGATAACCCTTCGGAGGATTGATCGCTATGATGCGGCTGTTATAGATTGCCAGAGAAGCGGGATGAATTTCATTGGTGTAGACATCCACCAAACGAATGTTTTCAAGAACAAGATCAGCTTCCCGTAATCCGCTTGCCGCCTCCAATTCTTTTTTAAATTCTGTAAGGTCATATTGCATTGTGGATTCTCTTTTTTAATTAGGATACAGGTCTTGATTTAAAAGAAAGCATTATGCGGTGAATTGATCAAAACGAAGGCATATAGAACGGAAAAAGATATTGATTAAGATTATACACTACCAACAGATTCTTATGGCAGGATTCCCATCGTTTCACTCCTGATTTCAACATTTTAACAGGATCAGTTTTCTTTATCCTCGCTTTATTTGCACAAAACAGCGAGTTTTCCGTTAATTTTAAGAGAACCTTATAAAAAAAACAGCCCGGAAGGACTGTTTTTTGAGCGGGCAACGAGATTCGAACTCGTGTATGTAGCTTGGAAGGCTACCGTTCTGCCACTGAACAATGCCCGCGTATGGTAGTTCATTCAACAGCCTATCCTGTAATATTACTTTTTTTTCTGGCTGTTTTTATTGAACGGCTATTATTTTATCACAACATTTTATTTTATTGCAATAGATTGAAGAAATTCTTCAAGAAAACCGGGACAAAATATCCTAGTCGGAAACCCGTAATTCGAAATGCAAACCGATCTTTCGAATCGAGTGTGGATAATTAGGAATGTTATCAAAAATTGAAACAGCGAGATGAATCTTAATTTGTCTCTCTCTTGAGAATTTCCAAGTATTTCGTTACGGATGTATCATCCGATCAGCCAATCTTCCGGATCGTGTCGTCCAGTTCTGTAAAATCTACATCTAACAACCTGGGCTGATCCAGATGGAGCGCATTCACCTTCCCGTTGCTGCCGATTAAAAATGTCACCAATCCTTTTGGAATATACGGATCACGCCAGATGATCCGGAAAGTATCGTAATGCCAGTGTTCCATATCGGCTGTAAAAGCCGGTGTGTGCGAAAAGCGCAGTACCAGCTTGCTGTTTTCTTGTTTTACGGATAACTCTCCATAAGCGCTGTCCTGATAAATTCCTGCATATCGATCCAAGGTAAGTGACGGACTGGTATTCGGGATTTTTTCAGGTACAGGTAGTTGTTTATTGGATTCCGGGTCTTTTTTCCATGCTTCAACCCAGTCAACTGGTTCCAATCCTGCAAGCATGTCCAACACTGTATAAAGCGTGCTGTAATACGTCCTTCGATCTTCACTGTTGGTCAGAACAACCACGCCGCTGTTGATTTCAGGCAGCATCTCCATGCGTCCGCGCATACCATCCACGCCTCCGGAATGACCGACGCTTTTCATTCCGCAATAATCCTGTACCCGCCATCCCAATCCAAACGTTGGAAATGTCGACCGCATTCGCGGATGAATCAGCGTTTCTTCCTGTGATTGGGTATATAACATATGCGGTTTATGCAGAAAATCAATGGATTCCGGAGATAAAATGCTACGGTTTTCGAATGAACCGTGATTGAGGAACATCAGCAGATATTGCGCCAGATCGCGCGAGGTGGAGTGAACCGATGCTGCCGGTCCGACGTTGTCATGATCCCGATACGGGATGATGGATAATTTGCCGTCAATCATGGCATGCGGTGTAGCGATGTTTCCGATGCCGGATGATCGCAAAGAGGCAATATTGGGAAAGGTACGCAGCATCTGTAACGGGGAAAATAAATTTTGCGACACGAAATCATCCCAGGTTTGTCCGGTTATTGCCTGAATGACCAGCCCTGCCGCCAGAAAACACACATTCTGGTACGCCTGCTTGCTTCGGAAACTGCTGACCGGGCGAAGAAATCGCAGCCTTCGGATGACCTCCGCTCTTGAATAATCGGAACCATACCAGAGCGTCCCTGCGCTTTCACTTCTTAAACCGCAGTTATGGATCAGCAGATCAAGAACGCGTATTTCTTTCGATGCAAAATCATCATAAAGCCGAAATTCGGGAAGATATTTACTTACAGAGTCTTCCCAATCAAACGCTTTTTGTTCGTGTAATATTGCCAATGATGCTGATACAGTCGATTTCGACATCGATGCGATTGCGTAGGAGGTTTGATCATCAACCGATTCGTTTTTTCCAAGCGTAAGGGTGCCGAATCCCTCTGAAAAAACAACCTCTCCTTTTTGTATCACAGTGACAGAAACAGCCGGTGTTGAAAAGATCTGCATGGCACACGAAATTATTTCTCTCAGTCTGTTCGCATTAAACGTATTCATTTGCATTCGATCCCCTGGTTCTATTTTTATCTTCGTTTTCAAACGATTCTATTTTAAACCGAATTTTATTTCTTCTCTTCACCTTTTTGTCAGCGATTCGAAGTATGGGAAAAAACACCACAACAACATATTTTCTCTCGCTAATCGAAAAGCATGTCCATATTTCGAATTACTGTGTCTTTATCAAAAACTTATAGTTTTTCAGTATAATTCGTTCCATGGAAAATTGGGTGAAGTATACAGATGAATATCTTAATATAACTATCTCTGAATCACAACAGGAACAATTTGCCATTTACGAAAAACTATTGCTTGAATGGAACGAAAAATTTAATCTGACAGCAGTCCGAGATGTGGAAGGAATTCGCATCAAACATTTTTTCGATTCATTAACCTGTACAAAAGCGCTCGGCAATCTGAATGGAAAATCTCTGGTGGATGTCGGTACTGGTGCAGGGCTTCCGGGAATTCCTCTGAAAATCATTTATCCTGAAATGTCGCTTGTGTTGGTAGATGCAACCGGAAAAAAAGTAAACTTCTGCCAACATGTAATCCAAACTTTAGGTTTGAAAAATTCTATGGCGATTCAAGCTCGCTCTGAAGAAATGGGATTGACAAGAGAACATCGGGAACGCTATGATGTGGCTGTAGCCCGAGCGGTGGCAAGGTTGCCGATCTTATGTGAATACCTTCTTCCACTGGTCAAGATCGGAGGTGTGATACTCGCCCAAAAGGGAGAAACGGCTGCTGAAGAGTTGGCTCAATCGAAAAAAGCCATCAAAATGATGGGAGGAAAAAATCAAAACATTCTCTCTGTTTCCCTGCCAATATTTGAGGATCGCCGTTACCTGATTTTGATTGAAAAAGCTACCTCTACGCCTGCGAATTATCCCCGAAGAGCGGGAATACCTTCCCAAAAACCTATCCAATAGGGTTTTTCAGCTGTAATTCGTAATATGAAAAGAATTTTTTGTTGTTGTATTGTTTTTGCGCTTTGAGCAAAAACAATACAACAACATTTTTTTTCTTTCAATTCGAATGGCTTATCCAAATTTTGAATAGCTGACGAATTTCCTTTTATTTTTGAATTCTGGCATATCTCCTGATTTTGCCTGAAACACTATTTTTGGATTGTTCCGCCAGCGACATTCCAGACAATATGGTTTTTAATGAAAGACTCTGTAAAATGGCTGAGATCGGATGTTGTTAAAATACCCTGTCTGCAAGTATTCAGCCAATCCTGTAAATCATTCCGGCGCTGTTGATCCAGTTCTGCAAGGGTTTCATCCAGCAGTAGAAGCGGATGAACACCAAGTTTGTCTTTCATCCAATTAATTTCAGCTAATTTTAATGAGATCAAAGCTGTTCGTATTTGTCCGCGCGATCCATATGTACCGATGTCAATATCATTCCCGATAATACGGAAATCATCGCGATGCGGGCCAATGGTTGATATTCCTCGTTCAATTTCCTGGTTTCGGATTGAATTCAACCGCATACGAAATCCAGTTTGAATTTCATCTGGTTTATTGATCAATCGATCTTGCCGATCCGACCATGAATAAGCGATTGAGTCCCTCTTTACCGAGTCATATGCCGGATCGTATGATGGCTGATAATTGAGGAACAAATTTTCCACATTTGCTGTCAGTTTTCTATGAGCTTCCTGAGCAAGCTTTTCCAATGTATGCAGCGCATGAATTCTATGATAAATAATGAATGATGCTCTTTTCGACATTATTTCATCCCAGTAATCCAATTGTTGCGGATCAGCTTTTCTTTCACCTAAAAGCTTCAACAATGCATTCCGTTGTGAAATGATCTGATTATATTCTGTTAAGGCTTGCGCATAACCGGGTATTGATTGTGACAGAGTGATATTCAGATAACGTCTTCTCTCGTGAGGGCTTCCTTCCAGAATGGCGGTCATTTGAGGAATCAATAAAACAGCCGGGAAAAATCCAACTGTTTTTTGCGCACTGGTTTTAACATTATCCAGCAGGATTTCTTTTCGGACATGTTTGTTCAGACTGTTTGTTTCCTGAATAATTCTGATTTCAAGTTTGTGATCGGTTTCTGATTTCTGAAATTGAGCGACAATTCTGGCAACCGCAATCGGTTCTTTCATTGATTCAAACCGGATTAATTGTCGATCATTTTCAGCCAACAGCGATGAGAATGTGGCGCAATAAAACAGCGCTTCCAGAATCGTTGTTTTCCCTTGCGCATTCCCGCCGGATAACAACAGAATTCCACTCGGGATTTCTGTTTCCAGATGTTGGTAAGATCGAAAATTGGTGAGTGATAATTTGGTCAGAAACATACGATCGATAGTAGATATCAGACCAGTGTCTCTGACTCAGAGGTCCTGTCTGAAGGGGCAGCTTCCTCGTCTTCCGTTTCTTCCTGATTGATCTCACGAACATTTGTGGCACGATCCACGTAACAAATCCCGTCCAAATGGTCTATCTCATGCTGGAATATCCTTGCCAACCAGCCACTGGCTGAAATCGTGGTGGGACGGCCATAGATGCTAAGTGCTTTAATTCGAACGGATTGCGCCCTTTCCACTTCCCCGACCAGGCCTTTTATCGAAAGGCATCCTTCTTGTGCCATAACTGTTTCTTCGGAACGCCATACAATTTCCGGATTGATCAGTTTGTAAACTTTTTTTTCAGCTCCCTCAGTCGCTTCATCTTCGTAATTCTCGACAACAATCAGACGAATCGATTCACCGATCTGGGGCGCTGCCAGCCCAACTCCAAAACTGTCACGCATCGTTTCCAGCATATCGTTCGCCAAAATTCGGATTTCGTTATCAACTTTCGCAATTTTATGGGCTTTTCTTCGTAAAATTGGATCCCCGAGCTGGACAATGTCTAAAATCATTCTAAAAACTCTCCTGTTAAATCTACATTCTAATTCTTAATAAAGCATCTATTTTATACAGCGATTCGAAATATGGGGAGAATTATTTGTTGTTGTGTTGTTTTTGCGCTTCGCGCAAAAACAACACAACAACAAGTTTTCTCTTTTTTCTCAAATGGCTTTTCCAAAATTCGAATTACAGTTTTTTATAAAATATTCTTGCTTAATTTTACCTTAGCCAAAGTTGTCTTTTGGATCAGAGCCTGATCCTTATGACCATCGAAAAAATCATGATACCTGACTTGAATGGATGAAGGCTTATTTCTTATGGTTTAATTTGATGTAGGAACGGCCTGCTGCCTGTGGATTAATAGGTTGGATCTCTATTTTCATCTGTTTTTAAATCTGTTTGGCTGGTTGACTGTTTTAGAGCAGAAACAAGTTCATGGATAAAAAATTGTTGTTTGTCAGTTTCCATTTTTTTTTGAAGTTTCTCGTATTCTTCTACTCTCCGCAGAATGAATTGTTGAACTTTTTCCGGTTGAGGAACAAAATCAAAATCAACTTCCGATTCTCCTACGACGATTACAAGCGTTCCGAAATTTAATAACAACTGTATGATGCCCTTTTTTCGGAAACGGACGCTTTGAATTTTTCCCATCATCGCAATGTTGATTTCCTTTTTTGCAAAAGGTTTCTTATTGATATCCTTTACACTGTCTGGCTCTATGATGTACAGATCATTGATCCAATCAAAAAAGCTGTACGTAATCCACAGAAACATGCAAAACATCACAACAAGGCTGATCGGAACGATGCCAGGATAAGCGATAATTGGCCATTGGCCTTCTTTACCTGCAATCAGGAAGATAAAAAAAATCAGGAATATAAGGAAAGGTCGATAAGCCAGATTGGCAAAAAAAGCCCAATGAGCGCGATAGACAATTTTTTCTGGTAATTCGTCCACAACCTGTTTACGGGGGGCATTCGGAGAAGAAACCTGATTTTTTTCAGATCGAACAATCACTGATTGGTCTATTGGTGTTTTTCTCCATCTTAACCAAATACGGATGGCATAGATGAAAAATCCGATGATTGCAACGCTGGCAATAACAGGAGCTGCCGTAATTCTGTAAAATAGAATCCAGCAGAGTAACAGGCAGATTGCCAAAAGGATCATCCCTTTCAGCAACTGAATTATCAATATTCGTAAATGATAAAGTTCCGAATACTGAATCGAATCATTTTTTTCCTGTGTTTTGGCCATCAAATATGTAATCCTTGTTAACAATAAGTATATCTTATGTAACTGTTATTACATTAATCTAGCGATTCGAAATATGGATTATATTTTCGAATAAAAAGAGAAAATTTGTTGTTCTTATGGTTTTGCACGGAGCGCAAAACCATAAGAACAACAAGGATTCTTTTGATATTTCAAATCGTTAAATTTAACCATCTATCTTTGAACAAAGTTCCGAAAAGTCGATCGATATTTTAATAGGCTGTTTCACATCGTGACCTTGCCGGAAAAGCATTCCTGACGGAGACATCGGACTCTATCCGAGGATTTGATCCGGATGTCCCCATCGATTTTTCAGATACAGTCCCATTTTTCAGAAATCAGGTAGAGATTTCTGAAAAGCTCTGGATTTATGCATCCACTTTTACATGTACATTTTTTACCTGTAAAAAATCCAATTCTTCTGCAGACTCTTTTTTAACTATCTTAATTAGATCGCCTTTTTTGATTTTTCCGGAAAGCCATTGAATGGAGATCGGGCTTTCAATATATTTTTGCAAAGCGCGGCGGAGCGGTCTCGCTCCGAAAGCAGGATCATAACCTATTTTTGCCAGCCATTTCTTCGCTTCCGGATCGAGTTCCAGTTTGAACCCGTTTTCGGTAACTCGCTGCCGTATCTCATCCATCTGAAGGTCAACAATTTTTTCCATGTCTTCGATGGTCAGTTTCGAGAACATGATGATTTCATCAATACGGTTCAGAAATTCCGGACGGAAAGTCGATTTGAGCGCTTTGTCGATTTTTAATTTGGATTCCCGGTCTTCATTATCCTGTTCTGAACCAATAAAGCCCAGTGTCCCAGCCTTATTGATGTACTCTGTACCGAGATTGCTGGTCATGACCAGTACTGAATTCCGAAAATCAACCAGTCTTCCCTGTCCATCTGTCAATCGTCCGTCATCAAGTATTTGCAGAAGTGAGTTCCAAACTTCCGGATGTGCTTTTTCAATTTCATCAAAGAGGATTACGCGGTATGGACGTCGGCGAACTGCTTCTGTCAGTTGCCCGCCTTCCTCATAACCGATGTATCCTGGAGGCGCTCCAAAAAGACGAGATACGGTATGTTGTTCCCGATATTCACTCATGTCGATGCGAACCAGGGCGTCCTCATCGTCAAACAAAAACTTCGCAATCGCTTTTGCCAGTTCCGTTTTTCCGACACCGGATGGCCCGATGAAAATAAAGGAGCCGATCGGACGACTTGGATCTTTTAACCCGGAGCGCGATCGTCGGATGGCATCTGCTACAGCGTGGATTGCTTCTTGTTGTCCAATTATGTTTTCGTGCAGACGTTCTTCCATGTGAACCAGTCGGTCGGTTTCATTTTCAAGCATCTGATTGACCGGTATGCCAGTCCAGAGTGCAACAATTTGGGCGATATCGTCAACATCAACCACTTCATCCAGATGATGCTCTTGTTCCCATAGATCTCTTTTTTGGGAAAACTCATCCTGAATGCGAAGACGTTCCGCTTTAATCTTCGCCGCTTTCTCATAATCTCGTTCTACACCAGCCTGTTCTTCGTCGGCTGCCAGTTTGTCAACTTCAGTTTTCATCGCTTTCAACTCATCCGGCAAGCTGAACAAGGCAACCCGCAATTTGGCTGCAGCCTCATCAATCAAGTCAATGGCTTTATCCGGACGTTTTCGATCCGATACAAATCTTGATGATAACCGTACGGCTGCCTCCAACGCTTCAGGCTTAAATATTACTTTGTGATGCTGTTCGTACTTCCCTTTCAATCCTTGCAGCATTTTCAATGTGACAGCTTCAGAAGGTTCTTCAACATAAACCGATGCAAAACGTCGTTCCAACGCAGTGTCTTTTTCAATGTACTTGTGATATTCATCCAAAGTGGTTGCACCGATGCATTGCAACTCGCCACGGGAGAGAGCAGGTTTCAGCATGTTGGACGCATCAATGGATCCCTGAGAGGCTCCGGCTCCAATGACTGTGTGTAATTCATCGATGAACAGAATAATTTCGCCGTTCGATTTCTGTACTTCCTCGATGATCACTTTAATTCGCTCTTCAAATTCACCGCGAAATTTTGATCCGGCCACCATCGCACCCATATCCAGTGAAATCACTTTCTTGCCAGAAAGTAATTCCGGAACATCATTAATCGCGATTTTTTGAGCAAGACCTTCCACAATTGCAGTTTTGCCGACACCGGCTTCCCCGATTAAGACCGGATTATTTTTTGTTCTGCGGCAGAGAACTTGCATTACCCTCAAAATTTCTGCTTCCCGACCGATTACAGGGTCCAGTTTTCCCTCCCTTGCTCTCTGTGTCAGATCAACAGAATATTTTTGGAGGGTTTTGTATTTTATTTCACCGGCTTGTTCTGTAATGTGTTTGCCATCGCGCATTTTTACAATGATTTCAAAAACTTTTGCGCGTGTAATTCCCAACTCCTCAAGTAATTTTGCGACTGCCGTCGCTTTTTCATTTAGAATTGCCAAGAAAATATGTTCAGTCGATGTATATTCATCTCGCAACCGGTTCGCTTCAGTATAAGCCTGATCAACAATTCTTCGCACGTTGGGAGTGATAAATATCTGCCCGGATCCTCCGCCATAGATATTCGCTTTTGTAGTAGTCCGCAGCAGATAATCCAACCGATCAGCCAAAGTTGCAGTGGATACATCCATTTCATCCAAAATTTGTGAGACGATGCCTTCCGGTTGTTCAATCAGTGCAAGTAAAAAGTGTTCTGTATCAATTTGGTTTTGTCCGTATCGCTGCAGGATTTCTACTGCTCGTTGGGCAGCATCCTGTGCTTTTTCGGTAAAGCGGTCAAATCGCATCATAATTTTTGTTTTGTCCTTTATTCTTCAATAAAATTTATCGATCCGCTTGTTTTTTTCAAAAAACTTGTTCTTGTTTGTCACTTTATATAAAAGAACCGACAGATTCATTTTAACGGGTTGATATTAGAACCGCATAAGAAAATAGTCCAGATAAAATAGCAAATGCAAGTTTCGAACCAGAATTTTCTTTTTATCTTCTTATTCAGATATGATTCGGGAAGAATTTATCAAAAGGACCAATTCAAGGCATATAGAAAAGCAAAACCTTGTATCGGTCGGAAATGAAGTATGTTGATAATTGCGGCAAATAATTGAATTATCCTTCATCAATTCGCAAAACATCCCAGGGCGTAATCATTCCTTGCAGCCAACCACTTGGTTTGCCGTCTGTTGTTAGAAAAACTACGGCCAAGCGTCTGTTTTTTCTCTGATACGTTTTTTCAAATAAATCCCTGACTTCAATATACAGTGCGTCTTTTGGTACAAATTCATAATATTCACTGCGGTGTTTTTCGACTGGTAAGATATCAATAAAATCCCCAATCTTCATATCCATATGGATTCCCTTGCAGTTATGCGTGATCATATAAGAGAAAATTGTGCTTTTGCTGAAAACACCGATTAGTTTCCCTTGATCCACAATGGGGACATGGGTGTATCCGTTATCCTCCATTCTTTTCATGACAGAGAAAGCAGAATCGCTTATTTTTGCTTTCATGATATTTTCGATTTTTATTGCAAAATCCATCGCCTCAAGTGGATGCTCAATTTTTTCAATAATTTCCATCAACCTTTTGACGATCTCTTCGGAGGGTTCAATGGGGTATTGCCCATCCGTCATGGGAAGATGAACCAGAAGATTTCGGATTTCTCGTATGGTATCCAAATCTTCCTTAAATTCTCTCCCTTCACGCGATTTGCTGAAGCTGATGATTGGACTTTCGTATCGTTTCCCATTACCGCCATATTTGTCTTTAACCAGCTGTTCCAATTTTTTGAATAAATCAAGAAATAAATCTGCTTGCATTGTGTCTCCTAAATTTGCTTTCATTTTTCCATTATTTCATTTTTCCTGGATAATCTGGATATTAAAGAGATGGTTGCTGCCCAATGAAAAAAACTGAAAAAAAAGGAAAGGTAATTTTAATAACAAGAAACCTGTTATTTCGAAAAGGTGCATTGTAATGATCCCAATTATAACTTTTGGTTTCAGTTTATATTTATTTACAGAATATTTTTATCAAGTCGAAATATGGACATGCTTTTCGAATAGCGTAAAAACACCACAACAACAATTATTTTTTTCCATACTTCGAATTGCTGATTATTAATTATGGAAAAATGCCGAGATCGTTTCGTAGAAAGGGAGAATAGAAAATATGGAAAAAATGATTCTTCTTGGATTGTTGATGGCGATGCTGTGCGTTGCAGCCGGTTATTTTATTCGAAAGTCAATGAAAAAGTGAAGTTGAAAAAAGATCTGTGTGTACCATCAATTTTTTTGAAGATTCTCCGAAAAAGACAATGGATTCTTCTGTTTCTGCGCTTACACTCAATGTTTATTTAGAGAAGTGATCTCAATTTTTTATCCAATAACTTCTTCCGCAGTATTAATTCCAATCATATCGCTTGACCTGTTGATAAGATGATCCGATTGTTCGCTGATCGATTCTGACGATTTTTCCAGAAGCAACTCAAAATCTTTCTGCGGCATGGGTTTCCCGTAAAGGTATCCTTGAGCGAAATTGCAGCCAACACTCATTAAAAATTCAGCCTGACTCTCTGTTTCAACTCCTTCACAGATAATGCGGATATTTAAAGCATCTGCCATCGATATGATGTGAACCAATATTTCTCTTGTCCGTTGCGTATCATACGAATTTGTCAAAAAGAAGCGATCTAATTTCAGAATGTCAATGGAGAGCGCATTCAACATCAGCAGTGAGGAGTATCCGGCACCGAAATCGTCAATCGATGTCAGAAAACCAAGTTCGCGAATTTCGTTCATTACCCGTTGTGCATTTTGTATATCCGAGAAAGCAGTCTCTGTTAATTCAAGTTCAATGATTCCGGATGGAAGATCAAATTTCGAAAAAACCTTTTTTAATTCTTCAACATATTTTTCATCATTAAGATGGACTCTGGATTGATTGACAGAGATTGGCACAATCTGTTTCCCTGATTGTTTCCTTTTTTCGAGAAATGTCAGCACACTTTCCAGAACAAAAAAATCCAGCTTGAGAATAAAACCGTTTTTCTCAAAAATAGGAATAAACTGAGCGGGCGACAAGAATCCATTTTCTTTGCTGTTCCAACGGATTAATGCCTCAGCTCCGATCAGGATCCGGTTTTTCATATGATACTTTGGCTGGAAATAAACTTCAAATTCTTGCTTTTGCAGAGCCTGTTCTTGGAAATTACGGATTGATTCTCGCAAATTGATCTGTGTCAGCATTTGTTCATTGAAGAATGCAATCGATGAAAAATTGACATCCGCTTCTCTTCTTGCAACGTTCGCTGCATTGACAGCTTTTTTAACATCAATAATACTGTTTTGTGGCAGTAAATAAAATCCAAAAGTCCATTTTAGAATGAGCTCCTGAGATCCTAAGGGAAAACCTTCATATTTTTTTTCAATTCTAAAAAAATATTCTTTAAGCAATTCTATATTTTGATAAGGGATCAAACAGAGAAAGAAATCCGAATTTGCTCTTGCCGGGTAGCCATTTTTTTCACGGCACTCATTCACAACAATTCTCGAACAGTACATAAGAATTTTTTCTGCGGTTTCTTCACCGTAACAATTTCGAATAATATCAAAACGATTAATGTTTGCGGACAGGACAGCAAATTTTTTCTCATGTTCCCGAGCAATAATTTTAGGAACGTTTTCTTCAAACCAATGCAGATTATGCAGACCAGTCAATTCATCAATGTAAGCGATTTTATAAAAGTGCCGTTTCTCTTCTCGCATGAATAAAAAATAAATAATGATCAGCAGCGCAAAGATACAAATAGTCAAAGCGAGTAAGACAAAAACAATTTTTGGTTGTGTGGAAAACAAATCATTCATTTCTGAAATCAATGCTTTAAAATAAGCTGTAGGTTCATTTTTTGCTTCTGCCTGATTGACCTGTGAAACAAAGGAAAAGGAGGTCAAGAAAAACAGGGACAAAAAGGATGAAAAAATGATGCTTTGATGATTTTGAGCATTTTTATTAAAAAAATCCATGAAGGTCTCTCTCCATGCAGGGTGGGATCGATAAATTCTTCATAATGAAGGAAAAAACAGAAAAACAGTTTCTGTCCATTTGCTGCGGTTATTCTTGGCTGGATTGTTTTCCATTTCCAGCTGTGTTCCAATTCTTTTCGTTGCGTTTTTCCACAAGCGTTTTTTCCA
The DNA here is from genome assembly GCA_026645735.1 of Flexilinea sp. GTDB lineage: Bacteria > Chloroflexota > Anaerolineae > Anaerolineales > Anaerolineaceae > Flexilinea. The sequence continues at coordinate 68,925 of JAPKMT010000010.1, forward strand.
AGATCTTTTCAAATGTCGAGATAATCATTCCAAACGAGAGCATATCAAAAGATTCTGGAAAGTACTTAAGTCAACTGTAAAAAAAGTTTATTGACAGGTATTGGTTATTAAGTCGAAAATAGCAATGTTTAAAATGAGATTTGCATAATTCTTACAAACTGTATTTTAACCTAAGAGTCATTTTTAACCTATACTCTTTTTGTAAAAAATTAAAAATTGCTATAAAAAATTAATTTCAATGAATTTATCAACCAATCAGATGAATATTTCAATGGAAAATGCCAGTGGATTATAAGCGAAAAACAGGCAGATTTCAGTTTCATCAGTTTTGGTGTTGAAAATCATAAAAATTAATTCGATTGTATCTATTAAAAAATAGCCATCATCGTTATAATTAAAAAAATTTGGAAAAGCATGTTGTTAGGACCTTATTTTAGAGAGGATTCGCCTATGAAAAAAACAGCAATTTTATCTATTTTAGTATTCGCTTTAGCGATATCGACGGGAGTTTTAGGTTACCTATACTCAACGAAAATGGTTGAAGAACCAAAGGCTGAAACTCCGCAATTACCAATCAGTGCAATGACGGATAAATGGGCGGCATCGGCACATGCTGATTCGTCATCGTTGGCATTTCGAGACTGGGATGAAACTGAAGACAAGAACGTCCCTCCGACCTGTGCAAAATGCCACTCTTCATCCGGTCTGAAAGATTATTTTGGATTAGATGGAACCGCAGTGATGGCAGTCGATAATCCGGCGAAAATCGGTAATGTGGTGGATTGTTCTGCTTGTCACAACAGTTATGTGGAGACTGCTGCAAGTGTGAAATTCCCTTCAGGAATGGAAGCCGCTGCTACTTCTGACGTGGTTCCCTGCTGGACTTGTCATCAAGGGATGCAGGGCGGCATCAATGGAGATCTGGATAAGAAAATCGGATCAACTGAAGTGGATGCAAAATCGGAAAATCTCGGCTTTGTGAATCCGCATTATCTTGCAGTCGGTTCTATGTATTTGGGTTCTGAAGCGAATGGCGGTTATCAATATGAAGGGAAGACTTATGCCGGCCATTTCGAACATGCTGAAGGAGTCCAAACCTGTACAGAATGTCATGATCCTCATTCTCTGCATCTGGCTGATCCCGGATTTAAAAAATGTCAAACCTGTCATGCTGAAGTTACTGCCTGGCCTGATCAGCAGAAAATTCGACGAACCAAACAGGATTATGACGGTGATGGAGATGTAACAGAACCGACTTATGATGAAATTCAGGGATTGACTGAAAAACTGATGACTGCAATCGTTCTGTATTCGAAAGATATTTCCAAAGCTCCGATAGGATACACCCAGAACTATCCTTATTGGTTTGCTGACCAAAATGAAAATGGAACCCAGGATGAGGGCGAAAAAGGCTATAAGGACTGGACACCCAGGATGATGCGGGCAGCTTTCAACTATAAATTTGTGACGACATCAGCAGGCTATGTTCATAATCCGGTTTATTCTGCACAATTATTAATTGATTCCATCACTGACCTTTCTGGTGGGGATTCTGCAATTGCTCTTGAAAAATTTGCACGCCCATAACAAAAAGAGGTATTCATGAATGCTGCTGTAATTCGTTCGACCAGAAGAGCTTACCTGTCAAAGATTCGATTAAAAAAGTCTCTGTGGTTAATTATGTTTTTTGCTGTCATTTTGTTTCCAGTTGTTGTGGTTATTTATACTAACATTCAAAACAACAGTTGGCGCGAATGGCAGCGTGATCTTGCTTCGTGTTGCGGGTTCCTTGGCCTCTCATTAATGATTTTGTCTTTTATCCCAATCACCCGTGAACGTTATATTACGAATTCATTTAACATGGATTCCGTGTATAAATTTCACCATGCTTTTTCAACAATTGGATTTTGGCTGGCAACTGCTCATTTAGTGATTCTTTGGCTCAACAATCTTTCGATTGCTTCTTTATTGAATGTATTTGGCAGTCAGCCTCTCTACACGAAAGCAGGTACAGTAGCGCTTCTTGCAGCAGCATTACTCGTTTATTTTTCATATTCCCGAAAAGAATTGAAAATAAACTATGATTTCTGGAAAATTGGTCACTCCGTGATAGCGATAGCAATGGTTGTTTTTGGTATGATCCACATTCTCGGAATCAATTACTATACAAAGAATCCTTTGATTTATGGATACTATGTATTGCTGGTTTTTCTTGCAGTCTGTGCGATATTTTGGCTGCGGCTGAATGCCGGCCTGATTGAACTGCAGAAACCATACAAAATTGTGGATGTACGTGTAATGAACAATTCAACCACGGAAATTACGTTGGAATTTGTC
>JAPKMT010000011.1 GCA_026645735.1 Flexilinea sp.
ACCTGAATCGGCTTACCAGAAATTGAAAGATTGGGATTATGGGCAAAAAAAAATGCCGTCTCCTTATTTGACCTACTTATGCTATCGAATATTTGAACGCCTGGAATACTGATAATATATCAAGGTACCCTACGTCGCAATTACATCAGCAATTCGAAATTTGGAGAAGCAAATTTTATTTTGTCAGAAACATATATATAAGCAGAAAAGAGAAGCTACTATGGAAAACAAGGCGTTAGTCGTTATTGACATTCAGAATGATATTACAAAACATTATAAAGACATAATCGGTACGATCAATTCCGCCATTGATTGGGCGATCGCAAATCATATTCATGTTGTATACATCCAGCACAACAATCTTTCGGATGGCACCCGCACCTTCAAACCGGATACCAGGGGCGCGGAACTTGTACCCGAGATGAAAGTCGTATCAGACAACATCTTTGTGAAAACCAGGGGGAATGCCCTGACTAGCGAGGCATTTGCCGGGTTCATTGAGAAGAACCGTATCAATGAGTTCTATATCTCGGGTGCAGATGCCACCGCCTGCGTGAAATCAACCTGCTTCAACATGACCAAGGCCGGCTTCACCGTGCATGTCTTTTCCGACTGTGTCACCAGTTACGACCTGAAAAAGATGGACGAAATGCTTGCCTATTACGAAAATCAGGGGTGCGAAGTCAAAACGTTTGCCGAAATGATTGGAAAGTAAGCAAAGCGAAAGAGAATCCTCCCCTTATAAAAAAACCTGAAGTACAAATGTGTGATTGTGCGAATTGGAAATACTAAGAATGGTTATTGGCTGATCAATGAGTGATTACCAGATTGCAAATTAACCCCCTATAACCCTTGCGGTATAGAGGGAGAAAAAATATAATGTGTTGAAATCTATCTGCGAATTTTAATGCAAAGCAAATATTTCAATGCATGTCGAGACTATGGCTTGATATCCAGGAACGATGAATTCTTAAAACAAGAGGATTTCTGACGCAATATAAAGGGACTTTAATTGTAATAACGGACATGGAGCGGAGCAAAAAGTTCTATCATGACGTGTTGAATATGAACGTTGTCAATGATTTCGGGGCTAACGTTGAATTGGAACATGGTTTGTTTTTGCAGGAAAAAGAGACATGGGTAAAATTCATCAACAACAAAGCGGTTCACTTTCAGCATAATGCCGGTGAGCTCTATTTTGAAGAGCAGGATATGGATTCATTCTTAAAAAAGCTGGAAGAAACAGCGGTTGCGTATGTCCATCAACCGCTCGAGCATCCCTGGGGGCAAAGAACAGTCCGTTTTTATGATCCGGATCAGCACATCATCGAAGTCGGCGAAGAGATCAGGGGCGTCGTAAAACGTTTTCTTAATCGTGGGATGTCTGTTGAACAAGTAGCTGCGTATATGGATGTGCCGGTTTGTTATGTGCAAGATTGTCTGCAGGGTTAAGTTCTTTTTCCCATTCGGACTGGTCTGTTCCTTCTCCCTTCCGACCATTCAGAATGCTGTCAGCCTCAATTTTTCGAACAATGATTCGCATACCAGTCTCTATCCGTACTTTTAAGATAATACGCAAAAAAAAATAATTTTTCGCCAAACTGTAGAAAGACAGTAATTCGAAATATGGAAAAGCCTTTTGAGAGAAAAGAGAAATCTTGTTGTTGTGTTGTTTTTGCGCGAAGCGTAATACTATAAAAACAACCAAGAAATCTTTTCAAATTTCGAAGCGTTGACAGGAGTGAAATAGGATGAATCTTGACGGTCCGCCTACCTTCCAGGGAAGCATAAAGAAGATACAGATTATTTCCAACAATATCTGCTTTGCACCTCGTCCTGAGCCTGACGAAGAAGTTGAACAGCGTCTGACAATCAATGCTGATGGTGGCGTATGGTTCTCCGGCTATACCTTCGGCCAGGGTTTTCATAATTATCTGTGCGGACGCAGGAAGAACTTCACCATTGGAAAAGAAGCCGCTGTTCCTATCTTAAATGCAATCGGCACTTATTTCAGCGATGCGCAGGATATGGTATTTGTCACGGATAGCGGCCGCTGGGATGTGACCATCACCAACACTGCGGGTAAACCATATCAATTTGCAGGGTCGATTGGTTTCGATCTAAATGTTGACGGTGTTGACCTCTCCGATCTGATACGTGATACACTCAATATGCCGGACTTGTTCTTGTTTGATGGAAATTCCAAGCCGGACAGCGTCAATAAAATCTCAATAAACTACCATCGAGTCACAAAAATTAAACCCAAAGTTCCTTTTAGTGATTCGGTGGAATACTGCACATGGGATTACTCAGAGCAACTCATACTCGACAGAGAATCTGAATCCCTGGAACACATTCAACAGTTCGGATCAGGTTGTATCGTTTCGAAAAAATATTATGTACAGGATGGCGTTGTAAATTTGCTGGATAACCTCGACGCCGACAGATTATTTGCGCATATATACGGAAATTCTCCGGACGATTTAATCGATCCGCTCGAAACAAAGAATTATGAAATCACGGTGGACTTCAAGAAACGACCGCGGCTTATGATCAAGGGGACTTTTGATAAGAACGGATTACCCAGTGATTTTCCAGAATTGGCAGAGAGCATTTTTGATTTTATGCAGTTTTATAATATTGGGGAAATGCTTAATCCCGCTGTATACACCAAAGCAAGGCGTAAGACCAATGATTACATCTTTTGCAGCGTGGAGTTTAACGAGAGCGGTAAAAGTTATTACTACGCAACCGAGGATGATACGTTAAAAATTGGTGATGATGTTTTAGTTCCCGTTGGAAAAGATGGACATAGCGCCATTGCGAAGATTATTCGTATTGAGTATTTCCAGGAGGATAATGTCCCGTTCCCGATGGATAAGATAAAGCAAATCATACGGAAGTGCACCGATGATGATTTTAACATATCCATAGAAGCGAATATACAAGAAAATAAAAGTATTGAGCTGGATAAAATCAATCCTATGATTGAAAAACGATTCGACAACAAAGATCCCATGGGATCTTTTGAAGAATTCGAGCTATGTAATGAGGAATTCTCTCGTGTAAAGGTAAAAGTTTGGGCTGAGTTATCAGGAGGTTGTCTGATGATTTCAGGTCAGGACTTAGGTGAGGCCGCTGTGGTTATGTCCGGTGAGAATGAATATGAGTATTTTTATAAATTTGACCAGGAAAACACAGAGCTTTTATTTGCTTTGTTAGCCCCCAAAAGGGAGAATATGAAAGAAATGCTGCTACAGAAGTTTGGCGGAATGGATGGCTGCAGCTTATTGCGAGAGTTTTGCAATGTCAATAACATCACCTACAGCTTTTTTTCGTGTTAGATATTGGGCTGAAAAAAACGGTTTACGAAATAATCATCAGCATTTCGATATTTCGAACAGCAGATGAAAGAAATTACACATCCGAAAATGAAAATTGACTTCTATTTTCAGAGGAATTGCTGCTGAATGTTTCCGCGTATGTCCAGAGGCCGGTGATATCATTTAGAGTGTCTCGTTCCTCGTGGAGACGACGGTATTGATCTCAATGCAGCGAGAGCGGGGGATAATCAATCAGGATGATGAGAACAAAGAACAGTGATTCTCTTAAAAAAAGAGTGAGGATTCAGGAATGAATAAGCAGCAACTGGCAACAAAAATTTGGGAATCAGCCAATAAGATGCGTTCCAAAATCGAAGCCAACGAATACAAGGATTATATTCTTGGCTTTATCTTTTATAAATTTCTGTCGGACAAAGAAGTCCGCGATATGCAAAGCGACCGCGCTACCTTTGAAGATATCAGGCACTTAAGGGAAGAAGATATTGAAATTGTCCAGCACATCCAGGGAAATATCGGCTATTTCATTGCCTATAAAGACTTGTTTTCCACCTGGCTTTCCATGGGCAAAGATTTTGATGTTTCGAATGTGCGTGATGCGCTCTCAGCCTTCAACCGTTTAATTGACAGCAATTACAAGAAAGTATTTGGTAATATTTTTGAGACGCTTCAAACCGGACTGTCTAAGCTGGGCGAAAGCGCTGGCTCACAGACAAAAGCCATCAGCGATCTCATTCAACTGATAAAAGATATCCCGATGGACGGCAAACAGGACTATGATGTTTTGGGCTTCATTTACGAGTATCTCATCTCCAACTTTGCAGCCAATGCCGGCAAGAAAGCCGGCGAATTTTACACGCCGCATGAAGTATCGCTGTTGATGAGCGAAATCGTGGCTGATCATCTGAAGGATCGCAAGGAAATCCAGATCTACGATCCGACAAGCGGTTCCGGCAGCCTGCTGATTAACATCGGGCGCAGCGTTGCCAGGCACATGGATAATGAGAATAACATCAAATATTATGCCCAGGAGCTGAAACAGAACACGTATAACCTGACCCGTATGAATCTGGTTATGCGCGGCATTTTGCCGTCTAACATCACGACTCGCAATGGTGATACATTGGAGGACGACTGGCCGTATTTCGAAGATAATGACCCGGTCGGTACCTATAACCCACTGTATGTGGACGCCGTTGTTTCCAATCCCCCCTATTCGCAGCAATGGGATCCGGAAGATAAGGGCGCTGACCCGCGCTATGCCCGTTTTGGTCTGGCGCCAAAAGGGAAAGCAGACTATGCCTTTTTACTGTATGACCTGTATCATATCAAACCGGATGGCATCATGGCCATCGTTCTTCCGCACGGTGTATTATTTCGGGGCGGCGAAGAAGGTGCTATTCGTAAGAACCTGATCGAGAACAATCATATCGATGTCGTCATTGGACTGCCGGCCAATATCTTCTTCGGCACAGGTATACCGACCATTATTATGGTGCTTAAACAAAAACGTGCAAATACGGACGTGCTGATCATCGACGCATCCAAAGGTTTTACGAAGGTCGGCAAAAATAACATGCTGAAAGCATCGGATATCAAACGAATCTCCGATACGGTAGCGGCTCGGAAAGAGGTCTCGAAATTTGCGCGTGTGGTCAGCCGTGATGAGATTCGAAAGAACGAATACAACCTCAACATACCGCGTTATGTGGATTCTTCCGAGGCTCCTGAAAGCTGGGATATTTACGCTTCCATGTTTGGAGGAATTCCCAAAACGGAAATCGAAGAACTCTCTGCTTATTGGCAGACTTTTCCGGAGCTGAAGATGGATTTGTTTACGAATGACCCTGGTGAACACGTACACATTGCGGAGGGCAACGTCAAAGATATCATCAAAAACCATCCGAATGTCGCCGTTTTCAAGGAACACTACGCGAGGGCTTTCGAAGGTTTTGATGCCGAGTTGTACCGTGATCTGGTGGCCGGAGTGAACACGCTGAATATCTCCAAAGAAGAAACGAAGCTCAGCGCTGAAATTTTTAAGCGCCTGGTATCGGTGCCGCTGGTGGATGAATATCATGCCTATCAGCTCCTGAATGATGCGTGGATCAAGATCGCCGTTGACTTGGAAATGATTCAAACCGAAGGTTTCAAGGTAACGAAACAAGTGGACCCGAATCTGGTGATCAAGAAAAAGAATGGAAATGATGTGGAAGTCCAGGAAGGCTGGCTGGGCAGAATCATCCCCTTTGATCTGGTGCAAGAAACGCTGCTACATGCGGAAGCAACAGCCCTGAAAGAAAAAGAAGAACGCCTCACACAGGTAACAGCCGGGCAGCAAGAAATCCTTGATTCACTGACGGAAGAAGAAAAAGGAGACCTGGCGGATGTTTTGAATGACGACAATACCGCATTTCTGGCGAACCCGTTGAATAAAATAGCAAAAGAGCTGCTCAAGGGGCACGATGCGGCAGACTACACCGAAGACAGCCTGGAAGGCAAGATCATCACTGTGATGAACCTGCTCGATGAAGAAAAGGAACTGAAGAAAACCATCAAGACCGATTCTGACAAACTGCATGGACTCACAAAAGAAACCATTGAAGCCCTGACAGACGAACAAGTCTGCGCTTTGCTGGCGTTAAAATGGATCACACCCCTGATCACCGAATTACGAAAGATGCCTGAAGTCATCCTCGACCAACTCGCAGCCAGAGTGCAATCGCTTGCGGATAAATACGCTGTGACCTTTGCCGATGTGGAAAAAGAAATCGAAGAGACCGAAGCATCGCTATCCTCCATGATCGAAGGGCTCACCGGCAGCGAGGCGGATAGGAAGGGCCTGGCTGAGCTGAAGATCCTGCTGGGGGGTGCGTGAAAATGCCTGAAAATGAAAAAGTGCCTGCCATCCGATTCAAAGGCTTCAGCGATGTTTGGGAACAGCGTGAGTTTGCTGAAATGGTTATAAGAAACTCTACATTGGCTGTTTGCAATAGCGGTTTGCCAAGTGTCGAGTACGAGGACATAATTTCTGGACAAGGTGTTCTAAATAAAGACATTAGAGAGAAAGAGACAGTCAAAACAGGCATCAGATTTTCCCCTTATGACGTCCTTTTCGGAAAGCTCCGTCCATACCTTCAGAACTGGCTTTTGCCTGATTTTTCGGGCGTTGCAGTGGGAGATTTTTGGGTAATGAAGCCATCAGAAATAGACAGCCGATATTTATATTACCTTATCCAAACGCCGCCTTTTCAAGTAGCTGCAAATCAATCCACGGGTACAAAAATGCCCCGTGCAGACTGGAGTCTGGTGTCAAAAACTCCTTATTATTTACCGAAGAATCATGCTGAACAAGCGAGAATTGGACAGACATTACAAACCCTCGACAACCTTATCACCCTTCATCAGCGAAAGCTTTTGAAACTCAAAAATGTTAAAAAAGCCATGCTTGAAAAAATGTTTCCTAAAAACGGAAGCAACGTTCCGGAAATTCGATTTTCCGGATTTTCGGATGCTTGGGAACAGCGTAAGTTCTGCGAAACCTTTATATATTTACAAAACAATTCGCTTTCACGAGCAGATTTAAACTACGAGCAAGGCTTGGTAAAAAATGTTCATTATGGTGACGTCCTGATAAAGTTTGGCGAAATATTAGATGTAGTAAAAGCGGAAATACCGTTCATTTCTAACAATGAATTTGCTGTAATTAACACATCATTATTGCAGAATGGAGATGTCATAATTGCCGATGCTGCAGAAGATGAAACGGTCGGTAAATGTAGTGAAATCAATGGTATAGAGGATTCAAGTGTTGTCTCAGGATTACATACGATCCCTTGTAGACCTACCAAGACATTTGCATCAGGTTATCTGGGATATTATTTGAATTCAAGTGCTTATCATGATCAGTTGTTACCCTTGATACAAGGTACAAAAATTTCATCTATTTCAAAATCAGCGCTACTGAATACTGACATTGTTTACCCTGATTCAGAACAAGAACAGTTACAAATTGGACAGTTTTTTCAAAGTCTCGACAATCTTATCACCCTTCAACAGCGTAAAGTTGAAGCATTGCAGCATCTCAAAAAAGCCTGTCTTGAGAAGATGTTTGTATCAGGAAGGAGCGTGAACTTGTGATCTTTAATACGGAAGCGGAATTTGAAGCCGCCATGATTGCAGCCTTGCAGAATAAAGGCTGGGAAAAACAGGTTCTTCAATACCCGACAGAAGAGGCATTGCTGCAGAACTGGGCGAATATCCTGTTTGAAAACAATCGCGGCATCGATCGCTTAAATGATGCTCCTTTGACGGATACGGAGATGCAGCAGATTCTGGAGCAAATATTGACGCTTCGTACGCCTTTAAAACTCAATGGTTTTATTAATGGCAAGACGGTCTCCATCACCCGTGATAATCCGGATGATCCTTGCCATCTGGGCAAAGAAGTGAGCCTTAAGATTTATGACCGCCTTGAAATAGCCGCCGGGCAAAGCCGATACCAAATCGCTCAGCAGCCTCACTTCAAATCTAATTCACATATTCTGAATGACCGCCGCGGCGATTTGATGCTGCTTATTAACGGCATGCCGGTGTTTCATTTGGAGCTGAAAAAGAGCGGTTTTTCTGTCAGTCAGGCGTATCACCAGATTGAGAAGTACTCCGATGAGAGTATTTTCACCGGGATCTTTTCTTTAGTGCAGATATTTGTGGCGATGCAGCCCGAAGAAACGGTCTATTTTGCGAATCCCGGACCTGATGGCGTTTTTAATAAGGACTTTTATTTTCATTGGGCGGATTTCAATAACGAGCCCGTCAACAAATGGAGCGATATCGCGACGGTTCTTCTGTCCATACCGATGGCTCATCAGATGATCGGTTTTTATACTGTGGCTGACGATTCGGACGGTGTGCTGAAGGTCATGCGCAGCTATCAGTATTATGCGGCCAATGCAATCTCGGATCGTGTGTCAAAGATTGACTGGAGCTATAAGCAGTTGCTTGGGGGCTATATTTGGCACACCACAGGCTCGGGGAAAACAATGACGAGCTTTAAGTCTGCTCAGCTCATCGCGAATTCGAAGGATGCCGACAAGGTGATCTTCCTGATGGACCGGATTGAGCTGGGCACGCAGTCGCTTCAAGAGTATCGCGCTTTTGCGGAAGACAATGAAGCGGTTCAGGCGACTGAGGATACCCGTGCGCTCATCACAAAACTGAAAAGCAAGGATCCTGTCGATACGCTGATCGTCACATCCATTCAAAAGATGAGCAATATTAAGGACGAAGAGGGCGGCTTGAATGCTGCGGATATTGCGTCGATGACCTCCAAGCGGATTGTTTTCATCGTGGATGAAGCACACCGTTCCACGTTTGGCGACATGCTGATCACTGTGAAACACACTTTCCCTGGGGCCGTGTTTTTTGGATTTACCGGCACACCGATTCATATGGAGAACCAGATAAGGATGAATACGACAGCGACCATCTTTGGCGATGAGCTGCACCGCTATAGCATCGCAGATGGCATTCGTGACGGGAATGTGCTTGGCTTCGATCCGTATAAAGTCCTGACTTATGCGGACATGGATCTACGAAAAGCGGTGGCACTGAAGAAGGCAAATGCCGCTACAGAAAAAGAAGCCATTAGTGACCCGAAGAAAAAAATCAAATATTATCACTACATGGATAATGTCAATGTGAAAATGGTCGGATACCGTGAAATGAACGGCAATTACGTCAAAGGAATTGAAGATTATCTGCCGAGAGAACAGTACGATCGTACCGAACACCACAAAATGGTAATACAGGACATTTTGGATAACTGGCTGCGATTGAGCCACGCCTCAAAGTTCCACGCGATTTTTGCAACCAGCAGTATCCCGGAAGCCATCGCGTATTACAGGCTCTTTAAAGAGTCAAAACATGATCTGAAAATCACAGCGCTGTTTGATCCAGCTATCGACAATAACGGTGGTGTGAAGTTCAAGGAAGACGGTCTTGTTGAGATTCTGGAAGATTACAATGCAGCATATGAGCAAGACTTTACTTTAGCCACTTACGGGAAATTTAAGAAGGATATTGCAGCCCGCCTGGCACACAAGAAGCCGTATGAGCGTATCGAACGCAACCCCGAAAAACAGATTGACCTTTTAATCGTAGTCGATCAGATGCTGACGGGTTTTGACTCCAGGTGGGTCAATACACTTTATTTGGACAAAGTCCTCAAATATGAGAACATCATTCAGGCGTTTTCTCGTACGAACCGTCTGTTTGGTCCCGAGAAACCTTTTGGCACGATTCGTTATTACCGGAAACCAAACACGATGGAAAGAAACATCAACGAAGCAGTAGCGCTCTACTCCGGTAATCGGCCACTTGGATTGTTTGTGGAACATCTGGACTACAACCTGGAGAAGATGAATCAAATTTTCGCTGATATTTCATGTCAATTTACAATGGATGGAATCTTGGACTTCTCCCGCCTGCCAGAGGATGCAGCTGAGCGTGGCAAGTTTGCCAAGCTGTTCAGCAGTCTGAATGATCATCTGGAAGCAGCAAAAATACAGGGATTCACCTGGGAGAAGCCGGCTTTCACTTTTGAGAATCCAAAAAAAGTTGTCAAGATGGCATTCGACGAGAACACCTATCTGACACTGGCGTTACGTTACAAAGAACTTTTTTCAGGACCAAGTGACGATGACGGCGGAGATATCCCGTTTGATATCGATGGACATCTGGCAGCGATCGATACGGGCAGAATTGATACGAATTACATGAATTCGCGCTTTGAGAAATATTTGAAAGTGTTGTATCAGGACGATATGGATCAGGCTCGGCTTCAAGCAACGCTGGACGAGCTGCATCAATCTTTTGCGACCCTTACTCAGGAAGAACAGAAGTATGCCAATATTTTTATCCATGATGTGCAAAGTGGAAATGCTGAAATCGAGGATGGCAAGTCCTTCCGGGATTACATCACGGAATACCAGTCCCTCGCCAAAAAAGAGCAGGTTCGCCAATTAGCGAATGCGCTGGGGGTTGATATTCCAAAGCTGGAAAACCTTATGAATGCCGGCGTTACTGAAGCGAGTATCAACGAATACGGCAGGTTCGATGACCTGAAGAAAACCGTAATCAGGGAGAAAGCCGCGGAATATTTTGTGTCGGCGGAAGGCACACAAATCCCAGCTTTCCATCTGAGCATCAAAATCGATAAGCTGCTCAAAGATTTTATCCTCAATGGGGGATTGGATATCCATGCGGAAAAAAAATAATCCATACAGCGGTGTTGTTTTTGCGCTCTCTACAAAACCAAAGGAAATACAAATTTTCTTGATTGATTCCTGAGTATCTCGAATTAGTGCCCTGAAATCTCTAAATTTTCTTGATTGACTTGAAAAAACAATCCAAATTTCGATTCGCTCCTTATTAGTTGACTTCAATCATTCTCATAAGTATAATGGTGGGGGATAAGGGAGTAGTTAACACAAAACGAATTGTGTAATAAAGTCAACATACTGATACTATTTATCTGGCTTTATTTTAAATAATGAGACTTATCTGCAGAAAAAGACTGCAGATAAGTCTTTTTAACGGAAATCATTTCGATCATAAACTAGCGATTCGAAATTTCTCTCCATTCAAAAAGTGTGTCCAAATTTCGAATCGCTGATCATCAACAAAGAGAATTGAAAATGAGTTTAATGGAATTATTTATTCTTGCAATAGGTTTGTCGATGGATGCATTTGCAGTCGCAATTTGTAAAGGACTGGCTTTTAAGACTGTAACATGTAAAAAAGCAGGCACGGTTGGTTTATATTTTGGAGTTTTTCAAGCTGGAATGCCCTTAATCGGGTATTGTTTAGGCGCCCAATTTCAGGATAAGATAACAGCCTTTGATCATTGGATTGCATTCGTTCTGCTTGGGTTAATCGGTTTTAATATGATTAAAGAATCACGTAGTAATGGATGTGAAGTTTCAACTACCCATGAGTCGTGTGAAAATGCAGATGAATCACTAAATTTTAGAACGATGTCTGTTTTAGCCATTGCGACAAGCATCGATGCTTTGGCAGTGGGTGTTTCTTTTGCATTTTTAAAAATTGATGTGGTATCTGCAGTTGCATTGATTGGGATTGTCACTTTCTCTTTATCTGTGATCGGTGTCATGATTGGCAATGTTTTCGGTTTGAAATACAAATCCAAGGCAGAATTAACAGGCGGACTTATACTCATGTCTATTGGCTTGAAGATTTTGTTGGATCATACAAATATTCTTATTGCGTAGTAATTCGGAATTTTTTCTTATCTTTCGGATTTTTAGATTAAAAAGTAGATGTTGCGCTATGCACAACATCCACACAACAACATAAGATTTTCAGTATATTTTTAATTGCTATTTATTTTTAGAAATCTTGCCTAAAAAGGTGGTTGTATAAGACAGAGTTTCCGTGGTGCATGTATCTATGCAATGACCACAGCCAACGCATCGCAGTGAAGTGACCGGTTCTCCCTGTAAAGCCCGGGTTTTTATATCGATGGCCATTGGACATGCGATATTGCATTGATTACAACCGATGCATTTTGTTTGATTGGTTATGATTTTCTGTCCGGCGAATTTCCCGAAAATTCCCAAAAGCGTGCCAAGCGGACAATAATAGCAATATCCTCTGCCCGTGAAAACGATCCAGAAAAACATCATCATCAATAATTCGGCGCTCAGATATTTGTAATTCTCCAGCTTACCGATCAGAAGGTAGTTTTTAAATACCGACACCCCGAATAATAAGAGAATCCAATAGACCGTAAAAAATAATGCAAGTATAAACATAATCCACTTGAGGATCGTCAATATACTGACTGTTCCGGGTTGAACTTTTTTCTTTTTGCCGATCAGTGGAAAGGCGGGTGCAAAAACTTCAGAAGCAAAACCGTTAAAAAGGCACAGCGTTGAACATTGCCACCTTCTGCCAAACAACAGCGTACCAATCAACACAATACCGCTTACCACCAGATAAAATATCAGCGCAGCAGTAATTCCCGTCAGACCCCAGAGCGGAAATCTGCTGGCATAAAATGAAGAATTCTCGAATAACAACTGTAATGGAGTCGTCGTCCAGGGCAACGGCATCGCAAAGAAATACAACTCATTATTCTTTAAGATCCATGGGGTGACGATATGAACAACCAGGGCTGCGATCACAAAACCGATCAAATTCCTTTTGACCATGCGCGTCCGTTTCGTTCGTTTGACGATCCTGATGGTCAGAATACTGGCTGTAATGATAAGAATCGTTTTAATCCAGTTTTCATAAAAGTGCCAGGCTGATGTGATAAATTTTGCGACAGGTTCCGGCGCGGTCTTCACATAACCATAATTTAACCCGGCAAGGATGATACATAAAATGATATACAGCCAAAGAATTATTTTAAGGAATACTACATCTTTATTTTTTTTATCGGACATCCGCTGACTCCCTGGTGCATAAGGTTGAGAAAACTATCGGACAAACATCAGTACATTTTTTGAATCATATCAGGAAATTGGAATTTGTTACGATCTTTTGAAAAAAGATAAACGAACCATCAACCAAGAATCCTCCCAAAAATTCGAATTACTGTATGGATGAAAAAAAGAGGAGCTGCGGATTGCCGCGTCGCTTCGCTCCGCGCAAAGACGGACTCTCGTCATCGTGAACCATTGTGAGGTACCTGTCGCAGTCCACATAGCCCTGTGTTCTTTTCTTCTGCTTACTGGCGCGGACTTGTCGGGTTGATGGTTTGACAGGCAGATTCTGGATGTCGCACAATTTTTAATTGAAAAACTTAAAATATATGGTTATACTGAAAATAATTCTCGACAAACATCAATTTTATGGAGCATGCGGTGAATATCGATTTGTTATTCTCGTTCCTTATATTTTTTTCGATTATCGTGAGCCTGGTCGTTTTCGCAATGGCTGCGGAAAGTTTCAAGCAATGAGATATGCCCGGTGCCCTTGCATTTTCTATACAATCGTTCGAATTACTGAAGGAGAAGTTGAAATGAAAACAAGAAGACGCAATCTTTATTGGTCTCTAATGATCGCGGTGATGCTGCTGGCGACTGGACTTCCAGTTTGCGAAGCATCCAATTCACCGATCGATGTCAACAACCAAACACTGGACGACATCACCAATCAAATAACGAATAGCATGAAGGCGCTCGACCTCGAGGTCAACGAAGGCTATTTTCAAATGTGGGGTGCGGATGAGTGCTTGCCTACCTTTGAACTGATGGGGAGTTGTTTTTTCAACAATCCGGCTGCACCGTATATATTGCCTGTCCTGCCTTACTGGTCAGAGGAATTTGTCGACCCGGCAACGAAGGATGTCTTCGGTGTGACCAGGGAAGGCTATGGCACTACCTATCGATTCGATCAGAATGAGGCGATCATCATTTTTGGTAATTTACCTCCTCAGGCACACTACTTTGGGATCCAAAGCTATACATTCACTCGCGAGGGCAATTACGAGACAGACAACGAGAGTTATGCCTTCCTTTCCTCGATTGGCGTCCAAGATGTGTTCTTCCACGAAATTCCGCTCAATCCGAAGCGTATTGGTTACATCAATAGCTTGAGCAATAGCACCAACAATGTGGTCATCGAACAGCAGTCAGGCTCGAGCTGGGAGCAGTTGCGCTACTTTGTCATCACACCAGATGAACATCTGGATACCGAAATCCGTCAAGCCCTGACAGGGCTGGGTGTTGATGCAAACGAAATTTTCACCGAAGGAATTCCCGAAAATGTCCGCCTTGGGCTGAACGAGAATGCTGATGACTTTACTACAGTTTTAAGATATTCAATGCCGATCGATGGCGGCGGCGACGGTTCTGCCTCGTTTGCGTGGCGGCACAATCCGACGCTCAGGGTGCTGCGTGTGCGAGACACGTCTCCTGACTACCCCAGGCAGACCTACCCAGCCTGGGTACCGGAAAGTCCGGAGGAACGGACTGCGGTCTCTGAGGCTTATCTGAGTGAGGATCTCACGAAATTGGTATTTGCAGTCGCACAAGCCTGGGACCAGGCGTGTTCCGACTTGGGATGTTCCGATCGGTACAGGTCTTTCATTGATTTACAGACCTCGCCGCTCAACTTGCTCGGACCTAAGTGCGCGGAGATCGGGATGGATTGTTTGGGTGACTCTCAAGATGCCAGCTATGGGTTCTGCCCGGGGATAACTTTGGACGATGGCGAGGTCTGGGCTGCAATCGGGACGCTTGGTACGGAGACTGGTAATGCTGTTTATGTCGGTTTAGGGGTCAACAACTTCAGTTTGAGGCTTGGGGCGAAGAATATCGATTACACCATGCTTGAGGGAAGTGCCATGCCCTACGACAATGGAGATATTTCTAACCTCGACAAATTCTTTGTCTACTACTTTGCGCGTGATTGTAGCGACATCGAGGCGTGGACCCATGGCTACTGTGCCGAAGTTGAAGATAGTCCACTCGTTCTTCCAGCAGGAGACAGAGCTACCTTGACAGAGCGTGATTATATTGTGCCAGGGACGCGACGCGGTCCTGCCTCCACTTTGCTTCTGCCTTCCAGGGCAATCAAGCTGGTGCGGCCATAGAAATAAACAACCGCTACGCGTTTACGATCCTCGCGTTGCGGTTGTTTATTTAATTACTGTCTTCGATCTATGCAAACAACTTAGCACTTCACTATTGGAAAACGATCCCGTAAAACAAGCCCGGCGCGTTTGCGAATTGAATCCGCATGAGATTTCGCTTCCTGTAAGATGTCCTTTTCGTCAAGTGTAATCATGACGCCATCTTTCATGATCCATTTGCCATCGCATAAAACAGATTTTACATTTGTGTTACGCATCGCTGTAACGAGGTTGGCAATCGGGTCGTGCATGGGCATCATCATCGCGTCATTCGGATCGATCAGGATCAGATCCGCCTTTTTTCCGGGTTCGAGTGATCCATAGGATTCGTCTGCTAACATAGATCGCGCGCCGTCAATGGTTGCCATTTTCAAGATCTGTTCAGCCTTAACAATGGTCGGATCCAGTCGCCAGCCTTTATGAATTAACGAGGTTACCCACATTTCGTCAATCATTGTCATGCGGTTGCTCGATGCAGCGCCATCGGTACCAATTGATACGCAGACTCCTTTATCGAGCATCTGAGGAATTTTTGCGAAACCCAATACCCGCATAGCCGATGCCGGATTGTGAGAGACCTTTACATCATACTTCTTAAACAGGTCAATTTCTTCATTCGTAAGCCAGACCGTGTGGACTGCCAGCAGATTTTTATCAAGCACACCAAGATTATGGAGATGTGTAACAGTCGGAACACCCTTTACTTTTGTTACATATTCCACCTCATCTTTCGCTTCTGCCACATGCATCGTATAACCGACTTTGTATTTATCTGTCAATTCCTTTGTGCGAACGACAAGTTCATCGGAATTGTTGAAAAGAGTCCGCAAGGCAAACCAGACCCTTACTCTGCCATCTGCTGTGTTATTGTATTTTTTGACGTTATCTTCCTGAACATCCAGCTCTTCCTGCGTTGTCTTTTTCCAAATTTCAGGCAGCCCTTCGCCACAGTCCATTGACGACTTTGAAAGAATTCCACGGATACCGGCTTCCGTTACGGCTTTAGCCATGCTGCCGACAAACTGCCCGCCGGCTTCAGTGAACGCAGTAACGCCAGAGCGAATCTGTTCGACCATACAAAGAAGCGTGGATATATAGGAGTCTTCCTCCGTCAGGCTGCTTTCATACGGAAAAGTCCGTTCGGCCAACCAGGTAAGCAAACTTACATCATCTCCAAGCCCTCTTTCCAGCTGCTGGGAAGTGTGTACATGTGTGTTTACAAGACCTGGCATAATGATCATGTCATGCGCATTGATTTTTTGTGCATCTTCATGAATCAAAGATGGATCAATTTTTCCCACGGACAGAATCTTATTATCCTGAATTAGGATATCCCCATTGGAATATACTGTTCCATTTTTATCCATCGTAACGATGTATGATGCATTTCGAATATAAATTTGTCCCATAAAATCCTCCATCGCTGGAAATCAGCAACTTAATGAAATTTCGAAGATTACTTTTGAACCGCAATGACAGGATCGATGATCTTCCAGTCCAGGACGTCCATCAGACCTTTATCTGTAATTCCATAGAAGGGGATGAAGATCAGGGTAATGAAGGATAAGGTCATGTAAGGCGAATTCATTTCGCAACCATCCTTACGCAGATATTCCTGCATCTTTTCCAATTTTTCAGCTACTTCCACACCACTTTCTTCTGTCAGCAGTCCGCAGATGGGTAGCGCAATCTCGAAGATCACCTTCCCCTTATCAACGATAATGATGCCGCCATTCAGTTCCTGCAACCGGTTTACCGCTATGGCCATATCAGCCGGATCACTTCCGACAACGGTGATGTTATGATGGTCATGGCCGACAGAGGTGGCGATCGAGCAGCTCTTCGTTCCGAAACCATTAATGAATGAACGACCGATCCCGCCTTTTTTTCCATGGCGTTCTACACAGGCAATGTGCAAAACATCCTGGTTGATGTCAGGCTGGATGAAACCATTTTCAACAGGCAGCTCTGCTTCCTGTTTTTCCGTCAGCAGGGATACCGGGCTGGCTCCAATCACATGTACTTTTGCTTTTTTTACCGAGTTATCCATTTTAATCATTAAATCCTCTGCTTCGATCTTTTTGGATAATTTCACGGTATTCAGCATCAATGGCGAAAGAACGGGGTTGTTGAAGTGCTTGATCATTTTTTTATTTTCGACTACCAGTTCACCATTTGCGATGACTGACTCAACGGTACAGTTTTCCAAATTGGACAGGAAAACGAGATCAGCGCATTTTCCCGGAGCTATACTGCCATGGCAATCATCGATTTGCAGGCTTTCCGCAGGATTCAGAGTAACCATTTGAATAGCAGTCACCGGGTCCACGCCATTCTTAATTGCCATACGGACTTTGTGATCCAGATGACCCTTTCGATAGATGTGCAATGCATCGATATCATCACTGACCATCGAGCAATGACGCGCATCAACATGATTTTCAGTGAGCATCTTGATACATTTATTCAGGTCGGTCGCTGCTGATCCTTCGCGAATCAGGATGCGTAACCCGTGACGCAGTTTATCAAGTGCTTCCGCAGCATTACTGCTTTCATGATCGGATCGGATCCCGACAGAACAATATGCATTCAATTTGGATCCGGTCAGAGCCGGAGCGTGACCTTCGGCAGTCTTATGCCGCGCATGCGCCAGGTCAAGCATCCACTCAGAATTGTCACTCTTGGCCAGGATCGGCGGGTAGAGAACTTCTGCCAGACCGACGGCTTGCGGATAATCGATCAGCTCCTCCATCATCTGTGGATTGAGCGGAGCGCCAATAGTTTGATACTCATCTTCGGATGCCATAAATGCAGGCACCGGGTATTTCAGCTTTACAGGATTTCCTTCCGCTTCGCGAAAAACTTCTTTGACTCCGTCGATTCCGGAAACAATCGCAATTTCCATCAGATCCGTGGCAATTACTGTGGTTCCGTGAGGTAAAACCATCCGGGAGAATTCCATGAAAGTCAACATACTGCTTTCAATATGGATATGAGCATCGATGAATCCAGGTGTAATATATGCTCCTTTTGCATCGATCACCTGCGTATCTTTTCCGTAAACACCCGGTTCCAATACGCCCGTGGCAGCAATGATCTTATCGGCAATTGCGATATCTGCCTGGTATATTTCATGTGTTAATACATTCACGAGCATACCATTTTTTACAACAATATCGGCGGGACTGTTCCCCAGTGCAACATCAATGACTCTTCTGTTCATCTACATTCCTTTCAAATCTGGTAGAAACTCAACCATGGTCTGGTTGCTTATGTTATCAATTACCGGACATCGTTTCATTACCGCATCAAGCCAGACAGCTTTTTCTTCTTCAGACCAGAAAGCATCTGCTTTGATTTGAATTTCGATTTTCTGAAAGCCACACCGCTTTTCGTATGATTTGCCAAAAAAAGCATCGGAATTTATTTGACCACTGATGTGCGTCACCAAATGCTCGATGCGAATTCCCATTTGGCTGGCTTGCCAATGCCCTATGGCACTGATACATCCCGCAATGGATGCCAGGAGGAATTCGACCGGGCTTGGCGCTAAATCATTCCCCCCGAACAGTGCCGGTTCATCAATCAGAATTTTATGTTTGCCAATGTGAACCTCGGTTGTCGGGGTGTCAGTACTTTCTGCCTTGATGGAAATTGTTGCCATTGTCATCGTTGGAGCCTCTTTGCTTTCTTAACTGGTAAACGCTTTGGATCTGCCGAGAACCAAAGCTGTCAGATACTCAACGCCAATCGGCAAAGCATCTTCGTCCATCACATATTTTGGATTGTGATGCGGGAACTCAGTTCCTTTCTCAGCATTGCCTGTACCCAACTCGAGGAAGAATCCCGGGCACACTTTTTGGTATTCTGAAAAATCATCGCCCGGTATAATCATTCCAATATGCTCGATCTGATCAGCTCCAAATTGATCTGTTATGATTGATTCAGCAAAATCTGTAAGAGCGGGATCGTTATAGATTGAGTCGTACCCTTCTTCGTATTCATTTTCAGCATCAGCCCCATGAGCCTGAGCGATACCTCTGGACAGTTCACAAAGAAGCCTCTTGATCAAATCTCTGACTTCTATTGAATAGGAGCGGACGGAACCGATGATTTTCATCTCATTGGGAATAATGTTGTAAGCATCACCGGCAGAGACCTGACATACGGAGACTACAGCCTGTTCTGACGCTTTGATTCGTCGGGATAAAATGGTCTGGATCGAAGTAATAATCTCAGCCCCGATGACGATCGGGTCTTTACAGGCATAAGGCATGGACGAGTGCCCACCAGCTCCTTTTACAGTGATTCGAAAGCAATCGGTTGCAGAAGTCAGAATTCCGGACTTTATCCCAAAAGAACCGGTTTTTTGAACAGAAACCAGATGCAATCCATACACCTCATCGACATGATCGAGAACACCGGCCTGAATGACTTCAACAGCACCACCCGGTGGAAGCTCTTCAGCGTGTTGGAAGATGAACCTGATCTCCCCGCATAAATTTTCTTTGTATTCGACCAGCAATCGAGCTGCCCCTAACAGAATCGCTGCGTGGCCATCATGTCCGCAGGAGTGCATGGCACCTTTGTTTTGTGATGCGAATGGTAAATTGGAGCACTCATCCATTGGTAAGGCATCAATATCTGCCCGAATGGCAATAACAGGACCCTTGCGATCAGTTTTGAGCACAGCCATCACGCTTGTTGCTGTCGGATGGGTGATGATCAAGCCGCCGCCAATTTCTTCAAGCCGCTGTGTGATATAGTTCGATGTCTTTTTTTCATGAAACGAAAGTTCCGCATGTTGATGGATCCAACGCCGAATTTCTATCACCTCTTCAGCGATCTCTTCAACGCGATTATGGAGTTGTTTATTCATATTTTTATCTCTGTGTTGTATAAAATCAGGTTTCTGAATTAGAGTGTCTTTTGAAAATCATTTACGATTTTCATGCAGGACTCAGTGAATGCTGCTAAAAAGCGTTCCCCTTTTTCTGCCGATGCTTTCGTGGGGTCTCCAAAGACGCCCACTGGATTAAATGAGGAAATCAACACCTGCGTTTCACCATATGCCGGTGGAAATTCCGGATAATCTGGTTGCGCTTTTTCCATTTTTACGCCCTCAGGATATTCGGCAAGAACAATGGAAGTCTCAAATTCGTCTGCATGATAGAACATACCTCCAGCCGGACTGGACTCACAAATGCTTTTAGCGATCGTTTCCAGTTCAGGAAAATTCAGGATCAGAACAGGGTAATTTTCTTCGGAACGCATTCGTCTGGCTGCCAGGGTGATTGGGCTCATATTTCCGTAGTGGCCATTCACGATGATCAATGCACGCAGACCGCCTTTTTTTACGCTACGGGCAATGTCGAGAACTAGTGCGGTCAGTGTTTCGGGTTCCAGTGTAATTGTCCCCGGAAAATCATTAACCGACCAGCTTTCACCGTAGGAAATTTTGGGTAACAATATACCGGAAATTCTGTCAGCTATCCGTTCCGCCAAAGCATTGGAGATAATCGTATCGGTCAGCAAACTGCAATGCGGACCGTGTTCCTCATGAGCTCCAACGGCAATGACACCGATCGCTCCTTCGTTCGCCAATTCATGAAATTCTGTCCAGGATAGTTTTTCACTGTAGTGGATCATTCTTTCTTCCCTCCACGTTCATAAGGTTCCCCTAATGCGGCCGGAGCGCTCGAAGTGCGGCTGAAGAGTATCATCACAACCATACACAGAACATATGGAAGCATGACCAGGAACTGATATGGGATTTTGAAACTGAATAACTGCGTTCTCAGTTGCAGTGCATCTGCAGCGCCAAAAAGTAGCGCAGCACCAAAGACGCCCCATGGATTCCTCCGACCGATGACAAGAATCGCCAATGCGATGTATCCGCGTCCTGCCGTCATATTCTGTACGAAAAGACCGGTTGCGGCTGTGGAAAGGAACGCGCCTCCTACTGTACACAGTATTCCCGAGATAACGATCGCAATGTACCGTGTAAGGATCACATCAACGCCAAGTGTTTCGGCTGCTTCCGGATTTTCACCGCTTGATATGAAGTTCAGACCCCAGGCAGTTCGGCTGAAGAATATCGCAGTAATTATCACAATGAGGTATGTAATATAAGCAAGAATTGTCTGTTGGAAAAATAGCGGACCGATCAAAGGAATCTTTGAAAGCACAGGAATCGACAAGGTTGGCAGAGGATCAATACGGGGTGAGTTGCCGACTCCGAAAATGATCCGGTAGAGGAAGCTCGTCAAGCCTACACAGAACAGATTCATCGTAATACCAAAAACGACCTGATTTACTTTCAGTGTTATTTCGAAATACCCCATGATCAACCCCTGAATCGCACCAATGACGATCACTGCGGCAATACTGATCCAGATTGATCCGGTTGCATAGGCAATGACAAAACCAAACAAACTCCCGAGAATCATGAAGCCTTCCATTCCTATATTGGAAAGTCCCGCTCGTTCGTTAAAAATCCCGCCGATTGCTGCTAACATTATCGGAATCGCAAGACGCATACTGGCAGAAAAGAATCCTTCGACAATGGGGGTAGAGAGAAAGTTCAAAATGGGTTCCATTATGCTCTTTTATCCTTTGATGTATGAAATCGTTTCCACAGACGTGGAAATGCATTTTTGCCGATGAAGATGATAACGATCAGATATTGGATCATACTGACTGCTGAGGACGGAATTCCAACCATTGTTTCCATCGAACTGGCACCGACCTGTAAAGCTCCGAACAGAATTGCAGCCAATAAAACACCAATTGGATTCAGTTGTCCTAAAAGGGCTACGACAATTCCCGTATAACCATACCCGGAAGAGATATTCTCGATCATTCGGTTTTGGATCCCTGATGCTTCAAACATACCTGCTAACCCTGCAAGCGCACCACTGAAAAACATGGCAGAATAGAATATCCGCTTGACTTTGATGCCCGCAGCCTTGGAGGCCAGCATGTTTTTCCCGGTAACCTTGATTTGGTAACCCCAGACAGTTTTTTCAAGCAGGAAATACGTAATGATCACTAATATGAGCAAAACGATGATCCCGGCATGAAGTCTGGTGCGCTTTAAAATTACAGGAATAATTCCGTTGACGCTGAATTTTTCCGTTTGTCCCAGAGGAGAACCAGGTTGTTGGATTGGACCATGGACCAGCCACGAAACAAAGTAGATTACAACGTAGTTCATCATGATCGTATTGATCATTTCGTTCGCATTGAACTTGATTTTGAGGAATATTGCCAACCCGCCCAGAAGCGCACCTGCTCCCATTGCGGCCAGGGCCATTAATGGCAGTAACAGATAGCGTGGCAGATCGGGTAATGCTAGTGCAACACAGGCAGCTGCTGTCGCACCGATAAATAATTGTCCTTCTGTTCCAACATTGAAAACAGAAGCACGAAATGCAACGGTAGCACCTAATCCCACCAGAGCTAACGGCATTGCGCGAAGTAAAGTCTCTGCAATGGCGTTTGTAGTTCCGAAGGAGCCTCTGTATAACGCCTTATACGCCTTGATAGGATCCGAACCGATGAGACAAATAATGACAGCACCGATCAAAAGAGCTAACAGGACCGCACCAATACTATAAAAAAACTCAGAAGATGAGCGCAGTTTGTCAAAAAATCTGTGATAGAAAGAGTCTTTGTTATTCGTGTGATCATTAACCATTTGTTTTACCTGTCATCAGCAAGCCAATGTTTTCTCTTGTGGCTTCTTCTCGTTTGATAGTTGCCAGAATTCTTCCTTCATAAATAACAGAAATCCGGTCAGAAAGATCAAAAACCTCGTCAAGTTCCGTTGAAATCAATAGAACTGCGCTGCCAGCGTTACGTTGTTCAATTAGTTTTTTATGGACAAATTCTGTTGCGCCCACATCCAAACCATGGGCAGGCTGCATGGCCAGCACGAATATTGGATTCCGTGATAATTCTCTGGCAAGCACAAGCTTCTGTTGATTTCCGCCGGAAAGCGTGGAGGCCTTCTGTTTCACTGATTTACAACGGATATCGTAGTCCTTGACCAGATTTTCAGAAAAACTGGTTATTGCATCTTTCTGCAATATTCCTCTGTGTGAAACAGGCTCTCGTTCACTGCCTTCGATGATGAAATTGTCCTCCATGGAAAGGTCGAGGATCATTCCATACTTATGCCTGTCGCTGGGAATGTGTGCAAGACCTGCTTGCAGTCTTTCTTTAGGAGATGCTTTAGAGAGATCCTTCCCATTTAAGGTGAATTTTCCTTTCGTTTGATGAAGTAAACCCGAAAGGATACTGGCAAGCTCTACCTGTCCATTCCCATCTACACCGGCAATGCTGTGAATTTCTCCTGCTTTGACCGTGAGGTTGATACCGTTCAAAACAGAAACTTTTCGGTGGTCAATGTACGTGATATTATCCAAACAAACCAACTCCTTGGCGTTTTCAGGAACTGGTTTGAGGTGTTTTTCAGTTTGAAATTCTCGTCCAACCATGAGTATTGCCAATTGACGTTCCGTTGTTTCCTGTTTTGCCAGTTCTGCAGTTACATGACCTTGACGAAGAACTGTGATCCTGTCGCTGATTTCCATCACTTCATTCAATTTGTGACTGATGAAAATGACTGAATTTCCTCTTTTTGTCAGAAAATGAATGATGTCAAACAACCCGGCTGTTTCCTGCGGTGTCAGGATCGATGTCGGTTCATCCAGAATCAGAATTTTTGCTCCCCGATATAGCGCTTTTAATATTTCGACACGCTGCTGAGTCCCAATTGATAAGGTCGAAACGATTGCTTTCGGGTCAACCAGCAGGTTATATTGCTCGGAGAGCTCAGATAACTCCTCCTCGACTTTCCTGACATCGGGGAACGGATAGCCCGTTGATTTCAGTCCAATACAAATATTTTGTGCGACAGTTAATTTTGGGATCAGCATAAAGTGTTGATGAACCATTCCTATTCCCAAGCGTTGCGAGTCCTGAGGAGAATCTATACTTACTTCCTGCCCATCAACGATTATCCGTCCTCCTTCAGGATGAAGAAGTCCGGCTAACACTTTCATGAGGGTTGTCTTACCAGCTCCGTTCTCCCCTAGCAAGGCTTTGATTTGTCCGGGATAAACAACCAGATTGACGTTATCATTTGCGACAAAATCACCATAATTGACCGTGATGCCTTCCATGATCAGACGTGCTTCTGCCTTGTTGTCCTGACGTGTATTCGTAGTATTATCCATGGTTTATTTACACCTTATTCCGATTTAAGACGGCGCCGCATAGCTTCAATAGCCATGCGGCGCGTAACTTGCAATTAATTATTCAATATCACTGGTATCGTGCGGAACTACAAATTTGCCCGATTTAATGTCTTCGTACTTCTGATTCACTTTTTCCATAACTTCGGCAGGAATGTTAGAATCCAGACCATGGAAATCGGAGAAGTAGACTGAACCATCTGCGATACCATAGGAACGGTTGGTGTTGGTCCATGTTCCGTCGAGTACTTCCTGGACTACACGTTTGACACATGGGTAGAGGTCCCACATAACACTGGTGAGGACGACATTCGGACCCATGAAATTCTGATCCGTCATTGCGCCAATTGCCCAAACATTCTTTTCAATTGCAGCATCGATAACACCAACACCCTGCGAGCTCAATACGTCGGCACCTTTTTCTACCTGAGCAATTGCTGCTTCCTTTGCTTTAGGCGGATCATACCAGCTACCGATGAAGGTATGAAGAACCTCAATTTCCGGGTTCATTTCTTCGGCGCCATCGCGATAAGATTGGAAGTTTGCAACCATGTTCGGGGAAGCAATACCATCAACCCAGCCGATTGACCCGGATTTGCTGATTCCGGCAGCAAGCATACCAGCCAGATAAGCACCCTGGTAATCAGGATTATCGTATGTACCCAGATTGGGGTTTTCTACTGGGGGTGTTCCTGCATTCATGAAGATGACTTCAGGAAAATCAGCCGCAACTTTTGAAGCAGCTTCGCCAAAGGAGAAACTGTGGGCAAAAATCAGACCGTAGCCGTTGGCAACATATTCGCGGATGATACGTTCTGCGTCAGCATCCGGAACACTTTCGATGTATGCATACTCAACACCAAGCTCTTCGCAAGCTTTTTTCAATCCGTTGTACCCCACGGAGTTGAAGTCATCGTCGTTGATAGGACCAGAAAGTATCATCGCAACTTTCAAGTCATCTGCTGCCATTGCCGGAATTGCAACAACAGTCAGCGTAACTACTAAACAGATAATAAATAAAATACTTTTCTTGCTCATTAAATTGCTCCTTTTTTTAATTTGTCTTATTATACTTCCTCATGATTATGAAGACGTAATTCCATAAAGTACTATGATTTATCCATAATTCTCATTAACGATCTCTGAGCGCCGGCGTAGAATTTTAAATTGTATATAATTACTATAATAATTAAGACCCAGCGAAAGCGGCTTGTTTCTCAAAGGGTTCAAAAATACTTCTGACATGAAAAGGATTGGCTGCCCAATAGGGATATCAAACAGGACGGCTATGCGGGTATCAGCCGTAATTGGAGTCAGGTTGGATTTCCCGTATTCGACGACATCGCCAGTACAGGATTCCACAAATGAGAGAAAATTTGAACAGATCTCTTCTTCAGAAAAATTTTTCTGATTTTTCTTTTCCCCGCATGGGACATAATCTATGGTAAATATCGCTGGCTTTTCATCAGCAAAAAAAAGTTTCTCAAAACAAAAAACAGGTTCGCCGATTTTGGTTTCCAGAATCCTGCAAATTTGTTCATCTGCAGGAATAACACTTTGAGATAAAACCTGATATTTTGCAGAATAGCCTGCCGTCTGGATGAACTGACTATGCTCAACAAAAATGTCCAGTCGACTATTGATCATATCGGACATGTTTGCAACGTAAGTTCCGCTTCCATGATTTGAGATCGCAAGGCCTTCATGATTTAACATTTTTAAACCCTGACGAATCGTATTACGACTGACATGGTAAAGTTGCACGAGTTCCCGCTCAGAAGGAATTTTGTTGCCGCTCTCGTATTCTCCTGAAAGTATTCCCTTCTTTATATCCATTGCGACCTGGATATAAAGTGGCGTTGGATCATGTCGGTTGATGGACATTGTGACCTCATTGTGGTTCAGTTGTTGGTACCAATTCAGTATAATTCAGTCAAAATAGCTCTGTCAATATTACATTTAGCATGTCTGGCGTTAAATCTCATACGACGGTTGTATCAATAACCATTTTTTTATTTATGACCCTTGACCGGGCAAATTTGAAATGCAGACGACAAATTACCATGTGTGTATTCCTGAGTTATCTCGTGGTAGTGTTCTGGAATCTACAAATTTGAGCGAAAATGGAACTTTGTTTTAAAAATTGAGAATCTCAGGATATCATTATTTAACAGGAGGATATCTGATGCAATTTAAAGGAACACTGATCGTAGTAACGGACATGGAGCGGAGCAAAAAGTTCTATCATGACGTGTTGAATATGAATGTCGTCAATGATTTCGGAGCCAACGTTGAATTGGAACATGGTTTGTATTTGCAGAAAAACGAGACGTGGGCGAAATTCATCAACGACAAAGCGGTTCACTTTCAGCATCATGCCGGTGAGCTCTATTTTGAGGAACAGGATATCGATTCATTCTTTAGAAAATTGGAAGCGATGGAGATTGTGTATGTCCATCAACCGATCGAGCATCCCTGGGGCCAAAGAGTGGTGCGTTTTTATGATCCGGATCAACACATCATCGAAGTCGGTGAAGAGATCAAGGGAGTCGTAAAACGCTTTCATAATCGTGGGATGTCTGTTGAACAAATCGCTGCCTATATGGACGTCCCGGCAGGTTATGTGCAAGACCGCCTGGGGGGTTAATTTTTCTTCAATGTACGATGAAGTCAATATCAGCGCGATTTTCACGAGTCACTGCGATTCAAGAATTAAAGTCTGGCGTAAGGTCAGCCATTGGCTGCGTGTCAGTAAATTCGGCCAAATGACAAAGATTTCTTCCCGTATTTCGAATCGCTGTTTCTTCATTTATAGAAAGGAATGGAAAAGGGATGTTAAAAATGCCGGTACTATTTGCAGGACATGGATCACCGATGAACGCCATTGAAGATAATAATTATTCAAGGACCTGGAAAAAAATGGCAGACAGAATTCCAAAACCGGAGGTGATTTTATCTGTCTCTGCTCATTGGTATACAAAGGGTACCAAAATTATGAATGCGGATAACCCGAAAACCATCTATGATATGTTTGGCTTTCCGGATGAATTATATGAAGTTACCTACAACACGGCAGGTTCAACCCGTATGGCGGAAATTTCCAAAAAGCTTATTTCCAGGGAAACGAAATTTGATAATTCCTGGGGGATCGATCACGGAACCTGGTCGGTATTGGTTCATATGTATCCGGATAGAGATGTTCCAGTATTTCAGATCAGTATCGATGCGGATGCTCCTCCGGAAACACATTACAAAATTGGTAAGGAATTACGAACCTTAAGAGAACAGGGAGTGCTACTATTTGGCACTGGAAATATTGTCCATAACTTAAGACGGATTGACTGGGACAAAGCAGGTGAGGGCTTTGATTGGGCAAATGAATTTGATGACTTTATTTATGAAAACATCATCCACAAGAATCATGAAAAAATTCTGAAATTCAAGGAAATTGGAAATATTGCCAGACTGGCGGTGCCGACTCCGGACCATTTTTATCCGCTTTTATATGCACTCGGGGCATCGGATGAAAACGATACCATCCATGTCTATAATAAATCCTGTGAACTGGGATCCATGTCCATGACTGCTTACCTTTGGGAGTAATGCTAATTTTTCATGGGAATACTTTTTATCGATAGAAATTGCTTCCATGAGAAAAAATGCCAGGAACTTAATCTTTTAATGTGGAGTCCTTATCGTTCCCCTCAGAGACTTCCTGAAGATCCTTTTTGAATGGTGCTCCAAGTTTATTGGCGATAACGCCCCAGGGTTCTTATCGGTTTTATTCGATTAAATGATAAGCATAACGATCCGTATTCATCCCTTATTCAAATCGAAACAAGCATTTCAAATAAAACGTGAAGATTTCTACCCTATTGCATATTCTTGTATATCCTGTATAATAGTATTAAGTCCTAATAACAATAATGAAGATATGGAGAAGCTTTGCAACTGAAAACTTTTTTACTTACAGGACTCGGATTTGTATTTCTGGGTTTGGGCGCTATTGGATTATTGCTGCCAGTTTGGCCGACAACGCCATTTGTTCTGGTTTCTGTCGCATGTTTCTCATCAGCGCCGCGTGTTAAATCCAGGATTGTAAAGATCCCGTTTTTCAGGGAACATATCGAAAACTACGAACACAGAACAGGCTTATCGCATAAAACCGTCTGGATCAGTATGGTCTGGTTATGGGGAATGTTGTTTCTGTCTATGTTTCTACTTAAAAGTTTTTGGATTTCAGTATTCCTTTTGATGGTCGGCGCTGCTGTTACCACCCACATCTTATGGATGGCCAAAGGAAACTTCAGAAAAAAGGAAAAGAAAGCATGAAGCGCGTATTTGGAACCGTTGAAGCGCTATTCAATCTTTCATATCTGACAGCAGCTTTCATTCTTGGTTTAATGCTTCTTTCAAATGCATCAGGAAATCCTGCGCGGATGCTGGCTGGCGCCATGGCTTTGATCCTGGCTGGTGGCGATGCTTTTCATCTGGTGCCGCGCATTGCCGTTATCAGGACCGGCAGCGAAGAACCATTGCGCAAGGCGCTTGGATACGGGAAACTGGTTACTTCCATCACCATGACACTGTTTTATCTGTTCCTTTGGCAGATCGGAGTTCTCATTTTTTGGCCTGCGAATATCAGCCTTTGGACATATGGGATTTATATATTAGCGGTTGTCCGTATTTTTCTATGTCTGTTACCTCAGAACCAATGGCAGGAGCGCTATCCTCCGGTAATCTGGGGAATTGTAAGAAACGTTCCTTTTTTTCTGCAGGGAGCAATCGTCGCAGGATTATTCTTTCTGGAAATTAGCTCTGAACCCGGAATTGGCTTGATGTGGCTTGCGATTGCTCTAAGCTTTGTGTTTTATTTTCCGGTAGTCGTATGGGCGAATAAAAAGCCCAAAATCGGAATGCTCATGCTGCCAAAAACCTGTACTTATTTATGGATGCTGGCGATGTGCCTGTCTTTATAAATGCAAATATCCTGAGATGTTCGCCGTTCATTCGAAAATTGGAAAAGCCTATTGAGAAAAAAACTTGTTGTTGCGTTGATTTAAGCGAAGCGCAATACGACCCAACAACAAATAATCCCTCTCTCATTTCGAATTACCGGATGTTTGCACATACAAAAACGAAAGGATTATTATCATGAAAGAATACAAAAAACTAACAAACGAAGTCGGTGCACCGGTACCTGACAACGAAAATTCCATTACGGCTGGTCCGCGTGGTCCGGTTGTCATGCAAGATGTATGGCTGATGGAAAAAATGGCGCACTTCAACCGGGAGGTGATACCGGAACGTCGTATGCATGCCAAAGGTTGGGGAGCTTATGGAAAACTCACCGTTATCCACGATATCTCGCGTTATACCAGGGCGAAGGTTCTTCAGCCTGGTGCAGAGACAGATTTGTTCATCCGATTCTCCACTGTTGCAGGGGAGCGTGGTGCGGCGGACTGTGAACGGGATATCCGTGGAGTAGCCGTCAAGTTTTACACCGAGGAAGGTAACTGGGATCTGGTGGGAAACAATACGCCGACCTTCTTCATCCGCGACGTCCACAACTTCTCTGACTTGAATCGTGCGGTCAAGCGTGATCCTCATACAGGGCGCCGTTCTGCCCAGAATAACTGGGATTTTTGGACATTGCTGCCAGAGTGCTTCCACCAGATTACCGTTGTCATGAGTGATCGAGGCATTCCTGCTTCCTTCCGTAACATGCACTTCTTCGGTGAGCACACATACTCTTTTTATAACGAGAAAAACGAACGCGTATGGTGCAAGTTCCATTTTAAAACGCAGCAGGGTATTAAGAATCTCTCCAATGAGGAAGCTGCAAAAATTAATGGAATGGATCGTGAGTACCATGGCAAAGACCTCTTTGAAGCGATTGAGCGTGGCGATTTTCCCAAATGGACGATGTATGTGCAGATTATGACCGAAGAACAGGCAAAAAAGCATTATGAAAACCCCTTCGACATCACGAAAATCTGGCGTCATGCGGAATATCCCCTGATTGAGGTAGGTGTTTTGGAACTGAATCGCAATCCCGAGAACTTCTTTGCTGAAGTAGAGCAGGCTGCCTTTACACCGGCGCATGTTGTACCCGGCATCGGATTCAGCCCTGATCGTTTCCTGCAGGGCAGGCTGTTTTCTTACGGCGATGCACAGCGTTACCGGCTTGGTGTCAATCACAACCAGATCCCGGTGAATCGAGCAAAAGTTGAGGTCAATGAATATCATCGTGACGGCGCAATGCGCGTAGACGGCAATTACGGAGCTGCACCAGCGTATACTCCGAATAGTTATGGTGTATGGACTGCACAGCCTGAAGTAATGGAACCGCCGCTGGATTTAGAAGGTGCGATGTACCGATATGATCCAAAGGATGATCCGACTGACGATTGCTTCCGTGCCGGTGGAAATTTGTGGCGTGTGATGACAGAGGACAAGAAACAAATTTTGATTGAAAATACAGTCGCAGATATAGCCCCTGTCAGTGTCAACATCAAATACCGCCATGCTGTGCATTGCTATCTGGCCGATCCGGAATATGGCGAACGCTTCACGAAAGCTGCCGGCCTCGACTTTGGCAAAGTGAAAGAGCTATCCAAACTGAATCATAATGAGTTGAATCTGGCGACGCTTTCCAGTTCCATGTAAGCAAATCCTGACAGGATTGGAGTGTTCTCTTATGAAACAGCAGAGAAACACCAGACAACGGCAACTGGTTTTAGATACCGTTCGAGCACGCTTTGACCATCCCAGTGCGGATCAGATTTATCTGGATGTTCGGGCTCTCAATAACAAGATCAGTCGTGGCACGGTGTATCGCAATTTAAACGTTTTAGTTCAGCAGGGAGAAGTTCTCCAGGTTAAGCTGGCGCATACCGATCGGTATGAGGGGCACCTGTATAAGCATTATCATCTTGTATGCCAAAAATGTGGCGCTGTGTGCGATGTGCCCTTGCCATATCGTAGCGAGATGGACGAACTGACAGCACAAAAAACGGGATATACGATTCATGGGCATCGCACAGTTTTTGAAGGATTATGCCCGGAATGCCAACAGACACGTCAGCAGCAGAGTGAAATTGATTCAGTAGATCACTAAAAACAAGGCACGTTACAAAAATTTCTCGTAACGTGCCCTGTCCTTTTCTCCGTATTTCTCCACATCCGCTATCCAACCTGGAAATCATTCCATCGCGAATTTGTCTTCATGGACAATCAACATATACTTCTTCGCATATTTCGAACTGTCAGAAAATAAGCTGCCCAATTGCGGATAAAATCAATGGTGACACATTATCGCTTGCCATCTCTCTGTACAAAGAGTATCGAAATTATGGGATTGGAACAGCATTAATGAAGCAGATGCTAAATTTGCTGAAACAAGAAGGATATTTTGCGGCATCACTTTCTGTTCAAAAAGAAAATTATGCTGTAAAAATGTATAAGAATGTCGGGTTTGAGGTTGTTCATGAGAAGGATGAAGAGTATATCATGATGTGTATGTTGCATGACAACGAAGCGATTCGAAAAATGGACATTCTTTTCAAATAATGAGAGAAATGTTGTTGTGTTTTCGCGAAGCGTAAACACAACAACAACAATAACCAGTAATTCTTTCCATATGTAAAATTGCTGATGTCAATTGCATAACCAGTTAAGGTGAACTTATATGAGAAAATGGTCGAAACTACCTGGAAATCGAGAAAAAACCTATGCTCAGCTTGCATCTGACAATTACTGGATTATCAGAGCGTACAACGAAAGTATGTTATCTGTACTGACTCTGATGGGCGGTGTATTGATGGTCCTGCCGTTGTTGGCTACTCCCTTTAGTAAAACGAAATTCAACGCTATTACCTACTATTTGCTGGCTGATTTATTTTATTTTGCGCTGTTCTTTTTGTTTCGAAATTCAGTGATGAAAAAGTATACGCTATTCGGGCTTTATGCGGCATTTTCAATATTCTTTCTGTTTGCGATATTCCTCAGCGTAATTCACACACCCTATATGCGGGCGACAATTTTGTTGGGTGTGTTCTGCATTATGCCACTTGGTTTCATCGATCGTCCCAGTCGAATGAATCTGTTTGTGGCTTTCTGGTTTGTGGTGCACACAATTTTGGCGTTTTATTTAAAACCGCAATATGCGCTGGATGATACGATCAATGGTTTATGTTTTGCCATCCTTGGGTGTTTCCTCGGTAATATCATGGTATGGGTTCGTTTAGAAAGTTATGAAGCGCATCGTCTGTTGACCATTGAAAAAGAGACCGATGTCCTGACAGGCCTTTCCAACCGCCGGAAGCTGTTCGAAACCCTGGCTGTTCTGGATAAAGCGGATGCAGAAAAACCCTCCGGAATCATGATGCTTGATATCGATCACTTTAAAGAGTTTAATGACAACTATGGTCACGCTGCCGGTGATAGATATCTGAACTGTTTTGGCGAAGTGCTGACAAAATTTGCGCAGAATTTTCGGCTGCAGTTCTATCGATATGGCGGTGAAGAATTCGTTGCCATGGCATATGGCTACGATGAAAAAGAATTGGCCTCCATTGCCGAAAGTCTGCGGATTGCGATTCAAAACATAGTGGTGGACGGGAATCGTACCACGGTAAGCATTGGCATTGCCTGCTGCGGCGGCGAACAAGTCCGAAATTATGAAGATTTTATCAATCGTGCGGATAATGCCGTCTATGTAGCCAAAAATTCGGGTCGAAATAAAGTGTGTGTGGAGCAAATCAATTGTAGTGACAGGAAAAATAATTGATGTAACCATCGATGAATTGCTTTCCGGAGATGAGATCCTTCTGGCCGCAGAACAAGAGAAAAAAGAAAATGCGTGGAGCCTCCAAACAATCCTGTATGGATTGTTTGACATGATGAATCTTGTATTCTTTTTTCTCCCTCTGTTTGGTGAGCAGAATGGAGATTATATCGAATCCGTTTCGTTATTCTCCATGAAGTCATTGGAAAACTATATGCTGATTTCCTATATGGTTATTTTCGGAATTACGGCTGTCTTTGGAATTGGCGAAATTTTATTACAACATTATCAGAATCATTTTTGGAAAAAGAACCATGCATATATTTCCATGGTGCTGACGATTGCGGCAACATTATTATTCATTTTGAGCCAGGAACCTTATATCGCATTTTTTCAATTCTGGATCTTCATTATCAAGGGCGTTTTGTACGTGAAACAACAATCCATGTAGCCTATTCGAGGCATAAAACTGCTCCATCAAAACATGTGTTTCGAATCGAGAAAGGAAAATTTTTGTTCCAAATTTCGAATTGCTGTCAGACGATCCCGACAATTAAAAAAACGCATCAGTTTATGAGAGGAGAAATACAGATGTCCATCCAAGAAAAATGCAAGGATTTTGATTTCCAAAACAATCCTTATGAAGAGGAAGCGAGAAAACGCTGGGGCGATCAGATTGTAGAGGACTCCAACCGAAAGGTTCAGAAAATGTCAACGCTGGAGCAAAAAGCATTCGCAGAAAAAAATCAGGCTGTCTTCCAGATGCTGGCATCGCTGCGCCACCTGAATCCCGCTTCTGATGAAGCGCAATCCGGCATTGAAATGTGGTATGACCTGGTGAATCAAATGGGCAGCTATTCCCCTGAGGCTTTCAAAAAGCTCGGTCAAATGTATATTGAAGATGAACGATTTTTGAAGAACATCGATCAATACGGAGAAGGATTAGCCAGATTCATGTGTGATGCCATGGCATTATTCTCTGAAAAAAATCAGCAATGATTCCAATCAGACAGCGATTCGAATTATAGGGAGAATTACCTGTTGTCGTGTTGTTTTTGCGTTCCGCGCAAAAACAACACGACAACAGGTAATCCCTCTCACATTTCAAAATGCTGATTGTGTGTTGATTTTGACAAAATTCCCCGTATAATGTTTTTAACAACGTTGTCAATACGAATATCCATATCAATAACAATAACCTTATCAACAAGGAGTGAGAACCATGACTGACGTGAACAGACTCCTGGATGAAGCGATTGAAGAAACCGGAAATCTCAATATCGGTGAAGTTTTTCTTGTAAAAGATCTTTTTAAAGGATATATCTGGAACAGAATCCAGCTTAGAGATCGATTGTTATTGGGCACACTTTTTCTTAATCGGGTGAATCAAACGAACCATCATTTGGCTGCAATTGAAAAGACATCTTCGCACCAGCAAAAATATATAAAGATACAGTAATTACAAAGATAATTCTCGTTTTTTTTATTAAATTACCAGAAATTTTGTTTGCAAGCGCTCATCGATGTGAATCATCTGTAAGAGGAGAATGTGTATGCAAAAGCTGATTGCTTTCATTTATCTTTTAATCGGCACAATTTTGGCAGGTATTATTCCGGTAGTCGCTGCTGACAATAACATCCCATGGACAATGGATGAGCTTGCATTTTTAAAAGAACATCCCGTTATTCGTCTTGGAGTAGATCCCGGTTTTGTTCCTTTTGAATTTATCGATGACAAGGGAGAATACCGGGGAATTGCTGCCGATTATCTTTCGCTGATTCATGATAGAACTGGCTTACAATTCGAAGTCGCCAAGAACCTCACATGGCCGGAAGCCTACGATCTGGCTTTGGCAGGCGGCGTGGATGCTCTGCCTTCCATCGGAAAGACGCCAGAAAGAGAAAACCAATTTCTGTTTTCTGAGCCTTACTATTACTTTAAAAGGGTGATCGTAACCCAGGATACAAACACGGAGATCTCCGGACTGGAGGATTTGGAAGGATTAACGGTTGCTGTGCAGCGTAACAGTTCACATCATAGTTATCTTTTAGACTACCCAAAGATCAATCTCAGTCTGTACGATTCGGTAGAAGCGGCCCTTACAGCAGTTGCTGCAGGAACTGAGACAGCGTTCATCGGAAATATTGCCACGACCAATTATCTGATACGCACAACCGGTCTTACCAATCTGCGTTTGATTTCCTTCGAAGCTGAGAAACAACAAGCATTATATTTCGCTGTTCGAAAAGATTGGCCTGAAATGATACGTATTTTCAATAAAGCCATGGACACGATTCCTGAGAGTGAAAAGACTGCCATTAATAATAAATGGATTGAATTAGATACCAAAGTTGATTACCGTCCAATCATTCGAATGGTATCGATCGTGGGGTCACTCTTGCTGGTTATTTTTGCAGTTTCCACTTTCTGGATTGTTCGTTTACGAAAAGAAATACGCCAGCGGAAAGCAATTCAACAGGATTTGGAGATCGCCAAACGCGAGGCGGATGAGGCCAATCAAATCAAATCCAGCTTTATGGCAAGAATGTCTCATGAAATCCGGACACCGCTGAATGCAATCACCGGCATGTCCTATCTCCTGAAGAAATCTGAAATCTCTTTGACTCAGAGTATGTACATCGACAGAATCAGTCAGGCTGCCAATAATATGCTGAGTATCATCAATGACATTCTTGACTTTTCAAAAATTGAGGCTGGAAAAGTGGAGCTTGAAATTACTTCTTTCAATATCGATCAGGTGATACAAGATGTCGTCAACATTGTTTCTTATAAGATCCAAGAGCAGGAAATCAGTTTCCGTCTGATAAAGGATCCACTCATCCCCAACTGGTTAATCGGTGATGCAAAAAGGATTGAACAAGTATTAGTAAATATTCTTAATAATGCGGCTAAATTTACTCATACGGGTGAAGTATCGCTGGATATCCGTCTGGTAGCAAAAGAAAATGAAAAATATCATATTTCTTTTACGGTCAAGGATACTGGAATCGGTATGACGGAAGAGCAGGTAAAAAAGCTTTTTATGCCTTTTGAGCAGGGTGATATCAGCATTAATCGCCGTTTTGGGGGATCAGGTCTGGGCTTATCGATTGTCAAGAACCTTATCGAGATGATGGAAGGAGAGATTAAGGTTTTCAGTACACCCGGAGAAGGCTCGACCTTTATTATTGACTTGTCGTTAATGGTTGATAAAGATAAAGAAGCTATTCACGAAAAATCTTTATCCGGCAAGCATTTCCAGGATTTACGGGCGCTGGTGCTCGAAAAAACCGGTGCCAATATTAATCTGATTCAAAGTTATTTGAACAGCTTCGGCATTCACTGTGAGCTGACCAGTTCAGAAGCCAGTGCATCAGCGATGCTGGAGGCTGCCGATAGCAAATTTTCAAAACCATTCGATTTATTTATTTTGGATTATGATACGCCTGCAGAAGGGGGATTCCGTTATGCAGATATCGTGCGGAATAATCCAAAAATTGGAAAGCCTCCCAAAATCATCATGCTGCTACCGATGATGCGCGCAGATTTGTTCGACAGATTAAATGAGCATGGTATTGATGCCGGAATTGGTAAACCGATCATCCCTTCCATTTTACTAAACGGGATTCTGGATATTTTTAATCTGAAAGCGATTTCAGGTTCCCAGCCTTCCGCCACGAAAGAATTGTTGCCGGTGAAATTTGAAGAACCCCACTATGTTTTATTGGCTGAAGATAACAAAACCAATCAGATGATTGCCAAAACACTTCTGGAACAGATTGGTATCGAATCGATCATTGCCAATGATGGCAAAGAGGCAGTGGAGCAATATCAGAAGCATCAAGCAGTCATCGAACTGATCTTGATGGATCTGCATATGCCGGTTATGAATGGTTATGAGGCAGCCGAAGAAATCCGCAAGATTTCAGCCACAATTCCGATCATCGCCATGACGGCCGATGTTATTTTAGATGTTCGTGATAAATGCGAAAAAAGCGGAATTTATGACTATATCAGCAAGCCATTTCATCCAGACCGTTTTATCCAGAAAGTCAAAGATATAATTCTGGAAAATAACCATCAAGATGATCAAATTATGCCGGTTCTGGATCGAACTTTAGGCCTTCGCAATATGGGTGGCAATGATACGCTTTATCAGCAAGTTCTGGAAGCTTACCGAATTGAAAACCGGGATACGGCGGAGAGGTTGTCGACAGCAATTAATGAAAAACAATATGCAGAGG
The DNA here is from genome assembly GCA_026645735.1 of Flexilinea sp. Classification (GTDB taxonomy): domain Bacteria; phylum Chloroflexota; class Anaerolineae; order Anaerolineales; family Anaerolineaceae; genus Flexilinea. The sequence continues at coordinate 37,297 of JAPKMT010000011.1, forward strand.
CCATACAAATCGTCCATAAAGTTAAGAGCAGTTCCGGGAGTATTGGTGCGATGTCCTTATACAATGCGACGATAACGCTTCAGAAAGCTTTAAAGGAAGATCAGAATGACGAAATCACAGCGTGGTATGAAAAATTTTCTGAATTAATGGGCAAATTACTTGTAGAAATCTCAGAATGAGCAGTATGATGCAGATTTGATTGTGATCTGCAGAAAGTGAATTGAAAATGGAAATTAAGATTTTGGTAGCTGATGATTCCGCTTCCGATCGTCTGATCATTCGGAATATGCTGAGCGATTTCAGGATCCTTACAGCCAGTGATGGCAGGGAAGTCATACAAATTCTGGAGGAGAATGAGGATATCAATTTGCTCATTCTCGATTTAAATATGCCCAATATGGATGGCTTTCAGGTTTTGCAGAAATTACGGACGGATCAAAAGTTCATACGAATTCGCACAATCATTCTGACGAATTATGAAGAGCTGGAAAATGAAATTGCCGGTTTAAAACTTGGAGCCGTCGATTACATCCGCAAACTAATTCACATGGAATCTTTAAGAGCAAGGATCGATATTCATATTGCATTGATTCGCACTCAGAATTTATTGGAACAGAAATTGTATCAACAGGGTGTTACTTTTGAGCTGATTTTTAATCAGGCTCCAGTCGGGATTGCAATTTCGTATAGTTATGAGAGAGATTCTGCTGATTTGAATCCGTTTTTCAGCATTAATCCGGCATTTGAGAAAATTACAGGCAGGACGAAAGAGGAGCTCTTAAAGGTTGGATGGGCGGCGATAACACATCCGGATGATTTAGAGGAAAATCTGAAATTGCACAAAAGTCTTCTCATTGGTGAAACGAATGACTACACCATGGATAAGCGCTATATTAAGCCGGATGGTTCGATTGTATGGGTTCATATGCTGGCAGCCAGATTGGATTTGCCTGAAGGGCATCAGTTTAATCATATCGCGATCATGAAAGACATCACGGAAAGTAAAGAAACTGAAAGAAAACTGGTCGAGAGTGAGCGCAGTAAATCCGTCCTTCTCGCACATCTCCCCGGAATGGCATACCGCTGCATCCGGGATCGAAAAAGGACGATGCAATACGTGTCAGAGGGATGTCTCGGATTAACTGGTTACCTGCCTGAAAATCTCATCAATAATAAAAACATCTCATTTGTGGATTTAATTAAACCGGAATACCGTGATGTTTTGGAAATGGAATGGAATCGAGTTCTCAGGGATCAACTGCCTTTCAGTTATGAATATGAGATTGAAACCGCATCAGGAAAAACGAAATGGGTCCTTGAACTGGGACAGGGAATTCTCAATGGCCAGGGAGAAATTGAAGCCCTTGAAGGAATGATGATTGATATCTCAGATCGGAAAGCTATTGAAACTACGTTGAAATACAACAATGACCATGATCGATGGACTGGCCTGTACAACCGCTCTTTTTTAGAGGATCTTTTAAGCGCACAAACAAAACAGATTGTTGGAACGAAACGCGCATTAATCAGTGTCAATCTCAGTTCATTGCAGACTTTAACCGCATCTTATGGATTCCATTATACGCAAGACCTGGTAAAAAACATTGCACATGCATTAATGATACATTGTGCTGCCAACCGATTGCTGTTTAATACCTATGAGAACCGCTTCGTTTTTTACATAACCGAATACCTTGATAAAAAAGAATTGGTGGAATTTTCCAGATTGATCACACAAACGCTGGAGTCATACCTGTCAATCGAAAGAATTGCGGGCGGGATTGGAGTCATTGAAATGGATCAGAATAATAACCTCAGTGCGGACCAAATTCTGCGAAACCTGTTAATTGCTTCCGAAAAAGCCCTCGAAATCAATGATGGCGAAATTGTAACCTGTTTCTATGACTCCGAACTTGAGAAAGAAATCAATCGCGAACAAGAAATCAAACATGAACTGAACCAAATCATTCAGGATGAAAACGATGGCGGACTATATCTTCAATTTCAGCCCATCCTTGATTTGAGGTCCAATCAAATCTGCAGCTTTGAGGCACTGGCAAGAATTAATGGCCGCAGTCTTGGCCGGGTTCCGCCATTGGAGTTTATTCCGATCGCAGAGAAAACAAAGCTGATGATTCCGGTTGGTACGAAAATCATTCGTCAGGCTTTTCGTTTTCTCAACCATTTATATGCGCTTGGTTTTGATACAATCAGTGTTTCGATCAATATCTCTGTAGTGCAGCTTCTAAAAAATGATTTTTGTCAAAATTTTCTCAATATTGTCAGGGAAATGCAGGTCATTCCTGAAAATGTGATTGTAGAAATTACAGAGTCAATTTTTTCTTCCAATTATCAGGAGATTAATAGAATACTTGCAGAATTGCAGAAAGCCGGAATTCGCATCTCTGTTGATGATTTTGGTACAGGATACTCCTCTCTTTCAAGAGAACGGGAACTCAATGTAAATTGCCTCAAAATCGATAAGTATTTTATCGATAGCTTATTGTCGATCAATCCTGAAAAGACTATCACGGGTGACATCATTTCCATGGCCCACAGATTGGATCACTGTACTGTGGCCGAAGGAGTCGAGCATGAAATGCAGTGGCAATATTTGCTCGAACACCACTGTGATATGATTCAGGGTTATTTAATCAGCAAACCGCTTGATGAGGATGCGGCTGTCGAATTGCTCAAAAAAAGTACGGCAGAACATAACTTTTTTCGAACTTTTTCTTCCTGATGAATTAAAGATGATATTAGCGTACTATCAAGCAATTTGCCAGCAAAAATAACACAACAACAAATAATCCACACAAAATTTCGAATAGCTGGCACAACATTTCTGCTTTCGAGAAGTTTTTCAAATAAATCATTTGCTTTCCAACGATCGGAATAAACCATTCTGATCAACGATTCAAAATACTGATTTTCATTTCGAATCAATCGAAAAAACCAAACCATATCGGATAATATTCCCTATATTTCGAATCGATGTATACGGGTGTCCAGTCTTATTGCTAATAAGGTAAAATGATCAGTAGAGAGCTGAATCCGGCATTTGAAATGGAGGATTTCACGGCTCTAAAATCATTGTTATCGATCGAAAATTAACTTCGAAATGGAGGGTTGTACAAAATGGGAAAAGCAACACAGGATCTTAGGAATGAACATTCTGCCATTCTTTATGTCTTGAAAATATTGGACAAGATGATGGTTTCAGAGAACAGCGATCCACAATCGCTGCTTTCAATTTATTACGAGGTAGTGGATTTCCTGAAAATTTTTGCGGACAAATGCCATCATGGGAAAGAAGAAGGTTACCTGTTTCCAGAACTGGTGCGAAAAGGAATTCCCGATGAAGGCGGTCCTGTGGGTGTGATGTTGCAGGAACATGTCCAGGGGAGATCCCTTATTTCACAAATGTTTACCAGCCTCGAACAGAAGGATCTTAATTCTTACCTTCATGCTGCCGTTCTATACCGGGATTTGCTGCGTGCTCATATTGAAAAAGAGAATCAGGTTCTATTCGTAATGGCGGATCGAGTGATCAGTGAAGCAGAACAAGATGTTATGTTTGAGTCTTTCGAACGTCATGAGGAGGAGGTTATCGGACATGGGGTTCATGAAAAACTGCATGCCAGAATCGATGCCTGGGCAAAAACCTTCGGCGTTGACTGAATAAAACACAAAAAAGGAAATCGAGAGGAGATTATTTTTTATGAAAAAATATCGTTGTATTCCATGCGGATATATTTACGACCCGGAAATCGGTGATCCCGATGGAGGAATTACACCCGGTACAGCGTTTGAGGATATTCCGGATGATTGGCAATGCCCGATCTGCTATGTAGGAAAAGAAGATTTTGAACTGGTCGAGGAATAAGAAAACAAAACAGGGTACATTACTCAATACACGAAACGTTTTAAGGGAGGTTCCGCAGTATGGTTGAACAAGTTTATAAATTATCTGTAGGCAATGAAAAAGCAGTTGAGAAGATCCTTTTTGATGAGAATGTTCATTATCTGCACATGGTGTTTAATAAGGATGAAGGTTTACCAGAACATTTTTCAAATTCGAATGTGTATATGACCGTTGTGAGAGGACGGCTTTCAATCGGGCTCGATGAACAGGAACTCCATGTGTATGATGCCGGGACAATGCTGAAAATTCCGTTTCAGACCAGGATGAATGTAAAAAATCTGCATTCTGAAACACTGGAATTAATTGTCGTCAAAGCACCGGCGCCAAAATAAGACAACACAACCGGCTGGTCCCTAAATGATCAGCCGGAATAAACTGTCTGACAGTCGAAGAAACCAAAAATTCGAAATATGGATTGACTTTTTGAATAAAGAAAAAAAATGATTCTCCCCTTCTCTACCACAGAAACACCGCTGCTTGCAGAAACAGGCAGTAAAGCGAAAGCATTAATAGAAACCACGCAAGCCGGTTTTCAGGTGCCGGATGGCTTTGTACTGTGCACCTCCTTTTTTGATCCATGGACAACTCAGTTGAAGATGTCCAATGATTGGAAATATTTTTTATCTGATCCAGTGAAAGAAAATTGTGATCGGTTGAAAAAGGCGGCTGAAAGCTTTTCTCTGACAAAAAATCAACGCAAAGACCTGTCTGCATCCATCCAAAAAATGAAGGCATCCTGTTATGCGGTACGCTCTTCATCGCCCGAAGAAGACCTGGCAGATATCAGCTTTGCCGGGATGTATACAACCTGTCTGGGCGTTTCTGAAGCGGAATTGGAATCCAGCATCGCAAAAGTCTTTGCTTCGATGTTTGATTTTCGTATCATCGAGTACAAACGAATCCATCTTCTGGATCCGGCGGCAACCAAAATTGCCGTAATCGTGCAGAAACAGGTGCTTTCGGATGTCAGCGGGATTGCTTTTTCCATCAATCCGCAAAATAATTGTTACGACGAAGTGATGATCAATGCTTCCTTTGGATTGGGAGAAAAGATTGTGTCCGGACAGGTGACCCCGGATCTTTATGTTGTCGATGTCATCCGGAAACAGATCATTCAGAAAGAGCTTAATGATAAAAAAGACGCGTTATTTTCGTCAGAGAACGGTAGACTCGTCAATAAACTTAATGAAAACAACCTGTTACCGGCATTATCCGATGAACAAATTTTTGCAACAGCCGACCTGGTAAAAAGAGTCGAGTCGGAATATGGATATCCGGTGGATGTCGAATGGGCTATTGAAAACGAGAAACTGTATTTATTGCAGGCACGGCCCGTCACCGCATACTTCCCTTTATATGAGTCATATCAGACCGAACCGGGTCAGACAAAGAATTTATACCTTGATGTTATCAAGCTGACACAGGGCTTTGACTGGTCGATGTCCGAATTGGGCGCGGAAATATTTATGAAAATGGTTGAAAAAGCGAAACAAGGAGTCATGCCGGCAGGCAGGGATGGGATTATTTACAGCGTACATGGAAGGATCTACCTGTTGATTAATCATATGGTCAGAGCTTACGGAAAAGCCATCCTGCCGAAGACGATTGGTTCTTATGACAGACCAACCCGCTCGATTCTTGAGAATTTCTCGTTTGAGGGGTATATCCCCCGGAAACGGCCTGCGAAAACGAATCGAATGGTAATCAACTCGCTTCAGTTGATCTTGAGGAGCTTTATCCCTGTCTTTCGGGCGGGCAGAGATATTCACTTCGCAGCAAATGCATTTGCTAACTCTGCAGAGAATGCGATGCTTGAATTGGAACAGTTGAAAGAATCCAATCTGGTTTTCTCGGAACAAGTGGATTTCGCGATCCGGACATTTGACAAAATTGTTTTTGCATTTATGCCGTTTTTGCTTTCCACAATCGCTGAAAATTCCCTGCGAAGATTGTTTAAAAACCAGGGGATGGAAGCAGAAATCGCCATGATGAATATGGACCTGACCGGAAATCCAACGGCTGAAATGGGGGAGATGCAGATGAGATTGGCTGCTTCTCCGGAATTCATTGCCTGTCAGGACTCTGAAGAATTCCAACGAAAAATTAAAAATCAAAGTTTTTCACAGGATTTTCAGCGATTATTCCAGGAATACATGAAACGTTTTGGCTGCCGTTGTATCGGCGAAATTGACGTGGCCAGTGTCCGACCCTATGAGAATCTGGCTGATTTTTATCTCATTCTGAAGCAAATTAATACAGAAGATAACGCCCTTCAAAATATGCGCGATAAAAAACAAAAAGCCTTTCAACAACTCCTCGAAAAAGCCAAATCTCTTGGAAAAGAAAAACAATTTCTGGTACTGCATGAAAGATTGCAGTATTTAGGTTTTCGGGAATATCCAAAATATGTCTTCGTGGCAGCAGTCGATGTGCTAAGAAAGAATATTTTACGCCTGGCAGATCGTTTTGTTGCAGAGGGCAGACTGAAGAACCAGGAAGATATCTTTCTGGTGGATGTACAGCAGGTAAGCAAAGCCCAGGAGGACCGCACTTTTGATCTGATCCCGATTGCAGAAGAAAACAGGCGAGCCCGCAGTTTAACAGCCAATGTGAAATATTGGCCGGCATTAGTGGATTCAAGAGGAAAAATTTTCACTGCTAAACGACAGAGCCAAGCCGGAGAACTGGTTGGTGATCCCATCTCGCCGGGAGTTGTTAGAGGAAGAGCCAAAGTACTGCATTTTCCTTTTGAAAAAATGCTGAGCAGCGGCGAAATCCTTGTTACAAAAGCGACTGAACCATCCTGGACGCCGATCTTCATGAACTCAGCTGCCATTGTGATGGAAGTAGGTGGATTACTGCAGCATGGAGCAATTATTGCCCGTGAATATGGGATTCCCTGTGTATCCGGTATCGACCGGATTACTGCGATTTTGAAAGATGGCGATCTGATTGAAGTGGATGGTACAAATGGGATCGTCCGGATTTGTGAACCGGATGAAACTACGACGATTTCCGCGTTAAACCATGAAGAACCATCCCATTAAAAAACAGTTTTTGGATGCTGACCGTGCAAAATGAAAAGTTATCGCATGGGTTGGTGAAGCGAAACGTGCCAGACGGCAGATCTTGGCATTGAATCAAAAATCTTCTCATATTCTTCATCGGACTGATTGAAATTTCGAGATGCTGAGCGCTGCAAAAGCTTGATTCCTGTTATTGAAAGCGGGTGAAAAATTGGCTTTTATTGATTTATCCGACAGTAATGATAAGAAGAAAATCATGATATTTACCGATGGGACTATTCTGAAGCCGAAATCGTGGTTTCTGCTGTATCACTTTCGCTCGTATCAGCCCATCGGGATTGCTGCTGCAAAAGTATCATCATTTGGTTGAAAGTGTTCATCCGGCGATTCTGATCGAGGATGATTGCAGGAGCATGAACGAATGTTGACTCAAGAACCAACACCAGCGATGAAAAAAGAATGGGAAAATGTCTGGCATACCTGCAAAGATGTGATCAAACCAAACCGAAAATCCGGGCAGGAACTGATGGATCACCTTAAGGAAAAATATGTTTTAACAGAAATCTTTGAAAAAGAAGCGGCTGATACGGTTTCCGGAAATGTGATGTTGAATCGGCATTTTTCTGAAAAAATGCCCAGCGGAGCAAGCCCGCTCCCCAAAACCTTTTTTGTAGAAAACAGCGGCGCTGGTGAGATCTTTTATAAAAAAGAGAATCGCAGCCTGGATTGTTTAAGAAAGAACCTTTCTTCCAGAATTTTTGTCGGAATCGATTTGATATCCGGTTATTTTATGGTTGAAGGCAGTTCGCTTCTTTGGGATGAGTTGTGTGCTTTTCAAGGGCTTGATGAGGCGGATCTTCAAAACGCATTTTGTACTGCGCAATATGTTGCCTGTATTGAACGTTTTGGCAATTTGGATGACCTTTCCACCAGATGAAAGTCGTTTCCATACTTCGAATCGATGAAGGATGTGATTCCCTATTGACATTTTTTTTTGGAAAGATTAAAATAATAACATATGAATAGTTGTTCATATGTTCAAGTAATGATGAGGTAGTTGAATGGTTCAAAAAATACAACCGGTTGAAAGATGTGATTGTGAGGTGATTCATGAGGATACCGTGAATCGGGTGCGGGAAAAAATGCCTCTTGAAGAAACGCTTTACGACCTTGCTGAGCTGTTTAAAGTATTTGGAGATTCCACGAGAATTAAAATCTTATGGGCATTGGACGAAGCTGAGATGTGCGTTTGTGACATCGCTGTCTTGTTAAAAATGACGCAATCTGCGATTTCTCATCAATTACGGCTGTTGAAACAGGCTGCCCTGGTGAAAAGCCGCCGGGAAGGCAAGATTGTCTTTTACTCGCTTGAAGATGAGCATGTCAAACAGATATTTGATCAGGGTTTGATTCATATCTCGGAAAATAAGGAGTAAAAAATATCCACTATGATCCGAAAGCAAATGATTTTAGAAAATCTGAACTGTGCGAATTGCGCCTCCAAAATTGAAGATGAGGTCAATCAGATTGAAGGCCTCAATGCAAATGTGAATTTCATGAACAGGGTGTTAACGCTTGAGGCTGAATCCGATTTCGATTTTATAAACTCCATGCAGCAAGTGCAAACCATTGTCCACAAGCATGAACCGGACATTGTGATTGCAGAAAAATCTGAAAGTTCTTATTGGAATAACACCATTCAATCAGTAGCTTTGGGAGATCAGAACCGTTCTATGATTGAAGCATCTCAAATTGACTGGATTCATGATACTGAAGTACTTTCAGACAATCAATTTGGATCGGAACTTTTTAGGTCACCCAAAGCCACAGATCAAGAAACTGAGAGGACAACGGAATCCGAATCTCTGAAAAAAATCAGCAAAACTGCAACCTTTTCATCCGCTGAGAAACCGGAGGATGAAATAGCAATAACCCGCACAAAAAAACAGGTCATTCATGAATTTTTTGAAAGCACTCGCAAGAAACAGCTTTTCAGATTATCCATTGGGGGTATTCTGTTTGGAGCAGGTATGATCCTAAAATTGCCAAATTGGCAGGAATTGATCCTATTCCTTCTCAGCTATCTCATTGCAGGAGGGGCAGTCATCGCCAAAGCGATTCGAGGTATTCTGAGAGGTCAGGTTTTCAGTGAAAATTTTCTGATGAGTATTGCGACCATTGGTGCTTTTTCGATCGGTGAATATCCTGAGGGTGTCGCAGTTATGCTTTTTTATCTGATCGGAGAAATTTTTGAAGAACAGGCAATCGGTCAGTCTCGGAAATCAATCAGCGCCATGATGGATATTCGTCCGGATTATGCGAATCTGGTGTCCGGTGATGAGATTCGGCGCGTATCACCGGAGACGCTGACCATCGGAGATGTGATTCTGGTATATCCTGGAGAAAAAATACCGCTGGACGGAAAAGTCATCAGCGGAATTTCATTGGTGGATACTGCCGCATTAACCGGAGAATCGGTTCCTCGTGAACTGAAACCTGGCAGTGAAGCTTTCAGCGGTTTTGTAAATAAAAACGGTGTCCTTACAATGGAAGTTACAAAAAATTTTGGTGAATCGACGGTATCGAAAATTTTGGATCTGGTGCAAAATGCGGGCAGTCGAAAAGCACCGACGGAACAGTTCATTACAAAATTTGCCCGTTACTATACGCCGGTTGTGGTCTTCGGAGCCTTGGCGTTGGCTTTACTCCCTCCGTTGATTATTCCGGGAGCGTCCTATCAAGACTGGATTTATCGGGCATTGGTATTTCTGGTCATTTCTTGCCCATGTGCCTTTGTGATTTCGATCCCGTTAGGTTTCTTTGGCGGGATTGGCGGGGCTTCCAAACGGGGTATTCTTGTCAAAGGCGGCAATTATCTGGAAGCACTGAATAACGTCGAGATGGTTGTATTTGACAAAACCGGAACGTTAACCAAAGGAGTTTTTAATGTCGTCCGTGTCAATCCTCAGCCGAATTTTTCAAAAGAAGATCTGATTCGATTTGCTGCCTATGCCGAATGCCACTCGAACCATCCAATTGGCTTGTCCATCCTGAAGTCGTATCAAGGTCAAATCGATTTCAAAAAAATTCAAACGTATGAAGAAATCGCTGGAAATGGCTTGAAAGTTACTGCTTTTGGAAAACAAATCCTTGTTGGAAATGCCAAATTTATGATAAAAGCTGGTATCCCGCTACAGAATCAGGAACCTTATGGGACAATTGTATATGTCGCAGTTGATCAACAGTATGCAGGGAATCTTGTCATTGCGGATGAGATTAAAGAAGATGCTGCTTCAGCAATTCAAGATCTAAAAACGTTGGGTATCAAAAAAACGATTCTGTTGAGTGGGGATTCGAAACCAGCGGCTGAAGATGTCGCATCCCGGTTAGGTCTGGATGTAGTTTTTTCAGAATTGCTTCCGGCAGATAAAGTAGAAAAATTGGAAATGTTGGATTCAGAAAAATCCAAAAAGGGCAAGATCGTTTTTGTCGGTGACGGTATCAACGATGCGCCAGTACTTGCCAGAGCGGATATCGGCATGGCAATGGGAGGGTTAGGGTCCGATGCAGCCATTGAAGCCGCTGATATCGTTCTGATGACTGATGAACCATCGAAAATTGTCACTGCCATAAAAATCGCCAGAAAAACAAGACGAATTGTTGTTCAGAATCTGCTCTTTGCCTTTGGTGTAAAAATTTTGTTTCTAACATTGGGAGCTTTTGGCGTGGCATCCATGTGGGAGGCTGTATTTGGTGATACGGGTGTAGCGGTCATTGCGATTCTCAATTCCATGCGGGTGATGAACACGAGACGACTTTAAAAAACGCGATTCGAAATAAGCAAAGAATACTTTGTTGTTTTTATGTGTCAGGGTTTTGTAAGAAAAAAACATAAGAGCAATAAATTTATTATTTCGATTTGCTGGTTTTTTGAAATTAGGTATAAAATTCAAGTAAAATTGAATTGAATATAAAAATTATATCCTTCGAAAATTCCAGTCAGTTATGAATGAAAACTAAAATTGATGCGGAAGAATATGAAAAGATTTTGGGTTTTGCTAGCTGGATTCTTCTGATCGTGATTCATAAGGATCTCGCTATGAATCAATTCAGTTCCATCTCGGCGCAATACCAAAAAATCAACCTTTTTTGGATGTAAACAACATTTCATCAAATAAAAACGAACTCAGGCATTTGTTTGCTGACTACAAAGAGACAAGTCATGCTGAAAAAAAGCAACGATCCAAAAAGCACTCGAAATGAGGAAAATCCATTACAAAAAAAAAGAATGGAGAATGAAATTTGGTTTTGCGGGGAAATTTTTATTCATCCTGCTTGTCTTAGTTGCCTGTGGTTTCTACCTGTTGTTTGAATGGAACCGGTTTCAAAAAATTGTATCCTCGGAAGCTGTCTTCCTGGCAGAGTCAATCGAATCCTTTGTGCATCCGGAACATATTGCAGCTCTTTCCGGAGAAAATCAGGATCTGGAAAAAACAGAATACATCATGCTCAAGACCAACCTGCAGGATCTGGTAGCGATTGCTAATCCGATTCATTTCGCTTATGTGTTGGCGCAACGTGATGACAATCTGATCATTTTGATCGATTCTGAATCCCCCGATTCCCCTGAGTATTCACCTCCCGGACAAGTGTATGAAGAAGCCGAAAAAATCTATTATGAACCATTCCGCACAGGCAAAACTGTTCTGACAGATCCGATTACCGATCGTTGGGGAACGTGGATCAGTGCGATCGTTCCTATCACGGATACCCAGAATAAAAAAGTCATCGGTGTCCTCGGAATTGATTATTCAGTCTCAGAATGGTATACACGAATTTGGAAGCATTTGGTTCCTGACTTGGTGGTTGTCATCAGTGTTCTGATCCTTTCTTTTGCGGTACTGCAGGGGTGGAAGCAACACGGACAGCTCAAAGCCCTCAGTAAAAAACTGGCTTACGACGAAGCGTTGTTTCACAGTATTTTTGATCAGGCTCCGATCGGAATCGCAATTATGACGGATATAAGCCATGCCGTAGAAACTGAATTTGGCGATGTGAATATCAATCCGATGTATGAAAAAATACTTGGCCGTACAAGAGCTGATTTACAGACACTTACCTGGCCTGAGATAACTCACCCTGATGACCTGCAATCCGACCAGGATCATTTTGAGCGTTTTAGAAAGGGAGAAATCGTCAGTTATTCGATGGAAAAGCGTTTTTTTCGCGGAGATGGATCCATTGTGTGGGTCAATATGACGGTTTCTCCTTTTCTTGGAGTGCAATCCAGGGATGCAATGCATTTTTGTTTGATTGAAGACATCTCTGACCGCAAGCAAATCGAAATGGATCTGCATGAAAATGAACGCAGTAAAACCGTCTTGCTTTCGCATCTTCCTGGAATGGCTTATCGCTGTCGCTATGATCACGAATGGACGATGTTGTTCGCTTCTGCCGGATGTTTGAAACTTACCGGTTATCATCCGTTCAGCATCATCAACAATCAAAATCTCTCATATTCCGAGCTCATCATTCCGGAGTACCGTGAATTAATTTGGAAAGAATGGGAACGTGTTTTAGCGGAAAAACAGCCTTTTAATTATGAATATGAAATTACTACATTGAATGGGGAACGAAAATGGGTTCTTGAATTGGGCGAAGGCATATATAACCAGGCTGGAGATGTGGAAGCATTGGAAGGCATCATTATCGATATTTCCGATCGAAAGAAACTGGAAGAGACGCTGGTCTTTCAAAACGAGCATGATCGATGGACCGGTCTGTATAATCGCTATAAGCTGGAACATCATCTTGAAAACGATTTCCAAAAAGAGGATCCTGGAAAAAAAGCGCTGATTGGCATCTATTTCAAAGCAACCGAATCGATTACTGCAATTTATGGTTTTCATTACACGCAAAATCTGATTAAGAAAATTTCTGATGCACTGAACCGGTTATGCAGCGATAACTGTTCTCTGTATAACACGTATTGGGATCGATTTGTTTTTTATTTGAGCGATTATCGCGATACGGATGAATTGTGTATTTTTAGCAATAAAATATCCAGAACACTGGAATCTTTGCTGAAAGCGGAACGAATCAGCGGCGGAATTGGAATTCTTGAATTTGATCAAAGTGAAGAACAAAATGCAGATGCGCTTTTGAAAAAACTCTTAATTGCTTCTGAAGCGGCGCGGGATAAAGAAAAGAAAAACTTCAGCGTCCGTTTTTATGATGCGAACATTGAGCAGCAAATTTTGCGCAATGAGGACATTCAGCGGGAGCTTGATCGGATTGCGGACGATGTTCAGAACGATGGCCTGTTTTTGCAGTACCAACCGGTACTGGATATTTTGGAAAATAAGATTGGCGGATTTGAAGCTTTGTCCAGGATTCAAAGCAGTAAATTAGGATTAATTCCCCCTTTGGAATTTATCCCGATTGCAGAAGAGACCAAAATGATTATTCCGATCGGTTGGAAAATTTTCAGATGTGCATTCCAGTTTCTGAATCAACTGCGCGAAGCAGGATATCCTGACATCGTTGTCAGTATTAACGTCTCCGTTATCCAACTGCTGAATGATCATTTTGTATCAGACCTTCTGAAGATCATGCAAAACATGAAGATCAATCCGATAAATGTCGGTATTGAACTGACTGAATCCATCTTTGCTACAAATTACATTGAAATCAACAATATAATTCATGAATTGAGAGAAGCTGGTTTCCACGTAGCAATCGATGATTTTGGAACTGGGTATTCCTCCTTTGCGCGGGAGCGCGAATTGGAGATTAATTGTTTGAAAATCGATAAATATTTTATTGATAAACTGCTGGAGGTTCAGCCGGAACAGTCAATGACCAGCGACATCATTTCCATGGCACATAAAATGGGGCAATGTGCAATTGCTGAAGGTGTAGAGGAAGAAAGGCAGCTTCAGTATTTGAAAGAATGGGGTTGTGATCGTGTCCAGGGTTATTTGATTGCCAAACCGCTCGATGCGAAAGATGCGCTGGAATTCGTCCGGCAATATGCAAAAAAAGCCAATCTTGAAAGACCGCCTTCTGAAAAAGTAATTTTTTCATAAAGGAATCAAGATAAAAATAATTTGTTTAATGCGGGAGAACCATCATCAATTCAAAATTTGGATTGGCTTTTCGAATAAAGAAAGAAAAAATATTGTTCTTATGGGTTTGCACGAAGCGCAAACCCATAAGAACAACGATGAATTATTTTCATATTTTGAATTATTGAGGAACCATGATTCCCGGAGAATATAGATTAAAATTTCCAACAATCCGTCGTTTTACATTTTTTTTCTTTATTTTTCTGATCCTCATCTACACTGGTTTGATTGTATATTTTGAGTATGACCAGAATCGCAAATTGGTCGATTATTTCGATTATCGTGATGAATTACTGGATAATTCGATTCAGGATATTTTAGGAACCTACGAGGAGTTTTCCAATTTTATTTTTGATTCACAAATTAACCAGGATTCTGTTCTTAAACTGATTGCGCAGGCTAATGAAGGCAGTGAGACTGCAAAAGGGACAATTCGGCAACAACTTTATAGCGACTTGCTGCAAATATATGAGCGTATTCAGACTTATAATTTTCGGCAACTCCATTTTCATTTGGCCAATGGCGAGAGTTTCCTGCGATTTCACAGTCCTGATAAGTACGGTGACAATCTGATGGATGTTCGGGAATCAATCCGCATTGCAAACGAAGAAAAACGCTATGTGACGGGATTTGAAGAGGGCAGAATTCTCAACGGTTACCGGTTTGTGTATCCTTTAGCTTATAGCGGTTCTCATATTGGGAGCGTCGAAGTGTCCGTATCCATGGCCAGTGTTATTTCAGAACTATATAAAAGCAGTATCAAGAGAGACGTAGGTTTTCTGATCGACAATGATCTTGTGGAAAACACGGTTTTCTCGGATGAACAAAACCGTTATATGCCAAGTTTTGCCGCTGAAAATTATCTGCATGACAAAGAGGTATTCCAACTGATTGAAGAAAGTACGAACAGTGTTAAATTTTACAAAGATGCCAATTTCATTGAAAAATTAAAAGCAACTATAAATGAAGACCTCCGTTTAAAAGAATCGTTTCGCAATTCTCTGTTTTACAATGGGAAAGCTTATCTGGTTCAGTACCTTGCGGTTAAAGATAT
Organism: Flexilinea sp.; assembly: GCA_026645735.1. Classification (GTDB taxonomy): domain Bacteria; phylum Chloroflexota; class Anaerolineae; order Anaerolineales; family Anaerolineaceae; genus Flexilinea. Next base: position 52,429 of record JAPKMT010000011.1, read on the forward strand.
ATCCGGTAAACCGGCCGGTTATTTATTTTCCATCAGTGAAAACAGTTATTTGTTGGAAATTCAAAGACAGAAGATGATTATGCTCTTCTTTTCTATATTTACAATTCTAATTTTGATCACAATGTTCTGGATCACTCTGAAAATTCAAAGCATTGTCCGTAAAATGATAATGGTAGACCAACTGACACAAGTTTACAACCGATCCTCATTTTTTGAATTTTCCCTGAAGGAAGCTGCGAGACAACGGAGAAATCACAGTTCTTTGTCGTTTGCGTTGTTGGATATTGATCATTTTAAGATTATCAATGATACATTCGGACATTCTGCCGGGGACAGCACGCTGAAACAGCTGGCTGAGATTGTGTCCAAATCAATTCGGGAATATGATATTTTTGCTCGCTATGGAGGTGAAGAATTCGTTTTGTTGCTGCCGGATACCAGATTGGAAGATGGATCTGCCATATTGGAAAGGATCAGAGAACGAGTCGCAGCATACGATTTTCCAACCGTAAAACATATTACGATCAGTGCCGGTGTGATTGAAAAGAGACCGGAAGAGAGTGTTGATGTTGCGATCAGCCGGGCTGATTCGGCGATGTATGAAGCGAAGGCCAGAGGCAGAAATCAGGTTGTACAGGAATCATAATATATCAAAAAAAAAAATGGTATTACCTGATGATCTGAAGTAATCTGACAGAGCTTTTTCAATTACAGTTAATGCGCAGATTTATGGGAAAGGTCGATCCTATTGCTGCAATGCGAAATATTGCATTCCAGACGATTTTCGAAAGATTACGAAACTAACAGCAGAAAAACTTCGGCAAATTGTGTAAAACCAGACGCTGCAAATCGAGGATGCTTCTATCCGGATGACTGCCAGTTTCGGTGTGGCTTCTCTCACCGGTGACGAACACCTTGCCCTGAAACAGGTCTATAAGAATACAGATGATGCATTGTATCTTGCCAAAGAGAATGGGCACAATCGTGTAGAAGCAATATCAGCTGCATGAAGCGGATTGCCTGCTTTGGGGATACTCTTGCCATAAGAGGAAATCTCCCGATCAGGTAGGCAGGAAGGAAGAAAAATGAATCAAGTCGGGATTGAATTTGAACAAGAACCCATAGAAATTTCAGAGGGCATTTATTGGGTGGGTTATGCGGATAATAATTCCGGTCTGCATTGCAATCCCTATTTAATTATTGAGGACGATGAAGCTGTTTTGATTGATGGCGGCAGCCGTGATGATTTCAGTAATGTGATGCTTAAAATTTTGCGAACCGGGATCAAACCATCCCAGATAACCAGGTTGATATATCAACATTATGATCCGGATTTATGCGGCAGTCTGCCTCAACTGGAAGCAATTATTCATCATGATAATCTGAGAATTATTTCACATGCTGAAAATAATATTTTTATTCACTATTATTCTTCGAAGACAAAAAAACTTGATTTTCGGGCTATCGGGAATTCTTTTCGATTTGCAACCGGAAGGCGTCTGGACTTTTTTGGAACGCCATTTTGCCATCTTCCGGGCAGTTTTGTCACTTATGATCAGAAAACAAAAACATTGTTCTCCAGCGATTTGTTTGGAAGCTTCGATAACCGATGGACACTTTTCCTGAATTTACCGGATGCCTGTCGGAAATGCAATCATTTGGAATCATGTCATGAGACGATCGATGTTTGTCCCGTAAAGGGAATCATCGAATTCCATCAGCGGATCATGACATCCAACATGGCATCAGCCAATGCGCTCCGAATTATCGAATCCCTGGATGTCGCAATGATTGCCCCGCAGCATGGCAGTGTGCTTACAACAAAAGAAGAGATCAAAGCAGTCATTCGGCATTTGCGATCGGTTGAAAATGTTGGCATTGAGCATTTACTTCTGGATAAAAGCAATGACAAAATAGAATCAGATCAAAGATGAGTTCGATTCAGCTTTTTCATTGCGGCATCGGCTGCCAGTTTTCCGGTTAAGATGGAGATCGGCAGACCGGAGGGACTGAATGTCCATTGTCTGCACTGATAGATATCATCCATGGGAGTTAAGACTGATTGGCTAATTTTCTTGATTTGGTCAACAGAAGGGATCGGATGATTTATAAAAGACCAGCCGGTTATGGCGCCTTGTGTATTTCCGGTTTCCCGTTCTATCGTGACGGGTGTTGAACATATCGAGTAAAGTATTTTGTCTCGTAAGCCAGGGAAAATGGTCGAATTCAATACCTGTGTGATGGTATCGATAGAAAGTTGTTTGAATGCTTCATAGCGACCCTCTTCCAGTATTTGTCGCACCAAATCATAATCCATCAATGTTCTGACAATTAACCCGGTTTTCCCCTCCGGTGCGAGAGCGGGATCTCTCAATGATGGACAGGAAATTTCGTAGGTCGTACATTCAAGATAAGTTTGTATCCATCGGTTTATCGAAAACCGTTCCTGATGAACTGCTTTTTGCCAGGCGGGAAGCGATGAAAGTCCAATTTTTAAAGGTGTATAAAATGCATGAGCGCCGCAGCGACTTATGAAATAATCCCTGTCGAGATCGGTGCCCAAAAAGAGCGTCAGAATGGAGTCGTTATTACTTTTTTGATTTCTATCTTGATACGCGTAACATCAGCTGTATTATGCGGAAAAAGATTTGATAGCATGGTGGCATAATCTTCAAGGCTTGCGGGCGACCTGAGTGACACCCACACGGCACAAACAGGCGGCGCTTGTCAATCCCGCCATCCCCCCGCCTGCAATAATCACATCATATTCTTGATTCATGCGGTTTCTCCGATCAGATAGTCAGTAAATCGAAATATGAATTTACTTTTCGAATAAAAAAAAGAGAATTTGTAGTTCTTATGGTTTTGCGCGAAGCGCAAAACCATAAGAACTACAATGAATTATTTCTACAATTCGAATTGCCGATCAGGTAGTGGATCACTTCTCGGATTTGAACAGGTGTGCCTTCTTCTTTAGCACAACGACATGCGCCTTCGAATTCAGTCAGTCGGGCGTCATCCACTGGAGCTTTGTCCCAGCATTTTTTGGCGCCGATGAAATTGCCTGCTGCAACACGGCGCATAATTCCCCGGATATCTGCTGCATCTCCCGCTGTGCAGGATGGGAACTCGCACAATCGACAGCGCATCGCTGCTTGCATCACGGAACGGGATCGTTCATCATAGGATTCGAAAAGACGGTCGGTGATAAACGGTTTTTCAACGATTTTGACATAATTTTTCATCTCTTTTTGATAAATATACGGTTCTTTTCCAAGCTTCTTCAGCAGGGCATTTGCCGCAGCCACTCCGGAAATCGTGACGGTTGGAGTACCGGTTCCCATGACGGTTGATTCTCCGCAGCAGAATAGGTTGTCCCATTCAGATCTGGTGTGCAATCGATGGAACATATGCTGTCCAATCATCTGTTTGGGCCCGGCAACTGCTCCGCCGTTTTTTAAGGTATACCGTTCGATCGTGCGGGGCGAAGCCAATTCCACATAGCGAATGGCTTTTGAAAAACCTGGAAAACGTTTTTCCAACACTCCGATCAGCCTTTTTATCTCTTTCTCTTTCTTTTTTTGATATTCCTGAGCGTCATCCGTAAACCATTTTTCAAAAGTCGGACCGATGGCTGCAATGGTATGTTCATCTTCCCGGCAGAGGGTCTTGTCATCAATGCTCATGATATAAACGGTAACTTCACTCTCGTCCAGTTTATCCGGATTGCCGATCAGCATTTCAATCGGCGCTGTGTCCTTTGGAATAGCATCGCTGTTGACAACCGCATAGAGCACAACACTTGGATAGGTTGGTATTTGTTTCCGTGCCCATTCTCTGCGCTCCTGTGTTGTGAATGCGGGATCGATCAATTTCTCGTACAGATTCCACACAGTCCCTGAATAAATAATGTTTGGAGCAAAGATCGATGTGCCATCATTCAATTGAACCCATGCAGGTTTTCCATCTTTAAAAATCAACGAGACAGCTTCGCGTTCAAGCAGCATATCCCCGCCATTTTCTTCGATGACTTTCTCCAGTTTCCCAGGCAGATAAAGCGTGGATCCTGCCGGATAATAGCTGCCTCCGACATGATTATCAACAAACATGACCGCAGCAAGAACCGCAGGCGCTTCTTCTACCGTGGCATAACAATATGTCGAGGTCAGTTTGTCGAAAAACTTAAAAATTTCCGGATCTGTGAAGTATTTTTGCAGCAAATCCTTAGCGCTTTTATTGAGTAAACCAAGAAAGCGGGCATAAGAAATCGGATGTTTGAGCATGTTTTTCAATGCGGACTTTCGATCTTGCTCATCGGCAGTTGTGTAACTGGGATTTTCAACGAGGACATGCTGGTACATCTTCAGCATGTCGCGATAGAAACGATGGATATTTTCTTTTTCTGCGGGGAAAACTTCCGAAAGTTCGTCTGCAAATTTGTGGACATCAGCCCAAAAGCGGATTCTTTTCCCTTTAAAATTGACGCAATATAAAAGATCGTGGCGGATGATATCGATCGGTTCTTCAAGCGCATTAAAGACAAATCGATGTGCATTGAATCCATGTTCGCCAAAGCCGTATAACATGGCTGCACCTTGATCAAAAGTGACATGTCCGCGTTTGAATATACCGCAAGAACCGCCCGGATTATAGCTCTTTTCGACAACGGCTACGGAGAGATTTCGTTTCGCCAGCAAGCTGGCAGCTGTTAATCCGGAGAGACCACCACCGATGATAATTACGTCATATTTCATAGAAAACCCCCTGTTTTTTCGTTTTCTCCTCGGAAAGATAATTCTGAGGGCGATTTTCTTTTTGTTTCTCTCTCGATTCTTTTCCTGCGAACCACTTTAATGTCAGGAATATTTACAGCGTTCTGGTAGTCATTCGAAATTTGGAATAATTTTGTTGAAAAAGAGAGAAAAGTAGATGTTGTGCTGCTTTTCCCCTTGACGATGGAAATTTGAAACGCAGACAATAAAACCTGAGGAAATTCATATTCAATATCAGAAGATTATAATAGGAACTATGCCTCACAGCAATTCTAAATATGGATTGACTTTTCGAATAGAGAATTCTTTTCATATTTCGAATCGCTAATGGGAATTAGGAGAAACGAATAATAATCGGCTAAGAATACTAAAGAATTTTCCCTTAATGAATGATGATCTATATGAAATTATTTGATAACAAGTCAAATAGAATGGATGAAAGTAAGGGCGAAGCAATCTCCTGCCACAAGTGGGAATAGATTGCCACGTCGGGCTGACGCCCTCCTCGCAATGACAGATCAATTTATGAATCATTTATTATATAAACCTTTTGGCACGAAGCGCAAAACCAAAAGAACAACAAAGAATTCTTTTTATATTTCGAATAAATGGAGAGGACTAATCTATGAAGGAAAGATTGAAAATGCGTTTTTCGCCTGCGGTGACTGTGATCATGCTATTTGGTTTTATCAGCATGTTCGGCGATATTATCTATGAATCGGCAAGAGGTGCGAACGGACAGTATTTCAATCTGCTGCATATCAATGCTGCGCAAATCGGACTTGTTTTTGGAATTGGTGAATTTCTCGGATATTTCTTACGGCTTGTTTCCGGTGTTTTTTCCGATCGGCGCGGCAATCATTGGCTGCTGATATTTCTGGGATACGGTATGTTGGCAGTCGTGCCGCTCATTGGATTCACCATGAAATGGAATTTGCTGATTGTGCTGATCTTGATGGAACGAATCGGAAAAGCACTTCGCAGTCCGGCAAAGGATACGATTCTATCCGCAGTTGCAGAAAAACAGGTCGGGATCGGAATGGCCTTCGGACTGCAGGAAGCATTAGATCAAATCGGCGCTTTCATCGGACCGATGATTTTCACAACAGTCTTTTTCTTATCAGGGGAAAATGGCATCACACAATATCAGACGGGCTATCGTTTGCTTTTCTTACCATACGGGATGTTAATGCTGTTTTTAGTCTTTGCTTATTCAAAAATTAAAAAGGATCAGCTGATAACAGGAGATGAAAAAAGGGAAAAACCTTCAGAGCAGCTCCAACCCATTTTTTGGATTTATACAGCTTTTACTTTTTTCTGTACACTGGGATTTGTCAATTTCAGTATGGCAGGGTATCACCTGAAAGCCAACCATCTTTTACCGGACGGCAGTATTACGATGCTGTACTCGGTTGCAATGATTGTGGATGCTGTAACAGCGCTGGTAATCGGAAAAATTTATGATCGAATAAAAATACGGACAGAAAAACAAACGGGTGGCATACTGGTTCTGGCGGCGATTCCGCTTCTGACCATGCTGCTGCCAATTTTTGTATTGAGCGCTTCAAGAATTTGGATTGTCATTGGTATGATCGTTTTTGGCATGATCATGGGCACGCATGAAACGGTGATGCGCTCCGCAATCGCGGATATTACGCCATTTCATAAGCGAGGTACCGGCTATGGCGTTTTTAATACAAGTTATGGATTGGCTTTGTTGGTTGGAGCTGCAATCATGGGATGGCTTTATGATCAGAATCAAAAAGACCTCATTATCGTTCTAAGCTGTATTTCGGAATTAATCGCCTTCTTTCTATATTCCATGATGAATCGGATGGTGAAGGGAATTCATCCGGGAAAATAATAAAGGGAGAATTCTTATCATCTTGAATCTCAAGGAGAAGGCAAAATCACTAAAATTGGATATTCCTGCTCTTTTCATTGCCATGAAACGATCTGATACACCGATTGCCGCAAAAATTCTTGCCGGTATTACAGTCGGGTATGCGTTATCCCCGATCGATCTGATTCCGGATTTTTTACCCGTCTTGGGTTTTCTGGATGATTTGATCATCCTTCCTTTGCTGGTTACGTTGACTGTGAAAATGATCCCTCGGAATATCCTCGACAAAAGCAGAATCGAAGCAATGGATTTATGGACAAATGGAAGACCAAAAAAGTGGCGCTATGCAATTCCGATTGTTATTTTTTGGTTCTTGCTGATTGGTTGGATTGTATCCCGTTTCCTGCGTTGATTCTTTCTTGATGAATTGATCACGGACAACGGTTTGAAACATGGAACGGGTTATTTGTAGTAGTGTTGTTTTTGCGCGGAGCGCAAAAACAACACTACTACAATTTCTCTCAAAAGGCTTTTTCCTATTTTGAATTTCTGGAAGGACGGTATAGGATGAAAGATTTTTCCAGACCGAACTTAAATTTTTCACTCTGCGGTTTGAATTGTGGATTGTGTCCTATGAAACTGGGCGGATATTGTCCAGGATGTGGCGGTGGTATTGGCAATCAATCCTGTGCCATTGCTCGCTGTAGTTTAAAGCATGATCATGTGGAATATTGCTTTCTTTGTTCAGAATATCCCTGCAGCCGTTTTTCGAACACTGATCCATATGATTCCTTTATCACGCATCAGGGACAAATCCGCGACATGGAATGTGCCCGGGAAATCGGAATGGAAGCGTACAATATCCAATTGACGAAAAGGATCCAAATCCTGAAGAAACTTATCAGTGAATATGATGATGGCCGGAGTAAGACTTTTTATTGTCTTGCATTGAATCTTCTGCCTTTACCTGATATTGAAATTTTGTTGGAAAGGACCATCCATGAGAGCGCTTTTACTGACCTGCCTGTAAAAGAAAAATGCAGGCAAATTACAGCTCAATTCAAGGAACTTGCCCAGCAACAAGGTATCCTGCTGAAACTGCGGAAAAAAGGCAGTTGAAAAACCCATTTGTATCCTATAAAATCAAAGAATGATGTTGTTTATTTTTGTATGTTTCGCATAACAGCGAAGATAATTGATTGGAGACAAAAATGGATTCAATCATTCAATGGTTGCTGGATGGCGATGTATCTATCCAATATTTGACCCGTCTTGAATTATTGGGCGAATCTCCCGATCAGCTTCAATCGTTGCAGAAAAGGATTGAGACAGAAGGGTATGGAGCGCGATTTCTTGCGTCACGGAATGAAAACGGACATTGGGGCATCTGGTTCTATCAGCCCAAATGGACCTGTACGCATTATACCCTGCTGGATTTGAAAGAAATCGGTATACCGCGTGACAATCTTTCTTGCAGAGAAATGGTCATCCGTGCTCTTAATCAATGCATGCTGGATTCTGGCGGGATCAATTTCGCAAAATCAAAAATCCAATCGGATATGGCGATAGACGGGATGTTCTTGAATTATGCAGCCTTTTTTTGTCCTGAAGACGCGAGAATTGAACGATTAGCTTCTTTCATTATTCGATACCAGAAAGCAGATGGCGGATTTTCCATGGATCCTGGAGGTCTGCAAAGTGATCCACATACAACCTTGTGTGTTCTGGAAGGTTTTGCAGCCTATCGAAAAGCAGGATTTACAAAATTTCTGGATGATATCAACTACTCGGAATCCACAGCGATTGAATGGCTTTTGGCGAAAGACCTGTTCATGTCTGATGATGTCCGATACCGGAAATTCTCTTTTCCTTATCGGTACCGGTATGATCTTTTGCGAGTTCTTGCGTATTTTTCCAGAAATCATGTGACAATGGATTCCAGAATGGAACCTGCAATTCAATGGCTGATCAGAAAAAAAGATTCTTCCGGATGCTGGTATCTGGAAAATATCCATCATGGTAACGTTCATTTTCATTTGGAAGAAAAGGGAAAACCAAGTCGTTTTGTAACATTGAAAGCCTTGTTTATTCTAAAGAATTATTACCAATCGGACGGATTGGCAGATTTACCAGCAATTCGAAATATGGAAATGCTTTTCGAATAGAGAAAGGAAATTCATAGTAGTGTTGTTTTTGCGCTTCGTGCTAAAACAACACTACTATAATTATTTTTTAATATTTCGAATAGCTGCAGATTTACAAAGATGGTTGTATCAAACCGATTTTCAATTTAGAATTAATTGGAATTGATAAGGGATATTGTTTATTCAATGATAATAATGATATTGGTAGTAAGTAATTCGAAATTTGGAAAAGCCTTTTGAGAAAAAAGAGAAAACTTGTTGTTATGTTATTTTTGCGTTCTGCGCAAAAATAACATAACAACAAGTAATTCTCCTCAAATTTCGAATGGCTGACTGATAATGCATATTGTGTCATAAAGATCTTGTATTTTGATGCACTTGGAAGACGAACCGGCTCATGTGTGTTTTATGGAAAGCAAAAATGTGATGACCATAAAAATTTTAGTAGTGGATGATTCAGCAGTTGATCGTTTGCTCATTCAGCAGATGCTCGGTGAATATCAAGTCGAAACAGCATGTGACGGACTGGATGCGATCACGAAAATTGAAGCGGACCCGGCAATTTGTCTGGTTTTGTTAGATATTAATATGCCGAAAATGGACGGATTTCAGTTTCTTATGCTGTTAAAATCCGACGAGCGTTATCGAAAAATTCGTACCATTATCTTGTCCAACTATCAGGAATTGGACAACGAAATCAAAGGACTGAAATTAGGCGCAGTCGATTATCTTCGAAAACCGGTTCAAATAGATTTATTACGAGCCAGAGTTGCGATTTATATCGAATTGCTGCGGATGCAAGAGGCATATGAACAAAAACTGCAGGAACAAGGGCTGACATTTGATGTGATTTTTCACCAGGCGCCGATCGGCATTGCGATTTCGCAGCGTCGCGATGCCTCACAAGGAGAAAATGATGTCCTGGTGGATGTGAATCCGCTATATGAGAAGATTACCGGAAGGACAAAAGAAGAACAAGCCAGGATCGGATGGGAAAATTTTACGCATCCGGATGACCTGGAACAAGATCGTGAGAATCTAAAAAAACTCCGTGCCGGTGAAATTCGAAGTTATGCTATGGATAAACGGTATCTCAAACCGGACGGATCTATTGTCTGGGTGTATATGGTCGTGGCTCCGTTGACTATTAACACAAAAAATTTATTCACTCACATTTGTCTTGTTCAGGATATCACCTGGCGCAAAGAAATTGAAGCCCGATTATTGGAGAGTGAACGGAGCAAATCGGTGCTCCTTTCGCATTTACCGGGACTTGCATATCGCTGCAAATATGATCGTGATTGGACCATGCTGTATGTATCGAGCGGATGTTATCCATTGACCGGTTATCAACCGGAAAGCCTGATTCAAAACAAGGACCTTTCCTACAACGATATTATCTCACCCGAATACCGAAAATTGTTGTGGAATCAGTGGAAACAAATCCTGTCAGAGAAAATTCCTTTTCGACAGGAATATGAAATCATGACAGCCGACGGCAATCGCAAATGGGTTCTTGAGATCGGAGAAGGTATTTATAATGAAAAGGGAGAGGTGGAAGCCCTGGAAGGTATTGTGATTGATATATCGGATCGCAAGCAAATTGAGAATTCCCTGCGTTACAATAATGAACATGATCCCTGGACCGGACTGTACAATCGCAGTTTTTTGGAAAATTTGCTGGCAAAAGATACCGAAGAACCACTGAAAATTAAGCGTGCTGTTATCTCGATCAATCTGAGCTCGGTGCAATCCCTGGCGACCACCTATGGTTTTCATTACACACAGGAGTTTATCAGAAATGTCGTGGATGTGCTCCTCCCACATTGCAATGGGTTGCGGCAGCTGTTCAATACGTATGAAAACCGCTTTGTTTTCTATGTCAAGGATTACAAAACCAAAGCGGAGTTAATTCGTTTCTGTGAATTGATTATCCATTTATTGGAGCCTTTGTTATCCAGCGAAAGGATCAATTGCGGAATTGGAGTGGTTGAAATCGACTCCACAAATCAATGGGATGCCAATCAATTATTGAAAAACCTTCTCATTGCATCGGAACGGAGCCTGGAGCTGCGGGATCGAGATTTAGAGATTTGTTTCTACGATGCCGACATGGAAAAGCATCTAATCCGCGAAGCGGAAGTGAAACATGAGCTTGGAAGAATTGCTTCCGAAGAGAATGACGGTGGACTGTTTTTGCAGTATCAACCGATCCTAAATCTAAAAACCAATCGGATTTGCGGCTTTGAAGCTTTGGCGCGAATGCGCGGGGAGAAACTCGGACTGATTTCACCTTTGGAATTTATTCCGATTGCGGAAAAAACAAAACTGATCATCCCTGTGGGAAAAAAGATTTTTATCCAGGCAACGCGTTTTTACAGGAAGTTGGCGGCTTTTAATAACATCACGCTGAACATATCCATCAATATTTCAGTAATTCAGTTGTTAAAAAATGATTTTTGCAGATTAATTCAGAATCTGATGGAAGAAATACAGGTTAGACCGGAAGCGATTTGTCTGGAAATCACGGAATCGGTTTTTGCATCTGATTATGAGGAAATCAATTCAATTCTGGGTCAGTTAAAAAAAATCGGTTTCCATATTGCCATTGATGATTTTGGAACGGGATATTCATCACTATCTCGCGAACGGGAATTGAATGTCAACTGTTTGAAAATTGACAAGGAATTTATTGACAGTCTCATGCGGATGGATCCTGAATTAACCTTTGTATCGGATATTGTTTCCATGGCACATAAGGTCGGGCACGATGTAATTGCGGAAGGTGTTGAGCATGAGGAACAACTTCAATATTTGTATCGGTGCGGTTGCGACAAAGTACAGGGATACTTGATCAGTCGGCCGCTTGATGAAGCAGCAGCGTTGAATCTTGTCCAAAAACAAGCGGTTGATTTCAATCCAATCGAAGAACAACTTAGATCAGTTTGATGTAGCATAATCCGCCTTTTGGCAGATATAAACCATTTACTTTATTAATAAAATATGATCTTATTCTTAGTGGATGGAATAGAACATATTCAGGAGGCATGATTTGATCGATCCAGCTATGTATCAAACAGCCATACAACGTAATCCCTGTGCTTTTGCGTATCACGAGGCGGTTTTTGATGAAAACCATCGGATGATTGATTATATTTTTTTGGATGTTAATCACTCCTTCGAAGAACTAACCGGATTAAAGAAGGAAGACATACTGAATAAACAGTATGTCCGGGATATCGCGCTGGATAAGGAACAAGCCAGAGAATGGGTCCGTCTTTACGAAAAAGTAGTCACTGAACAGATTCCCCAGGAGTTTCAGGAATTCTCGACAGAATTCAACCGGTATTTCTTTGTGAGAGCATATTCCTCGGAGAAAAACCACTTTGTGACCATCTTCAATAACAAGACAATCGAATTGAAAATGCAGGAAATTGCCCAATATTTTATTAATAATATCGGCAATCAGATCGATTATGACCAAATAACGAAGTTTGCCTACGAAATTTCCGGAGCTGATTACGCTGCATTTAATTTGTTTCATGATAATGGGCGCGATTTCACAACCATTTCATTTTGCGGTGTATCGGATCAACTCAAAAAGATTTATCAACTGCTTGATATGCATTTTATTGGCAAGACATGGTCATACGATCCTGTACGAGAAGAAAAGACTAAAAATCAGGATATCACCTCTTTTGAAACGTTGCAGGATCTGACAGGAAATGTGCTTTCCAAATCGATTATTGTCCAGATTGAAAAAATATTCAATCTCGGTATCACTGTCATTGCGAAAATTACGAGGGAAGGAAAAGTCCTTGGCGACTTTACACTCTTTTTTAAAAAGGGAAAAAAACTGATAAATCAGAATCTGCTACTGCTGTACATTTCCCAACTTTCTCTTTTTATGGAAAGAAATCGTCTTGATATCGCATTACAAACGAATCAAAAAATGTTTTATACCTTAGCGGAATATGCTCCGATCGGTTTTGTTACTTGTGATACGCAAGGAGCGATCATCTATGCCAATCAGAAGCTCATAGAAATCATGGATTCGCCTTCTTCTGAAGTAACAAAAAGCATCAATCTCTTAGATTTTCCCAAACTGAAGGCTGCAGGTTTTTCAGAAAAACTTAAGGAATGCATGATGAGTGACCGTTTTATCTCGTATGAAATGGGCTATACCAGTCTTTGGGGAAAATATTGCTGGTTGCGGGTGCTTTTTACTCCGAATAAGGAGAACGAAAAAATTATCGGTGCGAATATTGTTGTGGATGACATCACAGATAAAAAGAAAACTGAGGATGAATTAAAAGAGAAAGTTCAACGTGATTCCCTAACAAGGGCTTTCAATCGCCATGCATTGGAGACTATTTTGTCGGAACGTTTCAACGAATCAAGAGATAACGATTTAATCAGTTGTCTGGCTGTTTTGGATGTGGATGATTTTAAAGATGTTAATGATACGTATGGACATCTGACCGGTGACATGGTATTAAAGTATCTGGCAACCCGAATTAAACAGGAACTTCGCGAGAACGATTTGATCATCCGAACAGGAGGGGATGAATTTCTAATCTATTTTCACGACATCCAGGATGAAAAGAATGCCCCCAAGTTTATCAACCGCTTGTTTGACAAGATTTCTGCTGAATATAAAATTGCTCAGGAGCAGGATGGTAACCGCCATACTCTGCATGTGAGCTGCAGTATGGGAATATGTTTTTATCCGAAGGATGGAACTTCTCTTAATGTTTTAATATCAAAAGCGGATGATGCTTTATATCAAGTTAAAAAGAGCGGAAAGGGAAAATATGCATTTGCTTGATTGACTTACGCTGCAATATTTTTACAAAAATGGAAAACTGTAGATAATGGCAACCATTTTACTTAAAGATCTGTCTGAAAGAATTTCTTTCAGACAGATCTTTTAAACAAATGTAAAAAGAAATGATATACTATGGTCTTGTTCACTATATACAACATGAAACTAGTGATTCTGATAGGTATATAAATGAAAGAAAACAGTTCGATTTTTTGTCAAAACAAGAATCAACCGACCGAGAGATTCCTGGAGGTTTGCCTTTTATTGCTTTTACATGAGAAAGATGATTATGGCTATGGTTTAAGCCAGGAGCTTCCTTTTTTTGGATTTTCAGACAATGAACTTAATGTCAGTACGATGTATCGCATATTAAGAAGGATTGAAAAGATAGATCTTGTCGAATCAACCTGGGAAGAAAGTGGTCTGGGACCCAGACGCAGAGTTTATCGGATCACAGAAAAAGGGAAAGAGGAATTATCAAAATGGATAGTGATTTTAAAAAATCGAAAGTTGAATATCCAAAAATTGATTGACAGATTTGAAAGACCCGACCACTATAACCATTTGGAGGAATAATGAAAACTAAAAATATCTGGATTTATATCGTACGTTACTTTTTTCTTGGAATTTTTCTACTGATTCTTTCGAAGGCGAAACCAATACTCTGGCTGGGTATTTTTGGGATCAGTCTGGTTGCAGCGTTTGTTTTTGGCAGAGTGTATTGTGGATGGATTTGTCCCATGAACACATTAATGAACCTGGTAGGATTCGTAACAAAAAAGCTTAATATTAAACGGAGAAAATCTCCAAAACTGATTGTAAATGGATGGTTGGCAATTGTATTATTAATAGTCAGTGTTTTGGTCATGGTGATTGTTAAAAGAATGACAGGAGTCAATATCCCGGTGTTACCATTTTTCCTGGTCCTGTCTGTCTTGATTACTTTCGTGTATGAACCGTATGTTTTTCATAATAAAATTTGTCCATTTGGAGTGTTACAGAGAGTCACAGGGAAATTTGCATTCTTTTCCAGAGGAGTCGATAAAAATAAATGTATCGGCTGCAAGTTATGTGAGAAAGTTTGTCCGGCAGAAGCTGTAACTGTTTCTTTAGGATCCCAAAAAGCAGCAATCAACTCGGAATTATGTCATCAGTGTTTTGAATGCGAAATTGTCTGTCCTAAAAACGCAATCAGCTACGGACATTCGCGTCAACGATGAAATTGCTGCGTAAAAAATACCGTTGAATTCCGCAGGAAATCTAATATTCTCGAATTCGCTCTTGTTGTTTCAGACTGGAATCCTCCGATTTCGATGAAAAAAAAAGGAATTCTTTGTATCTCTCATCTCTGTGAATTTTTCGAATCTTTGAGTGTTAAGAGAAATCAGATATGTTGACAGATTCGGAGTAATTTCATAGAATTTTTTTGTTGGACAGCAATATTCGGTATGATTATTCCTGCAAAGAGGCCTCACTTGACCGATCTATGGCACAGATTTCTATTTAATACCATCGCTCCAGTTTATGGAACATTTTATGAACACCAGACAAAACGGTTTTCGGTAGTACTCACAACAGTATCAACCGAAATCAATCTGGATTCCTATAAAACAGTTGCAGATATCGGTTGCGGTCCTGGAGCTCTCACATCCGTCTTGAGAGACAAGGGTATGCAACCGACCGGTGTTGACCGTGCTTCGCGAATGCTTGCAACAGCAAAAAAGAACCCTGGGAACCACAGTATTCCTTTCATCCAGGCTGACGTGCTGGAACAACTCCCTTTTGCAGACAAAACATTTGACGTGTCCATTGCCGCTTATGTTGCCCATGGCATGCAGAAGGAAGATCGATCCAGATTGTATACTGAGATGAGCCGGATTACCAAAGAAAAAGTGATTATTTACGACTATGGCCGGAACTGGGCGGCACTGACTGCCATGATAGAATGGCTTGAACAAAGTGACTATAAACGCTTTATCCACTCCGCAAGAGATGAAATGGTGGATTGCAGATCGGCGAGAGGCCGTTGTTTTTCAGCGGTTAAAATGGTAGAAATCAGCACACTGACGGCCTGGTATATTTGTACACCTGTATAGATCAGATTGAAATATTTTCTAAAATTTTGCCATTATTTGATTATCATTGTGCAGCACAGGTTTTCACAGTTTCATCGTAGAAAACAAATTTCCTCTCATTATTCGTAACACTTGTCAATATTTCGGATCGCTGGTTTGATAAAAATTTCTGTTCTATTTCAGGTAAAATGGATTAATATACATTAAAAATAAACAATAATTAAATTGTTTATAGAAAGGACATTGCTATTGAATGTAGTTTTTATTAAATTTAAACAAGTTTTTTTTTCAGTCCTTCCAATTGTCATTCTGGTTCTTTTTCTTAATTTTACAATTTCTCCAATGGATCCAGTCTATTTACTTCGATTTCTAATTGGATCCTCATTTGTAATATTGGGATTAACACTTTTTTTGCTGGGTGTTGATATTGGAATCACACCGCTGGGTGATCTGACTGGATCCTCTTTGGCAAAGTCAAACCGGTTGTGGATTGTGTTGATTGCCGGAATAATTCTTGGTTTTTTTATTTCCATTGCTGAACCTGGTCTGATGGTATTGGCTAATCAAGTTGATCTGGTAACAACAGGACAAATTTCTCGAATCAGCATACTGGTCCTGGTTTCCATCGGTTTGGCGATCATGCTTTCTCTTGGATTTTTGAGAATTTTCTATAATATCCCTCTGTATAAAATCCTGATTGTGATTTACATTATCATTTTTGGATTGGCGATTTTCTCTTCTCGAGAAATGCTTGCGATTGCTTTTGATGCATCTGGCTCTACCAGTGGAATTCTGGCCGTACCGTTTATTTTGTCCCTTTCAGTCGGAATATCAAAACTGAAAAAAGACAGTAGAGCTTCTGAGAAAGACAGTTTTGGTTTAGTCGCGATTTCGTGTACTGGTGCGATTTTGTCGATTTTATTTTTGAATTTATTCGCTAAGACTAATGAATTTTCCGGAGTCCTTGAAATCGGATCCTCAGACGCGAATTCCATCTTCAATCCTTTTTTTGTGGTAATTCCAAAGTTTTTCCAGGAAAGTATTTTTGCAATATTACCATTGTTAATTATTCTGCTGGTATTGCAGAAAATTTCTTTCCGACTGAAGCGACGAGAACTCAGGAAACTTTTAACAGGATTTCTTTTCGCTTTTATTGGATTATTTGTGTTTCTAATGGGCGTGAATGCCGGTTTTATGGATGTGGGTATCAGTATCGGAAAAAATCTATCTTTATTGGAGAATAAAGCGTACATTATTATTGTAGCGTTTGTACTCGGATTCGTGACGATAGTTGCAGAACCGGCCGTTTCGGTATTAACCTATCAGATTGAAGAAGTAACCAGTGGCTACATCAAACGGATGGTAATACTCATCCCTCTGGCTACAGGTGTCGGATTCGCTGTTGCCCTGTCGATTGTCCGAATATTGATACCAAAAGTACAATTATGGCATTATTTGTTGCCTGGATATATCCTCTGCCTTCTATTGATGTTTTTTGTCCCCAAATTATTTGTGGGAATCGCATTTGATGCAGGCGGTGTGGCAACTGGGCCCATCACTGCAACGTTTATTTTGGCTTTCACTCAGGGCGCTGCCCATGCATATGAAAAAGCGGATCTTATGGTGGATGGTTTCGGTATGATTGCAATGGTTGCCATGTCATCCATTCTTACGCTAGAAACATTGGGATTACTATTTGCTTTCAAGTCAAAAACAAAAGGAACTGAGAACAGGAATGATTAATCTTGGCAATAAACCGTCGTTTGTATTGATTTATGTGGTTGTCAATTATGGTGTAGGCAGTCGTGTATTGCAGAAGGCGAAACAATTGGGGATTTCTGGCGGAACCGTACTCCTTGGAAAAGGAACCGTTCAGAATTCCATTTCTCATTTTTTATCGTTATATGAAGTGAGAAAAGAAATTATTTTACTGGAATCTGATCAGAAGACTGCAGCGCATGTTCTGGCGGAGTTGAATAAGGAATTTAAATTTGAAAAACCGAATCATGGCATCGTATTCTGTACGCGTACCTATGATGTTTTTGGCTCCAGGTCTACTAGTTGCGAAGAAATTGGCGAGGAAAGAGGAAAGGGACAACCGATGTATCAGTTAATAATTACAATTGTCAGTAAGGGCAAGGCAGAAGATGTAATCGAGGCAGCAACGGAAGCAGGTTCCAAAGGAGGCACCATCATCAATGCGAGAGGTTCCGGTACTCATGAAACCAGTAAGATTTTTCATATGGACATTGAACCTGAAAAAGAGGTTGTGATGATCTTATCGAAGGAGAATGTTACAGAGAAAATTGTTTCTTCGATCAGAAAAAAATTGGAAATCGATCTTCCTGGCAAAGGGATCCTGTTTGTTCAGGATGTAAATCAGACGTATGGGATTTATGAATAAACCTTGTTCGATTACAGTAATTCGAAATAAGAAAAGAATTCTTTATATGAAAAGAATTCTTTTTTTTATTCGAAAAGTCAATCAATATTTTAAATTGCGTTGGTGTAACATATTTTCTGTAAAATAAAGAACCTTAACAAAAGAGGTGAGTCAGAAGTATCCTTATA
>JAPKMT010000012.1 GCA_026645735.1 Flexilinea sp.
TTCATAGCTCCTAATGATAATTAGGACATTTCTATTTTGCTACTATAGGACATTATCATGTTGCTCTTACAGAATTACTGCTTTCGAATTCAGATATGCGATTCGTGGTATAATGCATGCGTTAACCGTCTCCCGATTGGCTAACAAATGATAATGGATTTTCCGGAAGGAATTGGAGTAAAGAGGAATCTATGAAAGCTGACCATTATGAAATTGAAATGGCAGGAATCAAACGCTCACTGCCTTTGTTTGAAGTAGCACCGGGTGTTCGTATTGCTGTTCTTAATATATTGGGTGATACAGAGTTAGTTGAAGCCTGTGCAACGGCAATTGCTGACAAATTGAAAGGATTCGAATTTGATGTATTGTTTACTGCGGAATCAAAAAGTATTCCTTTTGCCCACGCATTATCCGTCAGAACTGGAAAACCTTACGTTGTTTGCCGGAAAAATTACAAATCGTATATGGGAAAAGCGTTGAAATCAACTTCCAATTCTATGACAACGCAACAGGAACAACTTCTGATTTTGGATGAGAAGGATATCCCGCTGATCAAAGGAAAGAAAGTTGTAATCGTTGATGATGTTATCAGTACCGGTTCAACACTGCATGCTTTGACAACGTTGTTGGAAATGGCAGGCAGTAATCCAGATTATGAAATTGCATCCATTCTTACAGAGGGTGCTAAAGATGATTGGCCGAATGTGATATGTCTTGGACATCTGCCAATTTTTAAAGATTAGAAAAAAGAACAATACAATGAGGTTCCGAACGAAAAACGGAACCTTTTATTTTTTAAACATATTATTTCTTAAAACTTGTTTTGAAAAAAAACAATTTTCATTTTAAATCAAGGTATTGGATTGACTGGAATCATCCTTTTTGCTATGCAATAGTTTGAAATTGCGACCAGCTTTCTAAATAACGAGGTCTTTTGTAAATTGGTGTTTTCTTTCATCATTGATTGACAAGTACCGCGAAGTGCAGTAATATAAAAGCGACACTAGTGTCGCTTTTATATTACTGCACTTCGGATGGAAGTAGATGGCTCAAAAAGGTGATTTAACAAAAAAGAAAATATTGAATCAGGCGATGCAATTATTTTCTCAAAAAGGATATTCATCAGTAACGATGGAAGATATTCGTGAAGCAAGCGGTTTAAGCCGCGGGGGTTTATATCGGTATTTTAAGTCCACAAAAAAAATCTTCGAAGAAATTCTTGTTATGGATAAGGACCAAAATGAGAAAAAAATGAATGAGGCCATTGTTTCGGGTGTGCCTGCTGAGGTTTTATTCCGTTTTTTTATTGACCAACAAAAATCAGCGATCCTGAATCAAAAAGGAAGATTTAATCTGGCAATTTATGAATTCTTTCAAACAGAATCTGATATGCAGGAATTGATGAATGACCGATTTTTGTCGGCTGTGCGGATGCTGACGACACTGGTTGCGTACAAAAACCGGAATTACCTTATGTCCATCCAGGATACAGAAGCAATTGCTCGATTTACACTGTTATTTCTGGAAGGACTATTGAATTCTTCTGCATTGATTACAATGTCTGATGAAATGCTGGACGAACAATTTGCAATTCTAACCACAATACTGCGTTGGGAAGACAGGGAATAAAAAGGGTTGATATGGAAAATCATAAGTATCAAACAATTGTTGTATGTGATGATTATCAAAAGGTAAATGAAAACAGATCTGCAGAGACTGATGCTTTTCAAATCTCTGTAGGAATCAAACAAAATGAATGTACGAATGAAGAAAATCTTGCTGCCAGGATCGGATCGGAAACAGGTATGGAAATTCCGCTGCTTCAGTTAATAGATTTGACGATTCTGTTCTGTCAGACCAAGGTTTATTTCCAGGATGCATATCGATATAAAAACTATTATGATTCGGAAAAAATGCAGCTTGCCAGGGTTGGTCTTCAGGGTGGTGCAATGACCGTTGCAATCGATAAAAACAATCCGACTCTGGATCATGACATCAAAGATTTTGCTGCTCTTTTATCAAAAGAAGATGAGCGTATCAGTGAACGTTTATTTGTTCTTTCTCGAATACTGAAGGAAGCCGGGTATGATGCGAAATATTAAAAATCAGAAAGCCCTGATTGTGATCGATATGCAAATGATGCCGTTTATCTGGAAAGATTATGGAGGCAAGGCTATTGATCATGAAAAAGAATTATTGGAACAAATAAAACTAATGATTCTGAATGCGAGAGCGGAAGGTGCACCAGTCTTTTACATCATGTATACAGAGAAAGGCGAATCATATCGGGCGGAAGGGAAACCTTTGTGGCAGGTTCATCCGGAAATCGTTCCGGAAAAAGAGGATGTGATTGTCGTCAAATATTTTGCCGATTCTTTCTTTGAAACGGATTTGGAATCGAAATTACGAGAATCTCAGATCAATCAATTGGTTTTGTGCGGAGTTCAGACAGAGTTCTGTGTCGATACAACCTGCCGATGTGCATTTTCTCGCGGGTTTGAAATTGAGTTAGCAGAAGATGGACACAGTACCTATGACTCCGAGTTATTACGAGCGGAACAGATTATCCAACATCATAACCAGGTATTAAGACAATTTGCTGCTGTTAAACCGGCAAATTTGATCCAATTTTGATTTTTTTAGAAGTGAGGAGGATTATTACACTTTTGTTTT
Organism: Flexilinea sp.; assembly: GCA_026645735.1. Taxonomy (GTDB): domain Bacteria; phylum Chloroflexota; class Anaerolineae; order Anaerolineales; family Anaerolineaceae; genus Flexilinea. Next base: position 2,674 of record JAPKMT010000012.1, read on the forward strand.
GTGTTTTGTAAAAAAATATATGATCAGCTGAATCCTGTCTTTGCCGGATGGACGGTCTGTCCTGTAAATGGATGCCGAATCATTGTTCCTATGGTTTTTTCCAGACAATACTCATTGGAAGGATATTATCTTACTCTCATAAAGCTGCGTTCATGATTGGAATCAATTGGAAAAGGTAAGCGGTTTTCCATTAGAGTCAATGATTGCAGGAAAAATCAGCCAGATCCCTTCGAAATATCCATTTCCGCTTTGGTTGCCGATAACCAGACAATCCGTGTCGTTTGGAATAAAAACCGGTTCGGATTCCATGGGAATAATGATGTTGGTGTTTTCCTGATTCAGAAGAATAAATCCCAGCCGGTTAAAATCACGCACCTCGTAGACCGTCCATGGATTGGCACTGGTTAAACCTTGTCCCGCTTCAAAATACCGCGGGTAAATCGTTTTCCCATTGATGATCAGAAGTTTTTCTTCATTCGTTTGCTGCAGCATTGATCGGAAAGGTTTCCCATATTGAAAAGCCATTTTTTCAATTATTTGCAGGTTCTCCGATTGTGAACCGGTCATCATCTGATTTGGAATCAGGTACGGCAAGGAGACGGGAAGCGATCCGGTGCCAATGAGTGTAAAAAATAACACAAATGGTTTCCAATTTTGGATGATCGATTTTTTGAACGCTGCGGGTTTCTTTTTTTGAATAGCCGTATTTAAATTTTGCTTCAATTTGAAATTCTTAAAAATCCGCTGAATTATCTCAAAAATCCCTGCTGAGAAATATAAATAAAAAATCCAATCAGACGGCAAAATAAATCTCCAACCGGAATATCTGCCGGCTGCGGTTGCTGCCATATACATGGAACAAAGCACAAAAGGAATTAGTCCAGTGAATCCATGAGCGTTCATACAAGCTGCAAATCCACAGGCAATTAATACTGCGAAAAATAAAATAGATAAAACATTATGATTGGATAATCGCTGCGTTACTTCATGGTAGGAAGTGTCTAAAATGTCTTCAGCAGTCATAGTAAAGGACATACCAACAGGTAAAACGAGCCAGGAATCAATCTGATTCTTCAAAAAATGGTTCGAAATAAATTGCATGACGTAAAACGGCTTATTTACAATAAACTGACCGATCTGATATAAGGATTTGTCAATAATGTCCGAATTCATTGTGGATGGTATCTTTTCGTCAGGATCAGAATATCTTCTGACGATCTCTGCGCCATGAATGTCGTTGTCTTCCAGAAAGAACGTCCCCTTCACAGACATGCTGCGGATCAGAGACGGTGCAAGGACTGCGAACAGTGTAATCGAGAAAATAAGAAAGGAATAGAATATTTTTCTATGGAGTGTTTTCCTTCGAAAGATAACCAAAACGATGACCAGAAGAAAAAACAAAATAAACTGTGAACGGATTAAGGTGACCAATCCGAGCAGTCCGCCTGCAAGGATGGCTTTATTCTTTGAATCTGAATTTTGATACCAGGAAATAAATGCTGACAGGAAAAACAAGAAAAAAAGCAAAGTCGGCAGATCGGACAGGAACATTTTTGAATTCGACATACCAAAATGAGGTGCTAAAAGCAGAGAATTATATTCTCTCAGAATTGCTATTCCTGCTGCAAAAAGACCCGCTCCTGCAGAATGAAGTTGTTTTCCGATCAGGAAGAGCATTGCAGGAATCAGCGCTAAAAAGATTGTTTGAATATCGATGGCTAAGAGTATGTTTTTCTTAGCCATCATTTGAAAGAATGCCAGCAAGACGACATAGAATTGACGCGAAACGACGCTGTTCTTAAATCCCAACCCGTTTATCAGACTTTCAGACCATAAACCAAAATATGCCGCATCCGAAGCAGGATAGGGTACATTATTGGGAGGTGTGATTTCCATAAAATAACTGTGTTTCAGAAACTCTGATGAAGATACGGAGGTCCAAAGCAGTGATGCGGTGATCCAAAGAATCACGAAAAACAGAATGGTCTGAAAAATCTCAGGCATTTTATTATGCAATAAGAGAGAAATTACCAGCAGGAAAGATCCAAATAAAAAAGCTGTGCTCAACTCCCAGTATTGCACGGTCATGCCATTTGGCTGCCAATCCATAGGATCCGGTGTAATCCCCAAGCCGGTTACTTTGATGATCAGAAAAACAATACTTTCAATCAGAAAAACTATTATGGACCTCTTTAGAAATAACAGATTGCGATGATCAATTTTGGGATCCTTATCCGATCCGAAGCTTAAAAGAAGCAGGATCGATTGAATGGAAGATATAATCACAAATAAACCCAAAGGGAGCAGTCTTTCATAATATGGTTGATAATCAGTCGGATTAAGAAATCCTGTATAAATTAGAATCGAGGAAAAAAGGAAGAAAAGAAATACACAGAACCAGATAACGATTCTGTGTATTGAATTCATTTTTAGAAATTTTCCGAAAACCGTCTGGGATGTTTTTATTGAAAGGTTTAGAAGAAATCCTGACAAGGCAACCATAATACTAATGACCAGGAAAACAAGCATTAGAAACCTGGAGATCGAAAACCCGAGAAAAAAGCTGTTGTTTTCTTCTTTGGGTATGGAAACAAGCCAGAAAATCGCTGCTGCGGCCTCGAGCGCTGACAATACAAAATAATAATTGGCTAATTTTGAGATGTGCTTTGTTTTCATTTTGCTCATTTCTGGATTAATTCTAATGCGGTTATTCCGAATATTCTTCTATGTTTTATTAATGGGGGGAGAATTATTCTCTTTTATAACAGAAGGCCAGTCTGTCATCCGAAATATTGGCAGTAGTTCGAGATATGAAAAAAATCTTTGTTGTTGAATTGTTTTTGCGTTTCGCGCAAAAACAATTCAACAACATAATTTCTCTTTCAATTCGCAAAGCCTATTCATATTTTAAATTGTTGAAATATTGGATGGCAGCCAGCCGAATTGTCCATATATTGGTAAGATTATAAGATCAAAGTATTAATTAATAACCAGGCAGAAATGATGATACATCATACCAAATCAGACAACATTCTACATTGCATACATACCTTTTTTCTCCAACTTATTAAAGATTATGGGTGGATTTTCCTGTTTTTTATTGTTGGAATCGGATCCATTGTATTTTCTTTCGGAAAAAATTTTCTGAAGATACCTGGCGATTTGGGAGATGCCAGATTTAATAACTATATTCTGGAACATTTCTTTCAATGGATTATTCGTCGCGAGCCGGATTATTGGAGTGCTCCGATGTTCTATCCATATCCATTAGCAACCGCCTTTAGTGATAATCTCCTGGGATCGGCTCCATTTTATGCTGCGATTCGAATATTAGGATTCAGCCGAGAGACTGCTTTTCAGGGATGGTTTCTGTTGGGATTTATGTTGAATTATTCTGTTACGGCTAGTGTGTTAAAGAAGGAGAATTTGAAATCACTGCCGGTTGCAGTCGGAGCGTTTTTCTTCACATTTGGACTTCCCATGTTAGCACAGGAAGGCCACCCGCAGTTGATATACCGGTTTTGTATACCGGCTGCGTGCTCCTTTTTATACAGCTTTTCAAGAAAAGCGGATCTGAAGAAAATCTTATTCCTGACGGTAGCGATTGTCTGGCAATTTTACCTGACAATTTACATGGGTTTCTTTCTCGTGCTTTTGATCGGTGTGATGTTTTTCGTTATTCCGCTATCGAATTCATCAGGAAATTTCATCAAATTTTGGATTTTACGAATCCTTTCCGCATGGGATAGCGCCAAAAGATCAGAAAAATTATGTTTTTTTGTCGGTTTGATTCTGCTCCTTGCAATTCTATCTCTGCTTTTTGCGCCTTATTTGCAGGTGACTAAACTTTACCATTTTTCAAGAGGGATTGATGAAATAAAAAATATGCTGCCCCGATTGTCCAGTTATTTTCTTTCGGATCATGCTGCCTTGTGGCGGTTCGGCATGAATAATTTCAAGGACCTTCCAATGCGGCATGAACATCAATTATTTCCAGGCCTGGCAGCAGCAAGTTTATTCGTAATTGGTTTGCTTTGGAGAAAATTTGCCGAAAAAGGTTCATTCCTGCAGGTTCATATAATCAGTCTTTTCATCATTTTTTTCATGACGTTAACTGTCAATGAAAAATCGCTTTATTTCCTGATATTGAAAATTCCGGGATACAACAGCATCCGTGCTGTAACTCGTATTCAATTGGTGCTTATGTGGCCTTTAGCCGTCTATATTGCTTTTGTTACTGATCGAATTATGAGCTTGAATAGTCCCATTTTCCGGATCAAAGCAGCGCTTGGGTTATTAATTCTCCTTTTGCTTTCTGAATCAGTCTTTTTCACACATTCCTCATATTCAAAAATTGAAGGGCAGAAACGAATTGATTCACTGCGGAAAACGACAGAATATTCCTTGAAGAAGGCGAATATCCTGGATCCGATATTGTTAATCCATGGGAAAGCTGGCGATCCGTGGTTTGTAACTGCTTTAGATGCGATGTTGACAGCACAGGAACTTAGCATCCCACTGATAAACGGTTATTCAGGGAACGCTCCGCAATTTGGGTTTACAGAATCGATGCACAGTTGTCGGACACTCCCCGGCTCAGTGGAATCTTATATTGAAAAAGCAAATGAGTTCGTGGGTGATCCGGACCTTAATATTAAAAATCGAATTGTTTATGTTCGTTATGCGGAATGCGGATTGTAATGATTCAAAATAAAAATGACCGACGAAAATCAGTAATTCGAAACCGGTAGAAATCTTTAAAAAAATGTTGTTGTGTTGTTTTTGCGCTCCGCACAAAAACAACACAACAACAAATAATCCCTTCCATAATTCGAATCGCTGGCAAAAATTAGTTCTAATGTTCTATCTGATGTTATACTGTAATTATGGCGTCAATTCAACCGAAAAAAAAAGTGAAGGCAAGTTATCGCGGTGACAAGAAACCGTCCATGGCAGCCAGAAAAAAAGCTGCAACCACTGCTGCTCAACGCAACAAAAGAAATGCTTCCCATGCAGCATTAAGTGTTCGCTCAATCTTCAGTATTCTTGCTGATTTGATTGGTTTAATTCTTCTTTTTTCGGGTACCCTGATCATTTTCAGTTTGAAATTTCCGGATATGATTTCGTTAACCGGATGGTGCTCCCAGTTAACAATCTTTTACTCTGGAAAAAGTGCTTACCTGACAGGCTGTATTTTCATTTTAATTGGTTTATGGATACTGATCCTGCGCAGGATAAAAAAACCTTTTTCGTTTTCATGGAAAATTTTCTTTTTTTTGATTGTCGTCTATCAGTACGTTTTAGTCCTGATCCAGCATAAAACAAATTCCAATTCGTTTGCATCTTATTCTGAATTGACAGGTGGATTTGCGGCCGACAAGATTGATGATGCGCTGAATGTCGCAGTCGGAAATACAGGATCCGTTTTGGTTTATGGATTTGCCGGTTTACTCTTGCTGTTAGTGGCCTGGTTATGGATTTCAAATTATTTTTCTTCCAGCCTGCATATTCAGCCTGCGTTTCTGAATCCGCTGAAAAAGTTTCTGGGATCCTTTAATGAGAAATCACCCAGATCAGATTCTGTTCATTTGGATGAAACGATTGAAACAAATACAGAGCTCGCTTTTGATCTTCCGGATACTGAACTACCTTTCGGAGATGTGAAAAAGAAGAAATCTTCAGAAGTTCGGGATAAAAAGGATGGAACCAGATCCTTGGCAAATACAGAGACTGTCATTTCAAAAGGAGAAATCACAAAACCGGACGGCAAAAAGATTCTTGAAAAAGAAATTCAAACCCAAAAGAAAGTTGATCCACTACCTGAGAAAATTTTACCGGTGACTTTTTTAAAAAACTCGTTCAAACCTTCTTTGTCTGAACGATCGGGTAAACACGAAACTACTGCGAAAAATGAAGAATCAACAATAACCTGGAGGTTACCGGTTACAGATGAAATTCTGGATCCCGTGAAAGCACGACATAATATTACTCCTGAAGATCCACACATCCTGGGACAAATTCAAAAAATCGAACATGTATTGGATGCTTTTGATGCTCCAGGGAAGGTTGTCGATATTCAAATCGGACCTACTTTTACACAATACGGGATTGAACCCGGATTCATCGAACGTGCAGATCGCAGGACTCGCGTACGTGTCAAACAGATCGAAAACGTAAAAAAAGACCTTGAAATGGCGTTATCTGTCAAACAACTGACGATCGAAGCGCCAATTCCCAACAAAACCTTTGTCGGGTTGCAGGTCCAAAACAAATTTCGTATCCCTGTCACCTTGCATGAAATCATTGAAAGTGATGTATTTCGGAAAAATCGAAAAGGTTTGGGTATCGCATTAGGCAAAGATATTAATGGAGCGGTTTATGCCGCTGATTTAACGCGCATGCCTCACCTCTTGATTGCTGGCGCCACAGGATCCGGCAAATCAGTGTGTCTGAATGCAATTTTAGTCTGTTTGTTGATGAATTACACACCGGATCAGTTGAAACTGGTGCTGATCGATCCGAAACGGGTGGAATTAACCGGTTATAACGGCATTCCGCATTTGATCACACCGGTCGTAACGGATGTAGAACAGGTTGGAAATGTTCTGCAATGGATACTGCGAGAGATGGACATGCGCAATCTTCATTTTATGCAAACTGGTGTCAGAAATATTCAGGATTACAATCAAAAAAATCCTGACAAAATCCTGCCATATCTGGTGGTTGTAATTGATGAACTGGCTAATCTAATGATGGAAGCAGCTTCCGATATCGAAACCAGTATTACCCGTCTGGCTCAGACTGCACGGGCGATGGGAATTCACATCATCGTGGCCACGCAGCGCCCATCCCGGGATGTTATCACCGGTACGATTAAGGGAAACCTTCCGTCACGAATTGCATTTGCAGTTGCAACGAATATTGATAGTCACGTGATTTTGGATCGAAGCGGTGCAGAGAACCTGTTCGGAAAAGGGGATATGTTTTTCATGTCTTCAGAAGACAGTAACTTGAAACGGCTTCAATGCGTATATGTGTCCGATGATGAAATTAAAAAACTGGTGGATTACTGGAAAAAGAATCCGCGGATCGGTGATGATCAGTCGGAAACGGAAAAAAGCGGAATTACCCCTGTGACAGTGAGAACGAAACCGCAAATCAAGCAGGGAACATTGACACAATTACCGTTATTAAATGAAGATGTTTCAACAGTAAAAAAAGGGGATGACCCGTTATTGGAAGAGGCCATTGCGATGGTTCGGAAACAAGGCCGTGCATCGGCAAACATGCTGGTCAGTCGTCTCAGTATTGGATTTACACGCGCTAATAAACTGCTTTCACAAATGGAAGATTTGGGAATAATTAGTTCTCCCAATGCGAATCCGGCAATTCCCAGAGAGATTTTGGATTATGGTGAAAATGGCGCTCCCAATGAGGATTAATTGAGGAATGGCTTTTTTCGAAATCGGAATTTTTCAACCCAGATCGGAAGAGAATATTGGAACGTTATGGCGAAGTGCCTGGCAATTGGGGGCTGCAGGTATATTTACAATCGGGAAAAAACAACGAAAACAAACAAGCGATGTATTGCATGTCTCGTATAAAATCCCTTTTCGTCATTATGAAACCATCGAAGATTTTCTTAACGCTCGTCCAAAGCAAGCTCAATTGATCGGTATTGAGATGGGTGGGATACCGCTGCATACATTCACTCATCCGGAATGTGCCGTTTATTTGTTGGGATCGGAAGCCAATGGACTATCCAAACAAATACTGTCTCAATGCAACCAGGTGGTTGAAATAGAATCTGTGCGTTATGCTTCTTTCAATGTCGCTGTCTCAGGTTCTATCGTGATGTATCACCGCTGTTCTTCTTTGGGTTTTTTATAGCTATTCATCCGGAAACATCCAGTCTTTTTTTGCATCTTTCATAGTGGAATGAATAGGTTGATCTCCCAAAAGGTCTTTCCAAAAATTTTCGTCATAACGCCGTGAACGAACAGGCAGTGGCATTGGAACACCATATCCAAGCAACAGCACTTCTTCTTTAGGCTGCAATCGGGATAACATTCCGCGCAGTGCTTCTCTCCCGGCTAATCCGGACAATACAGCAGAGATATCGGCATCATCGCCCAGCCAGCCGGAAATACGTGTCCCCAACTGGGACATTACCTCATCATAAATCTGGGACGGACGCTGGTCGATGACTAATAACGTCACAAAATATTTTCGCATTTCACGTGCAATCATTGCAAAGGATGTTTGGCCTGCCATCTCGCGGTTAAGCAGTTTGTGAGCTTCTTCAATGGCGATGACTAAAGATATCGGTTGTTTCCCGGTTCCCCCGTGGAAATCATTGGTCCTTTTTTCCCATACTTCCCGAATTTTTCGAGTCAGGATATTGGTGACGAGCAGATAATCTAAATCAGATTCATATTTTCCGAAAGACAGCACAACGGAACAACCGGATTGGAGTGTTTCAATAATCTGCTGGATGCAATTGGTTGGCGCTTTTTCGAGAATATATGACTTGTTGAATACTCGGGATAATTTGCCTTGCAAGCTCTCAGCAGCCTGAGGGATAATTCGGTTTTCCTGTGCCCAGGATTCCAGTGTTCCTTCTCCGTTGCCAGATTTCAACTCCATAAACGTCTTAAACCATTTTTTTTCTCCGAAGGATTGAACCAGCGCAGCTAATGTGTTCGAAGTTGTTTCCCGCAGGTTCAATTCCCGTGACAGCATTTCAATATCTTCCGGTAAAATATCCTGCTGTTCTATAACGAGATCAAAATCAGGACGCAATTTCCTTTGGATATCAGTTCCTCTTCCCAATGCGCAGACCTTAACATGACTGCCGAGCTTTTCTTTTAATCCGGGAACCCGGATGTTTGTATCCGGTGAGGTATCACCAAAAGCATATTCGTCATGCATATCAAAGACCAGAACCGATGCCAGTTTGCTATGAATCAGACCGGCAAGAATTAAACGAGTCAGATATGATTTGCCTGTTCCGGTTGCGCCAAAAATACCGGAGGAGCGGTGGATAAATTTTTCCAGATCAATGGCAATCGGATGATTCTGTTCACGAGTCAAACCAACTGTAAATTTCGCTTTAGCCTTTGGGTCTCCAAAAATTTCCCACACATCAAAGGCATTTGCAATCCTTACAACTGCATGGTGGGCTGGCAGTGTCTTTACTGGAATCGGGTATGAATCGACAGACTGGGAATATTGTGCATAATCTTCCGTTCCCGGTTCTGGTCCGACCTTTTGCATTAATGATGGGAGTATCTCTAATTCGGTATAGAGCGTTTTGGCATTCAGCAGTAGAGCAATATCTTTTTGGAGTCTTAATTCATTTTTTTCTTCAGAAAAACGGGAATCAGATGCTTTAAGTCGTAAATCTGTAATTAATCCATAAAATTTGTAATTCCCGCTTTGGACAACCACAAATCCGCCTTCCTGAATTTCATCAGCCGGTACAGTCAGTCTGACTAAAAAACCTGTTTTCAGACTGCCACCGGTAATATATCCGATTGTTTTTTGTTCCATAGTGTCTCCTGATTCCAGTTCATAAGTGGAATTTATATAAAAAAATCAAATCAATCCATGGAACTTAAGTTCTCTGATTTCGCCATTCTGTTAACAAGGATAGAATATCCTTACTCCATGGAAATATCCGCATCACCCAGTGCGCTGAGAATCTCAAGTAAACCGGCACTGTCATCTCTCATTAAATCGATAATTTCCTCGATCGCGTTTTTGATCCATGCTGAATGATTGTTTGCCGTTTGGGCAATCGCAGTTTGTCGGAGGTGGACAGCCAATAATTCGGCTATTGGTACATTTGATACACGAAGAATATGTCGAAGGTACCCAAAATTTCCGTGTGATGTGAAACCTGCAATTTCAGATAAAGTACATAGGTAGATCGAATCGAGTGATAAAGGAGGCTTCGGTGGCAGAAGATGAGAAAATCCGCTCTCGTTTTGAAATCCGAGAAACAAAATTCGGATCACAATTGGAATATTTCGGTTGACTCGGTTGTCACTTAATACTTCATCAGAAATGGAATCCGCTGCAGCGATCTGTCTCAAAAAATCATCTTGTTCAATTTGTACGTCAGTAACAAGTCCATAAATTTGATACGATGATTCCTCTTGCACGGGTATCCGAACAATGGATGCAAATTGTGGCAGTTCTTTTTCCGAAGTTCGATAACCTGCCACGCACTCGCGACTGTTCGCGCTGATGATTCTACCAAATGCATTTGAATGATTCATTATTTTCCCTTTTCTGTTATCCTGCTGCTATATATTGAAGCATCTAACCATACTGGTTCCAGGATGGTTAGATGGAAATTTTTCGGTTTGACATATCTTTCATGATTTGTTTGTTTGACTTTTGAAAAAAAGATTTTTCCTGTCTTGACAGTTCCTGAGCCACAAGATTCGTTATTTGATTTTTCTCTGCAAAATTTATTAAAGCACTTTCATGTGCGCGATGAAGCACATACGGGTATGGGTAGATCCCGAAAATTTTTGTCTGCTCCAGTATGCACGCGTGCAGAAGATTGACCGATTCGACATTTTGAGCGGTCCAGGATGGTATTTCGATTCTGGCAATCATGGGTTTTGGGATAGTCCCGACATTCAAATAGAAAAAGAATATTTTCATCGATTCTTTGGATTCCATACTGTTTTTTGAATACAAATTAAACAGGGATGATCTTTCACCAGGTCGTAATAAAAGAGAAAAAATGTCACTGTCGCAGATCAAAGGAAATTGGGGTTCTCCAGACTGAATGTTTCTTTCCGGGTTCTCTTTCAGGAAATCGATCATCCGTATTACATAATCAGCCCTAGGGCGATCGACATATCCTGCTGTGATGATGTTTTTCTCCGAAAGTTGCTGAATTGCGGATTGATATTCTTCAAAAAGTTTCTTTTGATTCTGAAAAAGCTGGCGTAAATTGAACAATTGTAACGGACCGTCTATAAGCGCGATTACAGGATTGTCGCATCCAAGCTGACAGGCCTCTTTTGCAAGCAGTTTTCGCTCGGCTATATCTCTTTGTAATGCGATCATATTCTCATCAAATTCATCGTCATACTGACTTGATGGGTCCGGATGAATCAGAGCGGTTTCTGTGACGATCGACGGAATTTCTGTGCTGTGTGTACGATAAATAAAAATGGCTGTATTAATGAGACCAAAAGATACTGCTTCATGACGGTTCGGGCTGATCTGGGAGCCGTCCGCTGCAAGAATAGTAATTTTTTGATCGGTTTCTCTGTCAGCAGGGTGGCTGCCATCGATTAACGCTTCTGCTGGAATTGCGTATCGTTTTTCTGATTTTTTGTTTAAGACTCTTGACAAACGTTCTACGTCAATACTGCTGCTTGCAAGATCTCTAAAAAATTTGGCAGCTTTCTGCAATTGTGCATTTCGTTCTTGGATCTGAAACCCGAGTGATATACCTGACTGCAAAATTTGAGGTTGTAATTGTTCGAAGTTGATCGGCATGTAATAATTATATGGACAGAACGCTCGGGACGCAAATCAAAAAAAAATCAGGATTTTCTCCTGATTCTTGTGAGCGGTATAGGACTCGAACCTACGGCCTTCGCGATGTCAACGCGACGCTCTAACCAACTGAGCTAACCGCTCAAACAGCATACATTATATACACAAGTTCCATTCTTGGCAAGTAATTCAACAGTAATTCGAATTTTGGAAAAGCCATTTGAGAAAAAAGAGAAAATTTGTTGTTGTGTTGATTTTGCACTCCGCGCAAAATCAACACAACAACAAATTTTCTCCTCATATTTCGAATCGCTGTTATTTCAATAAAAGATCAGCAATTTTCGTCCAAAATTTCGATTAGTGTTTTAAATAAATGGATACCTTCTCATTTTTCCAAATCCTTATAGAAGGTGATAAAATTGGATGCAGTGACTTCAACGACCTGAATCATCACAGATTTTCCCAATTATCAAATTGCAAAAAAATTATGATATAATATTTCAGTTTGCGCTGATAGATGCCGGCGCAGCAAATATCGCATGTCAAGAATCTGCTTCTTTGCGCACGACACAAATTCCACGGTGCTGCATTGGCAGGTTAACTGATTGCGGACAAGATGATGCAGCTAAGCCCATGCTGGCAATCTTGAAACGAGGTCAACTTGATCTCATGAATTTACCTAAAATAAGGGAGAAAACAGAGAATGTTTAAAGGGCTACTCGGCAAGAAAATCGGCATGACCCAGATTTTCGATGAGAATGGTATTGCAGTTCCGATTACCGTCATCGAAGCTGGGCCTTGCTTTGTTACCCAGTTACGTAATCAGGAAACTGATGGGTACACTGCCGTTCAAATCGGTTTTGAAGAAGTTAAACCAAAACGTGTTTCGAATGGCGAAAAGGGTCACTTAAAGCGGAACAACTTGCCTCCGCTGCGCTTTTTGCGCGAATTTCGTGTTAAAGATCCACAAGTTTCCGAAGGTGACAAGGTTACTGTGGATTTGTTCGCATTAGGCGAACTGGTCGATGTTGTTGGTACCAGCAAGGGTCGTGGATTTGCCGGCGGTGTGAAACGATATAACTTCCGTGGTGGACCAAAAACCCACGGTCAATCTGATCGTCTTCGTGCGCCTGGTTCTCACGGTTCGGGTACAACACCGGGTCGTGTTTTCAAGGGTTCCCGTGGTCCGGGTCATATGGGCAATGATCGTGTAACGGTACAAAACCTGAAGGTCGCTTTTGTCGATACAGAGAGAAATCTGATCGGTGTTAAGGGCGCAATCCCCGGATCGCGCGGCGGTCTTGTAATGATTAAGGAAGCCAGTAAATCCTGAGCGGATTTATTGGAATAGGGAGCGTAAGTACTATGATTATCGATGTCAAAAATATGAAGGGCGAAAAAGTCAGCGAAGTTGAACTTCCTGAAGTAATTTTCGAAGCCCCGATTTACATAGACTTGATGCATCAGGCATATGTTCGTCAAATGGCAAACGCCCGCCTCGGAACACACGAGACCAAAACCCGACATGAAGTTGCTGGCGGTGGTAAAAAACCGTTCAAACAAAAGGGTACTGGACGAGCTCGACAGGGTTCAATCCGCGCTGCACAGTGGAAGGGCGGCGGCAGGGTTCATACCCCGCATATGCGTGACTATACTCAAGCAATGCCTAAGAAAATGCGCCGGGCTGCGCTGCGTTCTGCTTTAAGTGTCAAAGCAGGCGAATCTCAAATCGTTGTTGTGGATGAATTAAAACTGGCTGAACCAAAAACGCGCCTCATGGCTTTGGCTTTGAATGCACTGGTTGGTTCCAGCAGCGCCTTAATTCTCGTCCCGGATGTTGAATCAACCGTGGATGTCGTTCGAGCGACCAACAATCTGCCCGATGCAAAAATATTAAGAGCGAATTATTTAAATATCCGCGATTTATTACGTTTTGATCATGTCATCCTACCGGTGGCAGCCATCGAAACCATTAACGCGTACTTAGGATAAGGAGGAGAAATGTCAACAATTTATGATGTGCTCCGCCGTCCAATGGTGACAGAAAAAACAAATGATTTAGCATTCAAACTGAATCAATATGTTTTTGAAGTGCAGGTAAATGCAAACCGAACTTTGGTAAAAGACGCTGTTGAATCGATTTTCAAAGTTAATGTTGTGAGCGTCAATATTATCAAATCACCGGGCAAGACAAAGCGGAATACAAAAAGCCGGCGTGTCGTTCTCAAGAAACCTGTTATCAAAAAGGCGATTGTTACATTGGCAGCTGGTGAGAAGATTCCGTTCTTCGAGGGGGTTGAATAATGGCCGTTAAGATTTATAAACCAATTACCCCGAGTTTGCGCAATATGACCGGTTATACCTTTGAAGAAATTACAAAGAAAAAACCGGAACGAGCCTTAATTGTATTCCGCAAACAGCACGCAGGCCGCAATAATGATGGTCGTGTAACAGTCCGTCATCGTGGTGGTGGGGAAAGACGCTTTATCCGTATTATTGATACAAAACGCGATAAAATTAATATCCCCGCGAAAGTTGCTGCCATTGAGTATGATCCGAATAGAACTGCCCGCCTTGCTCTTCTTTTCTATGTGGATGGAGCAAAACGGTATATATTAGCCCCAATTGGTTTGAAAGTCGGCGATATGGTTGTTTCTGGACCGAATTCTGAAATTCGAATCGGCAATGCGATGCCGATTTCCAATATTCCAGTCGGTTCAACCATTCATAACATTGAATTGAAACCTGGCAAAGGCGGACAAATGGTCCGTGCGGCTGGTGCATCTGCTCAGCTTCTGGCAAAAGAAGGTGATTATGCTCAGGTCCGTCTTCCTTCCGGAGAAGTCCGGTTGGTATTGCAGGTTTGTTATGCAACGATTGGTCAAATTGGCAACCTGGATCACAGTAATGTGAAGCTGGGAAAAGCCGGACGCAAACGTCATCTGGGTATTCGCCCGACCGTTCGCGGTACTGCGATGTCCCCGCGCGACCATCCGCATGGTGGTGGTGAGGGACGCCAGCCAGTTGGAATGCCAGGACCTAAAACCCCGTGGGGTAAACCGGCTTTGGGTTATAAAACCCGGAATAACAAGAAAACGGACAAATATATTGTTCGACGCCGCAATGTCAAGAGCGGACGTTAGTCCTCGGATCAGTCATTTAAGAGAGGTACGAAGATATGTCAAGATCATTAAAGAAAGGGCCGTTTATAGACCCGAAACTCTTAAAGAAGGTTGAGAAAATGAATGACGCCGGCGACAAAAAAGTGATTCGCACTTGGAGCCGCGCCAGCACAATCTTCCCCCAGATGGTAGGTCATACCATCGCCGTACATGACGGCCGACGCCATATCCCGGTTTACATAACCGACAACATGGTAGGTCATCGATTGGGTGAGTTTGCCCCCACCCGTCTGTTCCGTGGTCATGTTTCGGAAAAATCGACAAAGAGGTAGAAGCAATGGCACAAGATGTAACAGCAAAATTAAGCAACAGTGGTGTTTCTGCCCAAAAAGTTCGACTGGTGATCAATTTGGTTCGCGGTATGCCTGTAAATGAAGCTTTGAATATATTGAAATTTACAAATAAAATTTCAGCAGAGCCGATCTACAAACTGATTGCATCCGCCGCGGCAAATGCAGAAGAAAATTTTGGCCTCGACCGGAATGAAATGTATGTACACAGCATTTTCTGCGATGAAGCAGCAACTCGCCGCTGGAGATATTTTGGAGCAAGAGGTCGTTTCAAACCAGTTCTTCGCCGATCATCCCATGTTACTGTGGTTCTTCGAGAACGTGAGTAGTGTGAGACCGAAGGAACCAAGGAAGAAATCAGGAGAAAAATATGGGTCGTAAAGTACATCCTATTGGATTTCGATTGAATATCAACAAACCCTGGGATGGGCGTTGGTATGCGAAGGGAATTGATTACGTGGATCAGCTTCATCAGGATTTGAAAATTCGGGATCTGATTCATGAACAAACCGGAAAAGCAGGCGTATCAAAAGTTGAAGTTGAACGCTTCCCCGGAAAAGTAAAAGTCGTGGTGAACACTGCAAAACCGGGTATTCTCATTGGCCGAAAAGGTGAAACAGTTAAAATTGTTCGCCAGAACCTCGAATCGATGACCGGCAAAAAAGTGGACTTGGAAATCAAGGAAATCAAATCGCCGGATCTGGATGCATATTTGGTCGCACAGAATATTGCCGGCCAGATTGAACGGCGTGTTGGTTATCGCCGCGCCATGAAACGCGCAATTCAGCAAGGTTTACGCCAGGGCGGACAAGGCGTCAAAGTCCAGGTAAGCGGTCGTTTGAGTGGTGCCGATATGGCACGTACTGTCGTACTGCGTGAAGGCCAGGTACCACTGCAGATGCTTCGTGCTGATATTGATTTTGCGCGTGCTGAAGCCAACACAACCTATGGCAAAATCGGTGTCAAAGTGTGGATCTATCGCGGAAACATCCTTTCCATGAGTGAAGAAGTATCTGCTGAGTCCACCGAGGGTGTTTACGTCAGTGAATAATACTTACACCGGATGGATATACGGAAATTCCGTGTATTTCGGTTAATCGAAAAAAGAGGTATTGGATATGTTAATGCCAAAACGTGTGAAGTACCGCAAGCAGCAGCGTGGCCGTATGCGAGGAAAGGCCTTGCGCGGAGCGGAAATTACCTTCGGCGAATTCGGTCTGATGGCCATGGAACCGGGCTGGGTAACCCAACGACAGATCGAAGCTGCTCGCCGTACACTGGCGCGTGAAATGAAGCGCCGCGGGAAGGTTTGGATTCGTATCTTCCCGGATAAACCTTATACACACCGCCCCCCGGAGACTCGTATGGGTAAAGGAAAAGGCAATGTGGAATATTGGGTAGCAGTCGTTAAACCGGGTCGTATTATGTTCGAAATTGGTGGATTAACTGAGGATATAGCCTTAGAAGCATTACATCAGGCTTCCTATAAATTTTCAATTCGAACGAAAGTGATTTCTCGGCACGAACTGGGTACAGGAGAACAACAGCAATGAAACCAGCAGAAATCAGAATTTTATCAAGTAAAGAAATTGTGGCAAAGCTGGCTGATTTGAGACAAGAAAGCATGAATCTGCGGTTCCAGGTTGTTTCTGGCCAATTGACAGATTTCAGCCGCGTCAAAGAAGTTCGCCGTGATATTGCCCGGATGGAGACCATTCTTCGCGAAATGGAATTGAAGAGTCAACAAGAAGGTGAAGCATGAATGCACGCCGCCGTATAATGGGTATCGTCACTAGTGACAAAATGGATAAAACAGTTGTGGTCGAAATCAGCCGCACTTACCGCCATCCGCTGGTTGGAAAAATTGTTCATGATTATAAACGTGTCAAGGCACACGATGAAAAGAATGAATGCAAAATCGGCGACAAAGTTTTACTGGTTGAAAGCGCACCGCTTTCAAAAGAAAAACGATGGGTTGTTGAATCCATAATCAAGCGGGACGAGAAGAAAGAAATTGTCGAAGAGATCACTGAAGAACTGGCAGCAGAACTTAAAGAAGGAGCTGAAGAATGATTCAAAAAGAATCCAGACTTAAAGTTGCTGATAATACCGGTGCTAAAGAAATCCTTGTCATACACATCACAGGTGGCTCGGTTCGACGTTATGGATATGTTGGTGATATCGTTGTAGGTACAGTCAAGTCAGCTACACCGCATGGATCGGTTAAGAAAAGCGATATCGTGAAAGCAGTCATCGTCCGCTGTTCAAAGGAATGGCGACGCGAAGATGGTTCATCCATCCGCTTTGATGACAATGCAGTGGTGATTTTGGATGCAAATGGTACTGATCCAAAAGGTACTCGAATTTTCGGACCTGTTGCACGCGAATTGCGTGAAAAAGGATTTACGAAAATTGTTTCCCTGGCACCGGAAGCTATCTAATCACGAAAGATGGAGCGAAGAATGAAACAAAAAATTCGCAAGGGTGATACTGTCGAAGTCATCAGCGGCCGCTCGGAAGACAAGAAGAAGCGTGGAGAGGTCATTCGTATGATTCCTGCTGAATCTCGGGTTGTTGTCCAGGGTGTCAATATTCGATCAAGACATAAGGGACAAACTCAGGCAGGACGTCGCCAGATCGATGCCGGCATTGTAAAATTTGAAGCACCCATTCACATTTCGAATGTGATGCTCGTATGCCCGAAATGCAACAAGGCAACCCGTGTAGGGTTTAGCCGCGACAATGGAAAATTAAGCCGAATCTGCAAAAAATGTAATGCGGATATCGATGCGTAAGTAGCAGGAGAAAAAACATGAATCAACTGAAAGAGAAATATCTGAACAATGTTGTTCCTGCTATGAAAACCGCTTTGAATCTGGACAATCCGATGCAGTATCCACGCATTGAAAAAGTTGTTGTGAATATTGGAC
Source organism: Flexilinea sp. (assembly GCA_026645735.1). Taxonomy (GTDB): domain Bacteria; phylum Chloroflexota; class Anaerolineae; order Anaerolineales; family Anaerolineaceae; genus Flexilinea. Next base: position 20,602 of record JAPKMT010000012.1, read on the forward strand.
TCGGAGAAGCGCTGGATAATCCGAAAGCGTTGGATGCAGCTGTCAATGATCTGGCCCAGATCGCCGGACAAAAACCTGTAATTACTAAAGCCCGTGTCAGTATTGCTAACTTCAAATTACGTGAAGGGCGTCAAATTGGTGCCAAAGTAACACTGCGTGGCGAGAAAATGTGGGCTTTTTTGGATCGTGTGATGAATATCGTATTACCTCGTGTTCGTGATTTCCGCGGAATTTCCGCCGATGCATTTGACGGACGCGGTAACTATACACTCGGTCTGAAGGAACAGACATTGTTCCCGGAAATTGATTATGAAAAAGTCGACAAAGTCCGCGGAATGGAAATTACTATCGTTACTACAGCACAGACGGACGATCAGGCACGTGTAATGCTTGATCTGCTCGGCATGCCTTTCAGGAAGGGTTAATATGGCAAAGAAATGCATGAAATATCGTGAAATTCGGCGTGAATACCCGAATCAGGTTCGCAATCGATGTCGACTATGCGGTCGTCCGCACGGATATATGCGTCGTTTTGGTTTGTGCCGCATTTGCTTCCGCGAACTTGCGCTGAATGGCCAAATTCCCGGCGTTACGAAGTCATCCTGGTAATGGACACGGAGGAATAGAATAATGGTTAATGATCCTATTGCCGATATGTTGACTCGAATTCGCAACGCAATGATGGCTGGTCATGCAACGGTTGCGATGCCAAGTTCAAATATCAAAATTGAAATCGCTCGGATCCTCAAAGAAGAAGGTTATTTGGATTCTTATGAGGTTCTGGAGAGCGAAAATGTAGCTCAGCGTGTTCTGCGTGTGAAAATTAAATATGCAGGAGAACGCCGTTCACGTCGCCCGGTAATCACCGGAATTGTCCGTGTCAGCAAACCTGGCAGACGTGTTTATACTCGCCGTGATAATATCCCCTGGATTCTCTCCGGTATGGGTATTTCAATTATGTCCACTCCGAAGGGAGTGATGACCGGGCAGCGCGCCCGCCAACTGAATGTCGGCGGCGAAATCCTCTGCAAGGTCTGGTAGGAAAGGAAGGTTGTAAGTGTCTCGTATTGGACGTTTACCCATTACCGTTCCGGCAGGCGTTAAAGTGGACATCAATGGTAGTGAAGTTACTGTAAAGGGACCTAAAGGAGAATTAAAGCGTGTTTTTTCTCCGGTTGTCAAGATTGAACAGGATGGTCCTGTAATTCAAATTTCACGATCCAATGATGAAGCTTCGGTTCGCGCTCTTCACGGAACCAGCCGGGCGCTGTTAAATAACATGGTGGTTGGTGTTTCAACAGGCTTTACGATTGTGTTGGAAGTCGATGGAGTCGGATACCGCCCTGAAATGAACGGCAAGAATTTAGTATTGTATGTCGGTTACTCTGCTCCAAAAGAAGTTGTTCCTCCTGATGGAATCAGCTTTGATGTTGATGCAAAAGCCCGGCAGATTAAAGTCATGGGCTTTGACCGCGAACAGGTTGGACAGGTTGCAGCGGATATCCGCTTCATTCGTCCACCGGAACCGTACAAAGGCAAAGGTATTCACTATCTGGGTGAAAAAATCCGCCGCAAAGCCGGTAAGACCGGTAAAGCTAAGAAATAGGGGTGAAGAATGGCGAAATTTTCTCGAAGTGAGGCTCGTATTCGCCGCCATGCCCGTGTTCGTAAGAACCTGGCCGGAACAGCGGATTGCCCACGTTTGAATGTTTTTCGAAGTCTCAATTGCATTTATGCTCAGGTCATTGATGACGAAGCAGGAAAAACGCTTGTTTCTGCATCCACGATCGATCGGGCGTTGAAAGCTGATTTGGATGGAAAAAATAAGACCGAACAGGCGAAACTGGTTGGTAAAGCTGTTGCCGAGCGTGCAAAAGAAAAAGGTATCACTGCGGTAGTTTTTGACCGTGGTGGATTCCGCTACATGGGTCGTGTAAAAGCCCTGGCGGACGCTGCTCGTGAAGCAGGCCTTGAGTTTTAGGCAGAAATAGAAGAGGACTAAAACCATGGAACATATGGAATATCAACCAATGGAAGATCAAATGGATGAGCGCGTTATCGAAATCGCTCGTGTGTCAAAAGTTGTTAAAGGCGGACGTCGTTTTCGATATCGTGTTACAGTAGTTGTGGGTGATAACAAAGGGACCATCGGATTGGGAATTGGCAAAGCCAATGCCGTTCCGGATGCTATGAAAAAAGCCTCAGATCGGGCACGTAAAAATATGCAGAAAGTCAATCTTTACAAGACGACCATTCCGCATGAAGTAATCGGACAGGTTTCCGGTGCACGTGTCCTTTTGCGCCCCGCATCAGAAGGTACTGGCGTTATTTCCGCAGGTGGTGTTCGTGCCGTGCTCGAAGTAGCTGGTGTTCACGACATCTTAACAAAATCTTTAGGCAGTGCCAACACGCTCAATGTAGTTATGGCTACGTTTGATGCGCTGCATCAGTTGAAAGACGCTCGAGAAGAAGCGATTCTGCGCGGAAAAAATGCAGATGAATTGCTTCCTTTCTGGGATCGGAGGCAGCATGCCTGAGAATTTAGAACCCAAGAAATTGCAGATCACTTATGTGAAAAGTGCAATTGGTTACTCACAGAAGCACAAAAAGACGATTAAAGCCCTTGGTTTTCATCATCTGAATGAGACAGTTGTCCATGACGACACGTCATCAATTCGTGGAATGCTTCAAATGGTTAATCATCTGGTAGAGATCGTAGAGCTGGTGGATTAATTATGAAATTAAATGATTTAAAACCAAATGAAGGAGCAAAAAGCTCCAAAAAACGTGTTGGACGTGGACCATCAGCCGGACAGGGTAAAACCGCCGGTAAAGGTACAAAAGGCCAGCATGTCCGCCAGGGAGCGGGTGGTCATATTTACCGTCAGGGTGGAAATCTTCCTTTCTACCGGAAATTTCCGTTCATGCGTGGTGAAGGGTTCACACCACCAAATCGCGTTGAATTTAATGAAGTGAATCTTAGTGCGCTGGAACGATTTGACGGTACTGTTGAAATCACACCAGAAGTACTTGGGGAAGCCAATCTTCTCAGCAAGAAAAACAACCCGGTTGTTATTCTTGGAAATGGTGAAGTGGATAAAGCTTACAAACTTAAGGTTCACCGCATTACCAAGGGTGCTCGTGCAAAAATCGAGGCAGCTGGCGGTAGTGTTGAAATCATCGGTTAATTCAGAACCGAATCAGATTATTAAAGGAGAACGAAAAGCATGAAGCGATCCCCATGGCGTTATATTTGGAAGTCTATTGATATTCGCAATAAGTTACTTCTAACTTTGGGAATACTGGTGATCTATCGGTTCATTGCAAATATACCGGTTCCGGGTTTTAACTCGGAGGTGATCAATGCTCTCAACAGCAGCAGATCGGCAGCCGGTGATCTGATCAGTATTCTGAACATGTTATCTGGTGGAACACTCTCATCATTCTCCATTCTGGCTATGGGTGTATACCCATACATTACTGCGTCCATCATTCTTCAACTCCTCGGACCGATTATTCCGGCGATCGAGGAGAAAATGAAGAATGATCCGCGGGAAGGCCGCAAGTGGATGGAAAAATGGACGATGTATCTGACAATTCCGATGGCGCTGCTTTCTGCTGTCGGTCAGATCGGGTTGTTCAATCAGATCGTTCCAGGAATGGCTGTATTAAAAAATTATGGTTGGTCCGGAAGCAATTTGCTGCCTACGATTGCAAACGTCAGCACCATGATTGCCGGTACGATGATAGCAATTTGGCTGGGTCAAATTATTTCTGAATATGGAATCCAGCAACAAGGACTTTCCTTAATCATCTTCTCCGGTATTGTTTCGCAAATGCCAAACAACCTGGTCAAAATTTTGGCAGACCAATCTTCCGGATGGTATATGCTGATTGTTTCCCTGGCTGTTCTTTTGTTGACAGTGTTTGCGATTGTATATATTCAGCAGGGAACACGGTTTATTCGATTGATGATACCGGGACAACGGATCAGCTATCGTGGCATTAAATCAGGTGGATCAACGACGCTTCCGCTACGTGTAAACAGCGTGGGCATGATCCCGTTGATTTTTGCACAATCCATCATCACTTTCCCAGCTTTAATTGCAAGCTTTTTTGTCAATTCCGGTGCTGCCTGGGTAAAGAATTCCGCAAGCTGGATACAACAGAACTTAAGCGGCAGTTCTTTTCTTTATGTGGTTCTCTACTTTTTACTGGTCGTAGGTTTCACATTCTTCTATACGAGCGTTACATTCATGAACAATGACTATGGAACCAGTCTCAAGAAGCAGGGCGCAGTGGTTCCGGGCAGAGCAGCAGGTTCGGAAACTCAAAATTATCTGGCGAAAATTCAAAATCGCATTACGTTCCCGGGTGCAGTATTTCTCGGTCTCATCGCCATTTTGCCTTATATTCTTGGAGCAATCCTGAATACCAATGCCAATGCGACCATGCTGTTATCCTCAGCCGGTATGCTGATCGTTGTGGGTGTCGTCCGCGACATTATTGATTATCTGCAGAGCGATCTGGGCCAGCACGGCTATGAAGAGAAGTTAATTCGATAATTTTGGGAGAAAACTGCATAAATCATGGCGACATTTATTGTTTTGCTCGGACCTCCGGGAGCTGGTAAAGGTACACAAGCTCAGATTATTTCACGATCCATGAATCTGCCCCATATTTCGACGGGTGATTTATTTCGGGAAAACATCAAGAACCTAACTGAGCTGGGTAAAGAAGCACAAACTTACATGAATCAAGGTCAATTGGTACCCGATTCTTTGACCATTTCGATGGTAAAAGAGCGATTATCCAGAAGTGACTGCGTCAACGGAGCACTGCTCGATGGTTTTCCCAGGACATCCGCTCAGGCGGAAGCATTTGACAGGATGCTACTGGAAACATTCAAAAGCAAAGTCGATTGCGTACCATGCATTGAAGTCGAGGCAGATCATTTGATTGAACGGTTATGTGGTCGATGGATGTGCCCCAATGGACATGTCTTTCACACTAAATTCAATCCTCCGAAAGAATCAGGTGTGTGCGATATTTGCGGAAGTGCACTATACCAGCGGGATGATGATAAGATACAAACTGTGTCAAGACGAATCGCAGTATACGAAGCACAGACAGCGCCATTGATTCAATATTATGAAAATCAGAATGTTCTGTATCGCATCGATGGAAGTCAGGAAATAGATTCTGTCAGCGCTGACATTCTGGATGTCTTAAAAAAGTTCGCGAAAAAATAGGGACAAAAAATGAGTTGGGAACGGCAGGTTAGTATTAAATCCAGAGAAGAACTGGAACTGATGCGGGAAGCTGGCAAGATTAACGCTGAAGCGTTAAAAGCTGCCAGTGAAGCATGTGTTGCCGGTGCAAGTACCTGGGATGTCAATGCTGCTGCTGAACGTGTGTTGGAGCACTATCATGTCATTTCGCCTTTTAAAGGTGTGCCTGGTCCGATTCCATTTCCGGCAAGTACGTGCGTCAGCGTCAATCATGTTTTAGTTCATGGGATTCCGAGCAAAAAGATGATTTTACGCGATGGTGATATTGTTTCAGTGGATTGCGGGACGCTCTATAAGGGTTTTGTTGCTGATTCTGCTTTCACGATCGGAGTTGGCAAGATTTCTGAAGAAGCTCAGCATTTACTGGAAGTAACCGAAGAATCGTTGTATGTCGGTATTCAAAAAATGGTTTCTGGGAACTACACCGGTGATGTCTCAGCATCCATCCAACAGTTCGTTGAAAGTCATGGATTGTATGTAACGAAACAATATACAGGGCATGGAGTAGGCCGCAGAATGTGGGAAGCTCCTCAGGTCCCGAATTACGGCACTGCCGGGCAGGGATTGCTGCTGAAACCAGGAATAACGATTGCAATTGAGCCGATGGTTTTGATCGGTTCTGAGGCAACGAAAGTCTTGTCCGATGGATGGGCAGTATCTTCTGAACGGATGAGCCTTACGGCTCATTATGAACATACCGTAGCGGTTACAGACAACGGTCCGATGATAACCACTTTATTGGAAAATGGCGAAACGCCTGTTTCTATGAAAAAGCGAGGAGCCTTGTCATAAGATCTCGATCAAATTTTGACAAAATTGTTAAAGAAAGAGTATAATTGGCAGGCTTTAATGTAATTTACGGGTGAAAATCATCCGAGGGAGTGTTAAAATGAAGGTTACTTCATCAATTCGAAAACGATGTGCAAAGTGCAAGATCGTCAAACGGGGAAGCCGTTTGTACGTGATTTGTGAAAACCCAAAGCACAAACAGCGACAGGGATAATAAAATATGGCAAGAATTGAAGGTGTCGATCTTCCGCGTAATAAACGGATTGAAATAGCATTAACCTATATTTATGGAATTGGGCTTACCCGGGCTCAAAAGGTCCTTCAGGATACCGGCGTCAATGCTGACGTTCGTGTCCGAGATCTGTCGGATAATGACGAAAATTTGCTTCGTGAATATATTGCCAAAAACTTTGTGGTTGAAGGCGATTTGAGACGCGAAGTTCAAATGAATATTAAGCGCCTGGTTGAAATTGGCTGCTACCGTGGGTTACGCCACCGTAGAAATTTACCGTCCCGTGGGCAGAGAACCCGGACAAATGCACGTACTGCAAAGGGTCCGAAGAAAACTGTAGCTGGACGTGGCCGCCGTCGTGGAGCAACCAAGAAATAATTCCGGGATTAATTTGCGAATGGTTACAGGTTGGGATTCCTTTCTTCCCGCGGCTGCCTGGACCATTTTCGCAACTTAAGAAATGGAATGTTTCATTCATAAGGTTATGTAAGAGGATATAATGGCTCAAAATGTACGCTCATCGCGTCGTACAGCGACTGTACGAAAAGTGAAGCGCACCCTGGGATTAGCTCAGGTGCACATTTTTGCTTCCTTTAACAACACCATCATCACAATTACCGATGCAATGGGAAATCCCGTTTGTTGGGGTAGTTCCGGTGCCGTAGGCTATAAAGGATCTCGAAAGAGTACTCCCTTTGCAGCGCGTCTGGCAGCTGAACAGGCAATGAAAACCGCACAAACCATGGGTGTTCAGGAAGTTGATTTAATTATTAAAGGACCTGGTCCTGGCCGAGAATCAGCAATTCGTGCCGTCCAGGGATTGGGGATCAAGGTGCGATCCATTTCTGATATTACACCGGTTCCGCACAACGGATGCAGACCCCCGAAAAAACGCCGCGTTTAAGATTGAGAGGACTATTCAATGGCTAGATATACTGGCTCGGCATGTAAATTGTGCCGGCGAGAAAATGTAAAGTTATTCTTGAAAGGTGAACGTTGTTATACACCGAAATGTTCTTTTGAGAAACGTGCATACGCTCCGGGCGACCATGGCAAAACTGGAAGCAGCCGCGGAGGTGGCGAACGAGTATCAGACTATTCTCGTCAATTGCGCGCGAAACAAAGAGTCCGCAGAGTTTATGGCGTTCTTGAGCGGCAGTTCAGCCGTGTCTATGGAATCGCTGAAAAAACTCCTGGAATAACCGGTTTGAACTTATTACAGTTATTGGAAACCCGTTTAGACAATGTCGTCTATCGATTAGGGTTTGCTGATAACCGGGCTTCTGCCCGACAGATGGTGAACCATGGGCATTTTATGGTGAATGGCATTCATGTCAATATACCTTCAATGATTTTGAAACCCGGGGATCAAATTGTCGTGCGTGAAGTTTCCAAGACACGAAAAATGTTCCAGGACTTTGCAGATTATGCAGAAAAACGGAATTGTGCTTTATGGCTGGATCGTGATGTGAAAGCAATCAGCGGTCGTGTATTACGACTCCCTGAAAGAAGCGAAATTGATGGAGATATTACTGAACAGTTGATCGTTGAATACTATTCACGATAAAGCAATTTAGGCCGATACGCGGGTTTAAGAGGTGTATCGGGAAGGGGTGTTAATTGGCTACATTAAGTAATATGGTGACACCAAAAATCGAGCGAGAACGGGAAGCGAGCAATTACGGAAAATTCGTCATCTATCCTCTGGAAAGAGGGTATGGTGTAACGCTCGGAAATGCCTTGCGGAGAGTTTTGCTTTCCTCTTTGGAGGGCGTTGCAATTACTTCCATTCGAATAACGGATGTGATGCATGAGTTCAGCGCTATTCCAGGCGTCCGCGAGGATGTTCTTCAGGTAATGCTGCAAATTAAACAAATCCGTTTATTGATGCACGAAGGTGACGTTTCCCACCTTCACCTCGTAGTTAATGGTGAAGGGGAAGTCACAGCTTCCGATATTCAGTGCCCAGCTGAAGTTGAAATCCTTAATCCCGAATTGTATCTGTTCACCGTTGATAACCCAAGCGCTCATCTGGAAATTGATATGACAGTTGAAAGAGGACGGGGCTATCTTCCGGCAAATGATCGTTCTGCGCATTTGCAAATCAGTGAATTGCCAGTCGATGCGATTTTTAGTCCAATCCGACGTGTCAATTGGAACGTCGGTTCTGCTCTGTATGGTCAGAGTACGAATTATGATAAATTGGAACTGGAAATCTGGACAGATGGAACCATTCAGCCAGAACCAGCTTTAGTCATGGCGTCAAAAATATTAATCGAACATTTGCGGTATATTTCCGGCATCAGCGAAGATATACTGCCGGATATCATCGAAAAAGAGGTTCCGAATACACGCTTAACGAGCGAAACAGCGGAAACCCCCATAGAAAATCTTGATTTATCCGTCAGAGTGTTCAATTCATTAAAGCGTACTGGCGTAGCGACAGTTGGTGATGTCCTTGAATTGTTGGATAAAGGTGATGATGCTGTAAAATCCATTCGCAATTTTGGTGAGAAAAGCCTGGATGAATTGCGGGAAAAATTACAGGAAAAAGGCTATCTGAAGAAAGATAAGGATACGGAGTAAACGAGATGCGACACGGAGTTGCAGGGTATAAATTAGGAAGAACCTCTTCTCAAAGAAAGCTTTTGCGAGTGAATTTGGTTCGTCAGCTTTTTGAGCATGAACGGATTACAACGACTCAGGCAAAAGCCTTAGCGATGAGAAATGACGCTGAAAAACTGATCACATTGGCAAAAAAAGGAAATAAAGGCGATCAAATTGTAAAGATGAATGCTTCCAGACTGGCAGCATCCAGATTGGGAAATGATCGTGATATTACCAAGAAACTTTTTAGTGATATTGCCACTCGTTTCGAAAATCGAAACGGCGGCTATACCCGCATGATCAAGTTGGGACCCCGCAAGGGCGATTCAGCTGAAATGGTAATTATTGAATTGGTTAGTGAGTAAATCCTCTGAGGGGAATTGTTCCCCTGCAGATGATTCTGTACGTTACAAATTTACAGTTTCTTATGACGGAACGCTCTATTGGGGTTTTCAACGCCAAAAAGGTCATCCTACCATACAGGAAAAACTGGAAACAGCATTAAGAAATCTTGGATGGGAAGAAGCGAGTATTATCGGAGCCGGACGGACTGACAGCGGAGTCCATGCTGATGGACAGGTTTTTTCAGCATGTCTGCGCTGGAGACACAGTCTCCCTTCATTGATAGCCGCAATCAACTGGCATTTGCCAGAAGATATTTCGGTCAAAGCGATTGAGGCGGTTCCCAATACTTTCCATGCGAGATTTGATGCACGATCACGAACTTATCATTATTATGTCTATCACAATGAGATTCGTGATCCGCTGAAAGATCGTTTTTTTTGGCGGGTATGGCCAGTGTTGGATTTGAAAATGCTAAATAGAGCTGCAGCAGAGTTATTGGGCGAACATGATTTTTGTTCATTTGGTTCCCCGCCCCGGAAAGATGGACGAACTGTTCGCACAGTAATGAAAAGCTGCTGGTATGAAAAGAGCGAAAACGAACGCGTCTTTGAAGTCGAAGCGAACGCTTTTTTATATCGGATGGTGCGAAGAATGGTTTTTCTTCAGATTCAAACAGCAGCAGGATGGATGGGTTGGGATTCCTGGAAAAACGCTGTTTGGAAAGCTGAAAAAGCGAAACCCGGAATTGCTCCTGCAAACGGCTTAAGATTACATGCTGTTTCTTACGAATCTTTATTCTAAGAAAGAATCATGAGACTGTAAAATAATAGCAAAGATAGACTAGAAGACTATTTTTGAAAATTGGAGAGAATGACTGTGGAAAAGACCTATGTCATTAAAGGTGAACCTGAGAGCGAATGGCTGTTGCTTGATGCAAGTGGACAGAGCATTGGCCGATTGGCTACCCAAATAGCAAACTATTTGTTGGGGAAACATAAACCAGATTATACCCCCGGCGTAAAAATGGGAGATTATGTTGTTGTGATTAATTGTTCTCAACTGGCTATTTCTCCCAAAAAGATGACGACAAAATTTTATTATCGTCATTCAGGATATCCCGGTGGTTTAACTACCACTTCCCTGAAAGATATGATGCGGACTTATCCGGATCGTGTCATTAAGAGTGCTGTTTGGGGCATGCTTCCTCATAACTCACATGGTCGTGAGTTACTGAAGCGGTTAAAATTATTTGCCGGAAATGAACATCTGCATGATGCTCAAAATCCGAAACGTGTGAACTAAAGGAGCAAAAAATGGCCGGAAAATACTATGAAGGTGTTGGTCGCCGCAAAGAGAGTGTTGCTCGAGTTCGTTTGAGTACCGGAACAGGTGACTTTACGGTTAATGACAAGCCTATAGCAAATTACTTCACTCGTTTAGGAGATGTAGAGGCTATTTTAGTTCCGTTTTCAGCGATCAATCAAGATTTGAACGGTTACGATGTGTCCGTACATGTCAATGGCGGCGGCGTAACCGGACAAACCGATGCGGTACAACTTGGTTTAGCCAGGGCGATTATCAAGATGGATGAAACCTTGAAACCATCTTTAAGCCACGCAGGGTTGTTAACGCGGGATCCAAGAATCAAGGAACGGAAGAAACCAGGTTTGAAAAGAGCTCGTAAGGCTCCAACCTATACAAAACGTTAATTTTTGTTTTGTATCCTGATCTGTGGACTATGATGAAAAAGGAACCAATTAAAAGGGTTCCTTTTTTCTATTACTGACCGATTGTTATAGATCAACGGCATTTCGAAAAGGATCATTATTTATCAGAAATCGGGGCAATATATTTTTCAGATAAAAATCATTATCCTTCAAGAAGAAATTCTGGAATATTCTGCCGCTCGATACCCTCGATTTTTGTTGCCGGAAGAATATCCATCGTTAAAATCGTTTTGCGGTAATTATCATCGATTGCTCGTAAAGGGTTCATCTCCCGGATCAGTGTTCCCTCTGATGCAAACATATAAGCAACCTGAATATACCATGGCTGCCCATCTTTTACAGCTACAAAATCAACTTCAGCAGAGTTTTGTTTTCCTACAGAAACGCTGTAACCCCGGCACAATAATTCGATAAAAACAACATTCTCCAGCATACCTGGAATCGCCTGATCATTAAACCCCAGCATGCCATGCTGTAAACCCAAATCATTAATATAATATTTTTCCTGCGTTTCCAGCCATCTTTTGCCTCGAAGATCGTAGCGTCTGACTTTATAAAAGATCAGTGCATCCTGCAGTGCCTGTAAATAAGAATAGATCGTTTCGATACTATGTTTTCTTCCCTTATTTTTGAGAAAATCAAAAATACTATTTGCTGAAAAGATATTTCCGATATTATCCATAAGATACTGAAGGATGCGTTCCAACAGCTCTGTATTGCGAATGTCATGCCTCAGGACCACATCTTTCAGCACTACTGAATTCAATACGTCTTGTAGATATAGCCTGATAAAAACCGGATCCGCCTGTAGTTGATGAATTCCCGGTAAACCCCCATATTGCATATAATTCCAAAACTGTTTTGTCTTATCGATCGTTTCAGCGGGATTGGTCTTGTCTTTGGCAGCGATAAAATCCAAATATTCAGCAAAAGAGAGGGTGTAAACAGGGATTGTGGCATACCTTCCGGTCAGTAGTGTCGCCAGGTCTGTAGACAGTAATCCCGCATGGGAACCGGTAATATAGATATCGCAGTCCAGATCTGCCAGAAATGAACTGACCACTTTTTCCCATTGCTGAACCTGTTGAATTTCATCCAGCATGATATAAACATGCTTTTGAATCGGCTTAACTTTTGCTGTTACTTCCTTATACAAGACCATGTAATCCTGCAAATGAGCGTTGCTCAGGGATTCCATATTCAGGTAAATTATTTGCTGATCTGAAATTCCGTTTTTCCGGAGCTCCTGGGACAGCATCGATAACAGAGTAGATTTTCCGACCCGGCGCATTCCTGTAATAATCTTGATCAGTTTGTCGTTCTGATGACTGAGAAGCTGGTTAAGATAGTGATACCGTCTAATCATGTGAAGTATCCTTATCTTTGAATTATTTCCAATATAACCGAAACAATCATTATTTATTACAATAGTTTCTATCGTAATGGAAATTTATATATATCATCCTTAGCAGCTGTTAATCCGGAATACGGTCCAAATTCCGCCAACTGATGAATGTTCCGGCACCTGTTTGCATCGATTGTTCACCTCCATAGACCACATAACCCTGATCTTCCGGCAGATCTACAAGTGACCGCCAATATGCAAGGTTGTCAAAGTAGCTGGCAGAAATCGTTTTCCCGGATTTAATCTCAACCGGTGTGACATTTTCGCCATTTACCAACAGACAGTCTATTTCTTTGCCATGGTTGTCCTGCCAAAAATATGGTTGGCGATTCTCTCCGCGGTTGAAATTACGCTTGATGAATTCGTTGATAACAAAATTTTCAAAAAGGGAACCTTTCAAATAATGCAAGCGGACTTGATCTTTCTCGCGTATACCAAGCAGTGAACATGCGACACCCGTGTCGTAAAAATAGAGTTTTGGTGATTTAACCAACCGTTTGTTGAAATTGCGATAGTAAGGTTGAAGACGAAATAGAATGTAGGAACTCTCAAGAATAGACAACCATGACTTGGCAGTGTTGGGACTGATACCGGCATCGCTCGCCAGATTGGCATAATTTAGAAGTTGCCCAATTCGTCCGGCGCACAACTGTATGAATTGGATAAAGGTATTGATGTCTCCGATATTTTTCATCAATCGTACATCCTTTTCTACATAGGTTTGGATGTAGGACGGATAAAAATCGGTGGGCGAGATGTCACGGTCGTAAATACGCGGGTACTGACCTTTGAAAATCAGGTTTTCGTACGGCTCTGCCAGTGGTTCCAGTTCGTTAAAAGAAAAGGGCAGTAAATGCAAGACTGCGGTGCGCCCGGCCAGGGTTTGGCTGATCCTTTCCATCAACAGGAAGTTCGATGAGCCTGTCAGGATGTATTGAATCTGCCGGTTTTCATCCACAATTCTTTGGATATAGGAAAACAATTCAGGAGTATTTTGGATTTCATCCAGGATTGCGCCTGCGGGATAGTTCGAGAGGAACCCGCGCGGGTCGGTCAGTGCAACCTGGCGAATATCCGGGTCCTCAAGGGATACATAGGATAAGGACGGAAAAGAAGCTCTGACGAGCGTAGTCTTGCCAGATTGGCGCGGTCCGGTGATGGTAATCACCTGGAATTTTTGCGCCAGGGATAACATTTTGGATGCCAAAGTTCTTTCAATCATGGAAAAATGCTCCATTTACTAAAAGATGACCTGATAAATCATACCATCATCATAGCATATTATGTACAAATATGCAATTGTAATGCGTAATTGTACAAAATATCGAAATATGAGGAGGATTCTATGTTGTTGTGATGTTTTTGCGCTTTGCGCAAAAACATCACAACAATAAATATTTTCCGATTGCTTCGAATAGCAAGTCGATATTTTGGATTACTGCAATTGTACAATAAGCGTAAAACCAGCGTAAACGGAATTTTTACAATTGAATCGGAAAGATTATAAATTTCGCATGAAATCGCTTTATGTTGAGCCCTGATTATTGTATGCTCAGGTTATCAATTGTCAAGCCATCATCTAAATAAATCGTCAATGGTCCCTCTGCCGGGGCTAATATGATTTCTGACACTAATTCACCCTTAATAAATATGCGGTAAGAAGAACCGGATACAACAATTTTAAATCTTCCACAATCCAGATCTTCATAACCGTTTATTCTCTTCCATTCGTCTGAAGTATAGGCTTCCCACGTCAAATCGCCACTATAATCGGAATAAGTAAATTTAAACCGTATTTTTGGTGAAAATCCAACCATTAAATACTTAAAATATCCAAAGCCGCAGTAATCTGTTTCTTCTCCCCAAACATCCATTTCCAGCGTGTAATTATCCAGATTGAAATCATTAAGTTCGATTGCGATATCGTCCGAAGCAGCGCCCAACCTTCCGTCAAGAATCACGGGAATTCCGCTGACAATATTCCATTCCGCAGCTAAGCCGTCATTAAAGTCGTCTGTAAATGGTAATTCTATTGATGAGGCGGCAGCTTTCGTTATTTCAACCGGAAAAAAAACGGTAATCAACAATGATACAAAAGTGAGGATAGCTCTTCTTTTCATGATTCTGCTCCAATTCTGATATTCATTTAATCAAGGTAAGCATAACAACAAATAAAAACATTTGGCGAAATTTAGAATCCATTTTCCGCTTCTGTTTCTATCGTTATAAGTGTACGAAAGAGATAGCACACGCTTTATGAAATAGATGCAAATAAATTGCTATTTGTGTAAAAAACATTATAATAGATTTCATAAATTATCAAAAGGAAATTAATTTAAATCGATTTGATCGAAGCCTATTATATTATTATTGATTTACATTACAGTTCTGAATATATATAATAATACAAAAGAAGATTACCAATGAAAGAAAAAATTATTTCAATAATTTTATTAATGATTTTGTTAATCCCTTCCGGTCATGCTTCAGGTATCAGTGAGAATAGGTTCAGGGCGATTGCGCCTTCGTTCCTGGAGTGGTTTAGTAACGACTTAAGCGAATTTTCAGGGATGAAATCTGCCGGGATACCCAAAACTGAACCGGGAATCGATTCTGCCTTCTTATCGTATGCGGAGGCATTGTCCGGACAGGAACCGGTTGGCAGTTTTCAGACTTTTTCGAAAACTGAAACCGGTTTAATTCGGGATATTGATGGAATGCCGATGGTCTACATCCCCGAAGGTGAATTTACGATGGGAATTGATCGTGAAACGGTTGGAGGTTCTGATGAATGGTCTGTACCGGCGCATAACGTATACCTGGATTCTTACTGGATCGATCAATATGAAATAACCAATCGGCAATATCAAAAATGCGTTGCTGAGCAAGCATGTGAAAAACCCCCTGTTTATGATATTGCCAACGAATATTATGAAGAAAAGCAATATGAGAATTATCCTGTTACCACGATCTTCTGGGAACAGGCAAAAGTGTATTGCGAATGGGTTGGTGCGTCTTTGCCTACTGAAGCGCAATGGGAAAAAGCTGCAAGAGGGATCGATGGAAGGAAATATCCATGGGGAGATGATTATGAATTTGAAGATAGGGCAAATCATTGTAACGGTGATAAATGTCTCTTCCCGGATCCATGTAATGATGGATTTGAATTTACCGCGCCTGTAGGTTCTTATCAAAAAGGAGCAAGCCCATATGACGTTTTCGACATGACGGGAAATGTTGACGAATGGGTTATAGATTGGTTTGCGGAAGATTATTACAAAAATAGTCCTGACAAAAATCCGCAGGGACCTGAAAATGGCACTTATCATGGACTTCGAGGAGGGTCATGGGGAGATTCTCATGAGACTTTACAAATCTGGCGCCGGTCATGGAGTTCAGGTACAGATAATGAGATTGGCTTCAGATGTGTTATGCCGGTCACAGATGCAAATGCCCGTCACTTACCGGAAGATCAGCCAGAATTAAAAAATCAGGATGAAATTGAAATTGAAGCTGCGAAGAAAGTTTTTCAGGCGCTCTATGGCTGTTTTAAATCCTATGTTTTTGATACGTTGAATCCCGATGAATTTAATACTGCGAATGGAAATAAGATCAGGCTTCTTGAACAAGACAAACCTCAACTATCAAAAAAGCTCAGTGAGGCTGATAAAGCGAATGGGGTTGTCTGGGAGAATTTTACAGGCCTGAAAACACTAGTCTATCATAACCTCTATAACACCGGTTGGGAATGGCATGACGTGAACCTTTTTACAAGATATTACCGCTATTATGAAGACGGGACGATTCGAACATTGGTGTTTAAATCCGCAGTACAACCGGGCGAATGGATTGAGTATGGCGCCAAGTGTTATATGGATGATTTAGAGGCGATGATGCTGTATAAGTGAGAACCATGTTTCAGATTTTCGGTAGGTTTATAAATCCATTTTCTTTGGAACGTAACAAGGGCGGAGCTTGCCATCAACAAAGAAAATGCAGCCTGTTTTGAGGCAAATTACCGGTTGCTTCCGAAAAAAAATTGCCGGTCAGTTCAGGGTGGTATCGATGAAAAAAGCATTCGCGCTATTGTTCCTCATAATATTATTCTTTGCCATGACCGGCTGTGGACTCTCTCCTGGATTGATGCGGCAGACCAATGAAGCGATCATTGATGAAACTGTCTTAAGCGTTCCAACCGGGACTCCTTATCTGACATATACTGCACAACCAACCTACACACTTCCTCCCACGCTGACCTCGCTGCCAACTTATACGACCATACCTACTTATACGGCTCTTCCCACTTATACATTCCAGCCAACCCGGACGCCAAAGCCCTCCTATACACCTTTTCCAACAAATACGAAGCAGTTTACCTATACACCTTTACCTACGGGCACCGCACAGCACACATACACGCCTTTTCCGACTGATACAATGCAGCCTGCATATACCCTTCCACCAACTTATACGTTTGAACCGACCCTGACACCAAAGCCTTCCTATACACCTTTCCCAACAAACACGAAGCAGTTTACCTATACACCGTTACCTACAAACACCGTTCAGCAGACATATACGCCATTACCGACAAATACAATACAACCTGCTTATACCCTTTTCCCGACTTATACAATTGAACCGACCAAAACTCCCATACCGATGCCCACTTCGATTTTTTCATCAATGAGCGTGGATATTGATTCCTTTTTCAATCAGGGAGGCAATTCTTCCGGAAACAAAGGTTTAGAATCGGTAGGACTGATAGATCACCTCTATCTCGCAGGCTCGAATACACTTCAGAATATTAATGTCGGGTTTTTATATCAGGATTTCAAAAACCTGATTATGAGCGCTCAAAATTTACTCGATTTTTGGGATACTTTTAATTTCGAAACAATCGAGACGGATTTTAGTAATTTTTCTAACGAATTCATCCGGCAGTTGGCGATTGAAGAATTTCCGGGGGAATTAATCAAGTTCATTTTTACTATCGGACAATCGTTAACAATTCCGCAAAATTCAGCATATCAGGCCAGCAACAATTTTTATCTGACAATCAGTGAAAATGAATATATGTATTTCCCTGAATATTCCATTGTAATTGAAGGAGAGGATATCTTTTTCTATAATCTTGAGGGTGAAAAAATTGGAAAAATAATAAAAGAATACTCCCCGGACAAACCGGATGAAATCTCTTTTATGATTGAAAGTTTTTTGAATGAAATAACGTATGAACTGCAAATGGTGTCAAAAGATTCAGAATTATGCATGTTTATCGACACAGATAAGGTTTTTTCATTAAAAATAGATTCTGCTGTAAAAGCAGTTACTTTATTGGATGTCCTATCCGACACACAATTGACAGTGTCATTTGATCCCGAATTACATACCATTACCTTTGCAAATCCCGGAAACGGATTATTAAATACGGTTGAAATATTCCTTGATAAACAGAAAAAGAAAATTTCAGTGAACTTCTTATATGAGAACCTTTTTTTCCTTACTTTTGCTGATCAATCAAGAATTCTTTTGGGAGTTCCTGATCAGATTTATCTTATTACTTTCGATGATGAAAATCATCAAATTCATTTCCTGCCTGGTTCGAATAAATATGCATCTTTCGATATCTCTTTTTCGGATCAGTCAGATTTGGTTTCCTTAACATCCGACTTATATGGAAAGAACGATGAAAATTTATATTCAATAAAATTCGATAAAGAAAAATCAGCTCTTTCCTTTTTTGTTGGAGATTCTTTGGGGGGAGGCATTACTTTTAACAAAAAAAGCGAAGAAATCATTCTGTCTGATGGAATATCCGCAACAGTTATTAATAATGAATGGTTTGATAATTTGATAAATGGTTCGTTTTGATTGGCCTTTATGTAAATCATGTGAACAACGTGAGCGATCTTGGCAGATGAGGCTTCTGATTAGAATTTGTTATTTTCATTGGCTGTAACTGTTTAACAATCTTTTTTCAAAACTTTTTTAGACCGATTAATCCGGATTCTTTTTCTGATTTTTTTGTCGGACAATAAGGAGAATTCTATGAAAAAGAGATGCTTTTTCTTCATTCCATACATTTTTGTGATTCTTTTTCTGACAGGATGTGGACCATCCAACGAGTCAATTCAAAAAACAAATGAGATGATCATCGAAAAGACCGTTGAAAAAATCCCTGCATACACTCCTTATCCAATCGCCACCATTCGACCCACCTTTACAAAATATCCAACTCACACTGCGAATCCGACCCATACTGCTTTCCCAACGCATACGGTATTACCCACCTACACAAAAATAGCGACCGGAACTTTTCAGTTTACTTTTACCCCGCAGCCAACCGATACAACTTACCCGACCAGTATACCGCTCCTGACATATACAAAATTACCGACAAATACGGCTCAACCGGCCAATACATCTTTCCCGACACATACCGCAATGCCTACTTACACAAAAATCCCAACTGGAACTGACCAATTTACCAGCACGCCTTTGACGGTTTTTACCGTTTATCCGACCAATACACCTTATGCAGTTTTTACAAAACTGCCAACAAGCACTCCTCGGGCTACTTATACATTTCTGCCAACTTATACACCTTTTCCAACATTTACAGAAATACCAACGACGACGTCGACACCGTCCAAAACACCACAACCAACTTTGACACCAACCCTGACGCATACTGCTACCAATACTGCAACCTCCACCTCGACAAATACCCTGACACCTGTTCCGCCTACTTCCACAGCCACAGCAACGCCGGAAGCATCGAATACTCCCACTTTGGGAATTGGTTCCACCCGCATACGTAAAGAAGACGGGATGACGATGGTGTATGTTCCGGCAGGGGAATTTGAAATGGGATCCGATAAAGATTGGTGGTCTGATGAACAACCGGCGCATAGGGTATATCTGGATGAGTATTGGATTGATCGGACAGAAGTGACCAACGAGCAATATGAGAGCTGTGTTGCAGCAGGTAGCTGCACAGAACCAATGAGATTAGACTCATATTCCCGAAGGGATAGTTATTATGGAAACCGTTTATATGCAGATTACCCGGTGATCTATGTGGACTGGAACCAGGCGGCTGCCTATTGTGTGTGGGCAGGTGGGCGGCTGCCGACCGAAGCGGAGTGGGAAAAAGCTGCCCGTGGAACGGATGGAAGGATTTATCCCTGGGGAGATACAATTGATAAAACCCGGGCAAATTATAACGGAAATGTAGGAGACACAACCTCAGTAGGCAGCTATCCGGCAGGAGCCAGTCCGTACGGTGCTTTGGATATGGCAGGAAACGTCTTTGAATGGGTGTCGGACTGGTATGTTGAAGATTATTACGATATCTCACCCGAACAGAATCCATCCGGGCCGGAAATGGGGGAATCCCGCATGCCACGGGGAGGTTCTTGGTACAGTGAGGATTACGAATCCTGGTCGACGTATCGCGGTAGGTACTATAAACCGTACAGGTTTCTCAATGTCGGGATTCGTTGTGCTTTCTCATCGTCAATGACGTCCGAGTCCGAGAAATCAAAAACACTGTCCAAAACGCCACAACCAACGAAAACACCTACGATGAGAGTCATACCAGCACCGACGATAGTCTATGGGATCGTTTATGTCCCGAATGATGTTGGTTTACTGATCAGGCAAAAGCCGGGAAATGATGGAACTGTTATGCAGAGTCAAAAAAATGGATCCCGCTTGGAGATAATCGGTGAGAACACAGAGACTATAGACGGAATCACCTGGATAAACGTTCGCACGAACAACGGAGTGGAGGGATGGGTAACTCAATCCACCATCCGAATATTGTCGTCTCGCATACGTGAAATAGATGGGATGACGATGGTGTATGTACCAGCGGGGGAATTTGAAATGGGATCCTATTTTTTTGGTTATTCAGATGAACAACCGGTACATTCGGTAAATCTGGATGCGTATTGGATCGACCAGACAGAAGTGACCAACGGACAGTATGAGCGCTGTGTTGCAGCAGGTATCTGCTCAGCACCAGAGTATTCAGGCTCAAATACACGGGACAGTTATTATGACAACAGTACATATGCGGATTACCCGGTAATCCATATGAACTGGGACCAGGCGGCTGCCTATTGTGCGTGGGCGGGGGGCAGGCTGCCAACCGAAGCAGAATGGGAAAAAGCTGCCCGGGGAACGGATGGAGGAACGTTTAGGTACTATCCATGGGGAGATGAATTTGACGGAACAAAACTAAATTATTGCGATAAGAATTGTTCCAAGGATTGGAAAGATGAAAAGTATGATGATGGATATGTAGATACGGCCCCGATAGGGAGTTATCCAGCGGGTGCCAGCCCGTATGGAGCGCTGGACATGGTGGGAAATGTCTGGGAATGGGCTTCGGACTGGTATGCCGAAGATTATTATAAGAATTCTCCAGACCGGAATCCAATCGGACCTCAATCCGGGGAGTATCGTGTGCTTCGGGGCGGCTCGTGGGCCAGTCGTGATGACCTTACCCGCTCGGCTTGCCGCGGCGGGGAACTCCCGTCTAACTTGCTTACCGATGCCGGGTTCCGTTGCGCTTTCGCTGTTGACCCGATTTCATCCTCTCCAATTACAGTCACCGAAAGTCCGGACGTCACTTTACTGGCAGACGATGATGAAGCAGATTGGACAGACCAGAACATACTGAAATCTGATAAACCGGATGGATTTTATTTGGTGGGTACTGAAATTGAACCGGGTGTATGGAAAACTGAAGATGGTAAGTCAAAATGTTACTGGAAAATAACTGATATTAAAGGAAATATCATTTCAAATTACCTGGGCGCTGGCGGTGGAACAATTTTTATCGATGAAAACGCTTATCAAATTGAAACTATAAATTGCGGAACAATCATATATCTTGGAGATCCATCAAAAATAATTCCTGATGAAAGCATTCGGAAATCTGATAAACCGGATGGATTTTATTTGGTGGACACTGAAATTGAGCCGGGTGTATGGAAAACTGAAGAAGGTAAGTCAAAATGTTACTGGAAAATAACTGATAATAAAGGAAATATCATTTCAAATTACCTGGGCGCTGGCGGCGGAACAATTTTTATCGATGAAAACGCTTATCAAATCGAAATCCTGAATTGCGGAATAACCACATATATTGAAACATATCAGACTGATCCAACCACGCCCGCTGATGACAAAACACACGATACTAGAGGGATAAACCGATGAGCTTACAAAAACATTTCTGCGGATTACTCTAAAATTGCGTATTGGTCAGAAAAGGATGGCAATCCGGAAATCTGTGTCTATGACATGATTATTCGAAATAATATAAGAATCATTTCAAGCCCTGATGAAATGGACTTATAACCTGAATTCCCGTATTTTATACCTATGATGGTGCCTCAACACCAGGCAACTTGCAGAGATCCACTTGATTCCTGGTCATCTCACCCACATAGGGTCTTTATCCGGGTTGTTCGAAACGTTCAATTGCATCCAGATCATCCAATAGTTCGTAAAGCGTGTAGTTCTTGGAAAGCTGAAATAGGGTTTATTTAGAAGACAGACGATATAATATATACTGGTTTAGAGAAATACCTTCCTGTTTAGCTTCACTTTTGAGGCGTGAATGCAGGCTTTTGGGAATACGGAGAAGCAGTTTCCCGCTTTCTTCTTTTTCCTGTTGGTATTCTTCCAGTGAACCCCAGCGCTGGTCTTTTCCAGAAGATTCGCGTTCGTCGGAAGCTTGCATCAAGGCAAGATCGATTTCGTCTGGTTCTTCTTCAGGTATAGTGGCGAGCTTCGCCATGAATTCTTCTTTAGATAATGACATGTTTACCTCCTTATTTATAGATATCACCTCTTATTCCGATTTCTTTGATAAAAATTTCGTTATTGGAGAAGTCAGGGGCGAAAATGATACGATATTGAAAAATCTTGTACCTGTATTCATTATCGCGGCCAGCCAACTTTTTGATGTCGCCATTGAGGTTTTCAATATCATTGATTCCTTCAAGCAATTTGGCATAAACCTTTTTGTCCGATTTCTCGATTTTGTCAAGGTACTTTTTTGCTTGTTTGGAAAGTATTGTTTTCACATTTTTAATGATACTATATATAATATCATATGTCAAGATAATTCAGGAAGGAAACTGAGACTATTATGAATGTACATTTTCGCCAGTTTTCTTTTTTTCGACAGATTTGATCTGTCAGAACAGCTTCCGGATAATGCTCAGTGCAAAGGTCATACGCTTCGGTCTGCACCAATTGATCATCAATATATACTGAGATAAAAATAAGATTTTATCCCTTTGATTACAGCAATTCCTATGAAAATAGAATTCAATTTTCATTATTGGATGTGTAATATTTTTCATCTGTTGTTCGAAAAATTGAATGGGCTTATGAAAACGTGATTGTGGATATTGTTATGTTGTTTTAAACGAAGCTCAAAACAACATAACAAAAAAAACCTTCTCAACGTTCGGATTGCTGTATACTTACAAAGACTAAAAAACGAAAGAGGTGGATATGGTCAAGGGGATCATATTTGATTTTAATGGGACGCTGTTTTTCGATACGGATTTACAAGAGGAAGCCTGGCGGGTTCTTTTCAAAAAATACAAGGGACGCGACCTGGGATTGACTGAATTTCAAGATTATATTCATGGACGGGTTAATACAGACATCATGGACTATTTTTTCGGTAAATCCGCTTCAATCGAAAAACGATTTCAGCTTATGATGGAAAAAGAGCAGACTTACCGTCAAATTGTAAGAACAAAAAACGGTTCACCTCAACTTGTCAATGGCGCGATGGAACTATTCGACGAGTTGCAGCGGCGCGGTATCAAATTTACGATTGCAACTGCATCGGAAATCAGCAATGTGGAATTTTATTTTGAGGTTTTTCCATTAAAAAAATGGTTATCCGGACCGGAAGCAATTCTATATGACAACGGAACGTTCCCCGGAAAACCGGCTCCGGATATTTATCAAAGAGCAGCGGCGTTAATTGGCGAAGATCCAAAAGAATGTATGGTCGTGGAAGATTCTCTGTCCGGTTTGCGCTCTGCACAGAACGCAGGAATCGGCAGAATTATTGCAATGCGCCCTGAAAAGGATGCCAAAATCATACGCCAGGATCAGAAGGTTGAAGCAATTATTGACGATTTTACAGGTTTTACAGAAAGATTCCTATGAACAAAGTAACTTCTACGCTATTAGATATGCCGGATAATGTAGTTATTGTCGAGGGCGAAAAACTTCTTAGCCTTCGGCATATGCTGGTTCCGCCTCATTTAGAAATTATTATTCGGAATCCGACGGATCCGGAAAGACTCTGGGAAATTTTATCCGAGGAATATCCTCAGGATCATCCGCTTGCAATAATTCTGAGGAAACCAGATGCTGAGCCGGATTCGAGGCTATTTTTGCTAAGGGATTTGAGAAATATCGGAACTGAATTGCAAACTGCTGCAGCGCTGCAAATCGCACCACTCTCCGAGAAAAACTCTTTTGAATATTTTCAAAATGTTATCGCGATCTTGAGAAGTCCGGGCGGATGTCCATGGGATCGAAAACAGACACATCAATCTTTGCGGGATGACTTTCTTCAGGAAGCGTACGAACTCTTAGATGGACTGGATAAGAATGATTTGGACGCTGTGGCTGAAGAATTAGGCGATGTATTGCTGCACATCGTAATTCAAGCCCAGATTGCTTTGGAGAACAACGAATTTAACATGGGGGAAGTGCTCAGTCATATCAGTGAAAAACTGATTTTCCGGCATCAGCATGTCTTTGAAAAAATAGAGGACTTGTCACCGGACCAGGTGGTTGAGCGATGGGAACGAATGAAGAAAGCTGAACGGGAAAAAACGAATAAGAAACAGGGATTATTGGATGGGATTTCCAGTACCATGCCGGCTCTGTCCATGGCATTTTCGTTTCAGAAGCGGGCATCCAAAGTTGGTTTTGATTGGGATTCCATCGATGGCGTGTGGGAAAAAGTTTATGAGGAGATCGAAGAATTTCGAAATGCTGAGACTTTGGACGAAAAAGCTGATGAATTGGGTGACTTGCTTTTCAGTATTGTTAATCTGGCAAGGTGGACAAAAATCGATCCCGAAACTTCACTGCGGATGGCAAATCTTAAGTTTTCAAAGCGGGTGCATTTTGTGGAGGAGCGAGCCAGGGATCTGGGTAAAGATTTATTCGATATGCCATTAGCAGAGAAAGATTCATATTGGGATGAGTATAAAACGATCGAATAAATCAAATAATTTATTGCGATTGTTGACAATATTTTCTGTTGCTCTAAGTGTGCTGGGGTACGTCGGATTAGGGTGGCTGTTTTACTCAACGAAACAAGCCCGCCTGGAGGAAAAAATCCCTTCAAGGCAAATTCCGATAACGATGGATGGAAAAGTTTGTGAGATGATCACGCCTGAAATACGGATTAATCTTTCCTGGCCTGTCAGGATTGCTCTTGGAAAAACAGGATCCATTACAGTTGAATTGATGGCAGATGAAAACATTCAATGGATCTGTCCGGATTTGATTAATTTCTTGGATGTGCTGGTTGAATCACGATTGGAAATTCCGGACTCATCCCTGCATCCCGCGAATCAGTTGATACAAAAATTTTCTCAAGCCACACCACAAAAATTTTTGTGGTCTGTGGATTTCCATAAGGAGTCGGCATCTGATTTGTCTTCTTTTTGGTTGAATCTGATTGTACGGAAAAGTGAAGCAGTTTCGGATAGGAATAACAGTATAATTGATATCGAAAATTGGAGTCTGTTTACGAAAAATCTGCCCATATCGATTCTTTCTGTAGCAGGTTTTCAATCGAAAAGTGTTTTTGAAACTGCGATCAGTATGATCTGGTTGGGCCAAGTCTTATTTTTGATTGCACTTATCCGCTATCAAAAAAAGAAGTTAATCAAAATTTATGGAATTATGCAGTAAAAAATAGGACATTTGACACAGATTCCCACTGATATAATTATCAGAAAAAGGATCAGAACGTAAAAATGTCAATGGCAGAAAAACAAAAAGGAAACAGCATTTTTAAAGGGATACCGGTTCATGTTTTCAAATGGGCTTTAATTCTGTTTTGTTCGATTGCTTTCATTACGTTGGGTATAGCATTTGGTACTTTTTTTATCGGACAAAAATTAGATTTTCATTTTGGCACTCATCCCTGGATTACTCTGGTACTGGGCTTGATCGGAATGATGATCATTTTAGGAGCCACTTTGTTTATCGCTCTGAAATCCGCTAAAGAAATCCGTGAAATCATGAACTCGAAAAAAAAGTAGGAGGGAGTTTTTGGCAGAAATTGTAAATTCTGAAAATGGGGTCATTGTCCACAAAAAAAAATCAAGGCGCTGGTTGATTCCAATTCTTGGATTGATTCTTTTAAATATCGTTGTGGTTTTATTCTACAAGCCGATCGCCCCTGCTATCTCCGTAAAAACAGAAAGTTTATTGTTTGATGTTGTGGATGGCGAAGTTGCAGCCAGACCCTGGTTTACGCTTCCATTGCTGGGTTCCGTTTTCCTGACTAATTCTCTGTTATCCGTTGGTATTATTTTCATCGTAATTTTCTTTTTAGCGCTGGCAGTTCATCGTCAAACGAAAGATGGACAGATTAAAACACATGGTGTTGTATTACTAATAGAAATGATTATGTCCGCATTAACAAACATGGCAGATGGTTCTGTCGATGAAAAATGGCGAAAGAAAATCTATCCTTTTTATTTGTCCATATTTTTATACATAGCGATCGCGAATTTGACAAAATTATTACCCTTCTTTGAATCATTTGGTTTTGCAGTTCCGATTGGAGAGGGTGGCTTACAAGCGCATCACTGGACATCCTGGTTGTATGCCATAACTGCGAATCCTGCTGCTGCAGGGCAGCAAGGATATGAAGTCGTGAGCTTCTTTCGTGGTGCAGCGACCGATTTAAACTTTACTCTGGCCATTGCAATCACTGCTGTAGCGGCTATTCAGATCCTTGGTTTTCAGGCGAAAGGCCTGGATTACTTCAGCAAATTTATTAACATCAAAGCGCTTATCCGAAATCCCAAGATGGGATTCATCGATTTTTTCATCGGAATTTTGGAAACCATTGCAGAAATTGCCAAGATCGCTTCTTTTGGATTTCGACTTTTTGGTAATATCTTCGCTGGTATGGTGCTTTTATTATTCCTGGGATATATGATTCCATGGGTTGTAAGTTCGTTTATAATGCTGTATGAAGTATTTATTGGTCTGTTGCAAGCATTTATTTTTGGGATGTTGACTGTTGTTTTTATGGGTATGGCTGTTCGGACTGAAGAGTAATCATGGTAAAAATTTTGTACTTCGGAGGAAGTAAAAAATGAGTGTCGATGTTGTAAAGTATTTATCTGTGGGTCTGGTGATGTTATCGACGATAGGTGCTGCTTATGCTGTAGGAAAAATTGGGGCGGCAGGTTTGGATGGAATGGCTCGGAATCCGGAAGCTTCCGGCAGTTTGCTGACTGCCATGATTCTCGCCATTGCATTTGCAGAAGCATTAGCTATTTATGCATTAGTGGTCGCATTTCTGATCCTTTTTGCTTGATTAAAAAAGAGGTGAAAATTTGGAAGCATTAGGTATTAATGCGGGTAACCTTTTCGTTAATATCATTTGTTTTGCTATTGCTTTTTTACTGCTTGTCCGGTTTGTGGTTGGTCCAATTCAAAGAATGATGGATTCAAGAAACAAGATTATTGACAAAGGACTTGAGGACGCAAAAATCGCAGCTGAGGCAAAGAAAAACGCTCAGGCTGAAGCGGCGATCATCATCAAAGAAGCACAAGACAAACGTGATGCGCTATTGAAAGAAGCGCATGATGAAACAGCTTTGCTGAAAATGGACTATCGAGAAACAGTAGATCGCGAAGCGGCGAAAGATTTGGATGCAGCAAGAGAAGAAATCTTGAAAGAACGGGATAAGATTTTGAGAAATCTGCGTACCCAAATTATTGAAATATCACTCAACAGTGCCAAAAAGCTGGTAAATGAATCATTGTTACTCGATGAATCAAAACAGCATCTTATTTTGAATGAATTACTGACTGGTATAGCTGATGGGAAAATCGTTGATATTTCGGCTTTCCCCAATAATCAAAAAAATATTGAAGTTACAACAGCTGTTCCGTTGAATGATGCTGAGCAATTATTGGTCAATGACCAATTATCCGGAAAACTATCACCCGGAAAGTCGATAACTTTCATGGTTGAGCCAAAAATCATCGGCGGGATGATTATCCGCAGCAATGACCAGCTGATTGATGCTTCAGTCACTGGAAAATCTCAACTATTGAAGGAAGCACTGTCAAAATAAAGCAAAAGTATTGGGAAATACTCTGCAGGGATCGGAAGAAACTTTTTTCTGATCCTTGTATTTTTTATAAAACAGTTTGAAATATTACGATGGTATTAAATTAATTCTTCCCATATTTCGAATCATCAGCAATTCGAAATTTGGAAAAGCCTTATGAAAAAAAAGAGAAAACTTGTTGTTGTGTTGTTTTTGCGCGGAGCGCAAAAACAACACAACAACAAATATTCCCTCTAATAATTCGAATCGCTGTCGAATCATCCATCCTGTATAATTCTTTTATGATGCAGAAGCAACAGAAACGATTCATCATCTTCTTGGGGTTCTTTGTTCTTTTTGTTATGACTTCTTGCAGGTTGCCGGGGAATCATCCGGTTTCAACATCAATCGAACAGATCGTTTCCACGGTGCATCACATGGAATCGAGAACTCCTTATCCCACTCATACCAATTTTCCGACACAAATCCCTTATCCTACGCATACACAAAAACCTGACCAACAAGAGTATCAGCCTGAATCTCATGAACTGTCCGGCGAAACCAGGCCATATCTGACCTGGACAGCCTATCCGACGCAGCGACCATATTCCGAAGATGA
The DNA here is from genome assembly GCA_026645735.1 of Flexilinea sp. Lineage (GTDB taxonomy): Bacteria > Chloroflexota > Anaerolineae > Anaerolineales > Anaerolineaceae > Flexilinea. The sequence goes on from JAPKMT010000012.1 coordinate 48,988, forward strand.
TATGAACCACGTAATTGTGATGCAGCCTGGAATTTGGGCTCGCAACTTGTCTGAATATGGACACTGCGGAGATTTGTTTTCTGTCAAAATTGGATCGAAAACCCCCTATTTTGCCTTTGCGGTTGGAAATGAGGCGTCAAAGGAACAATTCTTAATCCTGAATATCAGCTTCTATAACGCATCAGATCACACATTACATATCGATCATCAACGATTTCAGTTAATTGGAAATTTGGATGGAAAAGAAGTTATCTACGAATCCAACGGTGCAGCAGGACAGGCCGCAAGCAATCGTTGGGGAATGGACTTTATTGGCAGCAGAGGAATACCGCCGGGACTTGAAATTGGATCGTATCTGGCTTTTGACGTGGATTATCATGCAATGGATTGGCGGTTGGTGTATCATTCAGATCCTTCGGAAATAACTTCCTGCAGTTTTTCTGTCAAAATCACCCGACCTGAATTTGCGATTAAATATTATGAAACCTTGATTAGTACCAGTGGAAAATAGACCCAGTAATTCGTAATTTGGAAAAGCTGTCAGAGAAAAAAAAGAAAACTTGTTATTGTGTTGTTTTTGCGCTTTGCGCAAAAACAACACAATAACAAATAATTCTCCCCATATTTCGAATTGCTGAAATAGACGTTGACTGGCTGTTTCCCAGGATGATCTGACTCCGGGAAAATGGAAATCTTGCTTCAAAAAGAGAGTGCGTTATATGTTTAAAACAATCCGGTTCTTATGTATGTACTTGATTCTGTCTTTTTCAGCCTGTCAAAATCTGGAGAATGCGTTTGAAATTCCAACGTTTACAAACCAGCCGACATTGACGGACCTTCCGACGCTCACGCTGCTGCCTACTTATACTGCCTTCCCATATGACGCTGCGGTTCCTGATTCCAGGAACGCATCCGATGCTGTTCAGATCCTTTCTCAGACCCCTTTACCAACTTTAACCGCTTTTCCTACGTTGACTTCCTATCCAACTCCGATTGTGCATAATGAGTATGTCACCGTTACGCCATACAAAACTCCGACCGCTTTGATTCCCTCTGAAATTGACAGGGAAATTCAGTGCGCCGGGAAGATCAGTTTTGCATTTTCATATATGAATCCAAAAATTCAGCGAACACTGACAGAAAGATTCCCTGTTGGCAGTTTCTTGCTGATGCAAATTCAACTCCGAAGCCTGGATGGAACTACCATCCCACCGCTTCAAAGTGAGACATTTCGGTTGTATGGTTCTTTATGGGGGAGGGATGTCAGATTTGATTTGGATCGTTCCAATTCCGATTATGCGAATTCCCGGTGGAGTACTCCTGATTTGAATACCACCATCGGGCCAAATGCAATCTATACGTTTCTCGTTTTTGATATAAATCCGGAATCACAAAACTTCGAACTGGAATTCTCTCCGATTCCGAAAGGGAGTGAAACAGCAATTTGTACCATTAAAGTGCCTTTACCAAAAGTCATTCGATAAACTGTCAGTAATTCGAAATTTGGAAAAGCCTTTTGAGAAAAAAGTGTAAATCTGTAGTGTTTTTGAGTTTAGCGCAAAAACACTACAACTACAATTATTTTTTTTCATATTTCGAATCGCTGATCGCTGCAGCTATTGCCTGTTAAGCCTATTTCGTGTTCTTATCAATTTCTTCACGCGCCCGGGCAATCAAATCACTGGCATCATCTACTCTGGAAACGCGTGATTTTTCGGATACCGCTGATTCCACATCATCGATGATACTGCCAGAATTTTTTTCGATTACATCACGTGCTTTTGAAATTAAATCGCTGGCATCATCCACTCTGGAAACGCGTGATTTTCCGGATACTGCTGATTCTACATCATCAACAGCATTCCCCAGGTTCTTCTGAATTTCTTCACGTGCTCTCGAAATAATATCACTGGCATCATCGACTCTGGAAACACGTGATTTTTCGGATACCGCGTCTTCTACTTTATCTGTAATATCTTTTATCGATGGGATGTTGAAAGAATTTCCCGGTTTGGTTGATGTCGAATTTGTGGATGAGGACCTTCTTCTTGAATCCATTAAGTATCCTGCAACCAATCCGCCGATCAGACCATAAAGCAGCAATGTATTTTCATCAATACTGGTGACAACGTATCGCAGCAGGTAACCAGCTACAATACCAATAATGCTGTAGATTGCTAATATATTTTTTTTCATGATTTTTTTACTCCTTTTCTCATTTGATGAAATATCATCATACAGAATTATAACCTTTGTGTCACGCGAGCTGCAAAATTCCAGCGATTTGAAATAAAAAAAAAGAATTATTGTAGTTGTGGTGTTTTTGCGCTTCGCGCAAAAACACCACAACTACAATAATTCCTTTCTTTATTCGAAACACATGTCTATATTTCAAACCGATAGCAAAATTCATAGCGATTCAGAAAACAAGCCTACAGGAAGCTTATAATTTCAATCTGGAGATTTGAAATTTGAACTGGATTTTCGATGAAAGGTGAAATGATTGATCATAATGCTGTAATTTGAAAAAGAAATCAACCTCTCAAAGAAATTGAGAGTACTCAGAATATGCCCAATATTTCGAATTGTTGATTGTTTTTGGGCTGAGATTTGATGATAGAATGATATCTTATGAATGACTCAAAAGGCTCAGTTTCATCCCAATTTGCCCGATCCGCTTTAGTCCTTGCAATGGCAATGGTTCTTTCTCAGCTTATCGGTTTACTTTCAAAGAGCCTTATCGGTTCTATTTATGGGGCATCTGCTGAAGTTGACGCTTTTTTGGCATCCAACCGACTGACAGAAACGCTCTTTAATTTAGTGGCGGGGGGGGCTTTGGGAAGTGCTTTTGTCCCGGCTTTCAGTGCCTTGTTGGATCGGGGTGACAATCGGGATGCATGGAAACTCGCTTCCAATGTTGCAAATATCATTTGCGCAATACTGATTTTTCTATGCGTGTTGGGATTCCTATTTGCTCCGCAAATTGTACGATATATTCTGGTTCCGGGTTTTTCTTTGAATGATCCCACATTGCAGCATCTGACTGTGAAATTGTTGCGCATTCAACTCCCTTCCGTTGTGATTTTTGGCTTATCCGGATTGATCATGGGCATTCTCAATGCAAATCAGCATTTTTTACTACCCGGATTAGCACCTGCGATGTATCAGTTTGGTATTATGATTGGTGTTTTGTTCCTTTCAAAACCATTGGGGATTGAAGGGCTGGCGTTTGGCGCATTGTGTGGATCATTCATGCACTTTTTCGTACAGTTGCCTCAAATTATTAAGCTGCGGGAGAAGCAATTCCATTTTTCTTTTGGATGGAAAGATCCAAAAGTTCGGAATGTCATCCGTTTGATGATACCGCGTCAAATCGGAGCTTCTGCTGTTCAGCTAAATTTTCTGGTAAACAATTACATTGCTTCCTATATGGCCGCAGGATCCATTTCCGCTTTGTCCTGGGGACTGTCTTTAATGTTGATGCCGCAGGCGGCAATTGCTCAATCGGTTGCCACAGTGTCTCTTCCCCTGTTTTCTGTGCAGGCTGCACGTGGAGATTTCTCTGAAATGAGAAGTGCATTGGCATCGACACTTCGTCTGGTCCTTTTCCTGGCGATTCCTGCCTCAGCGGGATTGATCATTTTTGGAGATCCCGTCGTTCGTTTGATTTTTGAACGACATGCATTTACTACAGAAATGACGAAGATGGTCAGTTGGGCATTGATCTGGTATGGAACAGGTCTGGTTGGACATTGTATCGTTGAGGTGGTTTCGCGTGCATTTTATGCGATGCAGGATACAAAAACGCCAGTCATGATTCTCTTCTGTGCGATGATTCTAAATATGGGAATGAGTATTGGCTTGGCATCATTGTTTCAATCATTCGGATGGCAGGAACATGGCGGTTTGGCTCTGGCCAATTCCATCGCTACAGCGCTTGAAATGACTGCATTATTGTTTTTTATGCGGCGCAAGCTTCATGGATTAGAGGGAAAGCGAATTTGGCATGCCGTAATAATGAATCTGATCGCTGCAATTATTATGGGTGGAATCATGAGAATCTGGCTCTCTGTGGCAAGAAACCTGCCTTTGATTGCGATCGTTTTAGCAGGTGTTTTGGTCGCGATAGCGGTTTACGGTTTTGTTTGCTGGATGATGAAGTTGGATGAAGTATATTTGATCCGAAGGATTTTTCGGAAAGAAAAGATAATTCCAGATACAAGAAAAAGCTGATCCATCAGCTTTTTCTATGGAAAGTCAGTAATTTGAAAAGCTTATCCTTTTTTCGAATTGCTGATGGGAAGTCATGATTATTTCGAGAGAAATATTGCGATTTAGACTTGCTAAGTTTCTTAATCAGAGGATCCATTCTCCGATGTTTCGTGATAGACCTTTTCGGTGTTGATTTGCCAAATATTTTCTTTTGTATTGACATGATTCAGAATATTTTGGACAGCTTCAAAAGCGGTGGCCATGGAATGGTCTGAGTTATTATAGCGATGCTGCCCGTTTCGTCCAATGCAATATAAGTTTTCGATTGTATTCAGCCAGTCTATTAATTGATCAATTTCCTCGTAGGTATCAAAATAGGCAGGATAAGCTTTTTCCACATGTTCGATGTGACAATCAAGCACATCTTTTTCATCAATGATATCCATGGACACCAGTTCATGAATGGCATTTTGAATAAATTGATCATCCGGCATTGTCCATAAATCATCACCTTCGGAACAAAAATACTCCAGCCCGAGACTGATATGTTTTTTAAAATCTTTGACGAGATAGGGAGACCAGTTATTAAAAATTTGAATTCTGCCCATCTTCACATCAGGTTCCTGAACATAAATCCAGCAATCCGGAATTCTCTGAAAAGGAGTTGCGATTTTCGTGTGGTTTTTTAATCGAATTGCGGACAGCTGCAGACCGACTGTAATAAAATTTCGATAAGGCAGCCCTTCTGCTATTCTATGTATATGCTGCGGTACCGGTCCAGCCAATCCGTTGACCAGATCTTTTAATGGCATACTGGAAATAAACAAATCCGCTTCCAACTCTTTTTTCATATTGTTTTCAAGGTAGGTTAGGGAATGTATTTGGCCATTGATCATTTTCAGGTTGGTCACTTTACAATTTTTATTGATTTCTCCCCCCATCTCAATGATTTCCGCAGCAACCAATTCCCAGAGCTGACCCGGGCCCAGTTTTGGATACCAGAATTGTTCAATTAATGAGGTCTCAACTGCCCTTTTAGCTTTTATTGAATTGGGAAGCAATTTCGAAAGCATATTCAGAAGAATTTTGCTGATGGATAATCCTTTGACTCGTTGAGCGCCCCAGTCTGCTGAAATTTTGGATGGATGTCTTCCCCATACTTTTTCTGTGTAATTCTCAAAAAACATTGCATACAACTTTTTCCCGAATCGATTGATGTAAAAGTTCTCAAGAGAGTTTTCCGGGATTTTTTTCAATATGGATAAAAAATAACTGATGCCGGATTGAATTGTATTTTTAAGACCCATGTTGATGAAGGTCTGCAGCTTGAGAGAAATCGGGTAATCAAAAAATCGACGTAAATAATAAATACGGGATATTCGATTGCGAAACAGCATGACACGATCAGCTGACTCTGGATCCGGTCCGCCTTCAGAAAGCGGTTTCTGAGTTTTTGTCAGAATATCATCGATGGAAGGTTTCCCTTGAAGTGGCATACGATCGAGCCACCAATTCATCACGCGTTGGTCTTTGGAAAAGAAGCGATGACCGCCCAGATCCATGCGATTTCCATGATAGCGGACGGTACGGGAAATACCGCCATACTCATCCAGCGCTTCTAAGATAACGATATGATATTTTCCATTGCTTTGTTTCAGCAACTCAAATGCTGCAGTCAGGCCTGCAGGACCGGCACCGATTACTACAACCGTTGATTGTTTGTCTTTCAAAATGATTCCTTACTTCTTTTCGTATCGAATATTTAAATTATGAGAATAACACTGCATACATTGAAAATCAGGATAATTATTGTATACGCAGAACCAATTATATGCTCGAAACGGTTTTTTGTTCCCACATCATCATTTAATAATAACCCGCTGAAACATATACCAATGATCAGTGTAATGACGATGTATCTGAAATCCTGGGTGCAGGTATGTGGATACCGGTAGCAAAAAAACAAAAAGGAAGCCAGTTGTATGGCGTATACAATATATAAAAATGTGACCTTAAGATTTTTTTCCTTTATGATGCGCAATTTTTGAAAAAGTGCAAAAATTGATCCAATAATTAAAAGAATGTTGGAAATAAACAGCATAAAAGCGATTCCTTTTCGTTCAAATTCCCAACCCCCGAAAATGGAAGATTTGATCACGGAAATGGGAATACTGAAATCGGCAAATTGTTTATTATCAAACCGAATGAAAAGCGATTCAAAATGCCTTGTATCCAATGAGATCAACCTTTGAATTATCGAGTAATTACCGATATATTGCGGAGAGGCTTCTCCCTGATAATAGATCGAATTGATCGGAATGGATAATACTGTTTGACACCGTATCACCCACCAGCCGGTGGCTGATGAAAAAACTGAGACAAAAATGATGCTGTCGATCAGAAACGACGGGAATTTTTTTTCCAGCAAGCACTTTTTAATAAAGATCAACAAGAGAATTGCAGGGAAAAGCAGGACTCCTGAAGTCTTTGTGACCATTGCCAGACCAGTCAAAAGGGCGGCAAGCAGTAAATATTTCTTTGATGAAATTTCACTCCATCGGATTGCACAATAAAGTCCGGCGAGTGTGCATAATAAAAGTAATTCATCGTTGTTTAATGAACCTGAAAGGAAAATCAAATGCGGATGAAAACACAGGACGCTGAACGAATAGATGAGACTGCTGTTTTTGATTCCCAAAACTCGCAGCAATTTCAGCGAAAGTATTAAGATCAGAATGCTGTAAAAAAGGGTTAATAACTGCAGTTGTTCAAAAGGTTCTGTGGAAAGCAATCCCATAAAGGCAAGAATTTTCAGATAAACTGCCCCCAACAGATGATGCAGCGGAGGGTGAATGAATTGCCATGGATCGGCTGAATTTGGCAAGGCTGAATGAGTGAAGATACTTAGAATGTATCCTAAATGCCCTTCGCTGATGTGGTGTCCGATAACATCATGCTGGTGAACCTGCCAGGGAGATGACAGGACGTATATGGTTCGGACGATCACACCAAGTCCTAATAGTATACAGATCAGAATGTTTTCATTGGTATGATTTTGCCTGATGAGAATGAAAAGGTTGAAAACGAATAAGGCGATACTGACGAGTAAAAACACAAAAAACAGCGGGCGTTCAATTTGATCGAGAAGGAACCGGATTACCACAATGCAAACGATGCAGAAAAGAATCCTTTTCCAGTTAGTTTTGCAGAATAAATATAGACCTGCCAGCAGATAATACTGCCGGCATATGAAATTGTACAAAAAACAAATAAGAATGGAGATAAAGAAAATACGATAGAAATTAATCTTTAATGGAATCTCCTGATTCAGAATGATGCTTTTAATTTGAAGGTAGCTTTCATAAATTGCATTGCCAAAATAGAGCGTGATTTCTTGTCCCGGTTTTTCATTTCGAAACCGGAAATTCGGGTTTCCATCATAGTATGGCAGAATAAATTCCTCTCCGAAATAAAGAACTGCCGGATCGATTTTCTCTTGGGTAATTGTGATGCCAAAAGCTAAATTTTCTTTAGACTTTTCCTCTGAAACAATGCGGATATTACGAATATCCGCGACATTTGGATTAAAGACCAGACTGTTTTCCTTAATGGAAAAGTCCGTTTTTGTGTTTTTAATAATGCCATCTGTCTCAGACAACGGGCGGTCCAGATAGATGACTGTATCGAAAGGAACATCGATATTTTTTTTATCCGTTGAAATCAGTTCAAAATGGCGGTAGTTGAAGACAATAATTTCCAGAATGATTGAAACAAGGAAACAGAGAACAATTACATTAGCCATCCCGAATTTCTTTTTATACTTTGGGTGAATAGACTGAAAGAATAACAAGGTCGATAGGAAAACCGCAGTCCAAACAGAAAGAAAGGATAGCTTCAGGTTTGTCGAATCAATTTTCCGGAAAAGTAAATCCCAGTCCGGTTTGGAAAGTGTCTGGATTATTTTAAGAAGGATGAATAACAGGATGGAAAGGATAACATTTACGATAAGTATTCGAAAAAAATATGTCCAAGGCCGTTTCAAAACTGCAACATGCTGATGAAAAAAGTATTGAAATGCAGAAAAAAGAATGGATAATCCGCAGATAATAAAAAGCAGTTTCATTCGACACCCGATTGTATAATTTTGAAAATTGATAAATTGATCAACCGCAATTTCGAATTCGGAACGGATTCTCAAATAAAGCGAGTAAATAGGTTATTACTTTATCTTTTCGCGAAAGGTAAAAACAATACAACAACAAGTTTTCTCTTTTTTCGAAAAACGCCTTTCCAAATTTCGAATTGCTGTTTCAAATTTTTTGAATTATTGATGGATCATATTTAATTTACTTCATATTCAATCCACAGATCGCCGATTCTTCGTTCTCCGAGTCCGAATACCTCTCCATCCGGATTCGCGATTTTAAATCCGATTCGTGTTTTTCCCTGACCCTGAACCGGAAAAGTGATGCTGACTTCTGCTTCTTCTCCCGGTTCAATCTTCGTATTGAAATCGAACATTTTTTGCGGATTATTCAGATTGGAATCTGTCCAAAGAATTTTATAATTCTCGTGGATTGGACAGGTGCCGATATTTTTCAAAATCCATGTCTTCGTAACAATCTGTCCTTTTTGCAGAACGGTTCCGTCAGGAATCGTGATATCAGTAACATATCCGATTTTGTCGATACAGTCTTTCGGTGAAGTCGTGTAGTTCAAATCAGACGCAAGCACGGCTTTCTCAAGGATGGCAGTGACATTCGAATCGGAAATTTCCGAATCGTTTACTGCACAGCGAAATCCGATTCTATCGGTACTTTCCGGATCTTCGCCTCGTCTGCGGAATACAAAATTACTGCTTTCCGGATCGGTCTCCCAAATATTTCCGCCTTTGATCGTTCGGTTGGTTCCTGAAACAGGACCAACCGGATTTCTCGATTCGGCAGCAATAACCCAATTTTCCTGAAAATAATCACTAACCCATTCACTGATATTTCTTCCCATATCAAACAACCCATACGGGCTGATATCCTTGCGATTTTTTCCTGCAGGATTGAGCGGATCCTGAATCATTTGGTTTTCTGCTGAGAAGAGATCGGGACTCTGATTTCCCCAGGGGTATAATCGGTGATCAGTTCCACGGGCTGCTTTTTCCCATTCCGCTTCAGAAGGCAGCCGTTTCCCTGCCCATTTGCAGTAATCAAATGCATTTTGCCAAGAGACTCCGACAACCGGATAATCCGGATTGATCAGATTGTCATCTGTTATATCAATATTGCTGCACGATCCTTCCTGTACACAAACATCATATTTTTTTTGAGTTACTTCAGTTTGATCGATCCAAAACGAGTCCAGATAAACGTCATGAAGCGGCAGAAGGTTGTGTATATTATAAAGAAAGGTCTGGTCCATTCCCATTTGAAAGTCCCCCTCTGGTACAAAAACCATGATTGAATTGTCATGGTTCCATTGAACAGCTGAACCTGTTGAACGGCTGATGGGAATTTTTGTCAAAGTTGGGGTTAAAGAAGGGGTCACTGTCGGTTCCGGTGTGTTTGTTGGGGTCCATGCTGCGATAATTGCTTTTTCTGTACCCTGCTGCGATAAGATTGTCTGGGTTATGTGCAGTTGATCAAGTGTTTGGAGATAATCATTTCGTTTTTTTCTGATTTCTGCATTTTTCGAAATGTTAAAAAACAGAAGGAACCCGCCAAAAATAATCAATGCAGCGAAGATTAGAGGGATCGTTTTGAGGAATACTTGTTTAAAAGTGATCTTCTGCCTGGGTTGAGCAGATGGATTTTTTTTGATTTTCCTCGGTGCAGTATCCAGTAATTTTTCAAAATTCACGGACTGCGGTTCTTCCGGTTTCGGAGTTGTAGGGGAAACAATTGGAAGATTTTCAACTTCGGCTTTTTCCTCTAAGACTGTATCGATTTCTTTGCGAATATCCAAAAACAGATCGATTCCGTTTTTATACGGTGGAAGAGAATCTAAGGCGAAACATCGTTTAATGATGGTAATCAGGGTGGATGGGATTTCATTTGTTAGCTGCTCTAATCCCTGCCGGTAATAATCGATTGCGGGCAAGCGTTTTGAGTCGATGTCTGGATTTTCGGGGATAATCAGAGTGATATTGGTAAAAATCTCAAAAAGAATAATTCCAACTGCGTACACATCATCCGAAAAATCTGCTTTATGTGCAGGAGTCGTATCAGGTTTTCGGTAGTATAAATTTCTTGAATCAAAATCATTCGGCAGTGATAGAAAAGAGAGCAGAAGATTGCCGGTATCACTTAATAAAAAATGGGATGTATCTAAATTTTCAAAAACTAAATTCTGATCGTGCAATGCAGCGAGAACTGACGTTATGGAATCTGCAATTTTTAATGCCTGGTCATAAGGTAATGGCCTTCCGTTTTTTTTCAAATAATCACATAAGGAAACACCGGAGATAAAATTTTGCTGTAACAACAACCCATCTTCCGTTACTTCCGGAGATAGAAATGGAATTGCATTGGAGTGCATGAATCCCGAAAATTGAGTGGATTTAAATTGAATCGCATGGAAAAGTCGGGCATCGACTTGGTGACGATCAATCTGAATCTGTTTAATGAGATAGTCCTTGTCTTCGATCGTTGAATGAACTTTCAACACTTGACCATTACTATCTTCACCGATTATTTCTATGAGTTGAAATTTCTGATCATCCATTTTTTTTTACCTTGGTTGTTTCCAACGGATATTATTCGGATTGTTCACCTTTGAGATATTATTCTATAACTGTGGAATCAGTTCCTTTGATTTCACAGACCGACTTTGTGGTTTTCAATGGCACTGTTTTTGTTTAAAATTATAGTTGATTATTGAGGCTGTTTCATATGCATCCAGTTTTCAGCCAATAATTCGAAATATGAAAAGAATTCATTGTTGTTCTTGTGGGTTTGCGCTTCGCCCAAAAACCATAAGAACAACAAATTTTCTCTCTTCATTGATAGAGCAAGTTATTATTGCGACTTGCAGGGTTTTTCCACTATTCAAAGGACGCGTTTATGGATTGGAATCAGCGGAAGAGGAAATAACTGGAACGGCGATCGGAAACAATCACTTTAACAAAGTGCATGACTTATTTTTACGTTTATGATCGGGAGAATCGATGCTTATTTTGGAAGATATTCATAAACGATTTGGAGATCGGCAAATTTTGAGGAATGTAAGTTTTCATGTTCAATCTGGTGAACGCGCAGCTATCCTCGGCAGTAATGGAACCGGGAAAACAACAATATTCAAGTTGATTATTGGAAAAGAAAAGCCGGATCAGGGAACGATCCGTTTTTCTCCATCCGATTTAAACTGGTTTTATATGCCCCAATCCAGAAGTTTTCGTGATTTGGAAACCATCGCTGATTTTCTGTTGATGAATGGGGAAAGTATTGAAACTTTACAGGAAAAACTCGAAATACTTTCACAAAGAATGGAAGAAACACCAGATGATCTCAGTTTACACGCCACCTATGATTCTGTCTTGTCAAGATTATTTCAGGCATTCTCCAATGAGGGAAGTTCGGAATCGCTGCTTGCTTTATTTGGATTGAGTCAATTCGACTTTCAAACTCCGATTCGACAGTTGAGTGGCGGTCAAATAGCCAGACTGTCCTTGGCAGCCGCATACCAATCAAAAGCGCGCCTCCTTCTGCTCGATGAGCCGACCAATGATTTGGACGAACAGATGTTAAGGTGGCTGGAGAATTATTTTTGTTTATTTTCCGGCGCCATATTATACGTTTCTCATGACAGAGCTTTTATCAATCAAACTGCAACGAAAATACTGGAACTGGATGCTATAAACCATACCATTAAAGAATATATGGGAAACTATGAGGATTGGCTGGCAAAGAAAAAGTTCGAAAGGGAATCCGAATTGGCTGCATGGAATCGACAGCAAACAGAAATTTCACAGTTAAAAGATGCTGCGTTACGAATTCGAAGCTCTACAAAAATGCACCGGGGAGGGAAAACCGACAGTGGCGACAAATTAGCTGCAGGTTTTTTCATGAATCGCAGCAGAAAAACCATTAAAAGAGCTGTTCAGATTGAAAATCGGTTGAATCAGTTGATGACTGAAGATAAAAAAGAGAAGCCTGTACAGCGATGGAAGATGAAGATCGATTTTTTGAATCCTGGATATTCCGGGGACATGGTTTTGTCCCTGCAAAACATGTCCGTCGGTTACGATGGAGTACCTTTGATTTCAGACATCAATCTGGATCTGACAAGAGGCCAAACTTGTGTTTTGATTGGTCCCAACGGATGCGGGAAGACAACATTACTCAAGACAATCACGGGTGAGCTACAGCCAATCAGCGGTATCCTTAAACTGGGTGTAAATATGCGCATAGGTAAAATAGCACAGATATTGGACAGATCTCTATTTCAAAGCAATGCGTTAGAGTCGATTCAGAAACTTTCAAAGTTGAATGAGACGGAAGTTCGGAGATTTCTTTCCTATTATCTGTTTTTTGGAGATGATGTCTATATACCTTCTGAAAGATTATCAAATGGGCAATGCGCCCGGTTAGCTCTGGCTTCATTTGCCGTTCAGGGGAAAAATTTCCTGGTCATGGATGAGCCATTAAATCATCTCGATATTGAATCAAGAGAACAATTTGGAGAGGCATTGCTACAATTTCAGGGAACTGTGCTGGCTGTAGTCCATGACCGATATTTTTCAGATCAGGTTGCAGATATTATCTGGGAAATAAAAGATCATAAAATTTTGGTTTTATAAACTGATAATCGTTGAAACGAAACAGACCTTTTTTCGTATATGAAATGTATCTATTTGGAAAGGAATAACACATGAATATTGAAACCATCATTTCAAAGATCAAGAACGCACTTGGAGAAGGTGTTGAAAAGGTGTCCGATGAGGTTGAAAAAAATCAGGTTTTCGAAAAATTCGAAGATTCTGATGACAAGGTCGCGAAAATCCTGGATGATGCCGGAAAAGCTTTGACCAGCTTGTTTGATACAATCGCGGATAAAGCAGAGCCGATGATCAAAAAGACCAAAGCTAAGATTTATGAAGGGATTTTTGAGGAGTATCGAAAGGATGGAAGTCCTTATGGAGAAACCCATGATGGGTTTATGCAATGGGTGGATGAGCACGAAACCGAAATCCGGGAGAAAGTTGATGATGGTATTACCAAAACGCGTGAAACGATTCTTTCCGGTGTGAAAAAGACTCAGGAATATATCAACCGCGAAGTTTCGAAAAAGGAAAAGCCGTCCGATTCAGTTGTTGATGGATCCTCTGTGACTGACCAGAAATCATCCGATAAAGAATAAAATAATTCGGTTCCTCGAATAAAACGAGAGCTTTCATTATTATGAATAATCTGCGGTTTACATCAGAAAGTAAACGGCAGATTTTTTTTTGGATTTCTTGTGACCTGAGTAAATGAAGTAAAACAAGAAAAGGAGGTAAATTCTTTCAAAGATTTAAAGAATATTTTATATTTCCTAAATGTTTTCTCTGGATTATTACAGACCAGATGGTTTATCAAAAAACTGATTCTATGACAGCCATTCGAAATTCAAGCCCATATTTCAAATTGATGATAAAAACACCAAGAAGAATCGTTATAATTGTGCTCAATTAAGATCATTTGATTTATTATAAATTTTTGATAGTTGCGGTATATCCGGCTTTTATTCTCTTCACTGAACGATAACACTGCAAATCCTTACTATTGCAACGGGAAAAAAGTGCAGATTTTCAGTTTCGGAAAAATCGATGTCGATGTAAAATTTACTGGCAACTTTTTCGTTCGCATCAGCAAATCTGCAATTGTTTGAAGAGATTTTTTTATTGTACATTCGAGATGTTCAATTTATGATGTATCATCTGTAATATTTCGGTTTCAGAACTCTTTAGGGGCGATATACAATGACTTGTATTACAAAGCGAAGTGATAAGATTTTCTTTCTCCTAATTCCAATTAGTATTTATATAATTATCAATTTGATTTTTATAAAATTTCATGAACCTTGGCGTGATGAGGCGCTTCAATGGCTGATCGCAGAAAAACTTTCACCCATTGAAATTATCGGTGAAATGAAATATCAGGGACATCCTGCTTTATGGTATTTGTTGATTTTTCCGTTGAATCGGTTGGGCTTTCCATATTATTCTGCCAACTTGCTTAGTTTGGGATTCATGGTAGTGGGTGCATTCATTTTCTTAAGGTACTCACCTTTTCCGATTTATGTAAGGATTATTGGTATTTTCAGCCCAATCTTTCTTTACTTCTATCCAGTGATCTCTCGCAGTTATTGTTTGATTCCTTCCATTCTATTCTTACTTGCATTCACATATCCGAATCGACATTCAAAGACGGTTATCTATGGTTTGTTGATTGCACTATTAATTCAAACGCACATTCTGATGTTGGGGATGGCAGGTTTATTAGTGTTATTTTGGATTATCGAATCTATCAGAAATTATGTACAAACACAGAATCGGGAACAGTTATTTTCCCAATGGAAGGGAATATTGTTTCCCTTGTTGAGTTTGATTTTTTTATTATTCCAACTATCTGGCGTTAGATCGAGCAGTTGGTATCATTCTCAAAACAACTCATTCATCAATCTTCTAAAAGTGTTGTATACAAAAATTAATGTGATTTTCGATACAATATTTGGTATTGGCAAAAATAACGCCTGGTTTCTTCTTTATTGGTTTGTGGTTTTCCTCGTTATTACGATTTTGATTGAAAAGAAAAGAAGCATACCCGTTTCATTATTTATTGTTATCGGATCACTGTTTTATCAGTTTCTTGTTTATGCATTTGTATATGTAGAATCAATTCAGAAAATTATTACCGGTATATTTATACTTCTTTGGGGCCTTTGGGTTCAATGGGATCAAATCCATAATAAGATCGTTCATTGGCTTTATAGTAGTATGGTCATATTCCTTTCTCTCATGATGATGGCACAATTGTATCCGGAAATTTTTCTTGATTTAACGAATTTATACTCTGACTCCAAAAATATTGTACTTTTTATCAATCGGAATATCCCTGAAAACTCTTTGGTGATAACAAATTCTGATCCTGCGGCGAGTGCATTATTACCATACTTAGATGGACACACGATCATGAATCCTGTAACTGGAGAAAAATTGTCCTATATTCGATGGAGTCAAGATCGAACACACGTTATCAACGATCAGCAACTAAGAGAATGGATTAAAACAAATTTTCCTGAAAAGAGGGAGGTTTATCTCATTTTTCTGGATACGATCCGTAATGAAAACCATATTGACGGGATTGAAAAATTTATTGGAAGCAATAAGGCGATTTATCAAACAAAAGGAATCACGATTACTGATGAAGCTTACGATCTATACAAAATTGATGTGAATTGGTGAAAGCTTTTTTAGCAAAATTCAGTTCAATTTGAAAGTATCGTCGTCATTAAATCATTACACACATGATGACCGTTGAAAATTTCTGAAATTATCGACAATGATCGATATCCATCAAAAGTTTAGAGACAAAAAAAGATTCAAAAACAAGAAACCGGACAATTTATTATTCGATCCATGTATACGTATTACCAATTCCAGTTCTCGATATGTGATTCGAGAATTACATGTAGCCGATGAATTATTTACTCAATCAAAAAGAGTTTGGTGCTCATTCGCAACTTGGTAAAGACAAAGGGCAATATCTATAGAAGACTAAGGAAGGTGTTATGGGAGAAAAAAAGGGAATTGTTATCTCAGTAATCCTTTTTATTCTTTTTTTTATCGTTGGAATAATGATTTATGATGATTATGGAGTGAGTGTTGATGAAATGAATCAAGTGACTGCCGGACATGTGACTTATAAATATTTATCGGATCGATTTAACCTAAGAACTCCAAATTTTTATAAATTACCAGATATCCACAATTATTTTAATAAATATTATGGTCAGGCAATTACTTTTCCTACAGTTATTTTGGAAGCAATGAGTGGATTCTCAATGGATACCAGTACGATTTTGCGAGTGCGGCATCTTTGGAATTTTTTAAATTACTTTTTCGGAGTGCTTTGTTTTTCAATATTGATCCAAAAGCGATTTGGGAAAATTGAAGTAACTATATTATCCATTCTAATGTTGATAATTTCACCCAGGATATTTGCAGAAGCTTTTTACAATGATCGAGACCTATTATTTTTTTCATGGTTTTTAATTACAATTTTCTTTTTCTTTTGTTTTATTAATAAAGTAACAATAAATACAAGTATTTTATTAGGAGTGTCAATAGCGGTTTCTACAACAATTCGCTATTTTGGGCTTTGTTTATTCATTCCATTTTTTTTATTTATATTTACAATAGGCAAAAAACATAAGAAAAACATTATTTTTGTTTTATTGGCATTTGCCCTATCATGGTATTTACTTACACCAGTGGCTTGGGAAAATCCAATTAATACATTTTTATCAGCTTTAAGGAATTTCACTTTTTCTTCTCAAAGGCTTTCAGAAACAAATGGAATTGGTACTACATTATTTATGGGGAAAAAAGTTTTTGAATCAAACCTTCCTAGGTATTATCTACCAGTTTGGATATTAATAACAACCCCTCTTGCATATATTTTTTTATCTTTGGTAGGTATTTTTGTTTATTTCAAGAATCTTGTAAAAAGAACTTTCGAGAAAAATCTAATAATGGATTCTTCACAAATTATCATTTTATTATTTACTTTAGCAACAGTTATAATATTTCGCCCTACGTTGTATAACGGTTGGCGACACTTCTATTTTTTGTATTGCCCAATAGTATATTTTTCTTTATTTGGTTTTTCAACAATAATCGAAAAAACTCAAGGAGGAATACGAACAAGTTTGTATTTGATGCTCTCAATTTCATTTCTAATAACAAGTACATGGATGTTTAAAAACCACCCATATCAAATGGTTTTTTTTAATCCCATAGCTAAGAATTTTGATATCAATGGTTTTGAAAAAGATTACTGGCGATTATCATCCACAGATTGCTTGAAATATATTGCTGAAAATGATAAAAATGAAAGGATTGAAGTACTTGATTATGAGGCATCATTAAAAGGTGCAAAATTTATGTTGCCTATATCGGATAGAAATAGATTGGTGATTAATTCCTTTTCTTGGCCGGCGAAGTATATCGTCGCAAATTATACAAATATTTCCACGAATGAATTGAATTTCCCATTTTATACGCCAATTCATCATGTGAAGGTGGATGATATGAAAATTGCTTCTGTCTATCAACGCGATTATCAACATGATTTATGGGCACAGGAAGTGGTGGAAAAAATCAATTCAAATGTCAATCCCCGTTTAATCGCCAACGTGTTTGATGGTGACTTAAATTCAAACTGGAGGACAGAGAAACTTCAGAACAGCTCCGATTATCTGGACATCGAATTTAAATATCCCCTATTGTTAAATGGACTGACGACGTATATCGGAGAGGATGAAAACGAACGGCCATGGTCCTTACAGGTTCTTTCATCTGAAGACGGAATCAATTGGCAACCAGTCGAGATTGTCAATCAGAATTTTATCGATTATGAAATAAAAGAAGTGAAAACGAAATACCTGCGGATAAAAAATTCAGAACCCTCAGAAAAATATACCTGGGCTGTATATGAATTACTGTTTCATGGAACAAAGTTGGAAGATGGCTAATATGATTTTCACAGTTCGAAGCTTTAAAGACTCGAGAGCCTTATTCTTTTCCTGAATTATCATTGCTTTCGATCTGGTTTTTCCGAAATTCTTCGCCAGCTTTGACAAAACAGTCCCATAATGCCTGCTTTTCCGGATCCAAATTGATTTTCAAATGAAGCCGTTTTTCCCTGGCATCAACCATCTGTAAAATGGAAATCGCTAATTCTTTAGCAACTTCTATCGGCATAAACAAATAGACTTCGTCAACAGTCTTTTTCTCATCCAGAACAGTACCAAAATTTGATTTCTCGATATTCGGCGCTACTGTTTTTGCATCCAAAATACAAGTCAGATTTTGAATACTGAATGCGAAATTATTCATATAGGCAGATTTGTTATTCATGAATCAACTTTCCTGCGATTGCTGATGCTCACATGTACCAGAGTTCAGATTTGTACCGCAAATTGCGCAGAGACCTTTGCATTCAGGTTTACAGATCGGGCATATCGGGATTTCGATCAACTGGTATTCTCTGATTAATGGGAGTATGTCCATCACTCCATTTTCCGGAAGATATAAATCCGCATCGGCATTCTGGCGCAAATGGAAGGCGAATAATTCGTCAAAATTCGATTCGATTTTTTGCGGAAAAGATTCCAAACATCGTACGCATTCCATTTGAGTTTCGGCAGTGATATGAATGGATGCTAAAATTCCTTGCTGAACGCGATTGACTCGAACAAGACAATGCACATTTTCAACTTCAAAATCGTCTTCCAGATTAAGTGAAGGCGCTTCAATTTCAAATTCACGATAGGCTCCAACAGCTTCATGAATTAGAAATCCGACATTGATACGAAAAAGATTATTCCATTTCATGATTCACCTCTTGCAAAGGAGATTATAACGCAATTCATAATTGGAACTTAAAATATCAGTAATTCGAAATTTGGGGAAGCCTTCTGCGGGAAAAGGGAGATCTTGTTGTTGTGTTGTTTTTGCGCGAAGCGCAAAAACAACACAACAACAATGATTCCTTCCCATAGTTCGAAT
>JAPKMT010000013.1 GCA_026645735.1 Flexilinea sp.
ATTTACAACACAATAGGACATTTCTAAATTGCTGTGATTAGGACATTTCTAAATTGCCTTGACAAAAAATGAGGTTTTTTCCCAGAAAACTCAACATACATGATTTGTTGTTCGATTCAATCGGAAAAAAATTGCAGTGTTATGATTGCGCTAAGCGTAAAAACTACACAATAACTTTTTTTCCCGATCGATTCGAAAGGTTGGTTCATATTTTGAATTACTGGTTTGAAATATGGAGAAGATTATTTGTTATATAATCTACTTATGTACATCCAAAATCCCCAATTTCCACAGGCGCAATTAGTAATTTCCACAAGAACGCTGGACTTCGGCATCCTCACAAAGGACGAACCCAGTGAAGGACATGGAATTGCATCTCTGATCATCGCAAACGAAGGGGAAAAAACATTAGTCGGAAGAATTGCATTGCAGGTCGGCTGGGTATCTGTTTCTCCTCCGGATTTCCGGATCGATCCAGGCGAATCCAGTGAACATGTCTTTCGAATCCGCAACAATGCCGAATCATCCTGGACATCACACAAACTGGGATCTAATTTTGTTGCTTTGATCAACAGTAATGGCGGATCTGAGACGATTGGCGGGTTTTATTATTCAGATCCATCACGCGACCATCCTAAAAAAAATCCTGTCAAATTGTGGACGTTTTTAACAATACCGGCTGCATTTCTCATCATCGCAGTGCTGATCTATTTTTTATCGAATACAGCTGAAGCTTCAAAACTCCACACAAAACAAACCTCCATTGTTCAAATCCATACGCAAGCAGCACAAACCTACATGGCAGGCATTGCAGCAGTAGCAACCGAACCGCCCGTTTCTTCTACGATGGATAAAACATCAGCAGGTGAACTGCCATTCATCGAACAGACTGCACCGTCATCGTTGCAACAGCCCACATTCACACCCTGGCCGGCCGCGAACTTTCCGAACGTAGAAGAATTAATCCGTTCTTATTATTCAGCACTTCAAAATAAAGATTATGAGAAAGCCTGGTGGATGCTGTCAGAAAAAATGCAGATTGCATGCTGCTATCAGGGAGGGACTTTACCCTTCGATTTTTTTACAGCCTATTGGAAAACGGTCGATTATGTGGAAGTCGTTTACGCCTATCTGCAAGCATATGATGTCAATCCGGCAGAAGTTAATGTGAATCTGAAATACCATCATGCAGATGGAACTTCCGAGGAAGCCTATAATACGTTTTATATTATTGCGGATTCAATCCGCAATACGCTGCTGATCGATGAAATCAGGTAATCCGGTATACCATCCGGTATAACCAATAGCACGTTATAATTTTGGAACCATCCAGGTCAGGCATGTAATCTGTTTGTTCCGACCTTATTTGAAAAGGAAAACTGGTTTTCATCATGGAAAAACCTTATTCCATGATATTACAATATCATGGAACAAAAACAAGCATGTTAAAATTATCTCAGTTGAACCAATTTATTAAGAAGCTGGACTTATCCATACATATCTTTGGAGGGAATTAAAATGGAAGTGAATTTTGAAGCTGTAAAAAAGGTCGTAATGGATGTATTAAAAATAGACGGAAACAATATCACTACGGAAACACGGTTTATTGAAGATTTAAAAGCAGATTCTATGGATCAGTTTTTTCTGATTGACGGATTCAGCGAAGCTTTTAATGTAACGATTAACGATGAAGATGCGAAGAAGATAAAAACTGTGGGAGATGTGATCGATATTCTTTCAAAGTAAAAATGTCATCAACAGAACTGAAGCTGACGCTTCAGTTCTGTTTTTTTTTATTTTTCCAATAATTTCATTAATTCCGGAATTTCTGTAACTACTTTTACGCCTGCTGAATCAAAGGCTTCGATCTTGGATTTTAAAGTCCCGATTCCTGCTTCTATATAAGCACCAGCATGGCCCATCCGTTTTCCAGGTGGAGCGGATTTTCCAGCCAGAAAAGCAGCAACGGGTTTACTCATTTGATATGCAGCAAATCTGGCTGCCCGTTCTTCTTCCAATCCACCTACTTCTCCGATCAGAAGGAGTCGTTCGGTATAAGGATCCGTTTCAAACATCTCCATTGCTTCCACAAAAGAAGTGCCCTGAAGTATATCTCCTCCAATCCCGATACAGGTACTGACACCGATGCCTTGTTCCTTCATTGCTTCCATAATCATATAGCTCAGGGTCCCGGATCTCGAAATAATTCCGACTTTCCCGGCAATCACACAATCTTCAGGAGTAATACCAATTTTTACTTCGCCGGGATTGATAATTCCGGAACAATTGGGACCAACGAACCGGACTTCTTTTGTCTTCATGTAATGATAGACTTTGGCAATATCCTGCACCGGAATTCCTTCCGTTATGCAAACAACGAGCTCCACACCCGAATCAGCAGCTTCCAGTAAAGCATCTGTTGCCTGTCGTGCCGGTACAAATATGATGGAAGCATTGGCCTCAGTGACTTCAACCGCTGCCTGCATCGTGTCAAAAACCGGAACTTTTTCATCAAGAACCCAGCTTCCACCATGGGAGGGGGAAACACCTGCAACTACCTGAGTTCCATAATTAATCATTTGACGGGCATGAAAATTTCCTTCACGACCGGTGATACCCTGTACAATGACGCGTGTTGATTTATTAATCAGGATGCTCATCTTTCAATTGCCTCCGACGATCGTTGCAGCTTTTTTTACAGCATCAACCATAGACGGAGCGAACAGGATGTCCAGGTCCTTTAAAATTCGAATACCAGAATCTGCATGCGTCCCGCCCATGTGGACAATAATCGGAATCTCCGTTCCATATTTTTCGATCGCAGCCTGCAATCCATAAGCGATATCGTCACAACGCGTCATTCCGCCATAAATATTCACCAGGACTACTTTCACCTGAGGATCATTCAGCAGAATATCCAAAGCCGCTATGACTTTATCGATATTAACCCCTGCTCCTAAATCCATGAAATTGGCAGGGTGACCACCGTTGTCCTGAATGCAATCCAGAGTCGCCATCGTCAGTCCCGCCCCGTTGACTAGACATCCGATGTTGCCATCCATTTTAATATAATCAAGCCCGTGTTTTCTGGCTTCGAATTCGCCATACGCTTCCACATCATAATCACGAAAATCTACAAGGTACTCCTGTCGAAAACGCGCATTTTCATCCAGAGTAATTTTTCCATCCAGAACCAGTAGCCTTTGATCCTTGGTAATCACCAGAGGATTGATGGCAACCATTCGTGCATCCATATCGCAGAACAGCTTCCACATTCCCAGGCAAATTTCAGTCAACCCGCGAAGGTACTTCTGTTGAAAATCAAGTCGATTCGCAAGCTGGCGAACCTGATATCGTTGAAGTCCAATTAATGGGTCAATATATATGCGATCCAGGTTATCAAAAAGTGCATTTGCCGCTGTCTCGATGTAAATCGTACCCGATTCATACATCATCAGCAGCGGCATGCGTTTTTCCCGATCCAATGTAATTAATAGGAAATACTCTTTTTCGATTGAAAGTGCTTCATCAATCAAAACGTTGCGAACAGATAAACCATGAATTTTTTTCGAAAGAATTTCAGAGGCAGCTTTTTCAGCTTCCTGTGGCGATTTTGCTAGGAGTATACCACCGGAGGTTCCGCGTCCTTCTGCTAAAACCTGCGCTTTAACGACAACCGGACATCCAATTTCCTCAGCGATCTGTTTCGCTTCCCGGGCAATGGATGTAACATGACCTTCCGGTATGGGTATGCCATAATTTTTAAAAAATGCCTTCGCCTGGTACTCGTGGAGCTTCATGCGAATTGCCTCCGGTTCAATTTATCCCTTCAAAAATTCATCGACAGAATCTTTACTGATTCGATAAGCTGAACCGATCTTTCGTGCTTTCAGATCGCCTGCCTGAATGGCAGCCATCACATCTTCTTCAGAAACTTTTAACAATTGAGCCACTTCGGATGGCGTCATGACATTATTTTCAACGGGCGCTGCTGCGGCAGGAACGGCAGCGGGTGTTTGCTGCTGCGCATTTGTACCGTAAGCCTGTGAAATAATATTGCCTAAACCTACACCGGCACCAATTCCTGCTGTCAATCCTGCGCCGCCATTCGGATTCTGTGCCGCATCTCTTAATGCGTCCGCTGCCTGCAATTGAGTATAGACATTCATATCCAGCATACCCATTGCTCGTAATTCTTCAGCAGATTTTTCGGATGGTTTCAAACTTGCGATATAGAAGGATTTCAATAATAAACCGATCGCAAGGAAATCATCTTGTGCTTTCGCTTTTACGGAAGCTCCCAATTCTTCTGTCAAGCCAATCAGCTGCAGGACATTTTGATTGGCAGTAGTTGTTCCCAGAATATCTTGGATCTTGGATAAAAGCATGGAGCGCAACCGGTTTTCAATCGATGACAGGGAATATGACTGTGAAGCACCCGCAATTTGTGTGACAAATTGTTGCGGATCACTTACCTGAAAACTGTAAGTACCAAAACCTTGCAGCAGACTGATTCCCAAGCCGACACCGGCATTCCTGACAATAATCGGTTGAGAGGTTCCCCATTTCACATCGGCAAATTCCTTCATACTGACATAGTACACTTCTGCAGTGAAAGGACTCCGATTGTTAAAAGCTTTTCCCAACAAATCCGTCAGCAGCGGAAAGTTGGCTGTAGAAATCGTATGACGTCCGGGGCCCAATACGTCCAATGCTTTTCCATCACGAAAGAATATTGCTCGCTGTGACTCACGGACAATGACCTGCGAACCAAATCGAAGATCAGCAACACCTTCTTCCGGAAAATGATGAGCAATCTCATCCTGCATTTCATTTGGATATTCAACAACATCAAAAATTCTGGCCATTCTTATTTCTCCTCATCTTGTTCATTCAAAGGCAGTTATTCAGTGATAAAAAAGAATCAGACACAAAAACAGACATTGAATAACGACCATCCATTACAATAACAAAAATTATAAAAAAAAATAATTCTAGTCAGGAATTCACTGTTCCTGTTATTACTTCTGAGCGGCGATTAAATGCTGTTACACATTCCTGAGCGATATTGACCAGATCGCGAATGGCAGTGTCGATATTCTCTTTTTTTCCGATATTGCTTTCGACAACATCCACAGCACTTTTAACCGAATCCTCGAGTTTAAAAAGGTAAAGATCATAATCATACAATTGCTGCAGTGCTGCATCATCAACTTTCACCGCATCCAGCAATCCTGCATAACCATAGGAAGCTGTTTTTACCCGATCGATAAACTGACGAATTTTTATCGCAGCGGATTCCAAATCGCCGACGAATATGAGATCTCCGCCTTTCAACAAATCACGCTGTAAACCAGCAATCCGATTCCATTGTTCTTCAAACCGTCTCGCAATGGCTTCACGAACAAGTTTGTCTGTATCTCTTCTGGCTTCTTTCTCTTTATAGCCTCTGATGCCAGGAATTTTCTCCAACAATTTCTCGAATTTACTTTTTTCGGATGAATTTACAAAATCATTCAGATTTTCCATAAGACCTCCAATTTGTCTTTGATGATCCAAATTTGGCTCCAATTATTGATCCTGCAAAAGCACGGAGACAATTTGGCTGCCAATTTACTGTTGTCGATCACGGAAATCATTTTTCCCAAACAAAAAAACCGTGATATTCACATTGTAAAACAGATTGTTGCTCATATCAATAAACAACGTCCCAATCATTCGAAATATGAGCCAACTTTTCAAATCGATCGAGAAAACTTGTTGTTGTGTTGTTTTTGCGCGAAGCGCAAAAACAACACAACAATATATACATCTTCGCATATTTCGAATTGCTGACAACGTCCTAAGAAGTAAACAATTCCCATTAAAATACCTTATATTTTCACACACGATTGAGTCAGCGAAATGTTCTTATTGGGTTGTATCCGTCATTTCTCCCAGATCTTCAGTCAGCTGATTCATTTCGGGCTTCGTTACATTAATTTTCACCCAAATAGTCTGACCAAAATTTTTCCCTTCCGGTGTCTGCAGTTGCCAGCTGCTTTGATATTCACCAGCCTCAGAAGGCGCTGTCATGATCACCGGAAAATCATATACAGAGCCCGGAGGAACGGTCCCGGAAATCTGGTAATTCGTACGATCCAAATTATCCATATGATAAGGAACCAGACGATAATCCTTATTCCAGGTACAGCTTCCAAGATTGATAATACGCCATATCTTTGTAAAACTGGCACCGCTGTTGATCTTCGATCCGTCAGGAATCGTGACATCACCGGCAAATTGCATTGCATTGGTACATGGCCTTTCGCTTTCTGCCGTCGGTGCTGAAGTTTCTTGCACAACATGGCGGATCTTTCGCCAATTATAAATTGGATAGACTCTTGAGAAGAAATCCGCTGCAATACGCTGTGCAGTACCATCCACCATCATGAAATTCAACTGGCGATTCACTTCAGGAATCAGGCTCGAATCATGATGAGAGGCGAATGCGAACTCCTCATTAATTTGACCTTCAAGGATTAACTGATACTTGCCACTGTTTTTATAGTAGCGATTGTACGTATTCAGATCCATGAGGACAAAACCCACTTCGTATTGATCCAAAGCCTCCATCGCATCTGAAACAGTTAAATACTGAATCAGATTTCGATCCTTAGTACTTTCCATCGTCAATAAATTTGAAAGCAACCATTGTTCAAAATTGGTCCCGCCTTGAACTCCAATCGGTTTGCCAGACAAAAAGGAAAGCGTGATATCGGACGGTATTTCTGTTGATTTTAGCGTGACTATCCTGCCTGTGCCCATAAAATATACGCGAGAAAAATCTACAAGTTGCGAATTTTCAGTCGACTTCGACAATGCACCACCGATAAGATCCACTTGCCCAACTCTGGCTGAATCAACCAGCCCTTCATAAGCCAGATCAATCACATGAAGAGACACACCGATTCGATTGGCGATCTCTTCAGCCAACTGAATATCCAGACCGGTAATGGTGCCATCTGATCCATAAAATGTGAATGGCACATAATCCGATGAGGTTCCAAGATATAATACACCCGTCGATTTCACGGTCGATAAATGGGAATCCAGCGCCGTAACCGGAGAAAAGAAGCTCAAAAAGATCAGCAGGAATACCCCTGCGATTGATTCTTTTTTTAAGGCAAACGTGATTATATGATTCATCGTGGTTAATATCAAAAATAAACAATAATAAGACAATTATAGCATTTAACCTGCATCTCAATGTCGGTCGCAGTTTTTTCACAGTAATTCGAATTTTGGAAAAATCTTTTGAGAAATAAGAGAAAAATTGTAGTTGTGTTGTTTTTGCGCAGAGCGCAAAACAACACAACTACAAATAAACCCTCTCATAATTCGAATCGCCGGTTTTTTCAGAAATTCAAAACCAGTGGAGAATGATTCGTTGAAGTGCTACAATAATTTTCCCCGATTAATTTGAAAGGACTGTCTATAATCCGTATTGCAGCACAAAAAGAACTTCGTGTTACTGGTAGAATAAATTATTATCAAACAAAAAGGACTTTCGATGAAAATTCTTTACTGTGATTGTTTTTCAGGCATCAGCGGGGACATGTTTCTCAGTTCGATGATTGATGCCGGTTATCCTGTCGATATGCTACAGGATATATTCAGTTCGCTGCAAATACCGGAATACAACCATGTGACATTTCAAAAAGTGATGAAAGGCGTCATTCAAGCCGGGCAAATTCACCTGGATTTTTCTTCCGAGAGCCATCATCATCGTCATTACGGCGATATTCACTCATTTCTTCAAAATAGTTCTCTTTCGCAATCCATAAAAGAGAAAGCGCTGCAAATTTTCCATAAAATTGCAGAGGCAGAATCTTCCGTTCATGGTGTCTCAATGGAGGAAGTTCATTTCCATGAAGTTGGAGCTGTGGATTCCATTTTGGATATTGTCGGTGCGGCAGCAGCGCTTGACTATTTTGGCATTGAAAAAATTTTTGCATCTCCGCTGCCGTTAGGTTCCGGAGAGATTCATACACAACATGGTGTTTTACCAAATCCCGCACCAGCCACAGCATGGTTAATGCGGGATATGAAAGCATCCGTAATACCGTCCAATATTCAAATCGAATTAGTCACTCCGACCGGTGCAGCGATATTGGCTGCTTTTGCATCTTTTCAAAAACCGGAAATGGCAATTTCCGCTATGGGGATTGGTGCCGGACAAAAGGAATTGGATCATCCCAATATTTTGCGCGTTTTTATCGGCGAAACACAGGAACAAACTGAGAATTATGCGGAAATTGAAGCGAATCTGGATGATATGTCTCCTGAACTGCTTGGTTCAGTCATGAATCGATTATTTGAGGCAGGTGCTTTGGATGTCACATTCTCATCCATTCAGATGAAAAAAAATCGTCCCGGTACAAAACTCTCTGTGATCGTAAAATCCAAAGACGAAAAAGATATCAGTAACCTTATCCTGATGAATACGACTACACTGGGTGTTCGAGTAACAAATGTTCACAGATACGAGGCAGAACGAGAGATTATCCAAGTCGATTCTGAATTTGGGAAAATTCGTGCAAAAAAGAAAATGATCGACGGACAAGTTATTTCTATTCATCCCGAGTATGAGGACTGCGAACGCATCTCAAGGGATTGCGATATGCCGATTCTTGAAGTCTATTACAGAATAATCGCATCATTGAAGACGGATGATTCCCGGTAAAGCAGGAAAAGCAATTAGGAAAATCTTAAATGATGATAAGTGATAGTCACGTACATCATTGGATTGATTAGCAATTTGAATTCTAAACCTGTTTTGTAATACTGAGAGAAAACTGGCTGTAAAAAATAATTCGAATTGCAGAATTTTCGAAAAGATTTGACAACTTTCGTAAAAAACGAATACAATAACTTAAAAATAAACAAATTATTCTTACGAGGAATCGATTATGCCATTTTCACCATATGAACGGGGACAGGGAATTCTCGAATACGCACTTATTCTGATTCTGGTAGGAGTGGTTATATTTGTTTTGCTCACTCTGTTAGGACCAGCCATCTCAAAATTCATCTCAGACTTAATAGCTCCTGTTTAGGAGAGACCAGGATCTGCATGGAAAGCGGGCTCAGACTCAATCCACGACGATCAATTTGGAAAATCATTGACTGGTTTTACCCGCCAAATTGTATTGAATGTGGATGCGAAGGCTACGCCATCTGCCCGAAATGTCTCAATGAGTCTGTTCCGATCATCGATTCATTTTGCAGTATCTGTGGTAAACCGGTTGACGATCTTTGTGGTTGCTCTCTTTGTAAAAAAAATGTTTTCCGATTCACATCAGCAAGAGCCGCATTTCTTTATACTGGTGCAATTCGCACAGCCATTAAAAAATTAAAATATGCCCAACATTTAGGATTATCAGAGTTGTTCGCTAACTACCTTCTTTCTGTATATTCAAGAGAAAGGTGGGAAGTCGATTTGGTCACTGCGGTTCCTTTGTACAAAAAGCGATTTGCAGCCCGAGGATTTAACCAATCCGAATGGATAGCAAAGCCACTTGCAAAAGCGATTGGAAAACCTTTTTCATCAGGTGCAATCCAAAAAACAATTCATACAACTCCGCAGGTTGGTCTCAACCAGAATGAGCGAAAAAACAATCTGCGCAACGCATTCCAGGCTGAACCGGTCATCGTTCGGAATAAGAAAGTATTGATCGTCGACGATGTGATGACAACAGGATCAACCTTTAATGAATGTGCCTCTGCACTTCTGCAAGGCGGAGCGTCAGAGGTCTATTGTTTAAGCGTAGCGTCAACTACACTATAATTGAAAGCAGTTGACACAAAATATTCTTTTCAGGAGGAACTATATGGACACAAAAGCTGTAATTTTCGGAAAAAATATGGAAGTATCGGATCGTGTCAATGATTACGTTGTAAAAAAGATTAATAAAATTGAACGTTTTCTCTCAGACATCGATGATATCAGAATCGACCTTGCCTACCTGAAATCAGCCAGAAATGCCGCTGATCGCTACGTTGCCCAAATTACTATCCGTGGAAAAGGTTATATCCTGCGGACTGAAGAACGTGCAGAAGACATATTTGCTGCATTTGATATTTCTCTGGACAAAATGGTTCGCCAAATCGACCGCTTCAAAGGGAAGAGGCGGGAAGCTCGCGGAGATGGTACATCCGTTGCAGAAACGGTACCTGCAACCGAAGGCAGTGAAGCAGATGAAGATTCAGAAAAACGACCCATCATCGCTCGCCGTAAGAAATTCCAAATGGTTCCAATGGACGAATTGGAAGCATTGGAACAAATGCAGTTGTTAGGACATGAAGAGTTCTTTGTCTTTTATAACGTGGCAACTTCATCCGTCAACGTTCTATACAAAAGGAATGATGGAACGTATGGTTTGATTGAATCCGAA
Organism: Flexilinea sp.; assembly: GCA_026645735.1. Lineage (GTDB taxonomy): Bacteria > Chloroflexota > Anaerolineae > Anaerolineales > Anaerolineaceae > Flexilinea. The sequence goes on from JAPKMT010000013.1 coordinate 10,437, forward strand.
ATCGCATAAAATCGTACGGAAATATCCTGCGAAGCCCTCCCGAATGGGAGGGCTTCTTTTATTCGCTCAAAATCCATAAAAGGATTTTTCGGATTATTGAAAACATTTCAGGGTTGGAAAATCCAATATTTCGAAAAAAAAGACAACAATTCAAAGATTTGATCAGTCTTTCGAATAACCAGCAGGAATTCGAAATATGAAAAGAATTCATTGTTGTTCTGTAATTTTTTGTGGTATAAAGCACTTGACATGACAATTTCAGCATTGATGCTTTTTCTGACCATCATCGAAGGAGTCGCAGTTTTTTTACAGCTGTTAATGATCCCCTCCGAAACCGGAAACTCCGGCATATTTGGTTTTTCAAACACCCGCCTGATGATTCTCAGCGTTATTCTTCTGGGTATTATGGTTTCAATAACAGCATTTGTTCTGTATGGACTACCCAGATTTAGGAATATCCGCTCCAGAATCAGGAATTGGATTCAACATGAAAAGCCGTTTTTTTTATTATTGTTTTCACTTTATACAATTTTTTTCTTCTCCGTCCAAATATTATTTCTCATTTATTCACCAGTTCGACCATGGGATTCTTCTAATCAGGCACTCGCGCTGCGGATCAGCGGACTGCTTATATGGGGAGTATTATCTGCATTACAAATTTTTCAATTCTTAAGGTTCAACACAGATCAAGAAATTTGGAATAAATTATTTAAATCTCTGCTGCCGCCAGCAATATTTCTGATACTCCCAAACATGATTTATGGATTTCTTTGTTGGATTCTCGGACCCAATAGCTGGTTTTTCCGAATTGAACATTTTGAATGGTACTTTTTCCTGCCGCTGCAATGCTTTCTCATCTGGAAAACCATGCAGCCAGTTCTAAGAAACCAGGATGCTTACCCCAAAATACAGACCATATTTATGTTCTTACAGATCACGTTGATTACATTTATCGTATACCGAATGACAGGCCAATGGGTCGGTCGCTGGAACACACCGTCAAAATCTTATTGGCAGTTTTTAGCTGATGCTTTCTTCCGCGGAGAATTATTCCTGACAGATCCGGATACGACACATGATCTGACGTTCTATAACGGCCATTGGTTCGTTCCGAATCCCCCGCTGCCGGCAATTATCATGATGCCATTGATTAAGATTTTCGGATTATGGACTTTTAACACCACGTTGTTTTCCTCCTGGATTGGAGCGATTAACACAGGACTTATGTACCTGATCCTCAAAAAGGCATCCCAAAAAGGTCTGACTCCGAAAAATCCTTCGAGCATCCTATGGCTGACAGTCATTTTCGCTGTCGGTACGAATCATTGGTGGCTTTCAATTTTGGGACAGATGTGGTTTATCAGCCAGGTGTTAACCGTAACTTTCTGTGAATTAGCCGTTTTGTGCGTCCTGTCAGAAAAATTACCTTTTGTGACAGGGTCCATGCTTGGGCTTGCGATTCTGGCGCGTCCAAACGTTTTTACTTTATACCCATTTTTATTAGGAATTTTTTGCTTTATTCAGAATGAAAAACCAAAAATTTATTGGCGCCGGTTAATTCAATGGGTAATTCGTTCTGTATTTCCGATTGTCATCGCAGGATTTCTTCTTTTGTACTACAACTTGCTGCGTTTCAATAGTTGGTTCGACTTTGGGTATGTCACAATTCACGGAGCCAGCTGGATAATTTCCGCAGTGAAAGAATTTGGCATGTTCCATCCTCATTTTATTAAGACCAATGCGTCTGTTATGTTATTTCACATTCCGCAAATCAGGATCACCAGTAACGGTATCAACTTCAATCCCGGTATGATGGGTTACAGCATCTTTTTCATGACACCGCCATTGTTTTTCATTTTTCGAAGAATCCGCAAAAACTGGTGGAATCTCGGTGCCTGGATTTCAATCATCCTCTCGATAAGTCTGTTGTTAATGTATCACAATACTGGGGCCGAACAAGTCGGATTTCGGTATGTCATGGACTTCATCTTGCCGCTGTTTTTTTTGATGGCGCAAGGGATTGGAAAAAAGATAACAATCGTCTTAATCATATTGACGATTACAGCCATTCTGATTAATGCCGGATCTATTTATTGGTGGTTCCTTGGAAGAGCTCTTCCATAACTTATAAAGCAACATTTTCAGTAGATTCAAATACGCAAATGTCAGTATCATAATGAATTTGCCAATAGAAGGAAAAAGCATGGAGAAAAATACACATTTATTGAATCCCTTTAAAATCTCTGTGGAGAATCTCAATCAAATTTTGATTCAAAATCGGTTATTCGAATTAACAATTTGGTATCAGGGAATCCGTATCAATGGAAAAATAGTCAAATCATGGCTCCAAAAAGATGGCGCAGACATCCTGGCTTTAGATCAATCTCCATTTCTTTGGGAACTTCATCAAACAATCTGTATTCGCACGGAAGAGGATATTTCCTTAGAAGATGATTTGAAAGTGGAGATTGAAACAGAAGAAACCGGCAGACTGATGATTCAAAATCGATCACCCCTTATAGATATTTCAAAATCCAGCCACGTTAAAAAGTTGACGGATCTTTGGAAAAGAAATTACAGTACTGATTTAATCGCTGATGCTGTGGATGTTTGTAGCCGCAAGCAAGCGTTACAGACCGGATATGCGTTTCAAATCGACAAATCAACTGATACCATTTCTCAATGGATGGATCTTGAATCCGGGAAAATATTTGAATGGGTGATTCCATTGATCAAAGGCCTTCATCCAAAGACATTGAGCTATCGCAGGCATCTTTCCAATCAAGATCCATTGCAGAAAACAGCTTTTCAGAATTTTCTGTATATCTGTTGGGAGATCGAAGCAACACCACATGTCATCCTGCCACTTTCTCAAACTGAGTCTTTCAATCTGCCTGATGCAATTGCTGAAGTCATCGAAGCCATGCCCAATAAACCATGGTGGAATGCTCAAAGAATATGGGAAATAACTTGTTCAGGTCTCACATTGCAGCAATCAACAGAAAGAATCAATAAGCTGCGGGAAGCAGCGGAAATCATCAAAAGCAAAGATCCTGACGCGACGTTGATCTTGCCGGGTTCAGATTCCAGATTTTCCGATGGCAGGCAATGGAATGAAAAAATGCTGGAGTCATGTATTGAATGGATAGATCAAATCGGTATTTCGAGTATTTTCCCAGGACCTAAAGGTTGGATCGAAAACTACGCCAATGCAAGTTATGACCATGCTTGTGGTCTTCCGGCAGAATTTGATTCATTACTCAAACGCATTTCAATACAACTGGAATCTTTGGATCTTCACAAAAAAGTGCGAATTGCCATCAGCCCATGGAGTTATTTCAAACAATTCGCATCGGACCAAGATGCTTATCACAGCAATTTCACAAAACAGGATGCCTTCTATTATCAAAGTGTAAACAATATCATCCAGAAAAACGGTGAGCGATTAGGAGTCGTCGAATCAGGATTCCTTTTTGGCCCCATGGGCATGATCGAATCAAACCAGGGGAAATATTGGAAAACAGTACCCTATTTGCTTTTTAGCATAAATTGTTTGCACCAAAATCTGATTCTCAATATAAAAACACTTCCCGGCAAAGGGATACCGGCTTTTCATTGGTCTGGAATTCCAGGTGCTGCGGAGGCGCAATCGATCCCCTATCTGGATTCACTTTTTTCCCGTTCGGAAAATGGAAAAAAAATGACCCTGATTATCTTGAACCGTCATCCGGAGAAAAGAGCTCTGGTACGAGTCAATTTTATGAACTTTCCTGATATGCGGCCGATAGAAGCAAAAGTATTGCACGCAAAAAGTAAATTATCGGCCAACACTTTCGAAAATCCGGAAGCTGTTTTTTGCAAAGAAATCCCGATGCGGAATTACAAACCTATGGATCATGTCAATCTGGATATCGGTCCAATTGGCATTGCGATGATGACATTGACATCCAGGGCTTAGGAAAATGATCCAATAGATCCATTAGCAGCCTGATTTTACATGACGATACGCATGTTCGTTTGTTTTCAGTTTTTTTTGTTATAATAGCTACGTTTAAAGAAAAATTTCGGCATAATTCCGATTTAAAACAGATTTTTAAGGAAATGAGAGTTATTTATGATCGATGTAAACGAATTAAGAAAAGGTGTTACCTTCGAATTAGACGGCAACCTGTTAAAAGTATTAGACTATGAACACAATAAATCAGGTCGCGGTAATGCCAGTATCCGGATCAAAGCCAGAAATCTTCGGACCGGTGCAACATTTGAACGTACTTTTAATTCCGGTAACCGTGTTCAGGATGTCCGCCTGGATTTCCAGAATGTGCAATTTTTGTATGGTGATGGGGATTTCTTCTATTTTATGAACACAGAGACTTACGAGCAGCCTGCGGTACACGCTGGAATAATGAGAGAATCAGCACCTTTCCTGAAAGAAGGAACCGAAGTCAAATTGACTTTTTACCAAAATGAAATTATCGATGTGGAATTGCCAATCAGTGTTGATCTGAAAGTCATCCAGGCTGATATTGCAGTCCGTGGAGACACTGCGACTGGTGTAACCAAACAGGTAACAGTCGAAACCGGCGCAAAAGTGATGGTTCCTAATTTTGTTTCAGAGGGTGACGTTATACGCGTCAATACGAGTAACGGCGAGTATCTGACGAGAGTCTGAGGTTTAAACGTATCCTGCTTATAAAAAAACAGCGTAAGAAATTTTCCGCTGTTTTTTTTTATAAACAGGCAAGACAGCAGTGAGTTCCATCTTCATAACAAAGAGGAATAAAAGAAATTTATTAATAATCCTGCAATGCATATGATCAAATGAATCCATTGGTATAATTCATTTAATTACGGAGGGATTATTACGTGAAACAACGAGGACAAACAAATTTTGTTTATTTACTCTTATTAGTGGGTATTATTTCTCTGCTATTATACTCATTCACAGGAGACAGAGCTTCCAGCGAAAATATTTCCATCAATCAATTGGCGGATCAAATCAAGGAAGGAACCGTTGCAAAAATTGAATCAGACGGTACCAGCGTATTAATCCTTTTTAAAGACCGCAGAACAGCCAAATCTGTCATTGAAGGAAATGCATCCATTCTGGAACAATTGTCGCTTTTAGGAGTCACTCCTGAAAATCTTTCTTCCAGCAATATCGAATTAACGATCAAAGAAGAATCCAGTTGGTTAGGCATTTTTTCGATATTGAGCTATTTGCTTCCTGTCATTTTTCTGGTCGGAGCGATGTATTTCATTTTCCGACAAACCCAGGGTACCAACAATTCAGCGCTAAGCTTCGGAAAATCAAGAGCAAAAATGTTTGAAGGAGACCACCCGACCGTTACATTTGCGGATGTCGCAGGTGTTGATGAATCCAAAGAAGAATTACAAGAGGTTGTGGAATTTCTGAAAGAACCGAAGAAATTTACAAGCCTGGGGGCGAGAATTCCCAAAGGTGTCTTATTAGTCGGCTCTCCTGGAACTGGAAAAACATTGCTGGCAAAAGCCGTTTCTGGCGAGGCAGGGGTACCATTCTTTTCGATCAGCGGTTCAGAATTTGTGGAAATGTTTGTGGGTGTCGGTGCCAGCCGGGTACGAGACCTCTTTGAACAGGCTAAGAAAAACAGCCCGTGTATTATCTTCATCGATGAAATCGATGCCGTAGGAAGGCAGCGAGGTGCCGGTTTAGGTGGGAGCCATGATGAAAGAGAACAAACATTAAATCAGATGCTGGTTGAGATGGATGGCTTTGATACCGATACTAACATCATCATTATTGCGGCTACAAACCGACCTGATATTTTAGATCCCGCATTGCTGCGCCCAGGCCGATTTGACCGGCAGGTAGTTCTGGATCGGCCGGATGTCGGTGGTCGTGAAGCAATTTTGAAAGTTCACTCAAAAGGCAAACCGTTGGATCCGGATGTCGATCTGACAACGCTGGCAAGGGCAACCTCAGGTTTTGTCGGAGCTGATTTGGAAAACCTGATGAACGAAGCAGCCATTTTAGCGGCTCGGAAGAACAAGACCAGTATTGGCAAAGCCGAGATGGAAGAGGCGGTTGAAAAAGTGATCGCCGGTCCTCAAAAGAAGAGCAGAATTCTTTCAGACAAAGAGAAATTGATCATTGCCTATCATGAAGCCGGGCACGCCATGATTATGAACGTTATCCCTGAATGCGATCCGGTCCATAAAGTGACCATTATTGGCAGAGGATCCGCCGGTGGATATACAATGCATCTGCCAACAGAAGACCGCGTTCTGTTATCAAAAAATCAGATTCTGGCAGAAATGATCAGTCTATTGGGCGGACGTGCAGCAGAAGAACTGATGTTCGATGATATTACATCTGGCGCTTCGAATGATATCGAACGTGTCACTGGTCTGGCGCGCAGTATGGTTACTCGTCTCGGCATGAGTAAAGCGATGGGTACGATCGTTTACGGCAAGAAAGAAGAAATGATCTTCCTGGGACGTGAAATTTCCGAACAACGTGATTACTCAGAACTGGTTGCCGAGAAAATTGATACTGAGGTAAGAAGAATCGTGGACGAAGCCTATGAGAAAGCGAAATCAATTCTCAATGAATATCGTGAAAAACTTGATCTGATTGCGCAGAAATTAATCGAAGTGGAAACACTAACCAAAGATGAATTCGAAGCATTATTCCCACCTCCAAATGGGAAAAAATCTTCCACACCCAATTACCTGGCGGAAGCTGCCAATAATTGATAAAAGGTATCAAAAACCGCCTGCTATATTTTGTCAGGCGGTTTTTTATTTTCTTGTGACAGAAGATTGCTTCGCTCCTATGGTGCTCTCAACGAGAAACTTGGCACTAGTGTGTATACGGACAAAAATATCTTGGATGAAATCGGTTTTTTTTCCTTGTTTCATATTGCTGATTACTGATCAATAATTCACAATTTTCGTAATAATTGTCTGCCTAATGTATAATTCCGAACCATATAGAGATAAAAAATATATCGGAGCAAATCTTTCCAAATACACTGGCAAAGCGCTGCTCCTGCGAATTATTTATGTTAAAACCGACAGAATGGCTGGATTGGATTGAATGAAAAGAAATTATTATCGAAAAACAAGATGGATCTTTCTTGGTTCACTTTTGGTTATTATTACTGTAGTAGCTTTTTTCCCTCAGGTAACCAATGCACTATTTAACGGAAAAAATGCATATTCCTATCTTGAGAAACAATTATCATTTGGACCCAGAACTCCCGGCAGCAAAGGTCACGATGATTTCGTTGCATGGGCATCTGAAGAATTATCAACAATGGGATGGGATGTAAGGTTTCAGAAAGGGACTTACCAGGATCATCCGCTAACAAACATTATCGCTTCCCGCAATGACAGTGAAGAGGATCTTCCCTGGATCCTGTTGGGCGCGCACTATGATACCCGTTTGTTTGCCGATTCAGATGCAGATCCTGCTAACCGCTCCCAGCCTGTGTTAGGCGCTAACGATGGGGCATCCGGTGTTTCAGTATTATTAGAACTGGCTTCAGCACTCCCAAAAGATTTAAATAAAAAGGTATGGATTGTCCTCTTCGATGCAGAAGATCAGGGAAGAATTCCGGGGTGGGATCATTGGTGTATCGGTTCAACATTGTTAGCACAGTATTTTGAAAAGGAAGTCAAGAAACCCGATGCTGTTGTTATCGTAGATATGATCGGAGATCAAGATCTGCAACTATACCGTGAAAGTAATTCTACCCCATCCTTAATGGATGAAATTTGGAATGTGGCTGAAGAAGAAGGTTACGGTGGTATTTTTAAAAACGAAGAAAAATACAGCATCCAGGATGATCATATCCCATTCATCAATATCGGTATTCCTGCTGTGGATTTAATCGATTTTCAATTTGATGCCTGGCATACGATCTCTGACGATATCCGTAACGTTTCTGAAAAGAGTCTGGCAATTGTAGGAAGTGTTCTATATACATGGATCACAACCCATTAGAAATGTATCCGAACCGACAGTTGCTAAATAATTCCGGGGAAATGCGAAAGAAAGAAAACATAGAATGTCAATGAAATATTCTGAAAAACAAAAGCGGATCTTTGATTCCGTAAGAAACTCTTTGACAGATTTATTGTCAGCCGCATCTCAGACAAACATTCCGGTTGATCAGATATATCCCCTGAAAGAAACGCTGAAAGCGCTTGAAGACAAATTTCTCATCGTGGTAGTCGGTGAATTCAACGCAGGAAAATCGTCCTTTGTCAACGTACTGCTTGATACAGAATTGCTGGAAGAAGGAGTTACACCAACAACTGCCAACATTCAGCTTATCCGATATGGAGAAGATACCCACGTTTCATTGATTGAAGATTGGGGTGTTTCCATACAACTGCCTTCTCCACTGCTGGAGTCAATCAGTTTTGTGGATACGCCAGGAACTAATACAATCATCACAGAACATGAAATCCTGACAAAATGGTTTCTCCCCAAAGCAGATTTGGTCATTTTTCTTTCATCAGCAGACCGTCCCTACTCAGAAAGTGAAAACAAATTTCTGCTGAATATCAAAGAATGGGGCAAGAAAATCATCATCGTACTAAACAAAATTGATTTGATGCAGACACATCAGGAAACTGAAAGAGTAATCAGTTTTGTAAAAGAAAATGCAGACAGACAGTTGAAAAGTGATGTAGCCGTATTTGCGCTCAGCTCGAAAATGGCAAAACAAGCCCGAAAAGAATCATCGGAAGAATTGTGGGTTCAAAGCGGTTTCTACCTTCTGGAAAAATACATACAGGAAAAATTAGATGAAACAGCCCGATTCCAACTAAAAATGGAATCTTCTTTGAACATCGGAGAACGTCTGGCAGACCAGTGTTCCGATCTCTTGTCTAATGAGCTTAAGTTCTATCAGGAAGATCAGGAACTGGCCAGTTCAATCCAGAATCAGGTTCAGATTTATCAGAAAGATATGCAAAAGGAAATTGATCGTTCAATGAAGGAAATTGATTCGATTTTTTCCGAAATTAAAAAACAGGGAAGCGATTATTTTGAGAATTTGTTTCGAGTGAAAAATCTTCCCAACATCATGAAGAAAGAAAAAAATCAAATTGCTTTTCAAGAACAGGTTCTCAAAAATCTGCCGACAGAAATTGAACGGAAAACAACCGAAATGGTTGAGATGATTTATTTGCAGCAGCAGCAAATGACACAATCGTTTCGAAAACAAATTGAGATGCGCAAAACACAATTCACGGGTACAGAAATTTCCTCAAGAGATCAGATCGAAAGATCATCACTGCTCCAGAAAATGCAGGCTTCAATCGATGAAATGCTGGAAAAGATGGAACATGACATGGCAGCCAATATTGGCATGAAACACATTCAAACTGCAGTTACTACAGCATTAGCCATCGAAGTTTCAGCGATTGGAATTGGGGCTGCATTAACGCTGATTGCCACGACTGTGGCAGCCGATATTTTAAGTATTGTTGCTGCATTCTGGATCGGAATTGCCGGTTTTTTGGTTTTACCATACTATCGAAAGAAATCACAAAAAGAATTTGAAAATCAGATTACTGATATAAAACTACGCCTGACAGATTCTCTATCAAGAGAATTTACCTCGGAGATCAACTCACAGGCGGATCATCTGGACAAAGCGATAGAACCATTCCAGCGATTCGTTCAAAGTGCCATTCAGCGTGTACAGGGGCAAATGCAGCAGATGACTGCCATCCTGAAACAGATATCCGAAATAAAAACAGATTTATAGGATTTGATGCTTCTGACTTTTGATGAAACGGAAGCGATCGGTCAATATGTCAATACCAGTCTCAGTAATTCGAAATTTGGAAAAGCCTGATGAGAAAAAAGAAAAAACTTGTTGTTGTGTTGTTTTTACGCAAAGCGCAAAAACAACACAACAACAAATAATTCTCCCCATATTTCGAATAGCTGTGCCAGTCTGGAATCGACTGCATCGGCTGATTTTTGATTAATGATATTACGATGCAGCGGACTTATCCAAGAATCCATTATTTTTCCTTTTCGGTACGAAAAAAAGTCCGATATAAATCGCTTGCAGCATAGAAACTGATAACCGAAAGCGTGAATAAGTTCCAAATCCATTGGGACCGGCATGAATAACCAAAAAATAAATCATCACGCAAAGCAATGATAAATTCAATTGCCAGGGCAAACCCAAATTAAAAGACCGTTGTATTCCCAAAAATGTGAACAACAGAATTACAAACAGCCATACCAGGTTCAATATGGTCAGGAAACTGTACGGGACTTTCAGAAAATTCAAAACCCTTTCGAATAAACTGGAAGAGGTTAAAAAATTGGATTTCAAATTCGCAATATAAGCCCGGAACGGCGGATGGATTTGCGCAATGTCAAAAAGCCCGGGATACAATAATATATAACCGACACCTTTCAGGTTCAGGAACAGATAAACAGGAACATTCGCTGTGATTATTTCTGCAGCTATCATCCGTTGAGCTTCCTGTAAAGACATCGTTTGTGTCAATTTTCCAATTTCCGGGTTGTTTTTGAGTTTTTCCTGTTCCTGGTAAAACGAAGTTCCATTTTTTTCTGCAAGTATTCCAGCAGCATGATAAGCAAATAAGTTTTCTTCTTGAATCGCTGAAAAACCTGAATATCCGGTTGCCTTTTCATTCCGCATCTGCCACAAGAATTCAGGTAAAAGTCCTATCAGCAGCAGGAGAATAGCATAAATTACACCTTTTCCCCTCATTTTTTGCAGGGAAAAATACAATAGAACGACAACTGCAAGAAGTATCGGCAGATACAATCCGGCAGGGCGTATAAAAGTACCTGTGGAAAAAAAGAATGCTGCAAAGGAAAGATGTGTAATTTTTTCCTTTAGAAAAAAAAGAATCAGAAAAAAGACTGACAATAAGAGAATAGATTGGGAGAGAGAATCAGAAAGAATGAAAAAACAAAAATAAATATCATGCAGGTTAAGCGCAGCAACCAGACTTCCCAAACAGGCTGCCTTTAAATTACCGCTGAGTATCCAGATAGCTTTATAAAGAACAACCACAGAAAAGATATTTATCAACAATTGGATGATAATCGCTGCCCAAATCCAGTTTGTCTTAAATATAATTTTACAAAAAGACAGAAACATGGGATATCCGGGAGTTCTGTAAATATCCGGCTGCATTTGTTGATTGAGGTATTTTCCCTGATTCAGGATCGAATCAGCAGGTGCGACATAGGTTAATGAATCAGGGTAATGATTCAGAGAAAAATTATCGGAAAAACCTGCATGAAGAAAAGCAACAAAAAACAGAAAACGGATTAGAATTGACAACAGTACCAAAAAAATCAGAAAACGAAAATTTCGTTTCGGGCAATAAATATTTTTCATTCAGAAAACTCATAGAAATGTTGCTGCAGGTTCATTCAGCAAACCTTCTCAGGTAATTTAAGGATAAAATACTTCAAGAAAGGATTATATCCTGATTCAGCAATTCGAAATATGAAAAGAATTCTATGTTGTTCTTTATTCGAAAAGCCAATCCATATTTCGAATTACTGATCCTGATTGCCAGTTATTCCCAGAAATGAAAATGCCTGAGCACTACGAAATCAGAAGCGATAATTTCTGCATTTCGATTCTGCATCGATAAAAAAGGTAGTTCGAAACTGGCGGCGCTGCGCAAGCGGTTTTATTCATGTCAGTAAAGTTTTTGTTACTATAATAAATCATTGAATTCAAAAATCGTTTTCAAACCATTATGAAGAGACAACAGGTATCCACAATTGACCGCTATTGATGAAATCAAAAACAGTGTCGACATCATCGATATTGTTTCGGAAACCGTAAAACTGAGAAGAACCGGTAAGAACTTTATCGGATTCTGCCCATTTCACAGCAACACTCACACTCCGGCTTTTGTCGTTTTTCCAGATTCAGGAACATGGAGATGTTTTGGTCAATGTGCTGAGGGTGGTGATATCTTTAGCTATTTAATGAAACGAGACAATCTGGACTTTCAGCAGGCATTGCAGTATTTAGCCAGACGCGCTGGAATTCAGCTTGAATCAACAGCGCCTGAAGATAAAGCAAAAAAAGAATCACAAAAACACTTGAATCAGCTAATGGAAGATGCTGTTTCGTTCTTTCAGAACAACCTGCAGCACCATCCGGCTGGAAAACCTGCGGCTGATTATCTGAGGGGACGTGGATTATCCGCCGAAACCATCGAATCTTTTCGGTTAGGCTACGCATTGGAATCCTGGGACAGCATGCTGCAGAATATGTTGTCAAAAGGATATAACCGGGAGGATCTAATTCAGGTCGGATTAGTCAGCGAACAGCGCGACGATAAAGGGGATGTCATCCAGGGTGGCCGGATCTACGATCGATTTCGAAACAGAATCATGATTCCGATCTGTGATTCACAAGGTAATCCAACCGGTTTCGGCGCCCGCATTCTGAATCCCAATGATTCTCCAAAATTTTTGAATTCTCCACAAACGGTTCTGTTTGACAAAGGGAAGACACTGTTTGGTTTGGATCGGGCAAAAAGATCGATTCGAGAAAAGAATCAGGCAGTGATTGTAGAAGGTTATCTGGATGTAATTCTCCTCCATCAGGCTGGTTTTACCAATACAATATCACCAATGGGGACTGCACTTGGCGAATTTCAGGTCAAACAAATTGCTCGCCAATCGCGCCAGATAATCCTGGCATTGGATGCCGATGCAGCCGGCGATCAGGCAACCCTCAAAGGGATAGAATTGATGCGTACTTCATTAAAAGGGAATGAAGAAGATTTCATTTCTGAAAGCAAAGATTTAATTCGGCATGAAAACAAACTCAATACCGATATCCGCATCACACGTCTCCCGACAGGAATGGATCCGGACGAAATTGTGTTACGAAATCCTGATGAGTGGAATCAAATTCTCAATGAAGCCAAACCAATTGTCATCTATATGATGGAATCCCTGGGAGAAGGGAGAAATCTAAATGATGCCAAAGTCAAAAGCGACATAGCGGACCAGATTCTGCCGTTGATTTTCGAAGTCCCGGATGCGATTGAAAGGGAGACATACCGCCAGCAGCTTGCCCGGTTTTTGAAGATTGATGAGAATCTTCTGAGATATTCCCGTAAAAACTATGGAAAAAACAAAATCGAAAAGGCAAGAGCAGTTTTCCCTGATAAACCAAATCTTGGAACAAAATCTGAATTGATTTTTGATCCAAAAGCCGGTTTTTACAATAAAGAAATTACAATTATGCAATACCTGTATCACTTTTATGATTCTCCTGGTTCTTTTGCCAAGATAGACCGAATTTTTCGCGAATACCGTTTGAAACCACTCCAAAAAGAAGATTTTGAACAGACTGATTTGCGTGAGATTGTTTCCTGCTATTTCTATGGCATCAATCAGGATGAAGAGTTGAGTACTCAAAAATATATTCGGGATCATATTCCGGAAACCGTGAGAGATACATTTGCTGCCATTGAACATCCAAATTTTCGTGGCGGAGTTAATCTCGCAGAATTAGATAAAGACATTGCGCGTTCCATCGCATTTTTACGAAATGAAAAGTGTGTGTTCAATATCATTGAAGTCCAAACGATATGCAAGGACAGCGACAAATCAGAAAAAGAGTTATCTGAATACCAGATGATTTTGGACCAGTTAAAAAGAGAGCGAAGTTGTTTGGAGAGATTATTGGAAAGCCTGAATCCAAAATATAGTCAGGGGGGGTATGGCGAAAAAGAATAACAAAGAAAATGCGGATTATGATGATGATTTTTTGACCGATGAGAAATTAATTTCACAGAATTTTGAATCTGAAGATAACCTGCCTTTTGATTTTTCCGAAAAAGACGAAGAAGAAATCCTGTCCGGATTTGCTGATGAGGAATCCAGCGAAGGGGAAGCCAGTTATGAAGATCCGGTTCGTCTGTATCTTAAGGAAATCGGATTGATTGACTTGTTGGACACTGATAGTGAATTCCGATTGGCGACCTGCATTGAAGCGGATCGCTGCCTGGACAAGCATGAAAATTCGCTGAAAAACGCACTGGAAGGTATTTTCTTTCAAAAGCTATATGAGTGCATCTGTAAAGATTTGACAAAAAGTTGGAAGGAATTTCGAAAACAAATTAAAGAGTATGGACCAAAAGCGAAAGAACCGGATTTTCCAATGCTGATTAAAGAAGCCCAACAATTATGCAGAACCTGGAAAATCGATGCGCCATCCTATTTACGGTCTTACCTGGACAATGGAGTCTGGGGGCAGGATCAGAAATGGGGTTCCGTAGTAACGCCTTTATATGCAGTTTTTTTAAACTTTTATCTGCTGCCCGAAGTGATGCAGGATTCTTTAGATGAAATCGTGAAAGATAAAAAGAATAAACTGCCGTCAACAAAAGAATTGATCGCTTTAATCCCATGTGAAATTGACCTTGCAGCTCAGGTTAATAAAGTCCAGATTCAGGCTGAAGTCGCCAACCAGGTGCTCGTCCGGGCAAATTTACGTCTGGTAGTGAGCATTGCAAAACACTATATGGGAAGGGGTATTTCGTTTTTAGATCTTATTCAAGAAGGTAATATCGGCCTTTTAAGAGCTGTCAACAAATTTGACCCGCGCCGTGGTTTCAAATTCAGCACTTATTCAACCTGGTGGATCCGTCAGGCAATCAGTCGTTACATTGCTGAACAGGCGAGGTTGATTCGGATTCCAGCGCATATGTTTGATTCCGTGTCAAAACTATTGAAAATCCAGCGAAATATGGTGCAAAAATTAGGCAGAAACCCGCTGCTGGAAGAATTGGCGATGGAAGCGCAATTCATCGAAGAGAAGGATGTACAAGAGCTAGCGAAGCTCCAGGAAGATAATCTGCCGCGGGATCCTGACCTGCAAAAAAGAGTCTCTGCAGCGGTCAATAAAGTCCAGAAATTGTTACAGTCCGCAGAAGAACCTATTTCGTTGGAGCATCCGGTAGGCGATGAAGAAAGCGGACAATTAGGCGATTTTATTGAAGACGAAGATGCTCTTGGACCCATGGATGCAGCTTCACGCGAATTATTAAGGGATCAGGTCCAGAAAACACTGGATATTCTCACAGAGAGAGAACGCCAGGTTCTCGAATTACGATTCGGATTAACGGATGGAGAGGAAAGGACATTGGAAGAAGTCAGCAAAATGTTTGACATTACCCGGGAAAGGGTACGACAGATTGAAGCAAAAGCCCTGCGAAAATTACGTCATCCGATGCGCAGCAGACTTCTTCGGGAATATTTTTCATAAATGGATGATTACTATCATAATTTTCATAAAATTATCGGCAGTTTTCCGGTTGTGGAGTTTTCCGCCTTACTCTGTTTGACAGATCCTCAAGGAAATCTGTTGCTGATTCGGGATGAAAGAGAAACATATTGGAAACTCCCGGGTGGAGAGATTTTGCCTGGTGAAAGTTTGATTGATTGTCTGCGACGCACAGTTTTTGATAAAACGGGCATTTACCTGGAAAGTGCCGTTCTATTAAAACTTTTTACCGGAAAAAATTTGAGTTTTATATCGGATGAGAATGCAAATATCTCCCCCGTTGTAGCAATGTTTCTTCCCAAAAAAGTGCGCGGCACTTTGAAAAGGAACCTGGAACGGGAAATGCGTTTTTTTGCAACCTGGAATATCCCGGAGGGAAAAATTTATCCACCTATGAAAGCCTCTGTTCAATTCTTCATTGAAAACTTTCCTGGTGGAATTCCTTTGAAACCTTTTGATTTCGATGGCTTTTCGGAAGAAACCTGATTGATTTTGACCTAATGAATTCCAGATTCCTGCTTCTCAATAATAAACATAGCCAGTTCTTCGATTGTGTCGAAAGAATCAGAATTCAGTTCATAGTCATCAATATGAACACCGAAAATTTCTTCCACCATCAGCGCTAAATCAACCAGATTGAAAGAATCGATTAATCCGCTGGAGATCAATGGTTCATCAAACTGCAGCTCTCTTTTTGGCTGCTGAATGATTTCATTTTTTATCTTTTCGGTGAGGATTTCAATAGTTTGGTTCATTGTTTCCTTTCAGTTTTCTGAAATATCTTTTATCGTTTGCAGTACTTTATCGAGCAATTGCATTGCAGTCAGATTCCGATAAGTCCATGCATATTGAAAAGACTCCGGATCTGAAAAATCTTCTTTATAAAATGTCAAATGAATTCCATCTTCAACCAATCCATGATTGGGAAGATCTTGGATTGCTGCCCAAAAATTCCAAAGCGGAATATCGTATTCAGCTGCCAGATCCGCAATATCCTGATTGATAGAATAATTCTTTTCGACATTATCAGCTTTTGTCATCAGGATCGGAAGTCTGCTTTGTGAAATTGTCAGATTGATGATTTCACGGAGATTCTCTTTAAATGAGGGTTGGTTGTATCCATCATTTGTTCCGAGAGAAATTAATACAAAAGCCGGATTATTGATCCGATATTCACAGATAATCGGGACTTCTCCGGCTTCACAAATCGAATAATCCGTCCAGTAGTTTGATAATACGGACGCAGCAGAAAAACCAGGTTTTGCAGCCAGGCTGCGCCGTCCAAAAGATCCCCGGAAAAAATCAATAACCGGTTGTAATTGATCAACATACGTGCCGAGGTTAAAGTACCGTTGATCCAGATCATAGTTGCTAAGATACCAGTCTGTACTGGTATCACAGTCGCCGACCTTGGAAAAAGCCTTTGGATTGTTCCCTCTCTTCAGCCCATTGGATAAAATTTCCCTGGCTGTCTCAGAAAAATCAGGGATGATCGGAAGGTTTTGCCAGGTCATGCCATAATCAGACGGTGCCTGGTCTTCAGCCGTCTGAAAAAAAGAAAAACCTGATAAAAGGAAACCTATTAATAAAAGAATGATGGAATTGCGTGAATGATGAGGTTTGGGTTTTTTCATGACTAGTAAATCAATTAAGGATGCTTTCCATCGCATCTGACAATAACTTTTGTATTTTTTCTGCACCCGTTGCGTCATAATGAATGGCGCTGTTTGAAAAATCAGAGGGTGGTAAAACATCCCACACATCAAGGACAGGCCATTGATTTGATTTACAGGTTTTTAATAAAGTCTCACGCCATACGTCATATGCCTGCCGCGGGTAGTAGAAATTATAGCGGATTTCTGAATTTTTTCCATGACTCATTAATATTGGTTCATTCATGATTAAAATCGGAATTGGTCCTGCCAGCCGATGTGCTGCAGATAAAATGTCCCATTCCATCATTTCATCCGGATATGGACCTTCAATCCCATGAAACATAGCGTCTGGATCGAGGTCCGTCATTGGTTTTGGATACTCCGAGGGATAATTCTGATCGATTCCTGTCCCAGCCCACATAAATCCATACAACTGCAGACGGATCAGATCCGCCAGGTCACGCCGCTGTCCTAACAACGTCATCGCATAACGATCCGGAGTGATTGATGCCGGCAGCCAGGCAGCATGTAAATCAGTTTTCTGAGCAATGGAAAGAAATTCCGACAGATTATTCTCTACCAGCGCTGTTGACAATTGTTTGTCAAATGGGAATGATTCCATCGTCATCGACCAGACAATGAGATCCGGCTGATATTGGATCGCGCGATTAAGAATTAACAAATCTTTGGATAATGCCAATGTCGGATATGCCAGATTATACGTTTGGATTTTCATTTTTTTGCCGTGGATCATCATTTCCTGTCGGTCCAAGCGTCCGGGAAGTGTCTCTTCCGGTTTCAATAAAGTTCCCCATAAAGAGGAATCTCCGATAAAAAGAACCCGAAAATCCTCATCCTGTTTTTCTGCACGATGTAGTTTGTGAGAGGCAAACATCGCATCCAGATTGTTCAGACTGAAGTTATATGCGATTCGCGGATTTTCTCCAAAAGGCAATCTTTCTCTTCCAGGAAAAATCCAGTTATAAAAGCTGATTTTCCCAAGCCATTGGACCGGTTGGGTCAGTGAATAAAGAACCAGTAGAACGAAAAGTATGAGCAGAGATTTACAGATGATGCGGAAAATTTTATTCATAATGGCCTTTAGAATAACCGGCTGAAGAATTGAAGTGCATCGCCGGTTTTCGGAATGACAAACCAAATCCAGCCTGTCATGACAAATAAAATCGTGATTGCTGTTGAAAAAAAAGTATAAACATGATAAAGAAATCGGTTATGTCCCTGAAGATTTATGATCCAATTTTTCGTTGCCTGGTAATAATGCTGATGTAAAAACAAACCGGCGCCATGCCAGGCTCCCCAAATGAGAAAATTCAAAGTCACCCCATGCCAGAGGCCAATCAAAAGCATTGTTATCATCTGCGTTACCAGAATAATGAGCCATTGTGGTTTGGGATGCGTTTTATCCGATCGCAGTTTGCGTGTTATTGGATTAAAAACATAGGAACGGATCCATTGTGTCAGTGTCATATGCCAATTGTTCCAAAATTTGGCAATATCCGGCTTCAGATAAGGATGCTGAAAATTTTCAGGAAGATGTATTCCAATCAATCGTCCCAATCCGATAGCGATATCGGAATATCCTGAAAAATCGAAATAAATCTGCAGTCCGTAAAAAAACAAAGCGCTCCATGCCCAAATTGGTTGAATCCATAAATGTGAATTTTGAGCGGACAATGAGACAATCGACAAGGAATCTGCAAGAATGAATTTTTTAAATAATCCTGATGCAATCCGTTCTAAAGCGGCAATAAAATCTTCAGACAATTCACTCGGAACAGCATGAAGATCTTTATAAAACCGATCATAACGATCAATAGGTCCCGCTGAAAGAGCAGGTGGAAAACACACATAAATCATAAAATCGCCGAGCAGCATTGAAAACTTCCGGCCATTTCTTGTATCAATCAATATAGAAAGAATGCGAAATACAAGGTACGATACTCCCAGCCAGCGAATATCAGAAACTGCAGCATTTTCGGGAGATTGACCGGAAATCATCCGAAGGAACCGGCTGGTTCCCAATGTAAGAGACGGAGTTTTTAATAAAATCAATATGAAAATCAGGAAAACCATTCCGGAAGTCAGCATGATTTTCTGGTCAGAAATATGCAGAAATCTTGTAAGGGATAACAAAAAAAGGAACAGCAAGAGAACAACCAAAAAAGGCTGCAGCTGCGGTGGTCTGGTTTTCGTGAAAAGACTGGGAATATCTAACAATCTTGTCAATTCCACACAAACAACAGCGGCAAGAATGATCAGGAAATCATGTAAATCTTTTTTTTGTGTACTTCGGGAACAAAGATGCCAGCAAAGAATGGTCAGGCCTATTGAAAGAAAAGGAAACCAGAAATCGAAATTGCGAATCGGGACTATCGGCTGTAGTTTGAAAACAAAAATTACGGTCAGGATCAGAAGCAAATTGCGTTGTAGGTTTCTTCCTGGCAAGTTTCTCAAAAGGATCAGGCAAGCAGATAAGATCAGGATATCGGGGAGCAGCATTTAGAACCCCTGATAAATCCATAGCGGTGTCTCATCTACCGTGAAGATGATCAATCCAATGATCAGCAACGCCAGTAACAAAGCGACCAGGTTTTCATATGAAAAAAAGGATTTCATCCGACTTATCAATACCCGCAAAGACGCCATTCGCCCTGTTCTTTGACAACCGTATGAATTTTTCCTTCCAACGGAAAATCGATGACCTCGTTACCATATGATGCTGCAATTTTGCCGGTACAAACCACAGAAGCAGTCTCACCGCTGTTTTCTTTGACTGAACAGGAGACATCGGAAAGTTCAGTTTTAACTCCCATAAATGCATCAATTTCACGCAAGGCGGTTTTCTCCCATGCAGCACAAGCAATCGTACCAACTTGATCGCGTTCCTGTTTGACAATTGCTTGATAAAACGACTCAACAACTTTGGATGCATCTGAATCTTTTGATGATCCGGTACAGGCGCTGCAGACAAAGATTACGAAACAGAAAAGTAAACCTATTCGACGTTGTTTCATTTTTTTTACTCCAGCATAATTATAAATGTCAATCCGCTTTCTATTCAATAAGAAACCAGCAATTCGAAATATGGATATTCTTTTCAAATAAAGAGAGAAAGTATGTTGTTGTGTTGTTTTTGCGCGAGGCGCAAAAACAACACAACAACAAGTAATTCTTTCTATATTTGGATTTACTGAAAAGAAACCTAAAATACGAAATATTGATTTGTCTTTCGAATCATCGTTAACAGGCAGTCAAAAATATTTTATCCGCTCTGTCCTGTAAAAGGAAAATGATGCCTCCCAGTATTTCAAAAGCCAACAAAAAAGATTTCGCAGGATCTTAAAAAAAAGGTGAAAACGGTCAGAATAAACCCAAACTGGTACCCGCAGTGTGCAGCGTTTTTAAAGCCCAATAACTGCGGATTTTCCATGCGTCCATAGAAAGATAGATATTCTCGCGCTGCGGATCCAGGCCTCCATTCTCCAATTTTTGAGCTTCAGCCCAAAAATTGAAAAACGGAATTCCATATTTCTTTGCAATTGTTGCCGTAATCTCGTTAATTTCATGACCTCCTTCCACATCATCGGCTTTCGAGGATAATATGGGCAGAGTCCCGTTTTCAATGATGGTATACACCAGTTCATCCAGATAATCATAATAAATACTGGTATCCCAATCAGTATTCCAATTCGTGCCCAGATTTACAAAAATAATGGAAGGATTATTGACACGTAATTCGCAATGAATCATACTCTCATATGGATCGCAAAAGGCAGGATCTGCCCATGTTGATGTCAATACGGATGCCACACTCATCCCGTTGTTTACTGCCAAACTCTCTGCACCAAATGCCTTTGAATAAAATTGAATAGCATCTTCCAGATAACGTTCCTCATCAGGTAATTCATAATACCCGGTAATCTGATCATAATTTCCCAAGAAAACATTCGAATAGGACTGGCAATCGCCTACCTTGGAAAAATAATCCGGATTGGTTCCCATATGGTTGACACCATACCAGAAAATTTCAGCGGCTGTCTTCGAAAGTTGAGGAACGACTGGCCAACTGCGCCAATCTGCAGCAGATGGATTTGGATCGATAATTTGCGGAGTATATTTTTGCTTGTTTTCTGGTGAAACAGTTGGCTGTAAAAATTCTTCCGGAACAATGCGATTCTCCAGGGCTGTTTCAGTAAAACGAATTTCAGGTTCGATAGGGACTTCCGGAGTTACCTGAGCTGCAGACACGGAAACTGTTGGAGTTATCGGAACTGATGTTTGCGTAAACTGGACTGCCAGCGGTAAGGTGGAAATCATGGGATTGGATTCAGTTTGCCGGGAAGCGATAAAGGCTGAAATTTCATCCTCAATTCGTTTCTCCTCCCTAAATACTGAATTGCAGGATGAAACGAAAAATACTATAAAAAGAATTATGAAATAAATAATCTCTTTCTTCAAAATACGCATTTTTTTCTCATCAAAATGAACCAGACAGAACCTTTTGTACGTAGATATTAATGCAAGAATCATGCCATATTCTGGCTATACGCTTTTTTCCCGCTAATCAAAAAACTTGAAAAGTCAAAGTGTAATTGTTTATGTAATTTATTCACATTCCAGGGTTTCAGTCTGAGTTCATGTCAATCAGGATGATTGAACATTTCAGAGAAATATTTATTAATCGAATCCAGTCCGAGGTTCAGATCGCTTTTTAAGGGAACGATGAGATTTAATGCAGAAGGAATAACTTGAATGGTTAATGGCGTTTCACCAATTAACTCACCATCGGCTTGTGCCGGGAGTCTGCGTTTACTTTGAATGGTGATTTTGTTGTACACATTGAAGTGGCATACTACTTCGCTTTCCTGTTTTTTCCCGCTGATTGCATTCTTCAGAATTTGAAATAAACTCGAAAAATTGGATGGACGTGTTACAAACACAGAAACCATGCCATCGTTGGGATTAAACTCATTTTCTTCGATCCAGGAGTGGAGTCCAAAGCCCAGATTGGCAATGAAAACGTCAGCACCGCGAATTTGTTTCTGGTCGTCATCAATGGTCAAATAGAAATCTGTGGCTAAAATATCACGCAATGATCGGCCAACATTCTTCAGGTATGCAAAAAAACCAAAACGGCGTTTTTCTTCCCGTGTAGTAAATTGCATCAGTCGGCTGTTAAAACCGACGCCGGCATTCAACATGCGATACCTGCCATTCACCAGCATCAGATCCACTGGAATGACTTGGCTGTTCTGTTTCAGCATGTTCAAACATCGCTGGACATCGGTTGGAATGTAAAAATTGCGTGCAAATAAATTACCGGAACCAGTGGGAATGATTAATAAGGGGCAATTTACCTCTCTCAAAGCTGTGACAACTTCTGAAACAGTACCATCTCCGCCAGCAGCGGCAAAAACCTGAAATCCTTCTGATGTTGCTTTTTTGACTATAGGAGAGAAATTTTCGCCAATTGAAGTCTGATGAATGGAAATATTCCATCCATTCGTATTTCCCCAATCCAATATTTTTTGTTCCAAAATATCCGCTTTTGTTAAACCGGCTTTTGGATTCAACAATACAAACAGGTTTTTTTCTGAAAACATACCCACCCCTGTATTTATCTACTTTTATTATACGTAATAATCATGAATTTTTCTCCAGCGATTCGAAATATGATTTGATTCAAAAAACAAGCCCGTACCTCGAATTGCAGGTTTTTCTCAATTAGAATCACCCCTTTTTTTCTAAATACAGCGATATATTATTTTCTGGAAAATGTCAATCGACTTTTCAAATAGATATAGTCCGTCTCCGATCAGTCAATACAAAATAGATGAATCTTTCCAAACTCGTCATCAAGCTCAAGTTTTTATAACCGAAACATAAGTCAGCCTGACCGGTGCGTTATAATACGGGCCATGGATATCGTCATAAAATCGCAAAAAATCAGACTGTTGGATTCCCCTGAGTTACTAACCGATGCAAGGAATTGGCTTCAAGACAAATCAGTAATTGCGGTAGATACTGAATCGGACAGTTTATTCGTGTACTATGAGAAAGTGTGTCTCCTTCAAATCACCGATGGATCGAGAAATTTTATTGCGGATCCATTGGTTTTAGGAAATCTCAGCCAATTAAATTCGTTATTTGAATCAAAATTGATTCAAAAAGTGTTTCATGCTGCCGAATACGACATTATGTGTTTGAAAAGAGATTACGGCTTTTCATTCAACAACGTTTTTGATACCATGATTGCCGCAAGGATTCTTGGCAGAAAAGAAATTGGACTGGGATCACTCATCGAACAGGAATTTGGTATCCATCTGGAAAAGAAATTTCAAAAATCGAATTGGGGACTTCGGCCATTGCCGGAAGACATGCTGTTATATGCGACACTTGACACAAATTTTCTGATTGATTTACGCGACCATTTAGGAAAAGAATTGATCGATCGGAACTTGATGGCGTTGGCACAGGAGGATTTCAATCGCGTATGTAAATCGCCACCGGCTGCATCAGAGCCAGCTTCTATTCAATGGTGGCGCATTGCCGGAAACAATAGGGATTTGACCTTTCAACAAGCAGCCGCGCTGCAAAATCTGTGCGTTCTGCGGGAACAAATTGCTAAAAAAGTCGATCTGCCACTTTTCAAAGTGATTCAGAATGATGTTCTTTTAGAACTGGCAATGCAGCAGCCAGAAACTGAATCGGATCTATCCGAGATTAAAGGTATGACCAAAAATTTTATCAGAAAATATGGAAAAACAATATTAGCAGCCATCGCATCGAGCAAAAGCGCCCGATCCTTGCCCAGACCTGTTAATCTTCCAAAGCCATCTATGGAGGTTCTAAACAGAAAAGACATGTTGAAAAGCTGGCGAAAAGAAATGGGATTGAAGTACGACGTTCCTTCTGATGTCATTTTACCGAAAGATATTCTAGAAGATATCGCATCAGCCAACCCCAAAAACAAAGAAGAGCTGAAAGCAATAATGGTCGAAATACCCTGGAGATTTCATCGGTTTTCTGACCAGATCCTTTCCGTAATCCAATAACTGCTGCCCTTATTTTTATGGTTCGAAATCAAAACCTTTTTACTCCAGTTAAATAAACAGTGATTCTGAATATGGGGAAATTTTCTCCCCATATTTCGAATCGCTGGCAATAGCCCGATAATGAGACATTTTTTCCAGTATATAATAAGATTAAAATACAGCGAGCAACTGTTTTGGACTAAAGAATTTTTCTATGCCTTTGGCATGGGAAACAAAGTCAAAAATAACTGCATGACAGGATCTGAATCCGCTTCAAACCCGGGAAAGGAGAAGAACGATGATAATTTTAATTCCAATAATCGTGGTTCTGGTTATCGCGTTTATCGTATGGTGGGTAACGATGAAGAATAAACCCAAAGGAGAACAGGAAAACACACATCTGGCTGAAAGAGCAGCGGAAATTCTTACTTCACTCCCCAAAAAGTATCAGACTGTTTACACTGAACCAAAATCAACCCCAAAAGATTCATCCCAATCAACTGCATCCGATAACTTGCCGCATTCCGATCAGGAAATTGAATCAAACAGGACGGCTCCGCAGGAAGATGAGCTACCGTATGATATGAAAGAGAAAAACACAATTGAAGATGATATTACGGCAAAAGGAATTGCAAGGGAATACATGGGCGGCGAATCTGCAGAAAAAGTAATTGACGAAGCAGAACCCCATCATCAAGTAATCCGACATCTCCAAAGCGAAAGTAACGAATCGGGACCGAAGAAAAAATTTCATGAAGGCGCTGCGAAAACACCCAATATCGAAGAGAAAATCACAAATGAAATGTTTACAGAGAGCATGACGGAAGGAGATATTGAACCAGATGATCAGGGTAGAATCTATATTGGCGGTGAATCGGCAGAAAGAACCATCGAGGATCCTTCAGAATCCCAAGACGATCACGATGCGGATTCTTCCAAATCCGCTGATACATAGATTTCTTTAGAATCCGCGAGTTTTTTCCGATTATCACAATTTGCATCAGAAATTTAAAATTTTGGCAGAAATATTGGTTGTTGTTTTTTAATTACTGATAATTTTCAGAAAGACAGTCAAATTTCGGATTGTAAGACACAGCAATTCCTATGAAAATAGAATTCAATTTTCATTATCGGATGTGTAATTTCTTTCATCTGCTGTTCGAAATATGGAAATGCTTTTCGAATAGTAAAAGAAAATTTGAAGTAGTGTTGTTTTTGCGCTTCGCGCAAAAACAACACTACTTCAAATAATTCGCCCCATATTTCGAATTGCTGTGTAAGTCATAGATCAGTTGACGTTTGGATGAGTATTCTGTATAATACCTGTCTAATTTAAGAATAAAATCTGTCAGAAATAGTAATCAAAAACACCATTCACAGAGACGGGTAAACAGTGAGAAGTCCCGAAACCGGATTTTTTGAAGAAGTCCTCTGACGTATGATGATCGAAGAAACCGCTTTGCAATGCGGGATTAGACCGATCCGGTGAAGCCCGTTATCGAACTGATGGAAACGAAGAGCACACTGAGGGGAACGCATTCAGTGTGAATTGAGGTGGTACCGCGGAAGAAAGCAGCTTTCGTCCTCTTGGGCGAGAGCTTTTTTTATTTCCAATGCTCAAAAAATAATCAGACCCGATGGAAGAATTAAGAACCTGGAGAAAAAATGAGCCATAAAGAATTTCCAAAAACATATGATTTCGCTGCAACAGAGGAATCACTTTATCAATGGTGGTGGGACAAAGGGTATTTCAAGCCATCCAATGATCCTGAAAAAGCGGATTTTGATCCTGATCACAAACCATATGTGATCTCCATCCCGCCACCAAATGTAACCGGCGAATTACACCTTGGACATGCCATGTTTGTATCCATGGAAGATTTAATGATCCGCTACCATCGGATGAAAGGTATCCCGACACTCTGGGTTCCAGGGACGGATCATGCCGGCATCGCTACACAAATGGTGGTAGAACGATCATTAAATGCGGCTGGGATCAAACGGGAAGACTTAGGTCGGGAAAAATTTATTGAGAAAACCTGGGAATGGAAAAAACAGTATCATGACCGCATTGTGACGCAAATCCGCCGCCTGGGCGCATCGTGCGACTGGGATCGGGAGCGATTCACGTTAGATGATGGCCTTTCGAAAGCAGTCCGTGAAGTCTTTGTAAAGCTTTACGAAGACGGATTAATGTACCGTGGGCCAAGGATTGTCAACTGGTCCCCAAAATTGCAGACTGCAGTCTCCGATCTGGAAGTAGAGTATTCGGAAGAATCCGGTTTTCTTTATTATTTCAAATATATGCTGGCTGATGGAAGCGGAGAATACTTATCCGTCGCTACTACGCGTCCCGAAACAATTTTGGGGGATACTGCTGTGGCAGTCCATCCGGAAGACGAACGCTACAAAAAATATGTAGGGAAAATGGTTGTTGTCCCGATTATTGGCAGAATCATACCCGTTATTACAGATGAGTATGTGGATCGTGAATTTGGTACCGGCGCTGTAAAAATCACGCCTGCTCACGATCCAAATGACTATAAAATCGGTTTGACGCACAATTTACCAAACATCAACATTCTGACCAAAAACGCCAAAATAAATGAAGCTGGAGCTCCATATACGGGGATGGATCGTTTTGAATGCCGTAAAAAACTCTGGGCAGACATGAAAGATGCGGGTTTGGTGATAAAAGAAGATCCCTATCAAATGAACGTTCCCCGTTCACAACGAAGCGGTGAAATCATTGAACCGATGATTTCCACACAATGGTTTGCTCGCATGAAACCGCTGGCAGATATGGCACTCGATGCTGTCAAGGATGGCAGAATATCGATTATCCCTGAACATTTCACGAAAGTCTATTACAACTGGCTGGAGAACATTCAAGACTGGTGTGTCAGCCGCCAATTGTGGTGGGGACATCGCATTCCAGTCTGGTATTGCCAGGAATGCGGTGAAATGATGGTCTCTCGTACCGATATCGAGGTCTGCACAAAATGCGGAAGCAAGAACGTTGAACAGGATCCGGACGTCTTGGATACCTGGTTTTCCTCATGGCTCTGGCCGTTCTCCACATTAGGCTGGCCGGAGAAAACTGCGGATTATGACTACTTCTACCCGACTACGATGATGGAGACAGGATATGATATTCTGTTCTTCTGGGTTGCCCGAATGATCATGAGCGGTATGTATTTCACCGGCAAGATCCCATTCAGTCAGATTTATCTGCACGGTTTGGTCCGCGATGAACATGGCAAGAAGATGAGCAAGACCAAAGGTAATGTGGTGGATCCGTTAACCGTTATGGATGAATTAGGAACGGATGCGCTTCGATTCACGCTGCTGGTGGGATCCACGGCTGGAAATGATACCAACTTAAGTGTCAAAAAAGTCGAAGCCAACCGCAATTTTGCAAATAAACTCTGGAATGCTGCACGATTCGTCCTTGGCTGCATAGAAAAGGCTCCTACAGAACCTCTCAGCGCAGAGCCGATTCAGCCAACATTGGCTGATACCTGGATCTGGGCACGGCTGCAGATTCTGATTGCCGATGTCGAACGTCTGTTTGAAAGCCATCAATATGGTGAAGCCGGTCGTCAAATTTATGATTATATCTGGAGTGAATTTGCTGACTGGTATTTGGAAATTGCCAAAAACCAGACTGCGCAAGGTGGAAATGTTGCTTTCAACACCTCCCGCATTCTCGTGCGCGTTTTAGACACCTGTTTGAGGCTGCTGCATCCTTTCACGCCATTTGTGACAGAAACAATCTGGCAGAAGTTAAAAGAAACCGCTTCGGATCTGTCGGACACTTTTGCGCCGACCGGAGGATGGGAAGAAGCACTGATCATTGCCCGCTGGCCTGTGGCTGAAGAGAAACAGCCTGGGGATGATCAAGCCATCACAGATATGTTACAGCTTCAGGATGTAATTCGGGCGATCCGCAATATTCGGACAGAAAAGAATGTAAAGCCGGGGAAACAGATTCCGGCCATCATCGCGGCTGCAGAGAAATCAATCCTCTTCAAGAAATACATCAACATTCTCTCTTCCCTGGCACATTTGGATCCCGAGAAGCTTCTGATTGTCGATCAGCTTGAAAGAATTCCGGAAGGTGTGGTTGCAACGGCTACATCCGGTTGTGGAATTTATCTGGAAATTGCAGATACTATTGATAAAACAGCAGAGCTGGCACGGTTGGAAAGCGAGTTAAAAGAAACACAAGGCCAAATCGAACGCCTGGAAAAACTGCTCAATTCACCATTTGCAGAAAAAGCCCCAGCTCAAGTTGTGGCGAATGAGCGTGAAAAACTGGTTAAGTACAGAAACACTGCCGATAATTTAAAAAATCAGATCACAGGAATGTAACCCCCCCTCATAATCCTGCCTTCTCCCTTCCAGGGAGAAGGGCAGGATGAGGGTCTCCCGCCATCACACACCATTTCCTCTCCTGCAGCCCTGCACTCCCCCCTCACCGAACCTCTCCCCTTCTGGGAGAGAGACATCTACTTCATTTGTTCTGTCAAATTTTGCAGATGATCCGGAATTTGAATGTGCTGTGGACATTTTGTGAGACAAACCCCACATTGCACACAATTCTCAGATCTTTCACTCGGAGGCAGAAATTCATAACTTCCTTTGCTTAATGCAACATCACCAAACATCGCTAATTCATTGATGATATTCAGGTTGGAGGGAATATTTACTCCTGCAGGACATGGAAGGCAATACTCACATCCGGTGCAGGGAACTACAGTCCGCTTCCAATAAGCTTCTCGAGCTTCAGAATAAAGGGAACACTCAAATTCCGACAGATTCCCGGCTAATGCCAAATCTGCTGAACGAACATTTTCCTTTACCTGATCCAATGTACTCATACCGCTCAGAACAACAGAGACAGCGGGATCATCCCAGAGAAAAGAAAGACCCCGTTGTGCCATCGACCAGTCATATTGAGATTTCTTCCATATGTTTCTTACCTCTTCGGTAGGAGTAACTGCCAGTTTTCCACCCCGCAGCGGTTCCATAATCACCATACCAAGATCCTTTGCAGCTGCATAATGCAAACCTTCCGTACCGGCTTGAACATGAACATCCAGGTAGTTATATTGGATCTGTGCGAACTCCCAATCAAAAGAATCCACAATTTCTTTGAAAACTGGCAACTCGTCATGGAAAGAAAAACCCAAATGGCGTACTTTTCCGGATTCTTTTGCTTTGCGTAAAAATTCGAGCATGCCCATTTGAAGCATACGATCCCAGGTTGGTTTTGTCAGGCTGTGAGCCAGATAAAAATCAATCCGATCCGTTTGGAGAGATGCCAGAGATTCATGAAGCGTTTTCTCAAATTCATCTGCGGATTGAATCACAAAAGTTGGTAATTTCGTCGCATAAAATATTTTTTCGCGTTTAGCACCACGGAAGCAATTTCCCAGGACATCCTCGCTGAAACCTTTGTGAACACCCTGATGCATCGGTCGGTGATATACATAAGCAGTATCAAAATAAGTCACCCCGTGATCATATGCATATTGGAGCATCTCCTCTGCTTTTACGATATCAATATTTTCGGATTTTTCGTTCAGAATTGGAAGGCGCATACAACCGAAACCCAATGTAGAAACGGTCTCCTTTGTTTTTCCAAATTTTCGATATTGCATAATCATCTCTTTTCTAAGGACTTCTCCTTAACCAGACAGCATGCTGCAGAACAAACATACTTTTTAAAAATATTCTTCCAATAGGAATCAATAATATTAATGATGATTCTATTGTAAATCAAGAAGCACGCAGAGGAATCAGTAATTCGAAATATGAAAAGAATTCATTGTTGTTCTTATGGTTTTGCGCTTCGCACAAAACCATAAGAACAACAGATTTATCTTTTTATTCGAAAAGTCAACCTAAACTTCGAATTGCTGCAGAGGAATCCGTTTCAGTAATTCGAAATTTGGAATAACCTTTTGAGAAAAAAGAGGAAACATAGAGTTGTGTTTTTTTTGTCTTTTTTTCAAGCATGATTTTTTTATCTATCTGTTAAGGAATGATAATATGAATATGCGAATCATTATTTTCTTTGACATGTTGAAAATAATGATTCGCATTGCTTTTCGTGAAAATTTTTAGGGTTGAAAATTAACGAAGGAAAGCCTGAATTTCTTCCGCCGAAGGTTCAACAGGATCTGGAATTAAACCGGGGATATATTTGCATGCCTCATATAGTACCGGCGCTGTCTTAGCATGAACGCCGGCGCAATGATGGATATAGGGGCCGGTTACAATTTTATGTTCAATCTTCGGCCAATCCTTAAACTCAATCCAGCCGTATGTGCCAGAAGTCGCTGGGCCATCCACAGTTTTCCCTTCCATCATAAGCAACTGATATTGATCATTTGAACAATCAAAACGGCAGAGTGTCACCTCTCCGTCAGCAATCCGGAAGTTACCGACTGTAGGCCGTCCTTCATCAAAGTTATTTCCGATCTCCGGTTTATGCTCCTTCGAAGCCGTAGAACCCGGGAATACACCGCAATGCCAGAACAGTTCCGCGTTGTCATTGGTTGGATGGCGAATTGTCAAATCTGCCAAAAACGATGATTTCGTCCATCGAGTGGATGCCTGAGACAAGATAGAAGATATAGCGCCATGGATATCCACTTCGCAAGCTACTGGTAATTTCTCATCGGTGAGTTCTCCGAAAGTAAAACAGGATGCAATCCCTCCAATCTGGCGCATCGCTCCCCAGCAACTTGAAGCTGCCGCATCCAGCTCATTTTCGTCCGCCCAACTGCGAATAGCCCGATTCAGCGCTGCAGTCCTGAGCAAAAAGTCATCATCGACGGATGTTGAAAAATTATTCTTGTATTTTTGAACCATTTCCTGGAGTTCAGCCTTATGATTCCTGTAAAAATCATCAAAGATATTTTGCAATTCGATCATGGTGATCGGAACCACTTCCACGCCGAATCTTTCCAAGAGCTGAATTTCATTGCATTTGACAGACCAGAAGGTTTCCGGACGCACTCCAATCTGACCGATCCGCATATGCTGAAAACTCTTTACAACCTGCGCTGCTGCCAAAAAGTTATTCAAGGTTCGCGCAAACACCGGATCTTCCAGCGTGCAATTGGTCATATACGTAAATGGTACGCCAAACTGCCGAAGCACTTTTCCTGCAGCGAAAAGGCCACATTGTGTGTCTGTGCAGCGGTTTCCTTCTGTATCCGGAGCGTCATCTCTCGGTCCCCAAAGCAGTAATGGCTTCCCCAGCAGTTTACCGATTTTTGCGATAGCATCTTCCGTACCGAAGTTCACAAAAGGACAGAAAATCGCATCCACTCCCTTAGATTTGAAATGATCAACCACTTTCTGAGCATCCAAACCTTTTCGAATGAGTCCCTCTTCATTCAGAAAATCGATATTGACAAACTCGATTTTCATGTCCTTCAATTTTTTTTCAACCGCTCGTTTACGATTCATAGCGACTTCAATACTGCAAAAGAACTCTCCCGATACATCTCTTCTTGTTGGCACAAGGCCTAAAACTATTTTGTGTTTGTGACTCATGAATAATCTGCCTTTCTGTTTAGCTGTATCATTTTTTTATAGAAATTACGACAACAGTAGTTTTCGAAACGACAAATCCCATTTTCTGAAAACGTGAAGTTAGAAAATCAATCTGCCTGATCATTTTCATCTCTATGACCTGTTTTCTGTTCAAGAAAATCGCTGAGAATTTCATCCAATGCATAGAAAGAGGCACCCAAAGCCACAGCGGATCCCTTCAATGAAGAGAAAATAATCTTCGTCGCATTTCCCGGATATACATTCTCGGAAAAAACTTTATATAATTTTTCCTGATACAATTCGCGATCATCTGCAAGTTCTCCGTAAAAGATAATCACATCCGGATCTAAAACAGATGACAATGAGGCAAGAGAAATACCCAGATAGAAAGCGGCATCATCAAATAACTTTTGACACAACTGATCTCCCAGTCTGGCATATTTTTTGATGGAATCATATTTGATCCGGAAAGAATCCGCTACGTTCATCATGGTAGGCTCACCACTATTTACAGCATCAATAAAACGATTGGTTATACCGACTTTGGAGGCATATGCCTCCAGACAACCTCGTTTTCCACAGCTGCAAAGAGCACCATTCGGAACAGCCACAGAATGCCCCAGTTCCCCACTGCGATGATTTGCGCCGGCATAAATTTGAGCATTGATCATCAGAGACATGCCAACGCCGTAATTTGTATTCAGCGCAATAACCGTTCGGTAGTGGTCTTCAATAGAGTTGCCAAAGTATTTCTCCGCAATTAACACACAATCCAGATCATGAAAGATATACGTGGGAATATGGAATTTTTTTTCCACAATTTCTTTCAGTCGGATGTTACGCCAGGTCGGGGCAAAGGTCAGATATAGCGCTATTCCTTTTTCACTGTCAATATTTCCTTGCGTTGCGATGCTGATGGCAATCACATTTTTGTTTTCAAGATACTCCTGGATAGTTGTCCCCAGTCGCTCTAAAAGGATATGAATCATTTGGCTGCTATCCGGAACACCAGCGATATGTGAACGAATGATGTTGCCTTTCAGATCAACCACAACGATGCGGATATCCCGAAAATTAAGATCGACACCAATCATATAATAATCTTCGCCGTTGATACCCACCAGAGATGGTGTTTTCCCCACATTGCTGACCGGATTGGGATTTTGAACAATGATTTTCGCCTGTTCCAATAAAGCTGTAAATTTGGAAACGGTCCCCCAACTTAATTTGGAATACTCCTGGATATGCTTGCGTTCAAGAGGCCCATAACGTTGAATGATCCGAAAAACAGCCTGCAGATTGTTATTCTTTATTGTGGACTTCAGAATGGAGCCTGCCATCTTACCTCTCAGTGATCTTTGAACGCCCATGATATAAAATTATTATATTACACATTGATATAAATAAGCTATAGGTCGCAGTAATTCGAAATGTTGAAAGAATTGTATGTTGTTCTAATGGTTTTGCGCAAAGTGCAAAACCATTAGAACAACAAATTTTATTTCCCTATTTAATAAGCCAATCCATATTTCGAATTGCTGTATAAGTCGCCAATTTCTGGATTTTCGTAGCGCTAACAGTCTATGTGCCTGACATGAAAATATCATTTATAAAAAAATACAGTTTTGGAAAGCAGCCTTAAACAGGTCTGTTTGTCGACCAGGAATACTTGAATTATTACGTTATTTCAATTTCATACTGATCCTGTAAAATTCATCAATTTGCTTATATCAACATATGACATAAATACTTAACATGGCATTCTCCAATGGATCAGCCTTCCAGATTTTTAAAGCCAGAAAGTCCGAGAGCACTATGAGCATCAACGAAAACGGAATTAGCGAAAGATGGTATTTCCTGAGTAAGAAATACCATCATGAGAATCCAGGTTTCAACCAGAATTGTCTGAAATTATTATTTTTTTAAAGCTGCGTCAAATTCAATACCAGAAGCAGGAAAATTAATTTTTCGGGCAAATTTTGCTGCTTCCTCAAGTCCAAACAGCCGATCCATCCCATTATCTTCCCACTCGATAGAAAGCGGGCCATCGTAACCAGATTCATTCAGAATGCGGATTATCTCTTCAAAATTCACGTGGCCATGCCCTAATGAACGAAAATTCCAGGCACGCCGGGTGCTTCCGAATGGCAGATGCGAACCGAGTATTCCAGTTCTTCCATCATAAATAACTGCCGCATCCTTCAAATGAACATGGAACACATGGCTGGAAAAATCCTGCAGAAAAACCGCCGGATTGACTCCCTGCCAAATCAGATGACTTGGGTCAAAATTCAAGCCAAATGCAGGATGGTTGTTTAATGTTTTAAAAAGTCTTTGTGTTGTATAGTAATCAAAGGCAATTTCAGTCGGATGGACTTCGAATGCAAATTGAATTTCATTCCTTTGGAACTCATCTAAAATCGGAAGCCATAACCGGGCAATTTCCTGAAAACCTTCTTCAACCATTTTTTCGGTTGTTTGCGGAAAAGAATAGAAAAATTTCCAAATCGGTGATCCAAGGAATCCGGTTACTATCTTCAGCCCATAATTTTTGCAGGCAGCCGGGACTTTCATCATCATATCAACAGCCCAGGCACGGATTTCTTCCGGTTTTCCGGCATATTTTTCCGGAGCGAAGTTGTCCAGTCGTGGATCATACAGGTCTCCTACACATTGACCAATCAAAGCGGCACACACTGCCCACATATTGAGATGGTATTTTTCAAGCAATTCCCGAAGATCGTTACAATAGGTTTTACTGACGGCTGCTTTTTCCACATCGAACATGTTTTCATGGCACATCAGTTCCAAACCATCAAGCCCTACACCATTGACGATTTTACAAAGTTCCTCCAGGGGTAAATCTCCCCACTGACCTGCAGCTAACGTAATTGGTCTTGTCATATCAATCTTCCTGTATTTTATAGTTTTTCTCAGAAAATCGGATGTTGAAAAAAAATCAGCACCTTAATAATTACACAATTTTAAGAGAAAAAAAACAACCTGATATTCTGCGCTTAAAATGTGGAAACAGATTTGATCAATTTTACTCTGTTATCTCAGATTTTAACCGAGGAAACAATAATACGAAATTTGTAAAAGCCTTTTGAGAAAAAAGAGAAAACTTGTTGTTGTGTTGTTTTTGCGCAGAGCGCAAAAACAACACAACAACAAGTAATTCTCCCCATATTTCGAATCGCTGCCGAGAAAAGCGAAACTTCACGGTCATTGCCGAACTGCCGGTTTACGGTTGTATGCAATGAGAAGAATAATCAGCATGACTCCCATGATCACATTACGCATTGCAACTGACGTATTAATAGAGGAAAGGAATTGACTGAGTACTGTTAGCAGCAATGCGCCAAATACTGTACCCAGATAATTCGCCTTTCCACCTGAAAGCATGGTTCCACCGATGACTACTGCCGAAATAGATTGCATGGTATAGCTGTTAAAGGTTGAAACCTGCATTTGGCGAAAATAACCAGCCCCGACCAATCCGCCAATACCCGCCATCATTCCGCCCAATCCATATGCAAGTGTACGGACATGTTTTGCCCGTATTCCTGAAAGATTGGCAGCCTCAAAATTTGTACCGATCAGATTCAGCCGATGCCCAAATTTTGTATATTTGAGAAAGAGGACCACAACCAAAAAGAATAAAAATGCCCAAATGAAAATTCCGGGTATCACGCCAAAGAACCTGGTTGTTAAACTGGAGGATAATTCTTTCGATACGGTACCACGCGGTGCTCCGTTGGAAATAACAATCTGTAGTTTTGTCAACACGGTGGACATACATAGCGTCATGATGAGTGCAGGTATCCCGATATACGTGACACCGAGCCCGTTCAGAATTCCAAATATGAATCCAAAAGCCATACAAACCAGGATCGCAGGAATCAATTTTTCATTGTTCCCTTTCATTAATTCGACGGTGATGCACGCTGTGGTCGACATCATTGCACCGGCAGAAAGATCAATGCCATCTCCGGAGGTAATGACGATCATCTGGCCTGCACATACAAAAATCAGCATGGAAGCAGTCGAGAATATTGTCGCAATTGAGTTAAGACTGAGCGCAGTTGGCCGAAAAATAACCATCGTGATATACAGCAAAATGGATAACATAAGAGCCATCAGAGCCGTATTGTTAAAAAATGACTTGACTTTTCGGGAAATCATCGTTGTTCATCCTCCTTATGGATCCGGACTACCCGTTTTACAAGTTTTCTTGTCCGATTACTGACCAGTACAGAAAGCGTGATCCCAAGCAAAATGATAATCTGAGCAACAAAATCCTGATAATAAGTTGAAACTGAAAATCCGGGTACAAATTTCGGAATAAACTTGATAAACATATACGTCGTTGTGTTGGTTACAAGTCCAAAAAACAGAGCTCCCAAAGCTCCACAAATCATGGTTCCCCAACCTCCGGAAATCAGCGTACCACCGAGAAGCGCTGCAGCAATGGATTGCAGTGTCTTGGCATCACCGGTCAATGGATTGGATGAAGCCAACATGAGTGTCCAGGCAATACCACCAATTCCAACAAAAACACCGCTGATGGTATAAGCCCGAATCGTTGTCCGGGTTGTTGAGACACCTGTCAGGTAGGTATTTTTTTCATCGCCTCCCAGTGCGTAGATTTCTTTCACGGCACTAAATTTTCGAATAACCAGCCAGATTAGAACCAGAGCGAGGACCAGAAATAATGAATTTGGAATTCCATAAACATGGCCTTTATAGATCTTCCATAGTTCTTTTGCCACCTTTCCCTGCGGACGATCGCTGATTAAAAGGCAAGATCCGGATACAATATAGGACATTCCATAAGTAGCCAACATAGGAGGAATTCGAAAATATCCCACCAGAACACCATTGGTAAAACCGACCAATACTGCGAGGCAATATCCTATGGCATAAGCTGCCCAAACCGGCATCCAGGAGACTCTCGTTGGCATCATCACTGCAAATACATTCACCAGTGTCATGGTGATGCCTGTCGAAATATCAATATTGCCGGATATCAATACAATACATTGAGCCATGGTGAGGATGATCAGCGGTGTATTGGTTGATAAAAGTGTCTGCAGCGAAGATGTCTTGAAAAAGCTTGAACCCTGCGTAATAATGTTAAGAATGATCACTGCAGTTAACAGGATGATACCCATATACTCAGGTTGTCGTTTTAATTTTTCAAACCAAGTCGTTTTTTCCATCATTTTACGGAGTCCTTTGCTGTCATACCCATCATGGCGGAAACTAACTTTTCCTCAGTGCAATCTGTACCACAGAGCATGCAATGGATGCCTCCTTCATAAAACACATAGATCCGATTGGCAATTTCCAACAATTCATCATTATCCGATGAAACGATCAAAACCGTCATGCCCTGATCAGCGGCTTTGCGAAGGAAATTATGCAGTTCCCGTCGGGAAGAAACATCGACGCCTTTGGTTGGATCATCCAATAATAATATCTCAGGCGATACAAGAATCCAGCGCCCAAATACAACTTTCTGCTGATTTCCACCAGACAGCGATGTAATTGGATCGTTGATATTGCCGATTTTTATTTCATAATCTTTGACAATTTGATTGGTCTGTCGAATAATCATCCGGTTCGATATTCCGGAAAAATTTCGTCCCATTGACATTTTTGCGCTAAAAATATTTTCACCAATCGTCCGCAAACTGAATATGGATTCCCGATTTCGGTTTCCGGATATAAATCCGATTCCATCTTTTACTGCGTTCGCTGAACTTTTGTAATCCACTTTTTTACCTGCAAGCGTGATTAATCCGCTGTCCCGAGGAATTGCTCCATAAATCGAGCGCAGGAATTGGGACTGGCCCTGCCCTTCCAGACCGCCAAGCCCGATAATTTCACCCCGATTAACCCGCAGGCTTACATTCTTGACAGATTCTCCGATCGACAGGTTTTCGACCACAAGAACTGCATCCTCCATGGACCGCTTTTCATCAGAAGGATTTTCTGCGATTTCGGGCATTTTCCCCGTCATATGATACACAATTTTATTGATATCTGTTTTTTTCAAGTCAACATCTGCAACGGATTCACCATTCCGCAAAATGACTGCCCGTGAAGCAATATTAAATATTTCACTAAGCCGATGCGTTACCATGACGATGGAAATGCCATTTTCAGATAACACCCGCAAGTTGGAAAAAAGGTTTTCCACTTCATTGTGATGTAATGCGGCAGTAACTTCATCCAGAAGCAGAATATCCGGATCCCATGAAATTGCTTTTACAATCTCTATTAAACTGAGTGTCGAGGAAGGCAGATCTTTGGGAAAATCATCCAAGTTACATGCAACGCCATATTTCTCCAACAGACTGCAGACGAAGCTGCGGTTTTTTCGTTCGTCCACTTGTCCAAATCTTCCTTTATGGAAATGACCCAGCATGACATTTTCATAAACCGTCATTCTGGGAATCAAACTCAATTCCTGATATGCAACTGCAATTTTACGAGCTCGTGATTCAGCGCTGCTTCGGATTTCGACCGGTTTTTGATCGACCGTAATGGTCCCGGCATCTTTTTTTACGGTACCGCCTAATATTTTGACTAAAGTTGATTTTCCTGAACCGTTAGCACCAAGCAATGCAACGATTTCACCTTTCTCCAAGGTTAATGAGGCTTGATTCAGTGCAATCACTGCACCAAACGATTTTTTGATATTGATTAATTCGAGCAAAAGTTTCTTCCCTCCTGCTTCTTTTGGAATTTCATAAAGCCTACAGGCCGCATTTTTCAGGCTCGTAGGCTTTATTTCTGCTACAGACTACCGATAATCCGGTCTAAAGTGTGCAAAACAATTTATTTGAATGCTGCATCAGCTGTCTCTTCGGTCAAATATGCTGATACCTGATCCGTATCGGCCATATTAGCCGTATCCTCAATCGCCTTTGAGAGTGTGTCCGGAGTAACGATGTAGGTCGGTGGGTAATAATAGACTTGATTCCCATCAGTACCTTCCTTCAAGACACCATCTGCAAATTCCCAGCCGGCGGCCATACGAACAGCAAGTTTTAAAGCGCTGGCACCAATACCTGGAGGATTTTCGATAATATAGAAATCAATGACTTTCTTTTCAGCATTGATCCGATTCAGCATCCGCAAATATCCAACTTCCTCGTCTGAAGTCATGAATTTCGGATATGGAGCTCCGGCTTCTTCGATGGCTTCCAAAATACCGACACATGCTTCTTCTGTCAGGATTGCATCATATTTAATTCCGGATGCAAGCACTTCTGCCATGAGTTTCTTCGATTCGGTTTGACTCCAATTATGAGCACCTTCATACACCACTTTGATATCCGGATAATCGGCAAGACATTCTTGCCAGACATCACCACGGATTCCTGCACCGGTTGCGCCCATTTGTCCATGGAACATCAGGATATCGCCCTTTCCGCCAATTCCTTCACACAATGCTTTGCAGCTGTTGCCAGCCCAGATCGTTTGATCTGTCTGCACTCCGATGGAACCAGCCCAAGGGTAAAGATTATCTACCGGTACAACCAATATTCCGGCTTCCTCTGCCTGTTCGAAACAGGAATCCAGTCCGGACGATCCGCCTGCATTGATCAGGATGATGTCATATCCCTCATTGATCGCGGTTTCAAACATAGCAACTTCCTGAGCAGAGTCCATATTGGGACAATATTCGTCATATTGTGCAATAATTCCCAATTTTTTGTATTCTTCTGCTACTTCGCGAAGTTGAGCATCATAAACTGATCGCCAGCCATGGGCATTTGTCCAGTTGATGGAAGCCACTTTCAAACCTTGTGTTTTTAATTCCGCTCTTTCAGCTGATGCCGCAGAAACGAAGGTAAATAACAGAACAAGGGTTAACAACAGAAACAAAATTTTCTTCATTTATCTCCCTCCATTTATCAATTACAAAAAAAAGAAGCTGACACTCCTTAGACCGATAATTATGATATCGATGTGACTATTTGAAATATGTGTAGAATTTTTTGTTGTTAATGATTCGATTCAACATCTACATTTTGAATGGCTGACACCGATGACAGTTCTTTTTGCTGCAAAATCGTTGTATGATATATTTATATCAATGAGTGATGATATTTCAGAGTATACCGCATGTCGAGATAAAAAATCAAGTGTCTCTAAAGAGAAACTTGTCATATCAAAAAGTAATAAAAATAACTTTCTCTGTCAGAATTTCAATTAGATACTTCTTTTAACAACAGAAGGAGAAGAGGAAAATGTCATTAAAAAAAATTGGTGTCATAGGAACCGGTTTCATCGGACTTGCACACATAGATGCATTACGCCGAACGAAGAATGTTGAAATTACTGCATTGTGTGATACTGAAAATGTCAAAGAAAAAGCTGAGCTTTATCATATTCCACAGGCATTTTCAGATTATCAAGCCATGATGGATCAACTATCGTTGGATGCTGTTCACATCTGCACCCCCAATCATACGCATTATCCCATCGCAATGTATGCAATTGACCATGGAATTCATGTGATTTGTGAAAAACCGTTTACCGCACGCCTGGATGAAGCGGAAGAATTGGCTGCAGCCGCAAAAAAAGCCGGCGTATCTGCGGCGGTCAACCTGCATAACCGTTTTTATCCGATGACGAACGAAATGAAACGTCAGATTGAGCAGGGGAAAACAGGAGATGTTGTTGCGGTAACCGGTGGGTACGTTCAAGACTGGCTGCTTTTTGACACGGACTTCAATTGGAGACTCTTAAGTAAAAATGCCGGATTGACCCGGATAGTGGGAGATATCGGCTCGCATTGGATCGACCTCGCCCAATTTGTTACAGGGTTGAAAATCACAGAAGTGATGGCGGAATTTCATTGTGTTTATCCGGAGAGAATTTTTACCAATAAAGATGGCAGCCAAAAAAGCATTGCTGTCGATACTGAGGATATGGCAGCTATTCTTTTCCGCTTTGAAAATGGCGCACTGGGAAATTGTTTTGTATCATCCATGCAGGCTGGACGAAAAAACAAGACGTATTTGACGGTTGCCGGGAAAATTAGTGCTCTGACCTGGGACAGTGAAGATTCCAATAATCTGGAAATCGGTTTTCGGGAACAACCAAACAGGATCATTACAAAAGATCCCAATCTCCTCTCACCGCATGCAGCTTCACTTTCCGGGTACCCCGGAGGTCATGTAGAAGGTTTTCCGGATGCTTTTAAAAATCATTTTCAGCATTTTTATGAAACGATTGATCATCCGGATATGATCCCTGAATATGCAAGTTTTTCAGACGGTCTGCAGGAAATGCATGTAATTGAAGCAATTTTTGAGAGCAGTAAGACGCGAAAATGGGTAAAAGTCAACTGAAGGGAAAAAAATGTTCAAATCCGCAGGAATTAAAAAAAAATACGAGGACAGATTTAGACGTTATATCACAGCAATGAATGGCGGGACGCCCGATCGTATCCCGATTCGGTTTCTCTACCAGGAAGCAGCTGCACGATATGCCGGATTGACCAATCAACAGGTAGCCTGTGATTACCAATTGGCCTTTGAGTGTACGCGTAAAATGGCAGAAGAGATGGGCAATGATGCAGTGATGCTGAATGCGATCTGGAGCAATTACGGCCTCGCCAAGTCTGCAAGCTGGAAATACCTTTATTGTCCTGGTGTTGACGTGGACATTAAAAGTGTCAACCAATTTGGCGAACCGGCTGACAAGAAAAACCTGTTCATGCTTGAGAACGAATACGATGAATTTTCTGAGGATCCAACTGCTTTTCTTTTCACAAAATGGTTCCCACGTGCAACGACAAGGCTGGTAAACATCGGTGAACCGGTCACAATGGATCACAATGTTGCGCTGATATCAGGTGCACTTGCATACGCAAATTATATGAATGCTTTTGGTCCGGCAGCCGAAAAACTCAAGTATGAGTCAGGTGTGGTAAGTGCCAACTCCGGAATGATTAAAGCGCCGTTGGATATCCTGGCAGATAAATTCCGTGGTTATATTGATACAGCAATTGATACCATTGAACGGCCTGAAGATGTGCTCAAGGCATGTGAGGCATTAATTCCGCATATTATTGCCAATGCGTTAGGTTCGGCAGATCCGGATAAAAAAGTACCCATTACCATCTGGGCGCACCGCGGTTGTATACCGTTCTTTACCAGAAAGACTTTTGATACAATTTTCTGGCCAACGCTCAAACCGGTGTTCGAGGAGATCATCTCCAAAGGATATCAAATCTTATTTTATGGTGAAGGTAATTGGGAAGCGCATTACGAAACATTGAAAGAATTGCCAACCGGAAGTCTGATTTACCACCTGGATAAAGGCGACCCGCTAACCTGCGCGAAAGCTTTCAAAGGAAAATTTGCCATCAGCGGCG
The DNA here is from genome assembly GCA_026645735.1 of Flexilinea sp. Classification (GTDB taxonomy): domain Bacteria; phylum Chloroflexota; class Anaerolineae; order Anaerolineales; family Anaerolineaceae; genus Flexilinea. Next base: position 52,435 of record JAPKMT010000013.1, read on the forward strand.
GCGTCCGATATGAAATTCTGGCTCGTGGAAACGAAAATGATGTCCGCAACCACCTGAAAGAGCTTTTTGCAGTGATGAAGCCCGAAGGTGGCTATATCCTGGATGCATCCGCATTAATGCTGAACGACATCAATCCGCAGAACGTAAAGACAGCCATCGAGTACACAATGGAGAATGGTGTATATTCGCAAGGCGGAAACAGTCTAATTCGAGAATACAGCCGGCCGCAGCAAATTAATCCGGGCAAAAGAATCCCTAATACGGTCCGTCCATGGGAAATTGAAAGCGCATCCTATCGCTGTTTGTCCGGAGATGTGAATTTCGTTCGCGAAAAATGGGAAGCCAATGACGCAGCGGCCTACAATTATCTCTGGACTACTGTCTTATGGTAGGAAAACAGATCCAGGTTGGAAAAAAGTGTCAGTTTTTTCCTGACAAAAAACTGACACAAAATGGCATTAGGATGTAGAAATCTTGAATAAGGCTGCACAATACAAAAGCGTCATGCCACCGGTTTGTCTGGAAGGTGTTTTTCAGCAAATTCCCGAAAAGACCGGAATATTATCCAAACGGAAGTAGCTCCCGGATCCTGATGTCCGACAGCACGTTCCATCAGATAGATGGCTCTGCCATGCTTTGCCTGATATTCTTTGGTCTTCTCAGCACCTTCTTTGGCAGCAGACTCGGCACTTCGAAAAAGATCCAGAAATGATGGCTCATCCTGCATTTTCATCGCCATGACAGCCGGTTCCAGTGCATCGACCATGGTTTTATCCCCAAGTTCCGCTTTGCCGGTTTCTTTGATGATATTCAGGCTTTTTTGCATCAACGCGACAAAATCTTCGGTTTTCAGAACTGCTTTGGGTTCAGTGTTTTTTGCCCCTGCTGCAAAGAAATGTCCAAACATAACACCGGAAGCACCGCCCATGGACATTAACAATGCCCTGCCTGTTGTAGCAAAGACCTCATAGACATTCTCGCTCGGATTCATGACAGAAATTTTTTCTTTTACCTTCAAAAAACCTTTCTCCATCCCGATCCCATGATCTCCATCCCCGATGGCGCTGTCCAATTCAGTCAGAAGTGGCTTACACTCGATGATCTGATCTGCCAGATATAGAATCATTTCCTTCAGCGTTTTTACCGAGAGCGGTTCCACGATTTTATCTTCCTTCCTTCGCATAATAAGGAGTGAAACAAGGCTGATCATAATACATTTTCAATTCAGTATCCAACTTCATGATCGAAACTGAAAAACCACCCATTTCCTGGCAGGTACAAAGGCTTTTTAATTCAGCATCATGGACAATCACACCATCCCGATCCAGCAACTCTCGAATTTTCCGATAAATAATACTCAACTCAAGAATGGTGGTGGACCCCAATCCATTAATTAAAACGCATACTTCATTTCCGAATTCGACGGGCATATCCTTCAGCAAATTAACATATAGTGTTTCAGCTAACACATCCGCAGGCTCCATCGTTGTACGCTTGATGCCTGGTTCGCCATGTAATCCCATGCCATATTCAATTTCATTTTCTCCCAGTTCGAAAGTGGGTTTATTCAGACCGGGAATCGAACCTGGCGATGTGGCCACTCCAATGGATCGCGTATGGTTTCTGGCTTTTTCAGTTACTGTCTTGATTTCATCCAGGGTTAACCCGGCATCACAGGCAGCGCCTGCAATCTTGATGACAAAAACATCACCGGCAATCCCTCTGCGGTCTTCTGTTCTTTCCGGAGGAGCAGAGGCACAATCATCCCAGACACGAACATGCGCAGTTAGGATTCCTTCGTCTGCCAATATCTCCTCAGCAGCATCAAAGTTCAGGTTGTCTCCTGCGTAGTTGCCATAGACAAACAGAATTCCTTTGCCTTCATCAACCGCTTTTGCAGTCTCACAGATAGTCCCGGGATCTGGTGATGCAAAAATATTGCCGCACGCTGCTGCATCAGCCATTCCTTTTCCGACAAAACCGCCAAACAGCGGTTCGTGTCCACTTCCGCCACCAACGACGAGCGAAACTTTATTTTTCCGTCGATTTCGATAAATAATGCCGTTTACTTCGGGATGTTTTTCGTAATAACGCTCATAGGCGCTGACAAAACCCGTCATTAATTCCTGAACAACTTGATCTGCTGCATTAATTATTTTTTTCATTTTTATCTTTTCCTTTGAAGAATTTTTTGCATCGATTCAAAAGTTGCAAACCAATAAAAAATTGGACTGCAAGGCAAAACGCGCTTGAATCATATAAATGGACTATTCAAAAGCTGATTTTCAGGTTATTTTTCTGACTTCTGATCGGAGTCCTGTTCTTTTTCAGGTTTTTCTTCTTGATCGTCTTTCTTTTCACCGGAAAGACCTTCTTTAAATGCGGTGATACTGCTCCCCAATTCTTTTGAAATCTTCGCAATACGACCGGGGCCGAATAATAATAAGACAATCACCAAAACAATCAAAATTTCAGCTACACCTGGTCTCCACATAGTCTGTCATCCTCGATTCATGTTACTCTGATGTAATATGTCAGCAATTCGATTGATCGGCTTGCTTTTCGAATCCATTGATAAAATATTTTGAATTGTTTTTCTGCTTCAAGCAAAACAACAACAATGAATTATTCTCCCCATATATCGAATCGTTGACAAAATGCTGCAAATTATCAAATGATAATTGCTTATTAAGTATACAATAACTCGATCAGCACTTCGAAAATCAAACCAGCAATTCGAAATTTGGATTGGCTTTTCGAATATAGAAAGAAAATTTGTTATTCTTATGGTTTTGCGCTAAGCGCAAAACCATAAGAATAACAATGAATTCTTTTTACATTTCGAATTACTGAAATGGAACAACATTTCGAATCGATCGAAAAATCTTGTTGTTGTGATGATTTTAAGCATGATAAGCCGAAAATTGAATATAATCGGCTATTTTATGCTTTTAGTATAAATATTGATCATCCAGGATGGGCGGCTCGGTGTTTTATAGTTTATATTCTGAAAAAATGATTTCGGGTTTATCCGCGTCATTTGCATTGATTGTCTCTTCATTGGTTACAAAGTATAGTAAAGCATCAATTACCGCAGCTTCATACAGATGAGAGTAATTCTTGGATGAATAAACAGTTCGCACGCCTACATCTGACAGGAGTAAATAATCCGCGAGGCTGCTTACAGGAGAATACTTGTAGGATGTAATTGCAATTTGTTTCAATGATTTCTCTTTTGCTAATTCCATCGCCTGAACAACCTGTTTAGAACACCCTGATTGACTGATGGCAATTACAATATCGTTTTTGTCCGCCAAATTGACATGATTCATGAAATATTCAGGCACGATGCCATAGGAACACTTGATCCCCAGCCTGCCTAAGCGAAACCCCATGTATTGAGCAAATGGACTTGTGTTTCCAACTGCAACGATATGAGCCTGGTTGCATTTCTTAATCAAATTGGCACAATTAATGATAGTGTTCTGATCAATGTTTTGCCCGATTCGCATCATATCGGCAGCGATCATTTTGAACAAGTTATCGACAGTATCCGCCTCGCCAGTTTTTGATTCAATAAAACGGCTCTGTTTTCGTCCCAGATCTCTGGAAAGATTGATTCGCAGCTGATAGTACCCCTGGTAACCGATATGTTTACAAAACCGAATTACAGTTGCATCGCTGACGCCGCTGTAATTAGCCAGTTCAGAGACATTGGCATTCACTGCCAACTCCGGAGACGCCAAAATAAAATCAGCAATCTTCTTTTCAGATGAAAATATTTGATCGTAATTGTCTTTGATGGTTTCAATAACTGATTTGGATTGTATGATACCCATGTTATTTTCTCCGAAATAAAAAAGAATCAAAACCGTTCCACAGACCTGTTTGTATCAATTTGTTTTTCGAAATACTTACATCAAAACTATTCTCTACTGTTTGAATCTCAAATGGCATCCCCATATTTCTTTCGAGTTTATTGCATCTCAGAATGAAATTGTACACCATGATTTTCTCAATTCATATCCTAAACTTCTCGAGGAAAACTGCTTTGCTGATGCTCCTCAATTTTCCAGATAAATTATTTTCTTAGCCGCAAAAGGAATACATGATCAACACTTTTTTGAGTCGCATTTATAGTGGGCAGGAAATTTTTCTGATTTTTTTCAACCTCTCTCCTGCCCATTTTGTCATCATTCTATTTATACAAAAGGGCTTTCCCTACTGCATTAAATAATTCCATCTTATGAAACGCGGTTTCTTTCAGAGCATTTATACACGATGGTTCGATAACGTTGGGTTCTCTCAAACTGCTGTCCTTCAGCACTTCACGCATTCTCTCAAAATATGCTACCTTTATATCACTGGAAATATTGATTTTGTTGATACCAAGTTTGACAGATTCAGCAATCTCATCATCCCGATTATTGGAGCCGCCATGTAAAACCAATGGAACAGTGACTTTTGATTTGATGATTTTTAATAAATCCAGCTTCAGTTCCGGTTTCATCCCTTTTGGATATATGCCATGAGATGTTCCGATGGCAACCGCCAGAGAGTCAACCCCGGCTGCTTCAACAAATTGAACTGCATCATCCGGATTTGTATAAATAATCTGTTCAGCACCGGCTTCAGCCTGTGCATCGGTTGAACCAATTGTGCCCAGTTCACCTTCGACCGAGACATTCACGGCATGAGCAATTTCAACAATTTTTCTGCATACTTCAATATTTTTCTCAAATGAAAAATGCGAAGCATCCATCATCACAGAAGTAAAACCACTTTGAATTGCCAATACAATCTGCTCAAATTTTGATCCGTGATCCAGATGAATGCACACAGGAATCGATGTTTTATTTGCTTTTTCAATTACAGCTTTAACCACTTCGACTCCGATAAAACTTAGTTCATCCGGATGAATTGCAACAATCAACGGAGATTGTTTTTCTTCAGACGCCTCAAAAATTCCATTCAGCATGGAATAATCACTGATATTGAATGCCGGCACTGCAAAATAATTTTTATTTGCGACTGCCAGTAAATTTTTCATATTCATTAACATATTTCTATTTTTCCTTTTCTTGTAGGTCGATAAATTTTAATCAGCTTTTTACAGATCCTGCGGTCATTCCCTCGATGAAATAACGCTGGAAGAACAGGAACAATAAAAGAACTGGCAAACAGCCTAAAATACTCATTGCCATCATTTCATTCCATTCATAAGAATGCTGACCCATTAACTGTTGAATTCCAATTGGAACAGTTCGCATCTCAATGGTTTTTGTCAGCGTCAGTGCGAAAAGGTATTCATTCCAGGCTTGCATGAAGGTGTACATGCCTACGGATATCATTCCGGGAATCGAAATTGGTAACAGGACCTTCCATAAAGCCAGTAAGCGGCTCCCACCATCAATCATCACCGCTTCGTCTAATTCCCTGGGCAGCGTATTGAAATACCCCGTCATCATGATGATCGCATATGGCAAAGTAAATACCATATACGTAAAGATCAGTGCCCAATAGGTGTTATAAAGTTTCAAGGCTACGATCAGGCCAAAATATGGTATCAGCAATGTAATGGGAGGAACTGCCTGTACGCTGATAATCAGCATATTTAATGTTTTCTTCAGTTTAAATTCAAACCGGCTGAAGCTGTAAGCAGATAAAACAGAAACCACCAGTGTAAAGACTGTCACAACTGAAGAGACAAAATAGCTGTTCAGGAAAAAGCGAATTTTTTCCGAGTTGGTGAGAATGGAACGATATGCATTCAACGAGAAAGTATCCGAGATGAATGTCGGAGGGTAAGCAAAGATCTCCGTATTTGGCTTGAATGAACAAAGGAACATCCATACTACCGGGAATCCTGCATAAATACCGCCAATCAGTAATAAAATGAAGACAAAAAGCTTTCCAATATTTCTGCCGGTTTTCTTGGTCATGGAATTAATCTCTCGCTTTCTGTTTTCGAACATAAACAAACGCTAAAAGCATCGAGAAAACCAGGATGATCACTGCGCTCGACGAAGCTTGAGAAAATTCGTACTTACTGAAAGCTAATTTATAGGTATAGGTACTTAACATTTCCGTCGCACGTATCGGACCACCACCTGTCGTCATCCAGATTAATGAAAACTGCTGCATAGTCCAAATACAATCCAACATTGCCATACTGACGATAATGGGTTTCAACTGTGGGATTGTAATATAGAGAAATTTTTGCACGGAATTCGCCCCATCCACTTCGGCCGCTTCATATAAATCCACTGATATTCCCTGTAATCCTGCCAGCAAACTTACCATATAAAACGGATAGCCGGACCAGATATTAATAAAAGTCACCGCATACAACGCGGTATCTCTGGATCCAAGCCACTCGACTTTTGAATTAATAGTTCCAAATAATGTCAGAAAGTAATTCACAATACCGTTCGGGTTTAACATCAATCGCCATAAAATGGCAATAATCGCTGCAGTGAAAACCCAGGGCAAGACAAAAATGACCCGAAAAATCGACCTGGTCGTACGATGCAGCAGCTTCGAATTCAGCAGCATGGAAAACGTCAGACCAATAATCATATGAAATACGACACTCGAGATTGTAAAAAAGGCTGTATTATAAATCGTTTGATGGAAATTTTTGTCTGTAAAAATTTCCGTATAATTCTTAATTCCGATATAAACCGGATGTTTATTCATGATGACATTGTCGTAAAAGGAATAACCGATCACGATTACAATCGGAACAAGCATCAGAACTATCATTAATACCAGCGTGGGGGATAGGTAGAGATACGGCGTCAGTCTTTTCCCCAGTGAACCTGGTTTGCTGTTCAGCGTCATCACGATTTTCCCTTTCCCTTTTCAAATAATATGATCACACGAAATTAATATCGTGTGATCATATTTATTATCATACCGAGATTAGAATTCCTTCTCCCAGGCTGCCTGTGCGTTGGCAAGCATTTCATCAACTGTCTGGTCACCATCCAGCATAAGCTGGAATTCTTCGTCAAATGACCGCATCAGATCCTCAGCAACCGGTAATCCGACAAATTCATTGGCCGGATGGCCTGCCTGATAGACTTCAAATGCATCGCCGAATAACGGATCACTCTTTGAAAGATCAGGAGCTGCATTGGCATTGCCCGGAAATGCATTCGCAATAGTGGCTAATTTCGAATTGATTTCCTGGCTCATTAAGAAGTCAACCAGTTTCCAGGCTTCTGCTTTATGCTCACAATTTTCAGCAATACCGATACCCCAGGATGCGTAGGTAATTCCCCGCTCTCCAGTATAACTGTCTTCAGCCGGAGCTGCTGCAACACTGAAATTTAATTCCGGATTACGTTCGCGGATCAGATTAATATGAGCCAGTGTATCAAACATCATACCAACGCGTCCATTGGTGAACTCTTCGACCTTGTCCTGTTCCTTCATATTGAAGGATCCTGGAGCAATCAAGCCCGCATCATACAGGCTCTTTACATACTCAACAGCGCTTTTTACATCCGCATTGAGAAGGTCCGGTTTTCCATCTTTCATCATGCTTTTCCCGGATGCCCATGCCCACGGCATTACATCGTTCTGAATACCATTGGGAGTTTCCAGAGAAATCGGCAGAATCCAGCCGGAAATATTTTTTTCAGTATTGGTGATTGCTTTGGCAGCCTCAAAAAATTCGGTCCGTGTGGAAGGAATTTTATCAATGCCTGCGGCACTTAAGAGATCGTTGTTGACAAACAATAAAGAAGCAAAATTGACGATCGGGATCATGAAAGTCGATCCGTTCAGTTGGATCTGAGACGCTAATTGCGTATCATCATATCCGGCTTCTTTCATCAGTGCAGACAAATCGGTGATCGCGCCTTGTTTAACGAAATCATTCACCCAGGCACCATCCAGACCTACGACATCCGACATCGTCCCAGTTGCAGCACCGGCGACAATTTGTTCTTTTGTTGAAGAATAGGGGCCGCTCAAGAGTTCAACTTTAATTCCAGGATTCTGTTCCTCAAATTGATCGATCAGCTGCCGGAAGGCTCCCTCAGGAAGTTCCGGTTCCCACCATTGGGAGAACTCAAGTGTGACAGGGTCTTCAGCAAAAACCGGCACCGTTAAGAAAGATGCCAACAATACAATTGACAATAGAACACTTAACAAATTCTTTTTCATACTTTTCCTCTCTCTGAAAAAATTAGTTGTGAAAAAATTCTATCACGGTGAAAAAATGATGTCAATATCATCAAGAAATAAAATTTTTTATCATTTACTAAAAATAGCATTGGTGCTGATTCCAATCCTTTAGGAATCGATCCACATAAAAATTAGTCAATGGTGCAGCTCTTCCGCACACGTCCATCATTTGCTGATAGGTAATGGTTGCGATTTGAGCGCCACTCAAAGCGACTTCGGCCAACTCCTGCGGTTTTTCGATGGATGCTGCCAATACTTCTGCAGTTATGTCGGCTGATCTCAGGATTTCGACAATTTCTCTGAGCGTCTGAATTCCGCTGAAACCAACTTGCTCATTTTGGCCGGTATACGGAGCAACATAAGAAGCACCGGCCAGGGCGCATAACAACGCCTCAGCAGACGTCAAGATTGCAGTTGCACAAGTCTTAATACCGTTTTTCCTCAACACTGCAATCGCTTTCAAGCCTTCATTGGTTGCCGGAATTTTCACCACCATGTGTTCTCCGGCGGTGTTGATTTTTCTACCCTGCTCAACCATTCCCTGATAATCGCATGTTGTCACCTGAGCGAAAATCGGGTAATCGGGCAATAATGAACTGATACTTCGCAAAGTTTTCATCGCATCAGCACCTTGTTGAGAAAGGATCGTGGGATTTGTGGTAACACCGCTCAATAATCCCATTGCCTCCATTTCTTTTAATTCATCCAGATTTGCAGTATCACCAAACAATTTCATAATTTTTTCTCCTCAACAGTTTATTCATCCATAAACAGATATACATTTGAAATGGTATTTTGGAGATACGATTTCAAATCGATTTTATCAGGATGAATTTATGAAATAAATCTATCACGAATCGATTTTCATGTCAAAAATTTTCATGAAATAAATATTTTTTACCTTTTTTCAGCCAAAAATCACTCACGAAAAACACTTGAAAAAAATGTAATAAATGTCACATTCTTATGATGATGATAATCAGGGTTTTTACCGAATTCTGTCAATTGTTTGTTTCCTCAAATAACTCTAAACTAACATTACGCTTTTATGGAAAAAATTTTGGTCAAAAAGGAGATCAACTTTTAATGAGTAAAGATATCAATCCATTTGAATTAGCACAGAAACAGTTTGACCGGGTTGCAGATATGCTGGATTTAGATGAAGAAGTACGTGCATTTCTGCGCTGGCCGAAGAAAGAATTTCATGTTCGTATTCCTGTAAGAATGGACAATGGAGAATTAAAAATCTTTGATGGTTATCGCGTTCAGCATAATGATGCTTTAGGTCCGCATAAAGGCGGATTGCGTTTTTACCAGAATGAAACTTTTGATACTGTTCGTGCTCTTTCACTTTGGATGACATGGAAATGCGCTGTCGCCAATGTTCCGTTAGGCGGCGGCAAAGGCGGTGTCGTTGTGGATCCGACCGCTCTGAGTGATCGAGAAAAAGAACGATTACTTCGTGGCTATGCCCGGCTCCTCTGGAAAGATTTTGGGCCGCGTACCGATGTACCTGCTCCGGATATGGGATCCAATGCGCAGATGATGTGCTGGTTCATGGATGAATATTCTCAGCTTTCCGGCCAATATACACCGGGCGTTGTTACCGGCAAACCCGTTGGCGCTGGCGGTTCTTTAGGCCGTACGCAGGCAACCGGTTTCGGTGTTGTTGTGTGCATACGGGAAGCGATGAAAAAACTGGGAATTGATTCCAAAGGCACCACAGCTGCAATCCAGGGCTTTGGTAATGTTGCCCAATACACAGCTACCAACTATATTGAAAAACTGAAAGGTATCGTCAAATGCGTCTCTTGCTGGGATCGGGTTGATAAAACCAGTTACACATTCTACAAAGCAGACGGTATTGATCCGCATTTTCTGATGAGCATTACTGATCAATACGGTATGATTGACAAGAAACAGGCTTCTGAAAATGGTTATGAAATTCTCTCCGGCGATGCATGGCGCAGTCTGGATGTTGACGTCCTGATTCCTGCCGCATTGGAAGGTCAGATCACGCTGGAAAATGTAGAAACCATCAGCAAACAGGTCAAGATAATCGCTGAAGCCGCCAATGGACCAACTACTACAGAAGCAGACGAAGTAATTAAGAAAAGAAAGATTTTCCTGATTCCTGATTTTCTCTGCAACTGCGGCGGCGTAACCTGCTCCTACTTTGAAAGTGTGCAGAATGATGCCAACTTCTATTGGAGCGAAGATGAAGTTCTCGGAAAATTGGACGACAAAATGTCTGTGGCGTTTAATTCTGTGTTTGGTATGGCGAAAGAACGCAACGTCTTCATGCGCGATGCGGCCTACATGGTAGCCATACAACGAGTGGTCACTGCGATGAAACTACGCGGCTGGGTATAATAACAATAACTATTTGGGAAACCATTCTCCAAGAAAGTACAAAAAAGCGCTCCATTTTGAAGCGCTTTTTTGTTACAGCTTTTCCTTTTTTTTATAGCGAATAATAATATCGTTTTGGTAAATTTTGATGCATGTCCTGGTTTTTTGAACCAGAACACACATCCTTCAACTTTTAATCCACTACGCAGTAATCAAAGTACCGGTTTCACCTCTCAGGGCTCGTCCGATGTTCTCAGGGTTCGTAATCAATGCTTGTTTGCCGCCGGCTTCCAGGAACCAGATGCAAGCCTGAATTTTCGGTGCCATCGATCCGCTCTTGAAGTGTTTCCCTTCCGACAGGTATGCCTTCGCTTCAGCCAGCGTCATCCGATCCAGCCATTTCTCTTCCGCTGTCCCAAAATTGATCGCTACTTTCTCCACTGCCGTCGAGATCAGCAATAAATCCGCTTTGATTTCTCGAGCCAGCAGGCTGTTCCCGAAGTCTTTATCAATCACCGCTGCGATTCCTTCCAGATCTCCATTGTCATCCCGAATCACCGGTATTCCGCCTCCGCCTATCGATATCGTCACCACACCCGCTTCAATCAATGACTGGATCGCTTCCAACTCGACGATCTCTTTCGGTAACGGGGACGCAACCACTCGTCTCCACCCACGCCCGGAATCTTCTACCACCGTCCAACCTTCTGCTTCCGCTTTCGCTTTCGCTTCACTTTCTCCCATGAATCCGCCGATCGGCTTGGTCGGTTTCTTGAATGCCGGGTCGTCTTTGTCCACGATCGTCTGCTCTAATACGCAGGCCACGGATTTCCCGATATTCCGCCGTTTTAACTCATTCTGTAAGTTTTGCGCCAGCATGTATCCGATCTGTCCCTGACTCTGCGCTCCACATACATCCAATGACGCCATCGCCAGATCTACTTCCTTCTCGGCCAGTTCCGCCTTCTGCAGTATGAACCCTACCTGCGGTCCATTCCCATGCCCGACCACTACTTCCCACCCCGCTTCGATCATATCCACGATGTGTTTCGAGGTCTCTTTTGCGGCCAGATACTGGTCTTCACACGATTGATGCGCTTTGTCTTTAATTAATGAGTTCCCGCCGATTGCTACCACTGCTACTTTTTTTGCCATGTTTCGTCTTGTCCCTGTCCTTTGTCTTTTTCGCGTTTA
>JAPKMT010000014.1 GCA_026645735.1 Flexilinea sp.
CTAATGAGAGGATTATCCGTTATTGATCAGAGGTTTTCAATCCGTCTTCTTATTGACCGCTTACGAATTCTCCGCTGTTGCCGCTCTGATAGTAACGTTTCAAATCATACGGCGAAAAAATACCGCAATCGGTCACGACACCGCTGATCAGGCTGGGCGGTGTGATATCAAAGGACGGATAATACCCTTTGACGCCTGCCATTGCTGTGCGCACACCCATCGCCTGCAGCACGAATTCCGGATCGCGCATCTCGATCTTGACCGTACTGACGTCGGGATGGCCGTAGTCCGGTGATCCGGTCACAAAATAGGGGATGCCCATATATTTGGCGACGATGGCAATCTGAAATGTTCCGATTTTGTTGGTGATGTAACCATCCTGGCAGATCACATCCGCGGCGGAAGTGAATACATCGATTTTCTCGTTCTGCATCACAAAGGCCGGCATATTGTCGGTGATGACCGTCACATCGAATCCCATATCCTTCGCCACACTGGCGGTCAGGCGGGCGCCCTGGAAATACGGACGCGTTTCCGCGCAGAAGATACGCAGTTCGTTGCCGCGTTTGCGGGCTTCTTTCAGCATCTGTCCGACGATCGTTTCGCCAAAGCACTGCGTCAGAATTTTCCCGTTGTGCGGGAACATGTCAACGAGATATTTTGCGATGATCCCGATTTTGTTGTAGCGCGCGTTATTGGTTTCGATTGTATAACGCACAATGGCGTCGCTGACGTTTTCTCCGGCAGACAGCGCGGCTTCCGCAGCACGGTAACAGCCTTTGACAATCGCATTCATCCGATCTACTGTAGTCGGACGGGCATGCGCGATTGTTTCCGCAGCCTGCAGCAGGTAGCGCTTCTGCTCTGTTTCGTCTTTGTCCCGGCATTCATACGCTGCCAGCGCCATTCCCATGGCTGCCGCGGTGTACGGTCCGGCGCTTTGCGTGACCATGTCGGTAATGGCTTTAGTCACTTCGATATGATCTTTACATGTGACAAATTCCACTCTGGTCGGATAAATCCGGCGGTCTAAAATGCGGACTTGTCCGTTTTCATACCATGCCACGTTCTCGTAGCGCAGCATAAAGGCCAGATCCTGATCGGCTCTTTCCATGTTATATTCCCCTTTAATTGCGGTTAAATTTCAAATTAGTAAAGGCTGTCCAGCGTTTTCTGCAGGTCATAGCGCACGCGTTCCCGGTCGATGGTCAGGAACTCACCGTGATCATACAAGACGCGACCGTCCACCATCGTCATCATCACATCGGAGGCTTGCGCTGCATAGACCAGCAGGGAGGCGGAATCGTGATTGGGCATCAGATGCGGGGCGTCCAGGTTAATGGCGATAAGATCTGCTTTCATTCCGGCTGCCAGTCGACCGCAGTCCATACGGCCTTGTCCGGCAGCGCTGTTGCAGGTCGCCATGGAGAGCAGGTCGCTGGTGCGCAGCAGTGTTGGATCTTTTGTATAACCGCAGTGAATCAATGCTGCCAGATGCATTTCCTCTAACAGGTTCTGATTGTTGTTGCTGGCGTCGCCATCGGTACCCAACGTGACACGGATACCGCGTTCCAGCATGGCTTTCATCGGCATGAATCCGCTGCCAAGTTTCATGTTGCTGGAGGGATTATGCACGACCGTGACATCTTTCTCTTTCAGCAGATCGATGTCCTCCGCCTCCACCACTACACAATGTGCGGCGATGGTGGGATTGTCAAAAACACCCAGATCATAGAAGAAGCGCGCCGGCGTCTTTCCATGGCGCTGTTTGCATTCCTCATGTTCTTTGATCGTCTCAGACAAATGAATTTGCATTTGCGTGTGATGATCTTTGCAGATCTGGCTGAATTCCAAAACGCTCTCTACGGTTGAGGTGTATTCGGCATGGATGGCAAAATTGGCCTGCAATCGTCCGGATTCGGCGTTATTGTAACGGTCGAAGAAATCAAAGGATTCCTGTACTTTGGCTTCGTGTACACTTTGATCTTCCCCCGGTACAGCCATAATCGGATATCCGAGATTCGCTTTCATCCCGGCTGACAGAACATCATGGGCGTAATTGGAGGGGTGGTGATACATATCGGAAAAACTGACGACACCGGAAGCGAGCATTTCCATCATGGCGATACGCGCCCCGACGCTGGCATCCGCTTTGGTCATGCGATGTTCAATCGGCAGCATCTTTTCAAACAGCCACTTGTCCAGCGGAAGTCCGCTGCCCAATCCCCTCAGCAGCGACATGGGTGAATGGGTGTGCATGTTATACAGACCAGGCAGCAGCAGACAACCGCTCATGTCGCTGATCTGATCAAATTCACCCTGCGGACGTTCGAGCCCGATGGAAAGAATGCGGTCATTTTCAATAGCCAGATACGCATTTTTCAGAGGTGTCCAGTCATTGCCGCCGCACAGAATTTCAGCATGTTGCAGTAAGCGTTTCAAATGGTCTCCTTAAATACTTTGAACGATTTTTTTGATATAGGCACGGAAGAGAACAGCCACTTTCTGAGCGGTTTCTTCCACTTCATCACCGCCGACCGGTTTATCCAGCACACCGGCTGCCATGTTGGTCAGGACCGAAAATGCCAATACAGGGATGCCGCAATGCGCAGCGGTTAAAGATTCGGTGACTGTGGACATGCCGACGGCGTCCGCGCCCAACACACGCACAGCGCGGATTTCGGCCGGTGTCTCAAACTGCGGACCGCTGAAATAATAATAGATGCCTTCATGGATGGTCAGTCCGCTGCCTGGTGCGCAATCCCAGGCGATTTTGCGCAGCGCTGGATCATACATGCTGCTGACGTCAAAAAAGCGTTTCCCAAATTCGGGCAGATTCTTTCCGCGCATTGGCGAAGCGCCCATCAGGTTGATATGATCGGTAATCATCATAATGTCGCCCGGGTGATACGATTTGTTGACTGCACCGGCAGCGTTGGTGAGGATCAATTGCTGCACACCGAGATTTTTAAAGAGGCGTACCGGTGCGGCGAGCTGTTCAAACGAATAACCTTCATAGTAGTGAAATCTGCCGGACATGCAGATCACGTTTTTACCAGCCAGTCTGCCCAGAATCAGTTTCCCGGCATGCGAAGGCGCTGTCGACACCAGAAAGTTCGGGATCTCGGCGTAGGGGATGCTGACCGGATTCTCAATCTCGTCAGCCAGTCCGCCCAGTGCGGTTCCCAAGATAATGGCAAGTTCCGGCTGAAAGTCAATTTTGCTTTTGACATAATCAGCACTTTTTTGATAATATGCAAAGTCGAATTCCATGAGTATCTCCGTTTCAGCGAATTGCTGCTTCATGCCGCAATTCAGAATATCGTTTTGATTTGAAAAACAATGGAGAAAATTCTAATAAAGCTCTCCATATTTCGAGTCATTGTGCATGACGCCGGATTTGAGAAAAATTATAGATGGCAAGGGCAAGAATGGTTGCCAGGTAGGGCAGCGCCATGGTTAATTGGCTGCTGATCGATGAGTTTTGCAGCATGTTGGCCATGGACTGTGCAAATCCGAAGAAGGCGCTGCCGGCAACTACACCCAGCGGATGCGCTGCGCCCAACGTCGCCGCTGCCATGGCGATATATCCGCGGCCGGCAGTGATATTCTGCGCGAACATGGTCACGCCACCCATCGTCAGCAGGCAGCCGCCAATTCCGGAAAGCAGCCCGGAGAAGGCAACCGTCCCGATTTGCAGCCGGTCGGCGTTGATACCGAGACTTTGTGCGGCAATTTTGTTGATGCCGACGGAACGCATGCGGAAACCGGTGACGGTTCTGAAAAGGAAAAAGTACAGAATAATCGCCAGAATGAATGCGAAAAAGTCCAGGTAGGTCAGAGAACCGAACATGGTCTGCAGAATTGGCCATTGTTTGAGCATACTGACGTCTGTCTTGTGCAGCGGAACGAGATCGGTGCTGACGTAGGCTCCTTTGACCCCGAAGATGATCTGCATCAGAAACGTTGTCAAACCGGAGATAAGCATATTGATGGAGACGCCGACAACCAGCATGGCTCCTTTGAACTTCACCATGAAAATACCGGCGATCCAGGAGACGATCATCGCGGAGATCATCGCTGCTAAAAGGGAGATGAAGATGCTGCCGGTGTAATAATTTGCCACGATGGCCGCAAAAGCGCCTGTCAGCATGGTGCCTTCCAGTCCGATGTTAAAGATGAAGACCCGGTTGCACAGTGCAGAACCCAGTCCGACAAAAAGAATCGGTGTCATCATTCGGATGGTCGAGTTGAAAACGACTGCGAGGTAATTTGCGTTGATGTTCATCGAAGGATCTCTCCTTTGGTTTCAGGGATCAATATTTCGCCGGATGAACCCCCATCTTTTGCAGAGGAGGCAAGTTTTTTGCTGCGGCGCCGGAACTGAATGGCGATGCGGGCTGAAATGAACAGGGTAATGCAGCCCTGGATGATGGTCGAAATTTCCAGCGGTACCGAAGTGGCGCGGGCAATCGCTGCGCCGCCGGTGGAGATGCCTGCCAGGATGATGCTGGTGAAAAAGATGCCAATCGGATTGTATCCGGAGATGAGCGCTGCGTTCAGCCCGATCCATGCGTAGCTGGCTGAGACATAAGTGTTATGCGTGTAACGATAATTGACCCCCAGCACTTCGATGACCCCAGCCAGACCGCAAATGATGCCGCTGAGCGTCAACATGCCGTACATGATTTTCTTGCTGTTGATTCCGCCGTAATTGCAGAAATGGATGTTAAATCCGCTCATTCTGGATTCATAGCCGAATGCGGTGCGGTTCATCATGAACCAGACGAGGATGACGAGCAAAACAGCGATGCCAAAGCCCCAATGCAGCTTCTGCCCTTCCACGATTCGCGGCAGGCGGATACTTTCATCAATCATCTGTGTCTGAACCAGTTTTGCGTCGCCGGTTGTATCCAGAAAAACATTCTGTACAAAGTGCATTGCAATATAGGCTCCAGCGTAGTTTAACATCAAGGTGGAGATGGCGAGGGACATCTTGAATTTGTCCAGCAGCCAGGCTGAGAAAAGGGAGTAGAGACCGCTGCCAGCGAGTGAAAGGATGACGGCGCTGGTTAATTTGAGCCACTGCGGTCCGGGGAAGTGAAATCCGACCACAGCGCATAGAAAACCGCCCATGATCATCTGCCCTTCACCGCCGATGCCCATGTAGTTCGAGCTCCAGCAGATGGCCGCACCGAGACCGGTGATGATGATCGGAGTAGCCCGCGTCAGTGTGGTCAGCAGATAGTATTCGCTGCCGAATGCGCCTTTGACCATAATCTTATAGATATTGAACGGAGACTCTCCCGTGACGACAATCGCGATAGCCCCGACAACCAGCGCCAGAAATATGGCAATGAATGGTTGACTGATCGGAGCCAGGAAATGAGAAATTTTTCTGAGTGTGCCGGAGTTCATAGCTTTTTGCTCCCCACCATCAGCAATCCGAGCTCTTCTTCGCTCACATTGCCGCGTTTAAATTCACCGTTTATCTTTCCCTCGTAGATCACATAGATGCGATCGGAAAGTTTTAAAATTTCGGATAATTCACTGGAAACCAGCAGCACAGCCGCACCTTCGGATCGCTTTTCAACCAGGCGGTCGTGAACGAATTGGATGGCGCCGATGTCGATGCCGCGCGTTGGTTCACAGGCCATCAGGATCGGCGTGTTCTGACGGATCTCTCTGGCGACGATCAGTTTTTGCGCATTTCCTCCGGAAAGCGAACTGGTTTTCTGTGCGATGCTGTCCGCTTTAACACTGAATTCTTTAATGAGTTTTCCGGCGAATTCCCGAATCGTCCGGACATTCAGGAATCCCTTTCTTGAAAACGACGGTTTCTCATAATGTCCCATGATGGCTGTTTCAGCTACGCTTGCCTGTGCTGCCGATCCCCAGATAAAGCGGTCCTCGGGGATCATCGCCATACCGGAATTCCGTACTTCTTTAACAGTCCGATTGAATACATCTTTGCCATTGACCAGAATTTGTCCGGAGTCCGCTTTTTGCAGGCCAAAAATACACTGAACCAGATCGGACTGCCCGTTGCCGGAGACGCCGGCAATACCAACGATTTCACCGGCATCGACGTGAATGGAAATGTGATCAAGAACCGGAACAGATCCTTCTCTGGTCAGGCAGAGATTGTTAATCCGCAGGATATCTTTGCCAGGGGCAATTTTCGGAATTTCCGTTTCAATCAGATGGCGTCCGACCATCAGAAAGGAGAGTTCTTCGATGCTGGTATCCGCAATATTGCGGTCAGCAACATGTTTTCCCAGGCGCATTACCATGGCGCGGTCCGCAACTTCCATGACCTCATTCAGTTTATGCGTGACGATAATGATGCTCTTGCCTGCTTCCGCCAGTCGTTTCATCGTATTCAACAGTTCATGCACTTCCTGTGGTGTTAAGACGGCCGTCGGTTCATCAAAAACAATAATGTCCGCATTCTGATATAGCACTTTTAAAATTTCAACCCGCTGTCGCAAACCGACCGGCATTCCTTGAATTTTGGCGGTGGGATTCAGCGGCAAGTCAAATTTGCGGGAGAGTTCCGAGATGGTCTGATTGGCGCTTTTGAGATCAAAAAATAATCCCTTTTTTGGTTCTTTGCCATACACAATGTTTTCTGTCACAGTGAATGGATCAAACAGCATGAAATGCTGCTGGACCATACCGATTCCATTGGCAATGGCTTGTGCTGCGTTATGAATTTGAATTTTTTTCTCATTGAGGTAAATATCGCCATTGTCCGGATGTTCCAGCCCATAGAGAACTTTCATCAGTGTGGTTTTGCCAGCACCGTTTTCTCCGATGACCGCAAGGATTTCACCCCGATTCAGATGCAGGCTGACGTTATCATTGGCTATGAGATTCCCATAGCATTTGACGATATTTTCCATGCGGAGAATGACATCATTGGATTGATTGCGCATGTGAATTTAGGCTCCGGTTGATTTTTCCATGGATAAGGAAGCATTAATGAAATATAAATTTATCGCTGTCTGCGAAAAAAGGGCATCCTATACCGGATCCCATTTTCTCGTAAACAGCGGTAAATTCCTTCATATTCAGCAATTCGAAATATTAACCAGTTTTTTGAAAAAAAGAAAAAGTATATTGCTGCGTAGCAATTCGAGAGGATTCTTTGTTGTTGTGGTTTTTTTGCTCTTTGTGTTAAAAACAATGCAGTAACCAATGATCCTTCTCATAGTTCAAATCGCTGCTTTCTATTGGAAACAGGGGACAACTGTTTCCGGTCATCCCCTGTTTCAAGAATCTCTTATTGTTTCAAGTACTCTTCTTCGAGCGGGACTTCAACAACCAGGTCTCCGGAAATGATGGCCTGAGCTGCTTCGCGTGCTTTGGCAACAATGGCATCAGTCAAAACTGCGGTGTTGCGGGGGTTGACACCGTCATCGGTGATGTAGGTCGCGCCGACCACACCCTCTTTGAGCCCGAGGGAAACGACGCCCGGTTGAATACCGGTTGCGAAGAACTCGTCAATAATCATGCCCGCAACGATTCCCGTGTATTTCACCTGGGTGGTGATGATATTCGGATTGTCAGGGGATGTGCGGTCAAAATCCTGTCCGGATGTGTAGAAGCCTTTTTCAAGCGCTGCTTCAAAGGTACCGAAATCGGCAACTGCGGAGGCTGCATTGATGAAGACACAACCCTGGGCGGCTTGCTGCAGCGCCAGTTCTTTGGCAGTCGGCGCATCGGTGTAGGATTTGGTGTAGTTGAAAATGAAATTGTCATTGGTTACTTTCGGGTTAATCGATTTGATTCCTTCCATGTAGCCATAACGCCATTCAAAGGAGCCCTGTCCGGGATTCGCATGCACTCCGCCGAAAGGACCTTCCGGTTTGCCGGCATCCGCGCTGACCATGGCGGCAACGATACCGATTAAATAGGCTGCTTCCTGCGGTTTAAAAATGTAGGATTTAACATTCGGATTGTCACAAACGGTATCGATGATGACGTACTGCGCTTTATCCGGGAATTGTGTCGCAACTTCGTTCAAAGGATCCGCACCCTGCCAGCCGACGACGAGAATCAGATCATAACCTTCTTCGACAGATGCGCGAATATTTTCTGCCCATGCGGTGTCATCCGCACATTCGATGACGGAATATTCCATCGGATAGGTTCCGGCTGCTTTGACTTCAGCAAATTTGTCCACAACCTGGGTCAGGAATGGATTGACGCCGACTGGATCCAGAATGATGGCGACTTTTTTGACATCATCAGCAGCTGAGGCGATGCTGGTCAATAACATTGTGCAAACCAATACGCACAATAGCAAAACAAACGATTTCTTCATAATATTTCTCCTTTGAAGATTTCAATAATTGTTATGGAATCGATTGAAGATATTCCAAAATTCCCAAATTTTAAAACAATAAGCACCCTATTTTGACGAAACTATTCGCTTGATGAATGTTCTGTTGATTTGATCGCTTTTCGTTATGTAATAACTGAAATTATACTAAGAAACTAAAAAAAATCCGAAAAGATTGATTCCCTTAGCAATTCAAAATAATGTTTCCTGATGATGATTTAAACTGATTATCAATTTCCAATCGAGGCTGTTTCTTGGTTCCTCAAGAAATCGTTTATACTTTTTTCAGGAACATTTTTGCTGCATCGCTGATTTCTCATCTGTGGCGGATTAAGGAAGCATTCATTCGATACAATCAACAGCAAATCGAAATATGGATAGACTTTACGAATCAAGAAAGAATGAATTCTTTTAATATTTCGAATCACTGTCCAATCAGGGCATATCTGAAAAGAGGTTAAATAACGTGAATATCCTTCATCTGAAATATGCGCTGGAGGTTGAAAAAACCGAGTCGATCACGAAGGCGGCGAAAACCCTCTATGTCGGACAACCAAACCTGAGCAAGGCGATTAAAGAACTTGAGAATACAGTTGGGTTTAATATTTTTCTGCGCACTCCCAAAGGGATGACTCCCACCCGGAAAGGTAAAGAATTTCTTGATCAGGCCAGGACGATTGTGCTGAAGTTTGATGAGTTGGAATCAATCTATCAGCCTGTCAAACCAACAACGCAGCGTTTTACAATTTCAATCCCGCGCGCAAGCTATATTTCACGTGCCTTTACCCGCTTTGTTAAGACACTTGATCCGCAGAAAGAGATCGAGCTGAATTTCTTTGAGACCAATTCGATTCGGGCTATTGATAATATCCTGGAAACCGAATGTAATCTGGGTGTGATCCGATTTCATACTTCCCATGAAAAATATTTCCTTGATTTGATTCGCGAAAAGAACCTTCAGTTTCGTGAAATCTGGCTGTTTGAGTATGTTTTATTGTTGTCGAGAAATCATCCGCTGGCTGATTTGCCGGTGATCACTTATGCAGATGTATTGGATTACATTGAGATTGTGCACGGCGACCTGACGATTCCGATGAATCAGTTTTCCAGTTCACAGACTGCGCAGAATTTGCTGCCTGTCAGTAAACGCATTTATGTTTATGAGCGCGGCAGTCAATTTGATCTGTTGTGCAACGTACCGGAAACCTATATGTGGGTCTCTCCCATTCCGGCTGATCTGGCTGAACGCTATCAGCTGGTACAACGGAAATGTAAAATGGAGAACTGGAAATTCAAAGATGTTCTGATTTATCCATCGGGGTATCAGCTCTCCTCTCAGGATCAGGTGTTTATCTCGGAGCTGTTTCGAAGCAAAGATGAAGTATCCTCCATCCACTATGATTAATTCCTGATCCCTCCACAAATATTTTTTCACATATTTCGAATCGCTGTCGTATTATAAATTGGAAGGTATATAAAAAAGTATATATCCGTATGCGCTTTATGAATTTCTCAAAAGACAGAAAAATGGTTAACATTTTGACCAGTAAATGCTGAGAAGTACTGCATCCATAATTGAAATATATTTTTGTTATCGGTACTGCTCTTCCACAATCACATGGCTTAAATCGAATCTCTTTCTTCGTTAAATGGTCGTACTGGCAGTACTTTTCCAGTACGACCATTCCGTTTAAAAAATTCCCCTTTTTTTGGAATCAGATACTGAATATGAGTGCGAATACTAAGAAACGAATCCATGATGTGTTGTGAAATATTTATAAAAAAGAGCGAAATTATCAAAAATATTCATCAAGAAGCAGCGCATGTTACAAAAATGGTAACCGTAGTTCTCGACAAATTCATAGAGGATTTTTTCTTTCGCCGCATTGTTCGCTCTTAGATATCGGGATTGTATTTGCGTTGCAAATTCCAGCCTGCTCTTCTTACTCATTTCGTTACCCATCAGCCTTTCCTCTGCAGCTTATGGTAACAATTTTTTTTCATATTTCGAATCGCTGTTTTGATTCACCGATGCTTCTTGGGTAATATTAATTGTGATTCACGTCGTTTAATCCTGATAAAGACCTATTACGATTTTTTTTCGGTATGATATATTAGTTATGGATACTATAAATGTTTTACTATACACAGAAAGGCAGTGAACATGTATACGATTCAGAAAAAAGTCGAATTGAACCCGACAGTTACATTAATGGAAGTACAGGCACCGCTTGTAGCCAAAAAAGCAGAACCCGGACAATTTATTATTTTGCGTGTGGATGAAGATGGAGAACGCGTTCCGCTGACCATAGCGGATTATGACCGGGAAAAGGGAACAGTCACGATTATTTTCCAGATTGTTGGAGCATCAACTACAAAACTAAATCATCTGAAAGAAGGTGAAGCGATTCATGACTTTGTCGGGCCGCTTGGTGTTCCGACACATACGGAAGGGATTAAAAAAGTTGCCATTGTCGGTGGCGGTGTTGGATGTGCTATTGCCTATCCGGTGGCGAAAAAATTTCATGAGCTGGGCGCTGTTGTTCATTCTATCGTCGGATTCCGTACAAAAGAATTGGTGATCCTGGAAGATGAATTCCAAAAAGTCAGTGACAAGTATTTATTGATGACGGATGACGGCAGTTATGGTGAAAAAGGACTGGTAACCAATGCGTTAAAAGCGCTTCTGGATGCCGGAGAAAAATATGATGAAGTGGTTGCCATCGGTCCGATGATTATGATGAAATTTGTCAGCCAACTGACGAAAGAGTACAACGTGAAGACGATGGTCAGCATGAATCCGGTCATGATTGACGGAACCGGAATGTGCGGCGGATGTCGTCTGACTGTCGGCGGAAAAACTAAATTTGCCTGTGTCGATGGCCCTGAATTTGATGGGCATCAGGTCGATTTTGATGAAGCGATGGCGCGAGCCGGATTTTACCGCGGTTTTGAGCGGCATGCACATGATGAGGCATGTAATCTTTTCAAGAAAGAGGTTAATTGAGATGCCAAACATGTCGATGAAGAAGAATGAGATGCCTGTACAGGCACCGGAACTCCGCAACAAAAACTTCCAGGAAGTTGCCCTTGGCTATACTACAGAACAGGCGATTGATGAAGCTCAGCGCTGTCTGAATTGCAAGACGAAGCCATGCGTCAGCGGCTGTCCGGTGCAGATTCAAATTCCTGCTTTCATTCAGCAGACAGTCGACGGGAACTTTGAAGCGGCTTTTCAAATCATTGCTCAGACCAGCTCACTTCCGGCTGTATGCGGGCGGGTATGCCCGCAGGAATCACAGTGCGAAAAATATTGTGTGCGCGGGATCAAAGGGGAGAGTGTCGGAATTGGCAGACTGGAACGTTTTGTGGCAGACTGGCATAATGCCCAACTGGATGCTAAGGTTGAAAAACCGGCATCCAATGGCCATAAAGTCGCGATCGTCGGTTCCGGCCCTGCCGGATTGACCTGTGCCGGGGATCTGGCAAAAAAAGGATATGAAGTAACAATTTTTGAAGCGTTACATCTGGCGGGTGGTGTTCTGGTCTATGGTATTCCGGAGTTCCGTTTGCCGAAAGCAATCGTGCAAAAGGAAGTGAACGCTCTAAAGCAGCTCGGTGTCACCATTAATACCAATACGGTCGTTGGAAAATCTATTTCGGTCGATGAACTGATGGAGGCCGGCTATGAAGCTATTTTTATCGGATCCGGTGCCGGCTTGCCGCGTTTTATGGGAGTTCCAGGAGAAAATCTGAATGGTGTCTATTCAGCGAATGAATTTTTAACCCGCATAAATTTGATGAAGTCCTATCAAAAGGATAGCAACACACCGATCATGTCAATACGAAAAGTCGCGGTGGTCGGTGGCGGTAATGTGGCAATGGATGCAGCCCGTTGTGCAAAACGACTTGGCGCTGAGGAAGTGAGCATCGTCTACCGCCGTTCTGAAAATGAATTGCCGGCGCGCAAGGAAGAAGTGGAACATGCCAAAGAAGAAGGTATTCTTTTTAAATTGCTAAGTGCTCCATTGGAAGTGTTGGGAGATGAAAAAAGATTTGTCAAAGGGCTGAAATGTGTTGCGATGGAGTTGGGAGATCCGGATGCCTCTGGCCGCCGGAAACCTGTTGAAAAGGTTGGATCAGAATTTATTTTGGATGTGGATTGTGTCATTGCAGCGATCGGGACCTCTCCAAATCCGCTTATCAAATCCACTACCAGCGGATTGGAAACACAAAAATGGGGTGGAATCATCGTGAATGAAGAGACTGGTCAAACCTCCAAAGAAGGCGTTTTTGCAGGAGGAGATGCAGTAACTGGAGCAGCCACAGTGATTTTGGCGATGGGTGCCGGAAAAACTGCTGCCAATGGAATCGATAAATACCTGATGGCGAAAAAACAGGTGTAATTCAGATCATCCTTTGCGATAAGAACCCGGGTGATTGAAATATCAGTCCATGATTCAATCCCCTGGGATGATTCCTGAGAAAATGGTGAAAACCAGTATACGAGTATTCAACATGGCGTTATTGTCATCAACAATTCGAAATATGGATTGATTTTTCGAATGGAGAAAGAAAAATTGTTGTTCTTATAGTTTTACACTTCGCGCAAAACTATAAGAACAACAAAGAATTCCTTTCCTATTTCAAATTATTGTATTGTTATTTCAGGTTGATCGATGGCAGATGTGTTAATGAAAAAAAATCACCTCCCAAATGAAAACGAAAACAGGTTGTCCGATACAATCCTGTCATTAATAAAATTTCACGTTTTTTTTTGAGAAAAAGGCAAAAAAAATAAGGAGATTGATTTCATGATTATTGTTATTTGTATCGGCAGTTCTTGCCATTTGAAGGGAGCTCAGCGCGTGGTTGAAAAGCTGCAGATGCTGGTAATTGAAAACCAGCTCGAGAACAAAGTCATTCTGAATGGCAGTTTTTGTATGGGAAATTGTACAAAAGGGGTTTGCGTCCAAATTGGCGAGATGATCTACTCTGTGAGCCCTGAAAGCGTGGAGACATTCTTTCAAAATGAAGTGTTGCATGCAGTGCAGCGTTGATATAAAAGATAAAAAAAGAATTTTCTCAACCATCGTTGAAAACAGGAAGAAGAGATCGAATGGAAGAATACATCGACTTTCTAAAATCTAATTGCAAGAATTGTTATAAATGTATCCGTCATTGTCCGGTCAAGTCGATCCGCTTTTCAGGTAATCAGGCGCATATAGTCAGTGATGAGTGTATTTTATGCGGACAGTGTGTTCTGATCTGTCCCCAACAAGCAAAACGTATCCGCAGCGATATAGAAAAAGCCAAATCTATTCTTGCCACCAACAAATTCGTGGCCGCCAGTATTGCACCATCTTTTGTTGCGTATTTTCCCGATGTCGGTATTGCTGCAATGGAGACGGTATTGAAGAAACTGGGCTTTTCTCAGATCGAAGAGACTGCCATCGGAGCCACACTTGTCAAGAATGAATATGAACGTATCATCGATGAAAAATTCCGCAATGTAATCATCAGTTCCTGCTGCCATACCATAAATTTGTTAATTGAAAAATATTATCCGGAAGCGCTTCCATATTTGGCGGATGTAATTTCACCCATGCATGCTCATTGCCTGAAATTAAAAAACGAAAATCCGGAAATGAAAACAATTTACATCGGACCGTGCCTTTCGAAAAAAGCGGAAGCCGAACAGACGGGGGGTATGGTCGATTGTGTCCTGACCTTTGAAGAGCTGTCTGAATGGATAGCTGCGGAGAATCTGGAATTTGACCAGATACCGGAGAATAATCAGCAGAGTAAGGCCAGACTCTTCCCCACTACCGGTGGAATTCTGAAAACGATGAACCGTTTTTCGGATGCCTATTCATATCTGGCAATCGATGGGGTCGATAATTGCATATTGGCATTGAAAGATATTATCTCGGGCAGTCTTTCGAATTGTTTTATCGAAATGTCCGCTTGCCCGGGTAGCTGCATCGGTGGTCCTGCCATGAACAAGTCTCATCATCTGCCGATTCGCGATTTTCTGGCAGTCGAAAAGTTTGCCGGAGATCAGGATTTTCAGGTTCCTGTGGTGAATCCGGAAGTGATGCGCAAAGACCATGCTCGAATCGATATCAGCCAAAAAATTCCTGGTGATGACGAAATTACGGCAATCTTACGAAAAATGGGAAAAGAAACTGCGGATGATGAGTTGAATTGCGGCACGTGTGGTTACAACACCTGCAGAGAGAAAGCAGTGGCTGTCAGCCAGGGCAAAGCTGATTTGACGATGTGTCTGCCGTATCTGAAGGAGAAGTCGGAATCGATTTCCAATCAGATCATTATGAACACACCGAACGGTATTTTGATTCTGAATGAAATGCTTGAAGTTCAACAAATTAATGATGCTGCCCGAGCAATCATGAATATCCATAATGCCTCGGATGTATTAGGCGAACCGTTGGTGCGTATCCTTGATCCGCAGGATTTTCAAAAGGTGATTGATACGGGTATGCGTATTGTCACAAAGCGGACGTATCTGGCAGAATACAGGAAGTTTGTGGAACGAACCATCTATTATGACAAAACCAGCCACTTGCTGATGTGTATCATGAAAGATATTACGGATGAGGTGCGGGCAAAGGACGAAAAAGAACGGATCAGCCGCGAATCGATCGAAATAACCGACCGCGTCGTTGAAAAACAGATGCGTGTCGTTCAGGAAATTGCATCCCTTCTTGGAGAGACTACTGTCGAAATGAAAGTGGCGCTTTCGAAACTGAAGGATACTTTGAAAAATGAATGACCTCTGCACGGACATTGGTTACATCAGTCTGGCAAAATATGGTGAACAGCTATGCGGTGATCATGTTGATATCATCCATAAGGATGATGGGACGACGGTAGTGGTCCTGGCTGATGGGCTGGGCAGCGGTGTGAAGGCGTGCATCCTATCAACACTGACATCGAAGATTATTTCGAGCATGATCAATAACGGCATGAGCATTGAAGAGTGTAATGCAACGATTGCCGCAACCTTGCCGGTCTGTTCCGAGCGGCAATTGGCATACTCCACTTTCACGGTTTTTCACAGTTTGCTGCAAAGCGAAGAGGTTGAGATTATTCAGTTCGATAATCCTTTTGTTATCCTGCTGCGTGAAGGTGAATTTTTTGAGTTTCCCAAAACAAAAATTGAGATTCAGGAGAAGATAATTTATTGTTCCAGGATTCCGGTTCAGGAAGGGGACATCTTTATTCTAATGAGCGATGGAGCAGTACATGCCGGCGTTGGAAAAATCCTGAACTTTGGCTGGAAACGGGAAGATATCATTCAATATATGAAACCGTTGTCAGTAGTCGGTTATACAGCGAAGACTCTGACCCGTATCCTGATCGATGAATGCAGCCGTCTGTATGAAGAAAAACCCAGGGATGATACGACGGTCTGTACAATTCGGATTCGCAAAAGAGAACCGATGAATCTGCTGATCGGTCCTCCCTCCAATAAAGATGATGACATAAAAATGATGTCGCTTTTCTTTTCCAAGGCGGGCAAACATATAATCTGTGGCGGAACTACAGCCAAAATTGCATCAGAATATCTGCAAAAGCCAGTCATCCCCTCTTTTAATTACATTGATCCTGCGATACCGCCAGTCGGTCATATCGAAGGTGTCGATCTGGTGACAGAGGGTGTGATCACCATCAATCGGGTGCTGCAGTATGCTCAGAATTACCTGACAGACAATGATTTTTTTGCAGATTGGAATTTCAAAAAAGATGCGGCTTCTCTGATTTCCTGTATGCTGTTCGAGGAAGCAACGGATATCAACTTTTTTGTCGGAAAAGCTGTGAATCCGGCGCATCAGAATCCAGATCTGCCGATTACATTCAGCATAAAAATGCAATTGATCGATGAACTGGTCCTATGTCTGGAACAAATGGGTAAGCGCATTAAAGTCAGCTATTTTTGATGTTGATTCTTCAATACGCATATGGATGTGCCCAGGTATTTCTGTATTTTGGCTTGACAGTAATTCGAAATATAAAAAAAATTCTTTGTTGTTGTATTGTTTTTGCGCGAAGCGTAAAAACAATACAACAACATATTTTCTCTTTAAATTCGAAAAGCTTATCCATATTTCGAATTGATGCTTAAAGTCATGGTGGTATTTTTCAAAGATGGTATAATACTCGAAGTTAAAAATGGGGAGGTGCCAGAGTGGTTGAATGGGGCCGCCTGCTAAGTGGTTGTTGGGGTAAAACTCAACCGGGGGTTCGAATCCCCCCTTCCCCGCAAAAAAAACCGTCTGAAAAGGCGGTTTTTTTTTATAATCTGAATGGTGAGGGGGATTCGAACCCTTTCACTGATCGGATTCGACTTTACCAGGTATAGTAGCCCAGTGTTTACCACTTGGGAGAGGGATATACTTCATTCTTTGCCTAGCTTCTCCCTGTAAAGGGAAGGGTCAAATTTCCTTCTCCCTTCCAGAGAGAAGGGCAGGATGAGGGTTGTGTATATATGGTAGTTTGTCTTGTTGAGGAGAAGACTGGCCGTGTCACTCACCTAACCTCTCCCCTGTGGGGAGAGGAACATCGATTATATTGTGAACTGGAACGTTAATAAATCAAGGCCGCTGACCTAAACAAGAGGGGCAGCGACCTTGATACTTGGATAAACTTTTTTTGATTGTTGAGTGGTCGATTATTTTTCCATGCGTTTATGAGATTTTTCTGATTGTAACTGACGGTATTGTGAGATTGCGACCGCGACGACCAACAGCATACCGAGAGCGACTTTCTGTACAAAGGTATTGAAACCGAGAAGGTTCATACCATTGTTCAGAACGCCTACGATGATGACGGCAAGGAATGTACCGAACACTGTACCCTTACCGCCACTGGTGGAGGTACCCCCGAGATAGACCGCAGTAATTGCCTGCATTTCCAGACCCTGTCCGTTTATCGGGTTTCCGGAAGTGGTACGGGATGCCAGCAGAACTCCTGCCAGACCAGCGATACCGCCGGAAATCATGAACATACGGATCTTCATCGTTGTGACATTGATACCTGCCAGGCGAGCAGCAGTCGCGTTACCACCGATAGCGTAGACAGCACGACCAAAAGATGTATACCGCATCAGAATGTGCATGACGATAACGACGACTAGCAGAATTACTGTAAGAACAGGCACGCCTGTCCATTTAGAACCGTTCAATGTATGCACAGCTGCATCCTTCCAGAGACGGCCTTGTGCCAACCACGTGAAATTCGGCTGAGTGACAACACCGATCGGTTTGCCATTTGGAGCAAGTAAGAAAGCAGTGCCAGCGAAAGCAGCCATGGTTCCCAATGTTGCAACTGTTGCATTGACATGAAGTTTGGTGATAATCAGACCATTGATCAAACCACCGATCATACCTGCAAGAATACCGGCAACAATTGCCCAGAAGATGTTGTTTTGCGGGAAAATGCTGAGACTACCAACAGCACCGGTTCCGACAAGTGTGGAAGCTGCAACAACGGAACCGCAGGATGCAATGGAACCAATGGAAATATCCATAACACCAGCAAGTGCAACAATAGTTTCGCCCATTGCCAACAATCCGACAATAACAACAGCCTGTGCAAGACTATTTAGAAGGTTTTGCCAGGTAAAGAATTTGGAACCGCCTTCCAAACCTATCCAACCGCTGACTACGGTGATCAACAGGATTAAAAGAATCAATGCAATTAGAAGCGATAGATTGTCACTTCCTAAAAAATCGATAAACTGGGTGAAGATATTTTTTTTCTTGATGTTTGATGCTGTAAATGATTCTGTAATTGTAGTCACAGGGAAAACTCCTCCATCTTTGTTTTATTGGGGCTTTCGTTTTCGCCCTGCAAATCATCTGCCATGGCTAATTCAAGAATGGATTCTTCTGTTAGTTCTGAACCGGGTATTTCACCTGTAATATGCCCATTCTGCATCACATATACGCGATCAGAAAGTCCGATAATTTCAGGAAGTTCAGAACTAATGAACATAATCGCAAGACCTTCATTTGCCAATTGATCAATCAATTTATAAATTTCCGCCTTGGCGCCAACATCGATACCACGTGTTGGTTCATCCAAGATTAGTATTTTGGGTTTAGCAGCCAACCAGCGAGCCAGAACAACTTTTTGCTGGTTTCCACCACTCAATTTGCCGATTTCCTGTTCTAGTGACGGTGTACGAACATTCAGTTTTCTTACAAAACTACTCGCAATCTCTTTCTCTTTTGTGCGGTTCACAAAGCCCAATTTTGTGAGCTGATTGACGATAACTAATGAGGCATTTTCAAGGACACTTCGGATAAGGATCAAACCTTCACGCTTGCGATCTTCCGTGGCAAATCCAATTCCCTGTGCGATCGCTTTACTTGGTGTTGTGGTGCTAATTTCTTTCCCTTCAAGGATAATCTTACCGCTGTCAATACGCTTGTCACCAAATATGACTTTTGCCAGTTCAGAACGACCTGCCCCAACCAACCCGGCGAAACCAACTACTTCTCCCGCATTGATGTGAAAATTGATATCTTTATGCCATTTGCTGTTCAGATGCTCGATACGCAGCACTTCTTTATTGGTTCCAGCAGGATTACGTTGGTAGATTTCTGTTAGTTCACGTCCGACCATCAGATGAACAATCTCATGGTCAGTCAATTCTTTTGCCGGCCGTATGGCGATGAGCTCTCCATCGCGGAGAACCGCAACGCGATCACATAGTTGTAATATTTCTGCAATTCGATGGGAAACATAGATGATGGCCATTCCACCATCACGAAGCTTTCTAACAAGTGTGAAAAGGCGATCCACTTCATCATCAGAAAGCGAAGAAGTGGGTTCATCAAGCGCCAGTACCCTAACACCCGACTTGAGAGCACGCATGATCTCAACAATTTGACGTTGTGCTGCTGAAAGCTGGTCTCCCATTAAGTGGGTAGGCAGAACACTGTCGAAACCATATTCTGCTAGACTCTCAGTTACTGTCCGATTAAGGTTCTGCCGATCGATGAAACCATTTGTTTTCGGCAGTTCACCAACCCAGATGTTTTCTGCTACATTTACACCCGGTATGATTTCCGGTTCCTGATAGATTACACGGATTCCGGCTTTATGTGCGACAAGCGGATTGGGAAATGATAATGTCTCCCGATCAATCTGCATCGTTCCGGAATCTGGCTGATAGTCACCATTGATAATTTTCAGGAGTGTTGATTTTCCGGCGCCATTTTCTCCTACAAAAGCTAAAACCTCACCTGGACGGATGTCCAAAGAAACATCATTTAAGGCTTGTACATTGGGGAATGCTTTGCAGATGTGCCGGATTTCGAGCGTACCTGGGGGATTCTCTTGTGAATCCTCATTTTTATTTTTTTCAAAAAAGGCTTTTTCCATTAGTTTGATTCCAAAAGCTCATCCATAATTGTTTAACTATCCAAAAAAGTGATGTAAATTCTGCTTTCTTTATTTACTTTACAGGATCGTATTGTTAACCCTTCAATATATTAGCGAGCAAGTTTTTGTAAACCTGCTCGCTATTTTTGATAAAAAAAACTAATTGCTGCAGTTTGCCAAAGATACCGGGTCTAACATATCTTTGTAGTTGTCAGGAGTAAGAATGTAAGTATCGGCAATGGAGAATGCCGGAGGTTCAATTCCATTAACAACTGCATCATTCAGAACTTCTGCAGCCTTGGTACCAACACTGATACCTGAAACCCAGACGGCTGCTTTCCAGCCGCTTTCTTGTTCGGCTGCCCATGGCTTACAGGCTTCATAAGCACCAACACCGATGCCGAGAATATTGTCGCTGCTGACTCCAGCAGTTGCAAGCGCATTCAGGATACCCAAAACGCCTTCGTCGTTACCACCAGTGACGACCCAATGGGTGATTTCAGGATTGGCAGTGATAATCGGGCCTGCAGCATCCTGGGCAGACAGAGTCTCACCAGTGTAGGGAACTGTGAAGATCATATCTTCAGTCATACCGGCTTTAAGCAGTTCTTCTTTTTCTGCGTCAGCACGTTGGACGATGACGGAAAGAGTTTCAACGTTGGCGATCAAAGCACCGACTTTCTTGTCAGTATCTTCCAGCCATTTGTTCTCTGCAAGGAATGAAGCAGCAGCTTCACCAGCCTGGCGTCCCATCGCTGTACCATCGAATCCAACAAATGGGACGGGATCACCATTTTCATCAACAATATTATCGTCAGTAGCGATCAGGACAACACCTGCATCGCGAGCTGCTTTAGAAATCGCAGGTCCAATTGTCTGGTCAGGAACAGTGATTGCGATACCAGCTGCACCAGCGGAGATTGCATCATCAATCAATGTAACACCAAGACTTGGGTCAAGTTTTGCATCGAATGTCTTGGCAGTTGCGCCAAGTTCTTCCGCTTTTTTAACAAATGAAGCTTGTAGATCGATGAAGTAGTTCTGGTCTGCACTTTTGTTGATCGCGATGAACAAAGGTGCATCTTGTGCGCAAACGACAGTGGCCAATGAGAAAAGCATCATTGCTGCCAATAAAACAATAATTGAACGTTTCATTTTTTCTTCCTCCTATTAATTTTTCTGCAGAGAAAATCTCAGCAGTTGAAACCAAAAACATATATTTTTTGATAAAAAACATTTTTATAGAAAAAGAATTTATATAAAAAAAATGTGTTATCGTTACCAATTATTTTGATTGTAAACATTGATTGTAGTAGTGTCAAGCTTGATGAAAATCATAAAAATTAGATGAATGAGCGATACGAAGAAAGTCGACCTTGCAATTAATGTTTTTTTTAAATGTTTAAAAATATTCTTGCATGATTGTATGCCCATAATTATAATGATGTTGAATCATCAGAACTTTATTTTTATGAAGAAATATTGTTGTGGTAACGGACACACAAAATCAACGGAACCCAGAGAGAAAATATGGAAAATCAACAGCCTACAATTAAAGATATAGCAAAAATGGCGGGCGTTTCAATCGCTACTGTCGATCGTGTCCTACACAATAGAGGGAAAGTGTCAAAGAAGAACCTGGATTTAATTTCTGCTGCAATTGAAACACTTTCGTATAAGCCAAACCAAATTGCTCGGGCACTTTCCTCACGGAAAAGTAACATTAAGATTGGATTAGTACTACCCCAAGTGGAGAGTGATTTTTGGGGCGAAATAATTGAAGGTGTTCAAGCAGCGCAGGCTCATTTATCTCCTTTTGGGGTTGAATTAATTACTGAGTTTTCTTATAGTTATGATCTTGATGAGCAGTTGAAATCGATTAATCAAGTATTGAAAATGAATGTGAATGGGCTGATTATGACACCTTTATATGATGGATCCAGTGATATTGTTGACCGGTGTATTCCGAAAGAAGTTCCCTATGCAACAGTGATCGATGATATGCCGGGCAGCAGACGTTTGTTTCATATTGGTCCAGATGATTTTGCAATTGGGAATCTGGCTGCACGTCTGACAGAGCTCTATTGTAGACCGCGGGGAAATGTAGTTATATTATCACCGAACAACTCTCTAATTGAAACCCAGCAGCGAATTTCCGGATTTGTCAGTAAGGTAAAACAGGAACAATTAGCTCTGAACATTCTGCAAATTATTCCGATCCCCGGGAAAACTGAAAAATGCATGTATCAGAATATATATATAACGGCTTTAGAATGTATAAAAAATGGCCATAATCTGGATGCTTTTTATGTGACGAACGGGTTGACACAGTGGTGCGCGGATGCGGTCGTAGAATCTGGTTTGGTTGGTAAAGTTAAAGTAATCGGGCATGAATATACCTCTAAATTACCTCAATACCTCCAATCTGGAGCAATTAGTGCTGTAATCTACCAGAAACCGGCGATGCAATTCTACAAAGCGATTAATTTGTTATATGAATATATCATTGGTGACCAACGCTCCTTAAATGATAACATCATCACTGAGTGTAACATTATCATCAAAGAAAATATATCATTTGTCCATAACGGAGGAAACAGCCAATATGGCTATTGCTGATTGTTTTACTTACCTTGATTCTATAAATGATGAATTAGCGAAAAGATGGCCTGATAATCGAACGATCAATATCGTTTGTCATGGACACAGTGTACCATCGGGATATTACTGCACGCCATACGTAGATCCTTTTCACGCTTATCCGCATTTATTGCATCGGCTTATCAAGGAGCGTTTTCCCTATGCTGTAGTTAATGTGATCGTGACAGCGATCGGAGGTGAGAATTCCGGACAAGGTGCGGAACGTTTTGAGTCGACTGTGCTCTGTCATCAACCAGATGTGTTGACAATTGATTATGGTTTGAATGATCGGCAGATCACACTTGCAGAATCTGAAAAAGCATGGCGTTTCATGATCGAAAAAGCGCTTGAACAGAATATCAAGCTCATTTTGCTGACTCCAAGCTGGGAACAATCCTATTTCGTGAAAAATGATACGTGGGAACTGCTCGAAAAGCATGTCAGACAAATCCGTTCTCTGGCAGATGAATATGAAATCGGACTGAGTGATACGTTTACTGAATTTCAACGATATGTGGATCAAGGAGCGGCACCGCAGGATTTAATGTGTCATATTAATCATCCCAGTACGCTTGGACATCAAATAATAGCCCAGGCGCTTTCTCGTTGGTTTATCGCTCGTTAAGGAATTTCTTTGAAACTCGCGGTTGTTCAGCAAAATCATAATCCCGGTAGACCTGATGAAAACCGGCAAAAAGCAATATTCGCAGCGGATGAAGCATTGCGCCAGGGATGTGATTTGATACTTTTTCATGAAGAATTGTTGACGGGATATTGTATGTCAGCCCGGGAGATGGCTGAGACAGCGGATGGCAAAACGACACAATTATTTCAACAATTGTTAAAGGGAACGCAGAGTTGTATTATCTATGGCCTGACAGAACGAGATGGCGATAATTACTATATTTCGGCTCCAGTAGTGATGAAAGATGGGTTGGTTGCGCTTTATCGTAAGACGCATCTTTATGGAAACAAATCGGGATTACGTAATGAGAAAAATTTTTTTACACCGGGCAACCATTTTGTTATGTTTTCCCACCTGGGTGTAAAAATTGGTTTGTTGATCTGTTATGATGGGGATTTTTTTGAAAGCGTTGAATACTATCGAAAAAAAGATTGTCAGCTCGTTTTGTGGATGAATAACCGTGAAAGTCGTGGACCAGAAGACCTCGTGCGGGATCACGCTGTGCGAAATTCGATGATCATGGCAGTGTCATGTTGCTGCGGCACCGATGAACTGGGAATAAGTTGCCCGGGCGGAAGCTGCATTGTGAATCAACATGGTATGGTTTTGGGAGAAATATGGAACCGCGAGGGAATTCTGTTTGCTGAAATTGATCCAAGTGGGATAGAGATTGAACGAAAGAAAAATCCTTGGATTAATGATCGACGTGGTGATCTTTATTAAGAGAGGAAAAGGAAATCTTCGGATTTATTTATAAAAAAGGAATGCCCCCTGACATTCCCTTTTAAGTTTTAAATACTCAATGGATGTCACCATCGTTAGGAATGAAATGGAAACGGATACCGAAATGGTACGATTCGAGATGCGATACTTCATCAAAAAGAGCTTGCGCCTTTTGCCACTCATTTTTTCCCAACCAACCTAATCCAGCTATGAATAGGCAGTGAACACGATTCCTTATCTGCAGATCATCTTCAAAGACCATCAAATCAGGCAGTGAGACGGCAAAATAGTCGATTTGAACTTTATCAAAGAGGTGCTTTTCACCGTAATCAATTAGTTTGTTGAAACGGATAAAAGCAGCCTCCAGTTGTTCTAGACGCAGCAGAGCTAATCCTTGATAGAAGATAGTCTCTGGCGGGAGATCGTTATAGAACATCATGCCTGCCGGTTCGGTCAGGCCTGTAGAGGCCAATTGATATTGCTCACGGCTCTTATTATCAGATCCTAGCATACGATATGCTTCTCCAAGGTAATAATGGATCTGATTATCCTTTGCATCATTAAGTTTCCCTTCTCCTAAATTTTCTGGATAATTGAGAGCCTGATTTAAATAGGCGATAGCTACTTCTGCATCATGAGATTTGAGAGCTTCCTTAGCAAGCTCACATAAAGAGAGAAAATATTGCGCAGGGACTTTGCCTTCTCCTCCTTCCCATGGATGAAAATGACGTCCGGAAATTAGCTTTAAAGCCTTTTGATAATGACCAAACCAATTATGAAGTGCAATATATTCCAAAAACAGATCATCCCGTATTGCTGTAATAGAAGAATGAGCTTCAAGAAATGCAAGCCTCTCATTTGGGCTGATCTGCATTTTCTTTCGCAGCTGATCAAGCTCCATTAAAACCCTGGCATCAGTTTCATCAAGCCGATAAGCTTCCTCCATCTCAGTCAGAGCATCTTGCGGACGGTTCTTCTTGTTAAAATATGCCAGAGACAGGTTACGGTGAACTGTAGGAAAAGATGGATCAAGTTCACGAGATCTCTCCCAACAACTCACGGCATCATCATACTGCCGCTTGTCGTACCAGAGATTCCCCAAATAATACCAACCTTTGGCATCTGCGGCGTGGTAGCGCAGTGCGCACTGTAGTGCCAGAATATCCTCCAAACGATGAGGGAAACAATAATTGCTACAGGCTTTAGTAGCTTCAACAAACGAAGCTTGCGCTGCATCAGAATCCCCTTTTTGTATTAAGTTCAACCCGAGATGATAGTAAAGCATCGGATAAACAGGACCTGTGCCTTGCAGATCAATAACAGTTTGCAGAATATTTACCGCTTGATCATACAAACCGGCTGTAAAATAATCAAGCGATAATTCGATCGTCCAATTGGGTTGTATTTGTAATTGTTCTAATAAAACACGTTCGCTTTCTTTATCCCCTAGTAACCGAAGCTCATTCATTGCACCCAAATCGCAGGGATCAATCTCGAGACTTTCCTCTGCAAAACAGCGTGCTTTTTCAAACTGGCTGGTTTCTCGCAAAAGAGCCGTTTTCAACATTCGAGCTTTCATGTGGTGGATATTGCGGATCAATGATTGTTCTATATGTGCGAGAGCAGTTTGATAATTTCCTTTTTGTGTCTGGATACAGGCCAAATAATAAAAACCGCTGTTTTGCCATGCTGAATTCCATGTGGATTTGTAGAAAGCCCCATAGGCTTCATCTATCTTCCCCTGTAGCCAAAGACTATATCCTAAATTGAAGAAAGGTTCTCCATCATATGGATTTGGATTCGAACGGGTAAGTTTTCGGATAGCTGCACGGAAATAATGTTCAGACTCTGTAAATTTTCCTCGCCTCAGAAGCAGAGAGCCATAGGCATTGTTGATTCGAGAGTCACTGGAATCTCGCTGTAATCCTTCCAGATAATACGCTTCAGGTAAAAAGGTGGCGTGGCGATATTGTTCAAGGTGCAGGCCAAAAAGATAGAGATCCTCCGTCGTTTTCACATCTTGTGGATCAGGGATGGCTTTGGCAGCCTCAGGTAATTGTTCAATTTTTTCCGCTTCAGGTTTGACATTAAGAATCTCTTTTCTGTCAGCTGCGAGTAGACTCAGATATAGTTGTTCTGGAAAAACATCAGCAGGGATGCTCAGGGTTTTTTCCATCTTCTGAGATGGTTCAAGCTGGATTGACTGATCCAAAAGAGTTGTATTTCCATTTTTCAGGATCAGGCGACAATCATGCAAAGCTTCAGGCGCGTAAAGTTGCAACAAGACCTTCTGATCATCGAGAAACTCCATATTCAGTGCAGCATGGATATTAGCGTTTTTCACAACACCAATTTTCTTATACGGCATGAAATACTGCGTAAAGTTTTTCTCTTCACCGGGCATTAGCCAGGAAAAATCAGGTTGATTATCGGTGAAACAACCGGTCATCAGCTCTACATAAGGACCATTTTCATCAGTTAAGTTTCTATCCCAGGCTTTTCCAAAATCACCGCAGCCCCAAGTCCATTGTTTTTTCCCGGGTGAAAAATGATGGTCAGCGATGTGAAGAATACCAGCTTCCAGTTGATGATCGTATCCACCTACGAAATCATAATCTGAGTGATAGGCCATAAAGGATGTGGGGACTGGAATATTCTTGTATCGGGAAATATCAACTCCCGCAGAATAATCCTGTTTATAGTAAGTACCGGTAGCGATCGGATATCGGGAGACATCGCGTTTTCCGTGATCCATGACCGCATGGACATCCGGTGGAAATACAGTCTGTGTATAATCATTGACTGTCACTGCCGGATTAGCCCACCAAAGGAAGGTCTGCGGTTGGTTTGTCCGATTATACAGACGTACGTTGATTTGCAGCAAGGCTTTATCCGGGTAAAGTGTAAAGCTTGCCATTCCTTTGGTGCGGAACATGTTCTCAATCTCACTTACGATCGCTGTAACACTTCCGTCAGAATTTTCCCGAATGATACCTTGTATTGGATCAAAAGTACTGGGACGATGATGTTGAGGCCAGTTGAATTCTATACCACCGGAGATCCATGGCCCGGTTAATCCGACCATGGCTGGTTTGATAACTTCGTTATAATAAACGAAGTCATAACCATTCGTCTTGTCATAGGCTCTCTGAATGCGACCTCCGAGTTCGGGCAGAATCATGATGAAAAGGTAAGGGTTTTCCATACAAATTGCATGATAAATCTTCTCTTTTTTCTTGTCTGTAAATAAATCTGTCACACTGTGCGGGTAAACTTTTCCAGAACTGCCCTGGTAAACACGTTTTTCAAGAAACATCGGGTTTTTATCCGGTTCCCCTAATTCATAACTGGGAATGACGATATCCTGCTGCCAGACACTGGCCCCGCTTGTTATCATTTTAATTGTTGGTTGTGTCATTGAATTCCTCCTCCTATTGTCTGAGGATACCTGCAAAAATCCCGATCTCTTTTCGGCTCTAATAATGGTAATTTAAAAATGGTTAATGATTGATTTTGTCACCGTTAACACTAAAACGATTCTACTAACCGCTTTCTCAACTGTCAAGAAATGGGTCTTAGATACAGCGATTCGAAATATTGAGCGAAATTCTGACGATAAACTCCCTCAAAAAAATGGATTATACTTAAATTATTGTTGATCAGGTTTACAAAAAATAAGCGTAAATTTGTTGTAAAAAAATAAATAACAATCCTATAATTTGGCAATGTCTGCTGCAGGTGCACGCTGTCACAAGGGAGTATGGGCGATGCAGACATGGAACTTTGATCCTCTATATATTCGAATAAATGAAAATTTAAAAAAATAAAGTGTTAAACATGCTCTTTCATTTTTTTTATAAACAACGTTAAAATTCGAATGGATGAAAAGAAACGGTCTCGCTTTGTTTTGATTCAAGGATACGCCCATGAATAACCTGGAACGATTTCGCAAAGTAATCCATCGGGAACCGGTTGACCGGATTCTAACCTATGATTATCTGGACAGTACCGCAATTCTCCGGACTTACGGTGGATATGATGACTCAAAAACCTATTCTTTTGAGGAACTGGTTGAATTAAACGCGAAAGCCTGGCACAAGATTGGCGTTGATGTAACGCGATCCATCCATGATCCGGTGAATCATTGGATGGGCGGAAAAATCACAAACTGGATTCGTTTTTTTGGTGTCAACCCGGATGATTGGGCGGTCACACAGGGCGGAAATACTGCCTGGATTTCCAAACGTCCATTTCGCACACTCTCTGAGCTTGAAAAAAATATGCCAAAAAAACCAGTTTATGAGGAAGTTCGTGACTGGTTCCAACCTCATGTCCGTTTTATTCAAGAAGTATATGCTCATCATGATGTTGCTTATATTGGCTGTGTGGAAGGACCGATAACGGACGCATATACCTATATGGATATGGAATTGTTTTCGCTGGCTATTTATGACGCTCCGGAACTGGTCTCACATATTATGGACTGCACAGGACTTTTTTCGGCTTATATTGCCCGCGCGTTTTCCGAAGTATCCCAAGTGCCGC
The DNA here is from genome assembly GCA_026645735.1 of Flexilinea sp. GTDB lineage: Bacteria > Chloroflexota > Anaerolineae > Anaerolineales > Anaerolineaceae > Flexilinea. The sequence continues at coordinate 28,356 of JAPKMT010000014.1, forward strand.
TATTATTCATGGGTGAAGACATTGCCAGTAAAAACGGTCCGATCTTTAATCCCCAATTTGTCAGAGACGAAGGACTCCCGCGTTGGAAATGGATTCAGGATCCGATCCGTGAAAAAGGAATGAAATTTCTTTTTCATACTGATGGCAGATATGGCAAGTTTCTTCCGCTCATCCTGAATGAATTGGGTGCGGATGGATTGAATCCGATGGAACGCAATGACTGCAATGATATCTTTCAGATTCATCGGGAATATCCGCATACGCTGCTTTTTGGCAATGTCTGCTGTATGCACAAACTGCCGCACGGGACTCCGGGTGATGTGGAAGATGAAACGCTTGAATTGATCGAAAAAATAGGTCCGGATGCCGGAATTCTGATCGGATCATCGAGTGAAGTCCATGATGCGGTTCCGGTTGAGAATGCATCGATCATGTATCAGACGGTGCATCAATATGGGCAATTTCCAATCGAAACAGATCGAATTCGAGCGAGACGAATGGATCTGCGGAAAAAACATATGCTGAAGCTCCGCGCAGACATGGAACTTTAATCAAATTTATCTTGGGAAACAGGAAATGATGAAACCGCGCGACCGTGTACTTGCTGCTCTTAATCATGAAATACCCGACCGCTGCCCGATGCAGATTTCATTTACGCCGGAGTTCGCTGAACGCCTGGAAAAGGAACTGTACCTTGACTCGAACAATATTCATAATCCGCATGGCGGCGGGAATACCTATGAATTGGAGCGGATGATCGGGGAAGATTTGCTGCTGACCTCGGTCGGATGGGCAAATTCTTATTATCAGGGCGTTGAAAACTATGAGGACGAATGGGGTATCGGATGGCATGGCTCAAAGTATCACACTCCGTTTGGTTCCGGAGTCTATACGGAAATTGTCGGGCACCCGCTTGCAGAGGATGATGCGATACTCACCTATCAGCCGCCGGATCCAAACCGGCCTGAATTGTATACCGGTGCGTCAGAGCTGCTGAAATCCTTCCAATCAGATTATTATATTGTGGGTGTTACCGTGACGACGATTTTCGAGACTGCCTGGGCGCTACGCGGCCTGGAAAGACTGCTTTCGGATTTTGTGCAGAATCCTGATTTGGCAGACCAGATTTTGGACGTTCCCTATCAATATCACTTATCAGCGGCAAAACATCTGACTCGCATGGGTGTCGACATGATTTGGACTGGTGACGATATGGGGACACAGCACAGCATGATGATTTCACCCCGCATGTGGAGACGTTTTTTCAAAGAACGCATGGCCAATTTTATTTCGGAGTTAAAAGCCATCAACCCGCAGGTGAAAGTGGCGTATCATTCGGATGGAAATATTGTTCCGATTATTCCGGAATTGATTGAAATCGGCGTGGATGTTTTGAATCCTGTCCAGCCAAAAAGCATAGACCCAGAGAAATTGAAGAAGGAATTCGGGGATCGACTGTGTTTTTGGGGATCCATCGATGAACAGTATACATTGCCTTTCGGTTCACCGAAGGATGTCCGCGAAGAGGTGCTGCAGCGCCTGCAGACACTCGGAAAAGGAGGCGGATTAATCATCGGGCCGACTCACCATGTCCAGTTGGATACTCCTCTGGAAAATTTCTGGGCGCTTGTCAACACAATCCAGCAGGCTCACTATGATTTCATGAAATGAAGAGAATCATCTAAAATGTTCGAACGAAAACAACGTACCATTTAGATAAATGATACGTTTTTTTAATTCCTCATATTGTTTTTGAATCTCTTCCATATTGATATCAGTTTTAACAATGAAAGAGAAGGGGGAAATCGTCATTGCAGATCAATCACCTGGAATCGTGTAACTTTTTTATGGTATTGAAATTTCGAAATAATCAAGCCTTACAGAGGCGTTGTTAAACGTTCCATCATTGGTCACACCAAATCCGGCTTTTTTAAAATCAGTGTATTCTGCGCTTATCCGCCCCAATCGAATCCACTGATCAGGTTCAGTAGCATAATATCCCGAAATAACCTTGTTTTTATTTTCCAATCGCAAATAGACGTCGTCTTTATCAGTTTTTGCTGCATACTCATTAAAAGCGCCCCCGTTTTTATAATTCATGAAAAAGCCATTTCCGCCAGTTGGGCACAAACTGCAAAAAGCTCGATTTATTGTGACATAATTATTGGGGTCTTCATAAAGAAATATAGCCGCCTGTTGAAAATCCTTTTTAAAGATCCCTGAAAGATGTACTGTTATTGTATATTCCCCATCAGGAAGCGGATACCATAATAAATTGGATTGTTTGTTATTATGTAACAAAGAATCTGGTTCTCCGATGAACCCGACAAATCCCTTATTCAAAAAATTACATTTTTTAGGATTGAAATTTTCCCATACCAATTTCGGTTCAAGTTTTTCGTCATCGAAATCTTCTCGGACAACGATGTCTCCCGATACCAATGGTTTATCTGGTGCACTTACTGCTTTTTCTTCGATAATTGTTTTAGTCGGTTCTCTGGCTTCGATTTTGAAAGTAAGTGAAGTTTCTGTTTTTTTCACTCCCGCTTTCGTTAAAACCGGATCTCCCCAGATGCTCCAATCACAATCCTCATTATCAAGAGCGGATACGATTAATTCAATTTCTTGAGCATTTTTCAAATCAACTTCGTAAGTTTTAAGATATCCTCCGGGTTTCGGCACTGAAGACGCAAATTTTAATGTACCATCCACTTTAATACTAAATAAAACACCATTTCCACATTGAACACCATCATGCAGCAATATTGAACCTGAGATAGATGAATAATCCCCATTTAAATCGTATTTTATGACTGAAGGAGCAGGTGCAAACAAACCATGCGGATAGGATTTTCCTGAAACAGCTATTGTTTCCCCTTTAACGATTGGATCGGTAGACGATGAATAAACACCTTCTCCTAATTCTCCAAAACCTACTGATTTGTACTCTGGTTCCAATTCTGTTAGAAATTCGAAATCATTTTCTAATGAAGGACTTTTAAAACCAGCAGTAATTATGATAATTACACAATAAACAAAATATACGAATATTTTTTTAAGCATGGTATCTCCATTTTTAGGGACTATATATTATTGGAAACGATAAATAGTTTCATTGCAATAATAACATTAATTAGACATAAAATACAATTAATTATATAAATATATTTCTTGAAAATTGTACTAAATATTGATTTAAGAATTCAAATTGATAAAGCGATTAAATATATTTGCGATTAAAAAAATACGATGAAATTTATTCAATGATGCATTTAAAAAGAATAAACCACTTTTATTGTCATTAAAGAGAAAGTGGTTTACTGAAAAGAGAATTTATTGGTAGAAATCAACTTTTATTAAAAAAATTCTAAGTGATTATTACTCGGACCTTTTATTCATATCTCCCGTATTTTTTTACGGTTTCATACATCGCCAGCAGATTTTCCACCGGGACCTTCGATTGAACATTATGAATCGGATTAAACACATATCCGCCGCCTTTACCAAAGATCTCGATATTTCTTTGAACCTGCTGCCTCACTTCATCCGGCGTTCCAAAAGGCAGCACACGCTGCGTGTCGATTCCACCACCCCAAAAAGTAATCTGATCACCAAAACGGTTTTTTAATTCCTGAGGATCCATATTAACTGCGGAAATCTGGACGGGGTTGAGGATGTCAAATCCGGCTTCAATAATGTCAGGAATCAGCGGCATGATCGATCCGCAGGTGTGGATGAATGTTTTCCAGGTGGTATGGGTATGAATCCAATTGTTGATTTCAATCATGAACGGTTTGTACATGGAGCGAAAAGCTTTTGGAGAGATGAAACAATTGTTTTGTGCTCCAAAATCCGTCCCGCTGACCCATGCGACAGATGGCAGATTTCCAACCGCTGCAAATATTTTAGGCAGATTTTCCAGCGCCATTTTACACTGGCGTTCAAAAACCGAGAATACGTATTCTTTCCGGGTTACGGTGCTGATATACCACTCTTCCATGTCACGGATCCCTTTGGGATGTTTCAATGTCGGTCCGGGAACCAGTGCAATATCTCCAAATGCCATTCCTCCCAATCCCAGCACCAGCGCTTTGTCGGAATTAGTGTAAGCTTCTTCTGCTGAATTTTTGAGGTATGCCAGCTCAGTTTCAGATATCGGCTGAAATTCTTCCACATTGTCTTCCGGATCCAGTTGTTCTTCAATTAACGGATTTTGCCGGACAACAGAATCAAAATAAAAACCGCCTTTTGGCATTACGGCACAGGGTGGTGCAGATCGGTCTCCCTGCGGATATTGATAAATCTTCCCGTTAGTATCGGGTTCCGTGTTAAATAATTCCGGTACCAAAACAGGTGTGCCATCAAAAGAAGTCCACGGTTTCCAGCCTTCATTTCGAAAACCAAAAAAATTGGTTGATCCGCCGACACTGATGCAGTCAACCCCCAATAACTCCTGCAGATCCGGTTTGATTTCACCCAGCATCTGAAATGGTTCAATAACTTTTACGGGTTTGCCGGGCGGATCCAGTTTCAATGCCTGCCGCAGCGCATAAACAGTTGACACCTGCATGCCGGTCTGACCACATCCGCCTAAATCAAGCGGGATCCGATCAGCTTCCTGATGTTTCAGCGCAATGGAGATTCTTTCTCTTGAGTTCATTCTTTGCCTCACTTTTCCAACCTGAATTGATTATGGAATCTGGTTCATGATGATTATGAGAAAATAAAAGAACAACAAAAATTCCCTTTTTTCTCAAAAAGTTTTTCCAAATTTCGTGTTGCTGCTATTCGTTCAGCAATTCGAAATATGGGGAGGATTTTTTGTTGTTGTGATGATTTTGCGCTCCGCGCAAAATCATCACAACAACAGGTTTTACCAGATTGATTCGAATAGCAAGTTAATATTTCGAATCGCTGCTATTCGTTATCCTTTGGCAGAATGACATAATAATTATGGTAATAATTATCTGTCTTGATAATCTCGTATCCGGAATTCAATCCGGCAGTAATTCTTGGCAATAAATACTCAGAATCAAATAATACAACTGATTCTTTATCCACTTCTTTTCCTAGAATTATCTGATCAAGTAATGTGTCACGATCATTTTTCGTCTTTTCCCAGAATCGGTTGAGATGTACCGGCGCAGAGAACATCATATTGGTTTTCAAGTGATGGTCTCCAATCCAGCCTGCCAATTGAAGATCACGGTTTTCGCCGATAACGATGACTTTCGAATAGTTTTGAGCAATGTCCGTCCAGATTTCAGCTAAATAAGGTTTTTCGTACCGCTGGTGGAAATAGGTATATTTTTCTTTCAGGGCAGGTGCCATATCGAAAATTTGAATCATCAGTATAATGAGTAAAATGAAATTTTTTTGCTTTCCAAAGAACCTGAGAATACCGATGATCACCGCTAAAAACCAAAGATAATATAAAACGATAAAGAAACGGCCGCTGGATCGAAATATATTACACCAGGATAAAATCTTATCCGGCAGCGAATAGGCTGCAACAACCCTCTGGTTCCAGGTGATCCGATTGCTGAGTGCAAACAATAGCAACAGGAGACAGGCAATCAAAAGTAAATGATGCTTTTTGACCAGGAGGAGTCCTCTTTGTTTCAAAATTTCCCGGCTCTCTGAAGAAAAAAAGATCATCCTGATCAGGCGGAGGATTATCAGGATGGAAAACAGGAGGATTCCTGATCCCAGATAATACAATCCATCTGCCTGTTCCTCCATCTGCGGTTGTTTCGGCAGCAGTGCTGACCATCGATCGATCCCTTTTGCAGTTGGATTGTAAATTTGATTCAGGTTAAAGGAGTAATAACCGAATCCTCCGGCGGGTTTGATTTGATCTTTTTCGAACAGACCTATGGTATAGCCAGCCGCAAAAGTGATCATCAGGATGAGAAGAAAAGAGAGAACGATTTTTTTGCGAAAGTTCTGTTCTTTATTTTTTTCAATAATGCAACTGAAAAAAGAAGTGCAAAAAATAAGAAATACTATCGCGAACAGATACGGATGAATCCCGATGGCCAGAACATTCAATAAGCCAAAACCGCCAATCCAACGCCAATCCCGACTCCTGGCGGTTTTGAAATAAAAGAATAAAGCGAAAAGAATCAGCCAATGCGAAGCAAGCGCAGTGTGTCGGAAAGCCCGTTCAATCATGCAGGAGGAGAAAAGAAAAATGCCAGTTCCCAGTAACGCCGTGATTTTTTCCCTGGTGAACAGACTGATCAGCAAGGCAGCGGCTGCTCCTTGCAGCGCAAAACTGGCCAGCGTATATAAGCCAAAGAATTGGAAATGTTCAGGCAGCAAGGCGGAAATCAATTTAAAAAAGATGGAAACAATCGGGATGGAATCCGTATAGGCAATGTTGGCACCATACGGATACCCCATATTCAAAGCCAGTCCCAGCGGCCATGTCCATGCCGAATCCCGGTAGAACATCCACCCGGTATAATGCTGCAGGATATCGGATTCAATCACTCCCTGAAATATCCAGGCTGATCCGGTGACCCTGAGCGGTTCGATTCCGTAAATCAGAAGAAAAACTGCAATGCCCAACACAAAACCTGATACTGGAAGAAAGAATTTTTCGAATCGTAAACAGAGATATGGTTTTTTTTGTCTCATAAAAGTCTCTCAGTAACCACGATATTCAGAAAATCATTTTGATTCCGGATTTCGCTCTTTGATGATTCCCAAGCGGTAAGCCTGCAGCAGGACTTTCAGTTCTTCCGTACGCGCTTTAATTTCAGTACCGGCATCGGTATCTGCAACCGTTAATCGGTCCACGGGAGTTTCAAAAATCATTTCCTGTGACAAAATATCGCTGTTCTTTTTGATAGCATTCATCGTACCTGAAAATGGTTCATGCGAAGCAATCCGCATGCCATGGGAATCATAGATCAGTGTATATCCTGCGATGCCCGTTTTCTTCTGATAAGCTTTGCAAAATCCACCGTCAATGACAATAATTTTGCCTCCGCCTTTGATGGGAGATTCTCCGCCTTTGACATTCACGGGAACATGTCCGTTAATAATATGGCCTGTTTCCCAGTTTAATTTAAACTCATCGAATAAGCTTTTACAGATTTCCAAGTTTTCTATCTGGCTGTAATAGGGGTTGTCTTTTTCGATCCAGGCAGCAGGATCATCAATAAAGAGTCTTTCAAAAGTTGTGATGCGGTCTCTGCCAAACAGCGGAGAGTTTTTGCCGCACCACAAGAACCAAAGGAAATCTTCACCATCCTGTTTTTCCTGTGTGTCTTCTTGCGCATAATAGCCCAGGCGCGCCATTTTATCGGCAAAATCAAAAAACGATTTACCCGCATAAGATTTTCCATGGGTGACAAACGACTGAAAAGTGCCGTCTTCGTTCATCGGCATGCATCCATGAAACAGCAGATTGTTATTGAACAGACGATATATCGATCCGGTTGCATACAGAAAGCGAATCTGCCGCTGTAGTTTATAACTGCTCTTGAATGATAGCACAAGCTGCTCCATCACTTGCTGTTCTTGGGGCGTTAACTGATATGGATCTTCTGGATTTAGCTCTGGAAAATCTGAAACATCCAGTGGGTATCTGTGATCATCAATAGTGATAATACCTGATTTGAAATCAATCTTATCCAAGAGAAGGCGATCCGACATGTGATACTCCGGATGTCTGCGAATGATTTGTCCTTCCAGTTTTATTTGAATCAGACTGATTGCTTCATACATTTTCGACATTAAGGCAGAATCCTGGGATTTCACACTGCCTGTCGTTTGTTTTAAGTTGAATCGCCTCGAAAATATGTAATTTTCCTGAGCAAAAATTGCCAGAGGCCGGAGGTTAATCCCATATGCGGTTTCAAGACAATCCATGTTTCCATATTTAATGGAATTATTTAATACGACCGAGATACATGCCATTGAACCGGATGCTGCTCCCATCCATAAGACATCATGATTCCCCCATTGAATGTCGACTGCGTGATGCTGTGACAGCATGTCTATGATAATGTCCGGGCGGGATCCTCTGTCAAATAAATCTCCCACAATGTGCAACCTGTCAACAATGAGCCGTTTTGCAACCGATGCCAGTGCAACGATAAATTCATCAGCGTTACCAATATCCACAATTGTGTCAATAATACATTCATAGTATTCTTCGCGTGCCGTTTTTTCAGCATTAATCAGCTCATCGATTACAAAATCAAAATCTGGTGGCAGCGATTTTCTGACCCTTGATCGGGAATATTTGGAAGAAATCAGGTGGCACAGATCAATGAGCCGATGGAGGGTAATTTTATACCATTCATCCATATCAGGCAGATCTGTTTCTTTAATTTCTTTAAGTTTTTCTTCGGGATAATAAATTAATGTTGAAAATTGAGCCCGTTCACTCGATGTCAGAATATTGCTGAAGAGTTTGTCGACTTTTTGTCGGATTTCTCCGGAAGCATTATTGATAATGTGCGTGAATGCTTCATGTTCACCATGTAAATCACTGAGAAAATGTTCAGTCCCTTTTGGGAGCTGCATGATTGCCTGCAGATTGATGATTTCTGTCGACGCATCATGAATTGTTGGATAGTTTTCTGAAAGCAGGGAAAGATATTTAATGTCAAAATGGTCTTTTACTTCCATGGCACGGCTGATTTCCTTTTGTGATTTGAATTGTGCTTGAAAAAAGACATCGTTCGCTTTCATGATACCTGCCGTTTGAATGCGAACTGTTTTCGAAAAGTTCATTTTTTTTCGGAAAATGTCTGATTTCTTTTGAATTGTAATTGATGATTCTTATTTCTCATCATGAATCAAACATCTAAACAATGGATGATACTCACTATAAAAAAGTGCTGATTTTATTAAGGGGATGCAAGATAGGTATAATTAGGACATGATTGAAAATACGCCTCATGTCCCCATTACGATCGGAATTGCCGGAGGAACCGGATCAGGAAAAACTACTTTTTCACAGGAACTGGTCGCAAGGCTCAAAACTGACCGGATCGTTTATCTGTCCCATGATTCCTATTACAAAGATCTGAGTCACTTGCCGCTTGAAGAACGTGTGAAACAGAATTTTGACCATCCTGATTCATTGGAAACCGAATTATTAGTCAGCCATATTCTCAGTCTGAAGGCTGGAAAAAGCGTTGACGTTCCGGTTTACAGTTTTGTGACACACAGCAGAACATCTGAAGTAATCCATACCATGCCGCAGCCGGTCATCCTGGTGGAAGGAATCCTGATTTTTGCTATTAAAGAACTGCGCGATATCATGGATGTGAAGATATTTGTGGATACGGATGCGGATATCCGTTTTATGCGCCGTTTGAAACGGGATATTGAAAATCGAGGCCGATCGATTGAATCAGTCTACAACCAGTATTTGCAGGAAGTGAGACCTATGCATGAAGCTTTTGTCGAGCCTTCTAAACGATATGCGGATGTAATTGTCCCGAGAGGTGGTCGAAATTCGATTGCGCTGGACATGGTTGCAGCACGAATACGTTCCTATTTGAATTAAGGATTTATAGTTCAGAAATCAGTGGTTGATCACTGCAGTTTTGATGGTATCCCGGATTCAGCGCCTCTCTTATTTTTTATAAAATGTCATTTTCAACGGTAACGAAGTTCGCATCTTGCCATCAAGACGAAAATAGGCGTGCGCGCAGGCAGGTGCGACTGGAATCAGACTCAATTCACCGATGCCTTTTGCCCCAAAAGTATAATGTGCTTCCATGTTTTGTGCTTTGACCAGCTTGACCTCAATCTCAGGGACATCCGTCGAACGCAATAATCCTAAGGTGCCGTATTTCACTTGTGGCCAGCCTCCTTTCATTGGAAAATCTTCTGTAAGAGCCAATCCCAAACCCATCACTGTTCCGCCTTCGATCTGGCCTTCAATCGCTTGCAGGTTGACTGGCGTTCCGGCATCATAGGCTGCTGTTACTTTCTGTACTTTCCCCAGATCATCCAAAACAACCACAACCGTCCCATAACTGTATGCAACGTGGCTTATCGGATTCGGTTTGGAAGAACTAATCGGATCTGTAATGGGGGCGAACTCACCAAAAAATTCCTGTCCCTCTATATCTTGTAAGGTTTTCCCGTTTTCCAGTTCATTTTGCAGCAATTGTGCGGCGCGTTTGACAGACTCTCCGGTCAGAAGCGTTTGTCGGGAAGCTGTGCTGGTTCCGGCATCCGGTGTTCTTCCGGTATCGGCACGCTCATGAATGATTAGTTCAGGATTAATTTTTGTGACCTGATAAACAATTTGCGTACACATTGTTCCGACACCCTGCCCCATGCAGGCAGCAGAAGTACGAATATGAACCTTGCCATCTTCGACCGATAAGATACAACGTCCTGCATCTTCTACACCGACCCCTAAACCACTGTTCTTGAATCCACAGGCAATACCGGCAAATGGATGCGATTCATAAACATCTTTGACTGCAAGAATACTTTCCACGAGTGCTGTATTTGCGTCGGCAATTTGTCCATTGGGGAGCACTTCTCCGGGACGAATCGCATTTCGCAGACGCATTTCCCAGGGCGAAATCCCGATTTTTGCTGCCAACAGATTCAGGTTATTTTCAATTGCAAAACAACTCTGTGTGACACCGAATCCCCGGAAGGCCCCAGCGACTACATTATTGGTATACACGGCTGTCCCCGTAATATCCACATTCTGATAATGATAAGGACCGCCGGCATGTGTACATGCTCGCTGCAAAACGGGTCCTCCCAGCGATGCATAGGCTCCGGTATCAGCAATTATCTCTGCTTTCAATGCAGTCAAATTACCATCTTTATCGCAGGCTGTGGTAAATTCCAGTTCCATGGCATGCCGTTTGACATGATAATTAATACTCTCCTGCCGCGAAAACTTGACTTTCACCGGTTTCTTGGTGAACCAGGCCATCAGCGCAGCATGATGCTGTACGGACATGTCTTCTTTTCCGCCGAAACCGCCACCGACCAGTTTTGAGACACATCGAACTTTTACAGTTGGTATATTTAACATGCGGGAAATCTCATGCTGCTCATCATATACGGATTGTGACGCGGTAAATAATAACAACCCATCGTCTCCTTCCGGCATTGCTATGGCACATTCCGGTTCCATAAATGCATGTTCACCGAAGGGAGTGAAATATGTTTGTGTCACAACAAACTCTGATTCTGCGATGACTTTCTCTGGATTACCCCTTTTCAAGTGTTCCTGGCTAAGGATATTTCCTTCTTCATGGATATGTGGCGCATCCGGTTTCATGGCTTCTCTGGGATCCGTTATCGGTTCCAGTTCTGTGTATTCTACTTCAATCAGTTGAAGGATCTCATCCAGGCTTTCCTGGTGTTTTGCAGCAACGAGCGCAAGGGCATCTCCGATATAGCGCGTCGTCTTACCAACCGGTATCATCACATCCCAGTCTTGTTTGACATGCCCGCAAACATTGTTGGGGACATCCGCTGCCGTTAAAATTTTGACACAATCCGGATGCGCTTGCGCCTTGGAAATATCAATCGCACGGATGATAGCTCGCGGGTACCTGGTTCGCAAGGCTTTCGCATAGACCATATCAGGCAGAATGATGTCATCCACAAATTCACCCGTTCCAAGTATTTTTTCAGCAGCATCGATTCTTTGAAATCGATTACTGATTGATCCATCCGTATCTTTTTGCGGAATTGACAGGTTCTCGCGGAAAAATTTTGCCGCATTCAGAATCGCTTCCTCAATTTTCACGTAACCGGTACAACGGCAAATGTTTCCTTTAATAGCTGCTTTGATCTCTTCATGGGATGGTTCTAGATTCGTATCCAACAGACTTTTTGCCGCGATGATCATTCCAGGCGTACAATACCCGCATTGGACGGCGCCTGCTTCAGCGAAACAGTGTGTATAGATTTCTTTTTCCCTTTCAGAAAGTCCATCGACAGTCAGAACTGATTTCCCCTCCAAAGAGGAGAGCTTAACCAGGCACGATTTCGTTTTTTTTCCATCGATTAATACAGTACAAGCACCACAGGCACCCTCACTGCAACCGTCCTTTACAGAGGTCAGTCTCAGATCATCCCGCAAGAATGGAAGTAATTTTTTCTGAGAATCTGTTTCAACTTTTTTACCATTAACATAGAAAGTGACCATGATTTTACGCTCCACGAACAACTAAAAATAATAATTCTTTTATCAAAGGATGTCATTTCTATATCGGCATCCAAGGGAAAAGAAATATTCCCAGGTTTTTTTTATAGTTCAATCATATTGAAAATAATTCGAGCTGTCAACGCGCCGTAATAGTGCAAAAGTATATGAATTTTCGAATTTTTATAGAAAACAGACCTCATTTTTGCGTGATATCTCGTATGTCATATAAAAAAATAATGATGTTTGTCAGACAATTAAAGGAAAAATTCCATGTCAGACAAGTTTGACAAATAAAATTGTGTGTAGAATAATCGAAATGAAGATTCGTATCATCGTTCATTGCCGCTTCGCCTGGATGGCAGAATCGTAAGTGGATCACAGGAAAAAGTCTGTCAGAAATATGTTGATAGAATACAACAGCTCTGTGGTATCTCAAATATTAATCAACCAGCATCTCGAAATTTGAGGCTGATTATTGATAGATCTTTTTTATGAAAGCCCGTCTAATATTTCGAATGGCTGTGAATTTATCAGTTTGTCAAAGAATCAGGAAAAAAGTATACTTTAGCAACCAGAGTAAAAACGATCACTGAAAAAATCAAAAATTTTCAGATCGACGTCTTCAAAAAATAGGAGTGCATCTATGCAATCTATCAGTAAATCCATTCCAAAAAGGGATCATTTTCCAAAAATCAGCGGACGGGCAAAATATGTGGACGACCTTCAAATTGAAGGATTACTGCATGGAAAAATTCTCCGATCTTCGGTTGCATGTGCTGAAATCAATGAAATCCTGATTCCTGATCTCCCGAACGGATATTTTGTCATTGATAAAAATGATGTACCGGGAGTCAATAGCGTTCATGTTGTTGATGATGATACGCCGGTTTTTTCAGATGGCACCGTTAATTATGTAGGAGAAGCCATTCTTATGGTTGCCGGCAGGGACCTGAAGGTTGTAAACCAGATTTTGAAGCAAATTAAAGTGATCTATCATGAAAAACAGCCTGTCCTGGATATGATGAAATCCGATACCATCTTTTACCAATATGGATATACCAAAGGGGATTGGGAATCTGCTTTTCGGGACGCGGACAAGATTATCGAAGAGGACTTTCAAACCGGTTATCAGGAACATGTTTATATGGAAGTTCAGGGTATGATCGGTTCTTATGAAAATGGGAAGGCCATAATTCGCGGCACAATGCAATGTCCGTATTACGTACACACAGCAGTAAAACGGGCGATGGGTTTCGAATCGGATAAAGTTCAGGTTATTCAGGAGGAGATGGGCGGAGCATTTGGCGGCAAGGAAGATTATCCATCCATTTTGGGATGCCAGGTCGCTGTTGCTGCATACAAAACCGGAAAACCGGTCAAAGTAATCTTGGATCGGAATGAAGATATTACGTGTTCTCCCAAACGTCATCCTGCGAAAATGCATTATCGTGCAGCGATCAAGAACGGTGAAGTCACCGGAATTGATGCTGATGTTGTTTATGACTGTGGTGCTTTTACCACCTTGTCTCCGGTTGTGCTGCAACGCGGTTTAATTTGTGCGACTGGGGTCTATGATTTTAAAAATTTGCGCGTCAGAGGAAAGGCAGTAAAGACGAATACCGTTCCGAACGGTGCTTTCCGTGGTTTTGGCGGACCGCAAACTTTCTTTTCGATTGAAATGTTCATGGATCACCTGGCTAAAGAAATTGGTCTGGATTCTGTGAGACTCAAAGAACGTATGGTGGTCAAACAGGGAGATGACTCAGCAACCAGTGGAAAATATCATTTTCATGTGCCATTCCCTGCAATGATTGAAAAACTTGATCAAATATCCGGTTTTCGTAAAAAAAGGGAAACATTTCGACATCAGACTGGCAGATATCGCTCAGGTATCGGAATCTCGCTCGTGTACCATGGTTGTGGTTTTACAGGCAGCGGAGAGCGGGATCTGATCAAAGGCGTTGTAAAAGTAGTCAAAAACACGGATGATACGGTTGAACTTTTAACAGCCGGAACCGATATGGGACAGGGATTGAAGACTGTTTTTGCAAAAATTGCATCCGATACGCTTGGGATTCCACTGGAACAGGTCATTGTTCAAAATCCGGATACCGACCGTGTTCCAAATTCTGGTCCGACGGCTGCCAGCCGATCATTGATGGTTGTTGGTAAATTGCTTCAACGGGCTGCTGAAAAGTTGAAACAGGACTGGAAACCAGGGGAATATCAGGAAGTTGTTGAAAAATATGTTCATCCAGATTTTATGATACCGTGGGATCTCAGTAAGTTCCAGGGTGATCCATATCCGGATTATTCATGGAGCGCCAATGCAGTAGAAGTTAAAGTGGATACGCTGACGGCAACGACCGAGATTGTTGGAGCCTGGGGTGTGTATGATGTAGGAACTCCAATCGACATGGCAATTATTATAGGACAGATGCAGGGTGGATTCCTGCAGGGAATTGGCTACGGATCGATGGAATTGCTGGGTGTGAACGAGAAAGGTGTGATCCGCAATAACAGCTTCAGCGATTACATCATTCCAACCTCGATGGATGTTCCGAATTTGGTAACCGAAGTAGTGGAAAATACTTATGACAATGGTCCTTTTGGTGGCAAAGGTGCGGGAGAGCTTCCGGCAGTAGGCGGGGCACCGGCTTTTGTGGAAGCGATGGAAAATGCCCTGGGTGTAAATTTGCATCATACTCCTTTCTCACAGGAAGACGCCATGAAAGTTTTGGAGGCATTAAAAAAATGAATGATTTGATTCACTTTACTTTAAACGGGGAAAAAGTTACTTCGGATCGGAGCGCGAATGAACGGCTGCTGGATGTACTACGCGAGGATTTCAAGTTAACCGGCGTTAAATGCGGATGCAAAGAAGGAGAATGTGGTGCTTGTTCTGTACTTCTGGATGGAGTTCTGGCGAATTCCTGTATGGTTGCAATGGGTAGTATTGAGGGCAGTGAAGTCGTGACCATTGAAGGTTACAGCGAAACGAAACGATTTCAGGCGCTTTCGGATGCCTATGCCCAAACAAGCGCTGTGCAATGCGGATTCTGTATTCCGGGTATGGTACTGGCTTGTGAAGCGTTGTTAGCAAAAAACCCAAATCCGACCGATGCTGAAATCCGGAAAGGAATTTCCGGTAACCTGTGTCGTTGTACAGGATATAATGCGATTGTAGAGGCAGTAAAAATTGCAGCCAGAGAGGGGAAAGGATTATGGTAGCTTTTTCCAACGGTTATTTGGTTGATAATTTGACAGAAGCACTGAAAATTCGATCAGAATTTGAAGTAACTCCGTATGCCGGTGGAACCGACTTAATGGTGGAAGCGAAAGATGATGCTGTTTATCTTTTCTTAAATAAGATTCCTGAACTGCGAAGAATCTATTCGGATGATGAGTATATCCGGATCGGTGCTGCTTGTACTTACACGGAGATCTTTGAAAATACTTTAACGCCGCAAATTTTGAAAGATTCCATCGATTATCTGGCAGCTCCGGCAATTCGCAATATGGGTACTGCCGGCGGTAATATTTGCAATGCGTCTCCGAAGGCTGATACTGCGCTGATTTTTTACGTTGCGGATGCGAAACTGCGTATTTGCAGCGCATCCGGGGAACGTATTCTGCCAATCGAAGATTTTTATGTTGGACGCGGTAAAACCGTATTGCAACGGGATGAACTGCTGGTCGAAATTCTGGTCCCCAAATTTGGTCTGGAACATTATTACTACAAAAAAGTAGGTGCACGGCAGGCATTGGCAATTTCCCGTGTCGCGTTTGCAGGATTATTCTCCACGGAGAATGGCATCATTACCCGTTTTGCCATGGCTTTTGGATCTGTTGCGGATACAATTCTTCGATTCCGTGATTTGGAAGCGCTGTTTGTCGGAAAAACAATGACAGAAGCAAAATCACTGAGAGATGATTTGATCGCGAAATATGATCAGGCGATTGTTCCGATTCGCGGAAGAGTTTCAGCGGATTACCGGAAAAGTGTCTGTATGAATCTGTTGGAAGATTTCTTGAATCAGAATGGAATCTAAATATCCGATTTAGAATTTGAAAGACATCTGCGTAAAATCATGCGCAGATGTCTTTCTTTATATACTTTTTAAAATCATTGGAAATTTCCGTTGGACTTCCTTTTCAACGTACGAACGAAGATTTTCTCATCGGTGCTGATACGATAGGATTCTGTAATTTTTTGCAGCGATTTGTTATGCGTGAAGTCGTCCAAGTGATCCTGCGTCAGAAAAGACCTTGTTAATTCCGGAAAAGTTACATAACAAACCGATATTGCCCAGGCGACAGCCATTTTTGCATAGTATCCATCGTGCGTGATCTGATCAAAGATACTTAATAATTGTTTGATATGTTGTTCGTCAATAAAGTAGCATAATGACATTACGACTGCGAACCGAACCTCAAATTCATATTTCGAATTTAAATAAGGCTGCACAAATTCCCACACCTGATCTTTGTGTTTTGAAGTGAATTTAAGTTGACTGCAGAAACTGTCACATACCGCCCAATTTTGTATCTTTGGGATAAATTCTCGTATACATTCCAACCGTTCCTCAACCTCCATTGCCGCATATCCGATTACCAGTCCCCGGATAAGAGTCTCTTCATGAAAGGTGCATTCATACTCGGAAAGCCATTTCCGAAAATCATTATTGGCTATTTCCTGTGAAATTTTTCGAATGATTGGCATTCGGACTCCTAGCACAGGATCGGCATTTGGGACTAATTTGAGGCTAAACGCCTGATACTGCGGATCTGCCATTGCCATTAATTGCTCATATGTGTTGAATTTTTCCTCGATGTCTTTTTCCTTGTTTGTTTTCATACGATTGAATCCATATCAATGTTGTCTTAGGAATGATTTTATAACGAAAAAGTGAAAAAATTGACGGGAATTCATGCCAGTTATGAACGCTACGAAAGAGCATGATCTGTTTATCCCTTGATTCTGAAATAGCAAAACCAAATTTTTAATGCAACTGCAATACAATACCGACCAACATTGTTTGTGATAAATTGTTTTTCTTGATATGAATGAATATTTTTATTGGAAGCGTTAATGATGAACAAGAAGTATATTGGCAGAATCTTATTTATTGTCTGAAGTACTCGTTTATAATTGATTGAATAATCCAATAATAAAATAAATAATTGCTATATCATAATAATAAAATATTTAAAAATAAACTTTATAAAAAAACAGTTTGTATGAAAAAAATAATCCAAATTAATCAACAATATAAGGACAATCTCCTTTGGATAATTCTTCCGGGAATTTGGTTCGTGTTGTCTTTATTTTTCCTGGTCAGTATTCTAATGAAGAAAAATGATGAATTCCTGAGTAATCGTGAATGGGGATTTTCGATTTTTCTCAGCACTGCATTTTGCGTTATTTACTGGTTGATACAACGCTTCAGAAGACGGGAAAAAATTCCCGGAAAACTGTTATTGACCCTTTCGATCATTCTCGGTTTTTTTTTGGCTTTTTTTCTGAGGGCGGAAAACAAGCTTTCCTTTCATCTGCTGAGTCAATTTGAAATTGAAGTTCTGGATTTGGATGCGGATACAGAATTCGCTGTTTACTGGGCGTATTGGGCTGAAAAACCGGATGAGCCTGACACAAAAATTATGGATTATCAGCGTTCATTTGATATCAGCTATTCAAGATTTGAGAAAGAAGGCGACTGGAAAATATCCGATGAGGGTTATTTGTCGACTCGAAGTGAGAATGCGCACCTTATTTTTCGAGATCGCGGACTGAGGAATCACATTCCGATTATGTGTTTGAATACGCGGAATGGACAGGGGACGATTTCGATGCAATATAACGGAAAAATGGAATTTGTCCATTTTAACGGAAATGACCTTGATCCGGTTCCCATAACAGGTTATTCCTATTCTTTCATATCGGAAATGATCGAAAAAATAATTCTGGGATTTGCTTTTTCCGGATTAATTTTTCCATTTTTACAGGCAGTTGCAGTTTTCTTCTATTCCCGACCTCGCCGCCTTATGCAAAAATACCATGAATTGCGAACAGAAAAATCCTGGTTTCAGAATGAATTCGTCGTCGCAATCATTGCCTTTTCTCTTCCGATTCTTATTTTACTGCTGGTCGATACATTGATTGGAGTTTATCCTTTTGGGCAAAAAACTTTTCTGATCATGGATATGGAGCAGCAATATTCAGCTTATTTAGGATATTTAAAGACAATTTTCACTGGAAAAAACGATCTCTTTTATACATTCAGCAAGAACTTAGGCGGAGATATGCTGAGTTTATTTGCATATTATCTTGCCAATCCGATTAATTTTCTGGTCTGCCTCTTTTCGGTTGAAGATTTCCCGAAAGCGGCAGCCTTGATCATTCTGCTACGATTTGGATTATGTGGACTGACTTGTAATATCTTTCTTCGGAAATGTATCCGGCCGCGATTTTCTTCCATCATCTTTTCGACAGCCTATGCGTTAATGGGGTATACCCTCATGAACGCAGAAAATTATTTTTTCATCGACGGAGTCATTTTCTTACCGTTGGTTCTGCTTGGTCTGGAAAAAATAATCAATTCGCATAGTCCGTTTCTTTATATCTTTTCCCTGGCTGCAATTATCTTTATCAATTTTTACTTTGGATATATGATTTGTCTGTTTTCATTTTTTTATCTCATATATCGAATCCTGATCAGCGCTGTCAAACAAGATCCACCTCGGTTCAAGCGTGTTCTTCTGCAGTATTTTCTGGGGACGCTACTGGGCCTCGGGCTCGCTTGCCTGTTATTCATTCCGACCATTGTCCAGTTATCGCACGGAACGAAGGAACTGACGCCGGGGCATTTTACTTTCGAGTCGAATTTTCAACTGTTTGATTTAATCCCGAAATTTTTTACCGGGGCATACAGTGATTCTGATCGTGGTAATCTGGGAATTCCGGTCATTTTCAGCGGAATTTTTCCTGAGTTGCTTACTCTTTTCTATTTCTTGAACAGGAATATTACCCGGAAAGAAAAACTGGCATCATTCAGTCTGTTGGCAATTCTCGCCATTTCATTCCATGTCCGTCTTCTGGATATGATCTGGCACGGATTCAACAGTCCAATCGGCTGGCCGTACCGCTATGAGTTTCTGTTCTCCTTTGTGGTTATATATTTGGCATACCAGTGCTGGTGTGAGATTTCCGGAATCACATCCAACCATCTTGTGACTGCTTCCCTTCTCATCATTGCCTTGGGAGTCCTTGTTGAGAAAATGAATTGCGGTATTCTTACGATTAAAGAGATCTACGCCGATGTTTTTCTTTGCTTTTTCTTTTGTGTTCTGATTTATATTTTGAATCAAAAATCCCAAAATTCTGAAAATTTCAAAATGCATACTATTTCTTTGATGATGAAATTTCTCATCGTGGTTTTCAGTATGTTGAATCTCGCGGTAAATGCGCATCAAACCTGGTCAATTGAGTTGAAAGGGTCCGATACGGTGGACCATTATCGGGAAAGCGTTCAAAAAATTACGCCGTTAATTGAAAGAGTCCGGGAGATGGATACCTCATTTTATCGGATGGAACAAACAGCCCCTGCCAGGAAAAATGATTCCATGAAGTTTGGCTACAATGGATTGAGCCATTATTCTTCCACCACCTATGGTTCTATCTTATATTTTCTTCAACGGTTGGGCTTTGAACAGATCTTTTATTGGAATTACTATGGCAACGGATCGACTGCGGCAGTTGACAGTCTTTTGGGAATCAAGTATGTCATTTCTGCACAGTCAGATCGATATGAACCGTATCCAAAAAGGATGGAACAAAATGGAATAGCAGTTTATCAAAATCCAAATGCACTGCCGTTAGCTTTTACAGTCTCAAACAACGTATTGGGTGGCTGGTCATTGACAGCGGATCTTTTTGAAATTCAAAATCAGATGCTCAGAGGAATGACGGGGAATCAATTACCCGTTTTATATCGAAAAGCGAGCGTTGAGAAAAGCTCTTTTTCAAATCCGGATTGGATCTCAGATGTGACTTCCTTCAATGAGATCACCTGGGAACTGATAGCTGACAGTTCCGATCCATTGTATGCCTATTTCCCTGCAGCATTGGTCAGTCTTTTCGATTTGTCGATTAATGGAAGATCCCTGGGAGATTATTTCATGGTTGATCGCTATGGAATTGTTGCATTGGGTGAATTTACTCCCGGAGATATAATCGAAGTTCGGTTACGTTTCAACGTCAAAGAGCAAAACCAGGAAATGGACTTTCAACCAGAAAAGATCCTTGATTCAGTTCAAGAAGCTCAATTCTATTTTGAAGATGCGGCGCTGCTGCAAAGGTATTTTCATCTTCTGAATCAGGATTCAGCGGATGTGGAGAAAATTTCCAGTTCGCATCTGAAAGGATCTGTCACAATTAATTCAGACGAACGATATCTTCTTTTTACAATTCCGTATGATCAAAGCTGGATTCTGAAAATTGACGGAAAACGAACGATTCCGGTAAAAGTATTTGATGCCTTAATGGCAGTAAAAATATCTTCTGGAGCCCATTCTTTTGAAATGATCTATCTTCCGGAAGGGCTGATTCCTGGAATGGTAATTTCAACAGTCTCTCTTCTGATTGTTGTTTTTTGGTGGTTTATTATTGTACGGAAACTGCAAAGAAAATAGTCTTTTCGAACTGAATCATCACAAAATTCTCAGCAGATCAGCGCGGTATTTCCTGTTTCCTGTTTCCGGATATCTGGAAGATCTGGTGTTATACTTTTTTCGGAAACAGCAATTCGAATTTTACCTCCTCAAATTGCGATTAACCTTCATGACAATCAAATCACACAGGAGCTGAATACTTTGGATCGAATGCTTCCGGTAGGAAAATTATCACCTGAAATATTGAAAAAGATCATTGCTCAGGCGCCAATGCAGGATTCCCGCTTGTTTATGGGACCTGGCATTGGCCTGGATTGCGGAATTGTTGATAATGGAAATAACTACCTCGTCTTAAAGACAGATCCGATTACTTTTGCAACCGAAGAAATCGGCTGGTATGCCATCCAAATCATTGCCAACGACATCGCAACGACCGGTGCTGAACCGTTATGGCTCATGGTGACTGCGTTATTTCCACAGGACAAGACGGATGAAGTCTTGGTTCAGAAAATCTGTTCACAGGTCTTTGATGCCTGCAGAGCAATGAATATCACGCTGACAAATGCGCATACCGAAATTACTTACGGTATCGAACGTCCGATTTTAATGTGTTCTCTGGTTGGAGAAGTTGCAAAGGAAAAACTCATTACACCATGGGGTGCGAAACCGGGTGATGCGATATTAATAACCAAATTAATTCCTGTTGAAGGTACAGCGTTATTGGCGAAAGAATTTCCAGACCGGCTTCGAGAGATTCTTTCTGCAGATGAACTGGAAACAGCTCAAAACTTCATACATAATCCGGGTATCGGAATTTCAAAAGATGCGAGAATTGCTGTCCTTAATGGAAATGTAACAGCCATGCACGATCCGACGGAAGGCGGTATAGCAGCCGCTTTATGGGAGCTATCGGAGGCCTGCGGTTATGCGATGGAAATGGATTCAAGATGTATACCGGTCTCACCGTTATCCCAAAAAATTTGCAATTTTTTCGGATTAAATCCGCTGAATACCATTGCATCCGGATCATTGCTGCTCACCGTTGAAGCATCGGATGCGGAGGTTGTCATCCAGGCTTTGGAGCGATCAGGAATCCCATGCTCGAAAATTGGAAATATCCTCAATCAGCGTCAGGTCCAGGTATTCGATCTTTCCAGCAACAGCAGCCTTGAGCGCCCGGAACAGGATGAAATCGCGAAGGTTTTCTCAAAAGATCAATCGGATTAACAAATCAAATAAACAGCTTCCTCCAAAATATGAAATTCATATTTTGAAGTCCCTTTTTAAAAAAGAAAAAAAATAAAAGGGAATTCTCTTTATTTTTCAATTTGTTGATCCTAAGAGTCAATTCTGTCTTTGTAACATAATCCAATTATTGTCTTCAATCATAATTATTAGAAATTATGAATCAAAAATGTTAGTTAATTATGATCCGTCATTTATTTATCATAATGGAAAGATAAAAAATGAGGATAAAAATAATATTGCACAGAAAATTGAACAATTTATAATAAAAACCGTGCATAAAAGGGATTTGAATAATAATTATCAGAAGACAAGGATTATTTTCTAAAAATTTGATTTTAATGATCACTTTGACAATTCGAAAGAATAGACAACAGTCAGCCAACAGCACGCTGGAAACCGACAAGGAGACTCGAAAGAATCGATTCGAAAAACTGATTTTCTTTTACAATATCAGCCGAAAATTGCTTTCGATATTGTTGCTTAAAAGCATTTCTTTAGAAGGACGAAAGAGCCTGAGTAATTTCATCTGAGCTTCTCAGATAAGAAAATACCCAAGGCTCTTTTTTTTGTAATGAATTGAAAAGACTGGAAAACAAGGGATATGATTATGACCTATCGATGTGAGTATCAGCAAAAATTACGATCATCTGAAGAAGCAGTAAGCGTAGTAAAAGACGGGGACTGGGTTGATTTCGGCTGCACCTTATCGATGCCGGAATTACTTGACAAAGCGTTGGCAGATCGAAAAGAAGCATTATCGAAAATACGTGTCCGCGGTTTGCTGGCTGTGCGGCCGCTGCAAGTCGTTGAATGTGATCCGGAGCGGAAAACTTTTCATTATGAGAGTACCTATCTTGGCAATTATGAACGAAAACTCAATGAAAAGGGGCTTTGTGATTTTGTACCGCTTGATTATCGTTGGAAACCAATTATTTATCGCAATCATATCACTGTGGATGTAGCAATGTTGTCAGTAGCTCCCATGGATGATCAGGGGTATTTCAATTTTTCATTAACAAACAGCGCCTCGAAAGCTATCCTCGAAAAATCGAAAATCGTGATTCTGGAAATTAATGAGAGGCTGCCAAAGGTATTTGGCGGTAAAGATGAAAAAATTCACATTTCTGATGTGAATTTCATTGTTGAAGGTGAACATGGTCCGTTACCGGAAATGAAAGCCGGAGAACCTTCTGATCTGGATATACGGATAGCGAGGCAAATTGTCGATCAAATTGAAGATGGATCAACCATTGAATTGGGTATTGGCAGTGTTCCTTCCGCTGTCGGGAAGTTCATTGCCCAGTCTGATCTGAAGGATCTGGGAATTCACACTGAGCTGATGAGTGATGCTTTCTATGACCTCTATCGGAGTGGGAAAATTACAAACTCAAGAAAGAATATCGATAAAGGGAAGAGTGTCTGGACGTTTGCACTTGGCTCTCATGAAGTATATGAATGGGTTGCTGAAAATCCTGAGCACCTCTCCTATCCTGTCGATTATGTGAATTCTCCGGAAATCATGGCACTCAACGACAAAATGATTACGATCAACAACTGTGTTGAAGTGGACTTGTATGGACAGGTTTCTTCCGAGTCATCCGGATTCCACCAAATCAGCGGAACAGGAGGGCAGCTTGATTTTTTGACGGGTGGATTTTTGTCAAAAGGGGGAAAAAGTTTCATTTGCATGACATCAACTTATCTGGATAAAAAAGAAAACCGTCTCAAATCCAGAATTGTTCCGGCTTTTCAACCCGGAACAATTATCTCAGATCCGCGAAGCTGTGCCTATTACATCGTTACAGAATGGGGCATGGCGAATTTGGTCGGGAAATCCGTCTGGGAAAGAGCAGAAAGCCTGATTCAAATTGCACATCCTGATTTTCAGAATGATCTGGTTAAAGAAGCTGAAAAAAATAAAATTTGGAGAAAATCAAACCGATGAATCTCTCCCTGGATAAACGGATTGTAGCTGTGGTTGGACATTTTGGAAGCGGCAAAACGGAATTCTGCGTCAACTATGCCCTTGAACGCGCAAAAACATCCAATAAGACTGCTTTGATTGATTTAGATATCGCAAATCCATATTTTCGAAGTCGTGAGAAGAGATCTTTATTGGAATCAACCGGGATTAAGGTGTTTGGCAGTTTTTACCAATCTGAAATTACCGCAGAACTACCGGCGCTGACTGCAAATGCAAGATTTCCACTTGAGGATAAAACCTACAAAGTTACGGTTGATGTGGGTGGAGATGCCAGCGGTTCGATGATTCTCATTCAATTTTTCAAATATTTTGTCGAAGGGGATTACGAGCTGCTTTGTGTCATCAATAAGAATCGTCCGGAAACAGCCTCCATGGAGGGAGCGCTCAGTCATATTGATCGTATTGAAAAAGAAACCGGTTTAAAAATTACCGGTTTGATCAATAATACCCACCTGCTGCGAGAAACAAGCGTTGATGACATCATCCGCGGCTACCGGTTTTGTCAGGAAATATCGGAAGAATTAAAAATTCCGATTCGATTTAGTTGTTGTCCCGTTTTGTTATATGAAGAACTGTGCCGAAAAGATATCAGTGCAGCAATGAAAGACGGAATATTGCCGGTCGCTTTGCATATGAGAGAGACCTGGCTGGATAAAAAGCCCTGACTCGAAAGGAGATCAAAAAAAGTGGCGAAATTTCTTGTGAAATTTAATGTGGACAAATGCAAGGGATGCGAATTGTGTGTCTCCGTCTGCCCAAAAAATATTCTCGCACTCAGTACGACTGAAGTCAATGCAAAGGGCTATCACCCGGCATCGATCACAGATATGGATAGCTGTATCGGTTGCGCAAGCTGTGCGACAATTTGTCCTGATTGTGTGATCAGTATTTATGCGGAATGAGAAGGAGTGCATGATGAGTGAACGAGTTCTGATGAAAGGCAATGAAGCTTTTGGAGAGGCTGCGATCCGAGGCGGATGCCGTTATTATGTGGGATATCCCATCACGCCTCAAAACGAGTTGACCGAGTTCATGTCTCGTGAAATGAGCAAACGCGGTGGAAAATTCGTGCAGGCAGAGAGTGAATTGGCTTCCATTAATATGGCTTATGGAATCGCTGCTGCCGGCGGGAATGTGTTCGTATCTTCTGCTTCTCCTGGTATTGCTTTAATGCAGGAAGGACTTAGTTTTATCTGTTCTGCTGAATTGCCTTTGGTAGCACTGAATGTTTCCAGGGGTGGCCCTGGAATTGGTGGTATTCAACCTGGACAGGCTGATTACAATCAAGTCACTCGCGGTGGTGGAAATGGAGATTATCACATACCGGTTTTTGCACCTGCCAGCATACAGGAATCTATCGATATGCTGTATGACGCATTTTCCTTGGCCGATGAATGGCGAAATCCGATTATGATTCTTGCCGATGGGATGATCGGACAGATGATGGAGCCTGTGACACTTCCCGAACCGAAGATCCCGGTTTCTGAAGCGGAAATTGCAATACGGAAACCCTGGGCACTCTCCGGAACGAAAAAAGGTAACCGCAGTGTTGTGAAATCCCTGCGTATGCAGCCCAATGATCTGGAAAAACATGTTGAAAAATTGTTTGAGAAATACCGACAGGCCGAAAAAGAACTTGTCAAATACGATACCGATCGAATTGAAGATGCCGAAGTTGTGTTTGTTTCATTTGGTACCACTGCAAGGATCGTTTCCGAGGTAATTGATATGCTGACGGAAGACGGTATTAAAGCGGGTTTGATCCGTCCGATCAGTTTATGGCCATTCCCTGAAGAAGCTTTTTCGAAATTGAATCCGAAAACGAAAGTTGTCATATCGGCAGAATTAAATATGGGACAGATGATGACGGATGTTAAAGCTGCTGTTTGCGGAAGATTCCCTGTCCGGCTGATCAACAGAACCGGCGGAATCATCCCGACATCGCTTGAAATCTATGAAAGAGCGAAAAAAATACTGGGAGAATACAGATGAGAACGATTTTTGAACCGACAAAAGGTATGCTGCCTGTTGACACCAGCTATTGCCCGGGATGTACACACGGAATTGCTCACAGGCTGATTATGGAATGTGTTGAGGAAAAAGGACGTTTGGGGGATACTTTGGGTGTATCTCCGATCGGCTGCAGTGTCGTCGCACATGAATTTATGAATATTGATATGTGCGAATCTGCGCATGGCCGCGCTCCTGCAGTTGCTGCAGGTTTACGCCGTGTCCATCCCAATCACCTCATTTTCACCTATCAGGGTGATGGTGATCTGGCATCCATTGGTGCGGCGGAAATTATTCATGCTGCCAACCGCGGAGAGAAATTTACTACATTTTTTATCAACAATGCGATTTATGGGATGACCGGTGGTCAAATGGCACCCACCACGTTAATTGGGCAAAAGAGCACAACCAGCGTTGAAGGCAGAAAAAAGGAAGTCAATGGTATGCCACTGCGCGTTTCTGAATTGCTCGCTACAATTGATGGAGCTGTTTTTGTCGAACGTGTAGCTCTGAATTCACCGGCAAATATTCGAAAAGCGCGAAGAGCTGTCATGAAAGCGCTGGAAGTACAAGAAAAAGGTCTGGGATTCTCCTTTGTGGAATTTCTTTCAGCCTGTCCGACGAACTGGGGCTATCAGCCTATTGATGCACTGAAATGGTTGACAGAGAATATGATTCCGTATTATCCGCTGGGGAATCTGCGCTGCCCAGAGGAGGTGAAATAATGGCGACCCAGAAAATGTTCTTCTCAGGCTTTGGCGGTCAGGGTGTTCTGATGATCGGTAGAAACATAGCTTACGCCGCTATGCTCGAAGGAAAAGAAGTTACTTTTTTACCTTCCTACGGACCTGAAATGCGTGGTGGAACAGCCAATTGTACGGTGATTGTGTCTGATAAATCGATTTCAAGCCCGTTGATCTATGAAGCGGATTTGGTTTGTGTCATGAATCTGCCCTCTCTGATTAAATTTGAAAGAATGGTTAAACCGAAAAAATTTCTGTTTGTTAATTCATCCATTATTTCACAATCTGCGACAAGATCCGATATTCAGACAGCTTATGTCAATGCGAATGAGATTGCCAAAGGTCTTGGGAATGAAAAAGCTGCCAACATGGTGATGCTTGGGGCGATTGTTAAAAAGACTGGAGTTGTCTCATTTGACAGTATCGAGCATGTGATGGAAAAAACATTTGCTGGTAAGAAACAATCGGTGATTGATTTGAATCGGAATGCATTGCATGCCTGGGATTAGTTTCTTCATAACCATTGAAAAAAGTATGAAAACACCTGTGTGGATGTACATCCACACAGGTGTTTTTTTGTCAGAATATTGTATTCCAAAGTCAAAATAAAAAAATCTGAGTGCTATTTAAAGTAAATGATTGTTTGCCCGAGTTCCTGATTGAGAGCGAGGTCCATCCCTTGTGAATTTTGATATCCTCTGGTCGGAAGCAGTCGAATGCATTTTTCAAATTTTTCCGGCAGGATGCACCATTCTTTCATGATATTGGGCTGCACTTTAATGAAATCCTCGTCAAAGTAACTATCTTCAGACTGGCGGTTCAGGATGATCATGAAAATACCAGCTTCTAAAAGATTTTGATATATTTGTGTGCCCATTGGAGGATCGGAGATTTTATTCGGATCGTCGCCAGAAATTTCAACCAGCGCCAATGTGTTGGATATATCGCCATATCGAACCGGCAAACCGTTTGTGTCACCGCTTGTTCCCCAGCGGTTCATGCCCAGTATGACGAATCGCTGATGCAATAACGCTTTATTGACCAGACCGATCATTTCCGGTAATTCTGTGTAATCTTTTCTGGATAATTTTTTGTATTCGTCCGGATCAACATAAACGATATAATCAACGTCCTTAATCATTCCATTTTGAACAAATAGATTTGTGGAAAGGAAAATTTTTTCCTGAGGAACGGACTCATATATATTCAGTTTTTTCATTTTTTCTGAAATATTGATTGGTCTGCATTTGTCAATCTGAATTTTAAAATTAGGAGATCCCGGGTTGTCTAAATCCATCAGGACTGTGAACTCAATGAAAACCGGGTTTTTATAAGTGCGCTCCAGGATCTGCAACATATCCCGCATTAATCGTGTAAAGGAAGTCTTTTTTACCAGTTCCCTGAAATTGATGACATATCGATCAGGGTCAATTCCACGGGTAATCGTCTGCAGTGTACCGTTTTGGTAGGCTTGAGCCACCCAGGGGAGTAGTGGATACTTCTCATTCAGGACATCTTCGATATCCAGGCTTTGAAATTCATTGGTTTTCAGGTTGATCACATCAATTTCGGACTGTGATAACAACGGATTATTGATTGAGAATACAGTTTTTGAACTGCAGGGATCGTTCAGAACGACAATCTGGGGGAAATCATTGCCGGTGCGCCGGATCGCCCGGGTTCCCATACCGAATACCATTCTTAAAAATCCTTCATCTTTTGCAGGATTGTAGGATTCTCCATGCCAGATGAAAGCTGTCTTGCTGGAGCCAATTCCTGCAACATCCGGAAACAAGAGGTTCCCTTGATGATTGCCTGCGATGACCTGGATCAGAATCCCCATACTTTCACGATAATCGATTAATCCGTTACGGGACCGATAAGCTAATACTTTTGGATCAAAGGATGAGGCATAGATTTTGCGGATTGCATTCTGCAACTGTTGCAGTCCTTCTTCCGCCGAACCTTGATTGGGTATGACAAAACTTTCATACATACCAGTAAATGCATGCCCAAAGCTGTCCTCCAGCAGACTGGAAGAACGCACGATGAACGGTTTACCGTTAATTTCGTGAATGACCCGTCCCAGACTTTCCACAATTTCCTTTTGGAAATTGCCTTTCATAAACTTTTGGACGATTTCGGGATACCTTTTTTGTAACTCATTTTCATCGCCATATTTGCTGTCCAGTAAATCCAGCAGGTCGTTGATGGAAAGGAAAGAAAAGTATTCATCCGCTCCGATGAAATAAGACTCCATATCACAGATGGCACTGCGAATTTCTTCATCTGCTGCGTCCTGCAGAATTCGCCTTGAAAGAATCATTCCGGCAGATTTGCCGCCGATACACCCTTTGCCGATGCGATGCTTATTGATCTCAATCAAATCCCGGATTGAGAAAATTTGTTTCGCAATTTCAATATATTGAAGCTGGTTGCTGATCATTTTCCTGATCAGCACCACTTTGGCTCCTACCAAAGTAGCTTCATATTGTTTCCGCTCTGCAGCAGGTCTTCTTTCGATCGCCAAAGCTTGCTCAAAGATCGTGTCCACAGAAGCAAATTCGAGGTTGTGCCACATAAACAACGGCTGTTTCTCTGTCTGGCGATTTTGAACAATCGCATCTACCAGCTCCGAAAAAACTTCCAGCGGATAATGCTGAGAAAATTCGATGTTAATCAGCTGTTCGCGGACTCTTTGAAGGCGGTTTTCCCAAACGTTTTGACCTTCCTGAGCAAACGGATTCTGTAATCCTTCACGTTTTTGTGACATTAATGCAAAATCACGGACTCGTTCTTCAAAGTCCGTGAATGTAATAAACGCATCCTGTATCAGTCGATTGTACATATATTCACTGATACGATCCCGCAATATCGGGTACTGGCCCAATATAATCTGGATAGAAAAAAGCGTATTTGAATTATATGAGTTATTTGGCATGTTCTTTCAAAACCAATAAATATTATTTAAAATGCATCGGCATGATAACATATCGATAATTTTGATCGTCGTCGAGCGGAATAATCAGGCCGGGAGACATACTGGTATTTGTCTGAATGGATACATTCGGCGATTCAATCACTTCCATTACTTCTTTTAAGAATCTTACATTGAAGGCAATTTGGATATCCGGACCATCGACGTTCGCTTCGATGTAGTTCTCATAAAAGCCAGTTTCTTCAGATTGTGCGGTAATGTGCACTTTGCCGGTTCCATTCTCACTGCCCTGGACATTCAGGCGGGTCAGGTTTTTACTGTCGCGTGCGATAATTGCCGCCTGACTGCATGCTTTTAACAAGGAAGCTGTGGAAACAACGGTAGTTGTCTGAAAGCTTTTTGGAATGATTGCTTTGTAATCCACATAGGTTCCGGAAATAATCTGTGATGCCAATTCGACATGCTGCAAATGAAAAATCACTTGCATTTTTCCGGAGGATAAAGTGACCAGGACCTGTTTGTCATTTTCAGAAGTAATCCGGACCAGCTCCATTAAAGTTCTTGCAGGAATTATGGCAGTAATGGGTTGATCAAAATTTTCTTTCAAGGTGATATTTTTTACGGCTATCCGATAGCCATCGGTTGCAGCCATCGCCATTTCATTGCCGCTGACGTTGAAATAAACACCTTGTAAGACTGGCCGAGAATCATCGCTGGATGCAGCAAAAGCAACTTGTTGTATCATTTTCCGCAAGTCGTTCATGTCAAAAGCAATTGCTTCAGTGCCGTCGAAGGCCGGCATGGGTGGAAATTCTTCCGCACTGATTCCTTTGATATCTGTGACAATTTGCAGACATCTTACAGATAGTGTCTGGGTCTTTGGATCCAGCTTTAGCTGGACATTATCATCTGGCAATGTATTCACTAGGTCAATGAGCAGTTTGGCAGGAACAGTAACAGCACCTTCTTCTTCAATTTGGGCAGGAATCCAATAATTAATCCCCAATTCCAGGTTCGTTGCAGATAATCTAAGCTGGCCTTCTTCTGTTGTAATCAGAATGTTGACTAAAATCGGAAGTGTGCTTTTTGCCGCTACTGCATGAGAAACTACACTTAGTGCGTGAGCTAAATTTGCTTGGGATACGGAGACATTCATTTTGGCACTCCAAATTGGTAATATAAATAATTTGTCCTAAAAGTATACCACTTTCAATTTTTTATCTGTTCATGCAAAGGAACAGCCATTTATCCACCCTGGATTACAAAAGTTTTGCATTAAATCAGGCATTCTGACGTCGATGGAACTTTCTGCAAAACCTTCTCAGATTGTTTCGGATGGTTCCTTCATCCCATTATGTTTGTAAAAAAGTCAAAGTTCTTTGTCGTGATTTTGCAGGGAAAAATTTAAGAAAGAGCTGTTTTATTAATAAAAAGGAAAAAAGGAACAATCTGTTGATCAAAGATCGGAAACAAAGATCCATTTTTCTCCTTATGATCGATTGTTAACGTCTTCAAGATTTCTCTGAAATTCGGGAATCATTCCCGGAAAAATCAACGGATTATCAATTCCCCAATTTTTAGTTAATAATCACTGTCTCGATAATCAAAATGATTCGAAATGCTGTTTTTTTCTCTGAAATGGTAACGGATGATCGAGAAAAAATGAAAGATTCCAATGTAGCTTTTAAATTATCAGTAATTCGAAATTTGGAAAAGTCCATTGAGAAAAAAAATCTCCCCATATTTCGAATCGCTATTAAATTATAGCAATTCTTTGGTCGAATTCATTTGTGATTGATTAAAAAAGTGACCGATCCGTCTTTTCATTACAGGCAAAATTCCAAGTCCACTAAAGAATAAACCGAATTACTGTCATGTAGAGAAGCGTTCCTCCTCCAATACTGAGCAGTAAATGGTGTTTCCATCGATGTACAAGAACGACAAAAAGAAAACCTGTCAACTCAGGAATTCCAAAAGGATATTGTAATAAAGACACATTTTTGAAACAATAAACTACCAGCATTCCGATAATTGCAAATGGGAGAACCGTTCCCAAATATTGAACCAGTACAGGGGTTTTCTTGTGGTCTGGAAGGATTAGAAATGGAAAAATCCGTGTCAATAGTGTACAAACAGCCATGATTGCTATAGAGAGAAGAATCTGTGTATTTGTCATGTGGATATCCTGGACCTGAATTTTTCTGGAAAGAGACTAAGAATCAGAAATATTACGATCATAGAAGGAATAATAAAGTTTTTCGGTCCAAAGATCAGCAGATTCACAACGGAAATAACGATACCGGTCATAACAGGAAGATGGTTGGATGTTTTTTCCCATTGTTCTACCATGATCACAATAAACAATGCAGTCATTGCAAAGTCGATGCCGGTTGTGTCATAGTGAAGGAAAGATCCACCGACAGCACCCAGTATACATCCAGTGACCCAATAAACCTGATTGAGTGCTGAAATGAAAAAATAGAACCAGTTTTCATCTGCTTGTTGGGGTGGAACAGCAGAACAAAGCAGAGAGTAAGTTTCGTCAGTCAGTGAAAAAATCATATATGGTTTTTTCTTCCCCATGCTGCGAAATTTGTTCAGCATGGAGATTCCATAAAATAAATGGCGGGCATTGACTGTCAGCGTCATGATAACAATCTGAAATGGATTAAAAACAGCAGAAAGTAAATCTACAGCCACAAATTGCATCGAACCGGCGTATATAAACAACCCCATGACCGGCGCCAGCCACCATGAAAATCCTTTGCCTGTTAATATGATTCCAAATGCAATTCCTAAAACCACATATCCAACCATCACTGGCAAGGAATATGGAAAAGCTGCTTTGAGCGCTTCGATTTTTGGTTTTGATTTCAATGGATTTGTTTGTTCAGCGGCAACAGTCATGAAGTGGAAACCTTGTTATTGAAGTTGATTTGTGAGTATAAACAAGCTTTGACAATAGATTCATGTTCAAAAAGGGCACATCCTCCATCATGTTCTCCGCCGACTAATTTTTCATCCTGGAGCTTTTTGAAAAACGGTGATTGCAACACTTCTACCAAAGTATGGTTTTTCAAACTGCAATCGGAATATGGCGAAAACGGACAAGGTTCGGCATCTCCATAGGGATTGATGTGAAAGAAACCTCGTCCGGCAGCCAGGCAGCCACCCATCTCTTTTTCATCTCCCGGGAATGATAAAAACAGCATCTCGGGGAATACCATTCGCAGGTTATTCAGCTGAGTGTCCAAAATTTTGCGTTCTTCTGATCCCAATAGCAAATGACGAGTGTTCGGTTCGAAAGGAACGTATTCGACGAAAAAGACCAGTTTACACCCTGAAATTATTAATTGTGAAAGAAATTGCTGTGATGTGACTTCTTCCAAATTATCGGTAGTTATCGTAATCGAAGTGCCAAAGAGAATTCCCTCCTGGTTCAACCGTTTCATGACCGCTTCCGTTTTTTCAAAAGCTCCCGATCCGCGTCGGGCATCCGTTTTTTGCTTTCCGCCCTCTATACTGATAATGGGGACCAGATTGCGATACTGATCAAACAGATTCATGAATGTGTTGTCAATCAGAATTCCATTGGTAAAGATGGCAGATAAAATTCCCGGAAATTTTGCAGCGGCTTCTATCACATCGCGTCTCATGAGGGGTTCTCCACCGGCTAACAGATTGAATGAAACACCTAAAGTTGTCGCCTGGCTGAAAATTTCTGTCCATTCATCTGCAGTCAATAGTTCCCGAGAATTTTGATTACCGCATATTCCGTTGATTCTTGCGTAGCATCCTTTACAAAACAAGTTGCAGGTATCCGAAATGCTGGAAATCAGAAATGCCGGAACATGCAGACCTTTTACCTCGAAATTGGAGCGCAACTGCAGGTTTTTTTTATTTTTACTCTGATAATCCAACAGAAATTTCGTCTCTTTTGGATTTTGAAATGTCGATTTTATAATATCTGCAACGAGCTTTTCGACTCCTTGATTCAGATATTGTGTTAAATCTTTTCCACCAATCATTCCAACCTCGATCTGCTAAATTTCAATAACTTCGATTCTTTATGCCTGAAATGACGTAAGTTTTTTTGAAGATTCATAATCAATATGCCTTTGTATACAGAATATCAAATTTTTCTGCCAGTAGTAGCCTATTTCGCCAGTAATTCGAAATATGGAAATGCTTTTCGAATAGAGAAAGAAAATTTGTAGTTGTGGTGTTTT
>JAPKMT010000015.1 GCA_026645735.1 Flexilinea sp.
GGACTCGAACCTGCGACCCCATCCTTGTAAGGGATGTGCTCTAACCAACTGAGCTATCCGCCCGAATGTCGAAGATTATATCATAACAATCGGCAAACGATGAAAAACAGCGATTCGAAATATGGGGAGAATCGGTGCTATAGAATATGGTTGAAGTAGAAAAGCCCGATCCATTCTTTTGAAGATGCCAATTCTTCTCACATTGCACAGCAGGAAGAAATTCACCGTAAACGTTCCAAATTTCATAAAAACTGATGTTTTCCAATTCACGTTCCAATTCATATTGATCTTTTCCTGATCACAAGTATCTGATAAAATTCTCAACGACGTTACAATCAAAGTTTTTACAAAGTTTGACGCACACATTTTTTCTTTGCAAGGTTTCCTAAAGTCAGTATTTTCTGTTAATCATCGCATGTAATCATACATATCCGATGTAATATGATAGTTATTTTCAATAATTTTTTTTTTGAATTTGGGTATCTATTTCTATCGTTGTATCTTATCTGAAGAATAAAATATTCCAGGGGGGCGGAAAAAAATGAAAAAGTTTTCATATTGGTTCATAACGATTTTATTCGCGTTGGTTTCAATCAATTTCGTTTCAGCGCAAGATCTGCAAGCGACCAACCAGGCGCTGCAATTGGAACTGAATATTATGAAACTCCAGGCAACGATGGATGCCCTGCAGGCTGAAATGAATCAGACAAATAAGATTCCCGAAGACCCAAGCGGTGGGAAATTGACATGGGGAAGTCAAAATTCAGCATATTCTCCCACTCCAACCGCCTTAGGAAGTAACTATGCTCCTATCAATATGCAAAACTTTCCAGCTTTGGTTCGTCCACAAGTTCCGTATGGTCCTCCGCCGAGATGGGAAAAGCCGAGAACCAATCATTTAACTGAGATCTATGTCGGCGAATCCGGTTCCTATCGAACCATCGCTGAAGCTCTGAAAAATTTGCCAGATAATGCAGGAGAAGTGATCCTGTACATGACAAGTGATACCGAAGAACCATCCGATGGATTTGGTATTCCCATCGATAAGAAAATCACAGTGCTCCGAATTGCCTCCAATACGGGAGAACATCGAACTGCATGGCCTGCCGGTCGTTCGATTTGGTTTTTCTGCAATGGTGTCCCGTTCATTATCGAACCGGATGTAGAGTTCGCGAACAAAAGCATGATCATGGGCGGCGCCATCACTTATTCCAGGCATAATGTGCAAACCCCGCAAAGCGTCATCATCATTAATGGATCAGCCTGGTGGGTTTACGCTGGCGGCCAGTCAGGTGACAACGGTTACAGTTCTACCGTGGATAATGCGCTCGTAATTATTAATGGCAAAGTCGATCGCGTATTCGCCGGAGGCCGGACCATTTATGGCGAAACCTTCGTCAACCAATCCACTGTTGTATTGAACGGAACTGCGAATGAAATTTATTGCAGCGGATATACCGAATATGCGAATGCAAAAGCGACCGTAGGATCTGCAAATATGCTGATTTATGGCTGGTATGGGATTTATGGACTAAGCCGCGGTCAAGGCGAAGCTTTCCTGCTGAATCCAACTGGCTGTTATTAATGCTTTAGATCGAATCTGATTGGAAAATGTTTTGATGGTGCATCACAGAGAATCGAGTGGGCGGAACAGGACTCGAACCTGCGACCCCATCCTTGTAAGGGATGTGCTCTAACCAACTGAGCTATCCGCCCGAATGGAAAAGATTATACTATATTTTTTAACAGTGAAGTATTTCTATATAGAGGCAGCAATTCGAAATATGAAAAGAATTCTTTGTTGTTCTTATGGTTTTGCGCGAAGCGCAAAACCATAAGAACAACAAATTTTCTCTTTTTCCAGGCAAACTTCGTTTCAACGACCTGAAGGCAAGTATCCATCAATCAAAAAATCCCTCGGGAATCAATTAATCAATGAGGGATTTTTTGAACAAACAGGGAAACAATGGTCTTACTTCTGTCAGGTTCTAATACAATTATACTACAAATAAAAATCTTTTTGTCAATGCATTAATCCATGCAAGGTTTACCAAAAACATGGATATTATATTTATTCAATTTGTAATGAACAAAATTAAAATATTTCATGGTCGAAAGATTCAAGATCAAGCCTGATTATTCGAATCCTCTTGCATTAATCAAAGAATTAAATCTTACTGATAATCTTAATTATCGTAAATCAATGGATATTTATCATAAAAAAAGAGGAAGAAAATCAAATAACCCGATTCTGACTGGCTTCGCTGCTAAAGCCTTCCGGATACCGTTTTTCGAGTTTCGAGATATTTTTTTGTGCAACTTCCAGTAAATCAATTCCGATATCTTGAGAGTAAACTGCAACATACCAGAGGATATCGCCTAATTCCTCAATGACTTTTTCCTGATCATAGGGATGTCCGTGTAAAAATACCTTCTTGGTTCGGTTTGCCAATTCTCCAACTTCTCCAGCCAATGCCAGAGACCAGGTCAAATGCATCGTCTTTTCATCCATGGGTATCGTGGCTGTTCTCAAACATAATTTTTGGAATTCGTTCAGTGTTTCGAAATTTGTCATTTATCTTCCTTCATTAGAATATAGATTTTTTCGTAAATTATTGTATTCAACCGAATCCCGGTTTTTCCATTTTCTATTGAAAACAATTATCTTTCTCTTATTTCGAAATAGCAGCGAAATTGTTAATATCTTTTATATAAATTTTTTATACAATATTTTCAGTATACACGCATAATAATTATAGATTCTTGAAAAGATTATTTTGAAAACGATATACGAAGAAATACTGAATTTTTTTCGCCGATCAGTTTGATTAACAAGAACAATCAAATAAAAAATTGGAGCTGCGTTCAGACGATCGATAGCCCCGTGGAGTAAACAGATGAATTTTGAAAAATATACCCAAAAAGCACAGGAAGCTGTCAGTCAGTCACAGCAAATTGCCATCGAATTTTCACATCAGACGATTGAACCGGCTCATCTATTATTGGCGCTTCTCCGCCAGCAAGACGGAATCATCCCGGCAATTGTTACACGAGTATCCGGAAGTATCGGCGGGCTGCAAACGGATCTTGAAAAGGATCTTGAAACGCATTCAAAAGTATACGGAAGCAACACTTCGTTGAGCATGTCCAAAACTACAGCAGACATCTTCGGAAATGCTGAAAAAATTGCCAAAGGCATGCAGGATGAATACGTTTCTACCGAACATTTATTCCTTGCACTGTGTGACAGCACAGAAGGGAAAAGATTATCACAATTCGGATTGACCAAGGATTCCATTCTAAAAGCATTGATGTCCATTCGGGGTCGTCAAAGAGTCACCAATCAAAATCCGGAGGAAACCTATCAGTCACTGGAAAAATATGGACGCGATTTGACTGCCATCGCACGTCAGGGAAAACTGGATCCTGTAATCGGACGGGATGAAGAAATCCGGCGGACGATTCAAATATTGTCGCGCAGGACGAAAAATAATCCGGCATTGATCGGTGATCCGGGTGTCGGAAAAACTGCCGTTGTCGAAGGGCTTGCCCAGCGAATCGTCAAAGGAGATGTTCCGGAAGGGCTGAAAAATAAACGATTAGTCCAACTGGACATGTCCGCATTGGTTGCTGGCGCTAAGTTTCGTGGTGACTTTGAAGAACGTCTGAAAGCGGTTCTGAAAGAGATTACGGACTCAGAAGGTGAAATCATCCTTTTCATTGACGAAATGCATACCATCGTTGGAGCGGGCGCTGCGGAAGGATCCATGGATGCCGGCAACATGATCAAGCCAATGTTGGCACGCGGGGAATTACATCTGATCGGAGCCACTACACTCGATGAATATCGTAAATATATCGAAAAAGATGCTGCATTGGAAAGACGTTTTCAGACCGTGCTGGTAGAAGAACCGACTGTTGAAGATACCATCAGCATTTTACGTGGATTGAAGCAGCGCTATGAAGTCCATCATGGTGTCCGAATCACAGATCCGGCTGTCATCGCTGCGGCAACACTCTCAAATCGCTATATTACAGACCGGCATCTGCCGGATAAAGCCATAGATCTGATCGATGAAGCTGCTGCCCGCCTTAGGACTGAAATTGATTCGAAGCCGCAGATCCTGGATGATATCGACCGGCAGATTATGCAGCTCGAAATCGAAAAACAGGCGCTCCAGAAAGAACACGATATCGCATCCAAAGAACGTTTAAAGAAGATTGAAGAGGATCTTTCCAATCTGAAAGAGAAAGCCGATACCCTGTCCACTCGATGGCACACAGAAAAAGAATCCATCCTCAATCTCCGTATCATAAAAGAGAAATTGGAAGATGTAAATTTAAAAATTGAACAATCCGAACGAAACAGTAATCTGGAACAAGCTGCCCGACTGCGCTATGGGGAACTGCCTGCGCTGGAAAAACAGCGAAATGAAGCTGAAAACTTACTAAAAACCTTGCAGAAAGAAGGAGCATTGTTAAAAGAGGAAGTCGATGATGAGGAAATTGCTGTTGTCGTCGGAAAATGGACTGGAATTCCGGTATCGCGCTTATTGGAAAGCGAAATGCAGAAACTCTCTCACATGGAAGAACGGCTGCATCAACGTGTAATTGGCCAGAATGATGCGGTCAACGCCGTCAGCAATGCAGTTCGCCGCTCACGGGCCGGTTTACAAGACCCAAACCGCCCCATCGGATCCTTTATTTTTATCGGTCCGACAGGTGTAGGAAAAACCGAACTGGCCAAAGCGCTGGCTGAATTTCTGTTTGATGACGAAAAAGCTATTGTTCGAATTGATATGAGTGAATATCAGGAAAAGCATACCGTTTCCCGACTGATCGGTGCGCCTCCCGGATATGTCGGTTATGAAGAGGGCGGCCAATTGACTGAATCCGTCCGCCGTCACCCGTATAGTGTTGTTTTGTTTGATGAAATTGAAAAAGCCCATCGTGAAGTCTTTAATGTTTTATTGCAAGTTCTTGATGATGGACGGCTCACTGACGGACAGGGCAGGACAGTCGATTTTCGCAATACAGTGATCATCATGACTTCGAATGCAGGTTCTGATTTATGGATGAACGGAACACAGATCGTGAGTCGTGAAGCGATTAATCGTGTATTACAAAACACTTTTCGCCCGGAATTTCTTAACCGTCTTGATGAGATCGTCGTATTTCATCCTTTGGCGATCAGCGATTTACAGCTTATCGTGAGCATCCAGTTGGAAAAAGTTCGTCAGCTCCTGCGGCAAAGGGAGATAGCGCTCGAGTTATCAGATTCTGCCATCAGCTATCTGGTTGAAGCAGGAACGGATATCGAATATGGCGCCCGGCCTTTAAAGCGGGCTATCCAGCAAAACCTGTTGGATCCTCTTGCGTCTGACATGATCAATGGAAAATTTACAGTTGGAGACACGATTCACGTTGATATGGATCCAAACCAGGAAAATCTCATTTTTACCAAAGAATAATTCTGAAAGTGTATTTCTTCTGACAAAGCGGATCATGGCTCAAGGTAATACTGCCATGATCCGCTTTTTTCGCCCAACCGATCCTGATCGGCATAATCAGCTCTGTCGTTACAATAAGGGGGAAATTATTACTCGTCAACGCACAACGGTTTAAACAAATCTTTTCCAAATTTCTAATTACTGAGAGAAATTACAGTAATTAGAAATTTGGAAAAGCCTTTTGAGAAAAAAATGAGGTCTTGTTGTTGTGTTGTTTGGAATTGCTGAATTTCCCTGCAATTTCCAGTTTTCCTTTTTCAAACGGGTATAATTGTTTTCGATATATTTATAACGGAGGCCCAATGTCCAACGTAACAATTACGAATCACCCATTAATTGAGCACAAACTGTCAATTTTACGTGATGTCAATACGAACCCCACAATTTTTCGCCAGCTTGTGAGTGAATTGGGGGCTCTTTTATGTTATGAAGCAACACGTGATCTGCCGATAAAACCTGTTGAAGTTCAAACTCCATTAACCACCATGACTGCCTATGAAATGCAGGAAAGTATCGCACTCATTCCAATTCTTCGTGCCGGCCTGGGAATGGTGGAGGGGATATGGGCTTTGATTCCCAACGCTCATGTATTCCATATCGGTTTTTATCGCAATGAACAAACACTGGAACCGGTAGAGTATTACAACAAATTACCAAAAAACCATCCATTTAATACTTGTCTGATCCTTGATCCGATGCTCGCCACTGGTGGATCAGCTATTGCGACAACAGACATCATCAAACACTGGGGAGCAAAGAAGATTAAGTTTGTTGGTCTGATTGGAGCACCTGAAGGGATTCGTGCATTACAGGATGCCCATCCCGATGTCGATATCCATCTGGCAGCTATTGATGATCATCTGAACGAAAAGGGATACATTGTTCCGGGACTCGGAGATGCCGGAGATCGTCAATTTGGAACAGTTTTTTAGTCCACGCTCTACAAAAATTTCGAATTAAAACGGGTGCAATGATAATAATTCATACCGGTACCCGTTTTTTGATTGATTATAGCCAGCGATTCGAAATATGGGGAGAGTTATTTGTTGTTGTGTTGTTTTTGCGCAAAGCGCAAAAACAACACAACAACATGTTTTCTCTTTTTTCTCAAAAGGCTTTTCCAAATTTCAAATTACTGGATTATAGTAGACTACTTCAGGATTTTTGCATAAATTTTTGCGTCACAAAAATTCCCTTGCACTGGAAGACGCTTCCGATAAACACCTTCCTGCACCATACCAAGTTTTTGCATGACACGTTCAGAATTAAAGTTATCGATTTCGCATTGCGCCTCAACGCGATGGAGATCAAGATACATTGCACCAGCATCGATCATTGCATTCGCTGCCTCGACGACGTATCCATGGCCCCAGTATCGTGGAGATAAACAATATCCCAACTCACCCATTAACATATCAAAATCAATTGTGACAAATGCAATGGTTCCAATCAATTTATTTTCTT
This sequence comes from Flexilinea sp., assembly GCA_026645735.1. GTDB lineage: Bacteria > Chloroflexota > Anaerolineae > Anaerolineales > Anaerolineaceae > Flexilinea. Next base: position 6,975 of record JAPKMT010000015.1, read on the forward strand.
CTTTTAAAATGATACCTCTGTCAATCTGCAGTCTCTTCCCTTCCACTTCTTCAAGAAACTTCAGGAAAGCTCTTGTATCTTCAATTGTCCTGTGGGCAGACCAGCTCATAAACTGAGCAACCTCAGGTTTTGATGCATATTCGAAAATATCGTTTTCATCTTCCCAACGGATGGGGCGAAGAATCAACCGATCAGTCGTAATCGACTCCGGAAATTGAGCTAAAGTATCAAAAGACACTTTATTTGCCTCCATAATGAGCAAATGTTTTTTTACAATTTAATTTTTTTGGTAATTGAAAATATATCGAAAAGTAATTAATAATTGTCACGAAGTCTATAATCCTTTTAGATTTGAAAAAAAAATTCATGCTAAAATTGATAAGCGTCATAGAATCCTTATGACATATGTAATATTACGCCAATATATTCGTAGTAATTTTATCACGAAGGTCATTTGAATGGAATTAATATACCCTGAAATTATGAATCAAAACAAGGAGCTTTTATGTTAGTTGGTGCTCGAATGACATATCCTGTGATTACAATCAGTCCAAGAGCAACTGTGGATGCAGCCAGTGATTTGATTAAGAAAGAATCAATTCATTCGCTTCCGGTTGTCGATCGTCAGGGTCGCTTATTAGGTTTGATTTCAAAAAATGAGCTTGATCGCGTTCTGTGCAAAAATGATTCACTCAATGAAGCAGAATCTGAGATTTTAGTCGAAGACTGTATGATGACACAGGTATTGACAGTTACCGAGAACACACCAATTGAAGAGGCTGCCCGAATTATTTCGGATTACGATATTAAATCACTTCCCGTTCTCCGCGGTAATTATGTAGTCGGGATCATCACAGCAACCTCTTTAATTCGAATTTTTCTGGAAATGACAGGAGCCCGTTCTCAGGGAATTCGTTTAACTTTGCTGGTTGAGGATATTCCAGGCAAGATATTTGCTATTTTTAAGAGAATCTGTGAAATGAATGGAAATGTCGTTTCTTTTTCAACATACAACTCAGATGAAAAGGGATTCAAAATGATGACCTTAAAAATAGACGGGATTGAAAAATATGAGTTAAAACAAGCTATCACACCGTTAGTTTATAAAATTGCGGATATCCGATAAATAAACGGGAACACGTCAAACAGATATCGGGTGGGTTTCCATATCGTCCATCCGGATTTATTCTTAATATTTCCACAACAACAAGTTTTCTCTTTTTCTCAAAAGGCTTTTCCAAATTTCGAATTACTGATGACCAAAACAGGATAGAGAAATCCTTTGTGGATGCAGCCTGCAATCATAAGATTTATTAAACTGGAATTGAAAAATTTGAATTACGAAATCATAGCCATTCACGCAGATAACCAGAAAACCTTCAATAATAGAAAGAAAAATATTCATGATCGCTTTAGACATTGAAACAACCGGACTGGATCCGAAAATCGATGGTATTACGGAAATTGCCGCAGTCAGATTTTCAAATGCAAGAGTCGAAGACACCTTTCAGTCTCTTGTAAATCCTAACCGGCCGATTCCTTCAAACATCACACAACTTACTCACATAACCAATGACATGGTTCGTAATGCGCCACAGATTAGCGAAGTCTATATGAAATTTGTAGCGTTTATCGGTGATGATACGATCATCGGACATAATGTCGGATTTGATCTCAGTTTTCTGCAGCGCGGAAATTATCTGAAAAAAAATCAGGTCTTTGACACCTATGAAATTGCATCCGTACTGCTGCCATGCGCATCCCGGTACAATCTTGCTTCGTTGGCTCAACAGATGGGAATCATTGTCCAGGATCAGCATAGAGCATTGGCAGATTGCATTTCAAATTACCAAGTCTACAATCGCCTGGTTGAAAAAGCAAATACACTTCCCATAAACCTCTTGATGGATATTATTTCACTGGCATCCGGTACTGGATGGAGCGGATCAGAATTCTTCCGGCAAGTAATTCAGAAGCGCATTAAAAATGGTGAGAAACCACAATCCAGTTTCAAGATTCCGATTCCTTCGATCAAAAATCAATGGACTGATCCTAATCTGGAACTGAAACCGGTAGAAAGACCTGATCGGCTCGATGCAGATGAAATTGCTGCGATTCTTGAATATGGGGGAGAATTCCATAAACATTTCCCGAATTATGAACAACGTCCACAGCAGATTGAGATGCTCCGCTCTATTTGCCACGCTTTTTCTGATGGAAAACACATGTTTATCGAAGCAGGTACGGGTACCGGAAAATCATTTGCCTATCTGATTCCTTCATTTCATTGGGCTATGAAAAATGGAGAACGGGTAATCATCTCTACGAACACAATCAACCTTCAGGATCAATTAATTCACAAAGACATACCGGAATTGGGACAAGCTTTAGGATTGGATCTGCGCGCAACCATCCAAAAAGGACGCAATAATTATCTTTGTCCGCGTAAACTCCAGTTGATCCATAATCGTGGAGCTGAGTCGCCGGAAGAAGTTCGAATCATTGGAAAAATCCTGGTTTGGCTGCAAGAAGGTGGAAACGGTGACCGCAGCGAAATTAATTTAAATGGTCCAATTGAGAAAGATATCTGGAGTCAGCTCAGTGCAGAAAATGAAAGCTGTCGTCCGAACCAATGTCAGATCCGGCACAAGGGTACCTGTCCTTTCTATAATGTTCGTGATCAGGCTCTTCGCTCCCATGTTGTCATCGCAAATCATGCCCTGCTTTTGGCTGATCTCGCAAATAATGGCGGTGTTTTACCGGAGTATAAATATCTAATAATCGACGAAGGGCACCACCTCGAATCTGCAGCAACTGGTGCCTTCAGTTATCGTCTCTCCCCTATGGAAATCAATCGGATGCTACTGGAACTGGGCGGTATTGGCAAAGGATTAATTGGCCGACTGCAAACTGATTTGCAGACTGTATTAAAACAAGATGACTATGCGCAGCTTATTGAGCATTTCAATTCCATTACGCAATCCTCCGCGCAACTTGATATTTCCTGTAAAGCACTCTTTGGATTGATCCAATTCTTTATGTCGGAAGCCAGAGAGGGAAATCCGCTTTCGGTCTATGGACAGCAGCTCCGCATCACTTCATCGATTCGTACCGCAGCTGGTTGGAGCGATCTTGAGATCGCCTGGGATGACACCAACAATGCATTTGAAAACATCCTTTTTGAAATGACTACGGTTTCAAAAAGCTTTACAGACAACGATAACCTCGATAATGAGAATATTTTAGAGATAATCGATCTTTTTCGCGGAATCGGGAAACAGCTCCTGGAGGCACGAAATCAAATCAACGGATTGATATCCAATCCGATACAGGATTTTGTGTACTGGATCGACATTTCTCCAGTAAACAATCGGTTGACCCTGAATTCTGCACCATTGGCAGTAGGTCCAGTGGTTGAAAAACTGCTCTGGCATGAAAAAGAGAGTATTATCCTCACCTCAGCTACACTGACAACCGATAACAGTTTCGAGTATATGAAAGAGAGATTGTGTGCCGATGAAGCAGAGGAATTGTGTGTCGGTTCTCCCTTTGATTACGAGAATGCCGTTTTATTGTACATACCCAATGATATACCGGATCCAAACCAGGGCGCTTCGCAGCATATGGTTGAAACAACTTTGATTAAGTTATGCAAAGCAACCGGTGGACGAACATTAGCTCTATTTACTTCTTATGCCCAGTTGAAAAGAACTTCCAACAGTATCGGTCCTCAGCTCGCTGATGCCGGTATCACTGTCTTTGAACAAGGGGAAGGAGCTTCCGCCTCTTCTCTTTTAGAAACATTTCGCGAAACGGATCAGGCAATTTTGCTTGGAACGCGCAGTTTCTGGGAGGGCGTCGACATACAGGGAGAAAAGCTGTCTGTCGTCGTAATAATCAAACTTCCTTTCGATGTACCATCGGATCCGATCATCGCAGCCCGATCTGAGAGTTTTGAAAATGCATTCGGACAATACAGTCTGCCAGAGGCCATTCTGAAATTCAGACAGGGATTCGGTCGATTAATTCGATCGCAATCGGATCGGGGAATCATTGTTGTTTTGGATTCGCGTCTTCTGACAAAAAAATATGGCAGAGAGTTTATCAACTCAATCCCCAAGTGCACACAAAAAATAAACTCCGTTCGAGATTTGCCGCAGGAAGCTCGCCGCTGGCTGAATTTATAAATATATTCGGCCAACACGATTGGTAATTCCGCATGTGACGTCAGCTCGTGTGGTTCGCCATCTTTCAGCCAGATCTTCGATTTCGATCGATTCCGAACCTTGCCTGCCTAAAAGAACTACCTCTTCACCGATTGGAAAAAATTCCGGCAGTAATACCATACTGGCATCCGTACAGACACTGCCGATAACCGGAATCGTTTTTCCTCTGATCAGAACTGTATTATTAGACACGCGTCTGAATCCATCCCCATAGCCAACCGGGATCACACCAACCCAGGAATCTTCAGGAAGATGAAAATGCTGCCCATAGCTGATTCCATATCCAGCCGGAAATTTTCTGACAGATACGAGATGTGTTTTCCATTGCAATGCACGATGCAGAAAAGCAGGAAAGGGTTCATAATAGAAAGGATTCACACCCAATAGCGCGCTGCCGATACGCACCATATTATAACGGGTTGAAGGCTTATTGAAAGCTGCCGCAGAATTGGAGCAATGAATTCTTGCAGGGAAAATATTGACAGACCGGAGCAATTCGATCGCTTTTTCAAATCGCTCTTTTTGAATTTCATTAAAAGGTGAATTTGGATCATCATCGATGTTTGAATAATGGCTGTAGATTCCCTCAATCCTGACGCAACCTGTTGCTGCAGCTTTTTCGGCCATAGCAGGTATCTCCTCTGGAAACACACCAAAACGTCCCATACCGGTATCCACTTTTAAATGAATTCTGGCAGGAATATGAAATTTTCGCGAGGAGTGTTCAAACTTCGACAGCATTTCGGTATGATTGAAAGATAGTATGAAACGATTTTTAACAGCTATGTCAATTTCATCTCGAGTGAAGGCGTTAAAAACCAGAATATCTTTCTTAATTCCGTTTTCCAGCAGTATAAGACCTTCCTGCACACGTGCCACAGCAAAAGAATCTATTCCAGATTCTTCAGCTGCATGTGCAACTTCCACAGCGCCATATCCATATGCATTTGCCTTGACAACTGCCATCACCGGCACACCAGTTGCCTCGATGCAATAATGGCAATTCTGTCGAATTGCTTTTAAATCTATTTCGAGCGATGATGAAGAAAAGTTTGATTCGGTGAAATTTTGTTTTTCCATTTTGATTATTTTATCAGGGAAATTCTTATCAGCAGGAGTATAATAATTATTAAATAAGTAATGGTTGTTCGTACAAGTTAAATAGCGTTTTTTACGACTGAAAATGAAAAATTGTAATAAACTACATATTTAAAACAAGATAAATTGCACTAAATATTTCTGTTGTCTGACATTTTATTGCATTTTTTCGTTTCATTCCATATAATTAACGCACGAAACTAATTTTCTGTCTCTGTCAAACACTGGAAAAACGCTGTTTCGAAAAAGGAGGCCCAAAAATACTGTGCCAAAATAATCTCCGGAATGACTTTTTTTGTTGAACAGCAGATCATCTTTCGATAATCTGATCTTATAAAATGAATTATGTTGATGATTTATCTATACAAGTTAGTTCTAAGATCTTCTCAGCTTTATGACTGAGTGATAAAAAACACAAGAGGAGAATCATTATTATGAAGAAGCTTTTTACAGTACTGTTTGTTCTTGTTTTCGCTTTGACCGTTGTTGCGGTCAACGCTGAAGCTGCAGCTGAAGACTTCAAACTGGGCGTTATCCTTGTCCATGATGAAAACTCAGGCTATGATATGGCGCACATTGATGGCGTCAAAGGCGCTCAGGAAAAATTAGGCCTGACAGATGATCAGATCATCTTCAAATACAATATCCCAGAAACTGAAGCATGTTACGACAATGCAGTCGACCTTGCCGAGCAGGGCTGCGACCTGATCATCTCAGATTCATATGGACATCAATCTTATATGATGCAGGCAGCGGCAGAATATCCGGACGTGATCTTCCTGGCTGCAACTGGTGATACCGCCTGGAAAGAACCGATGGAAAATGTCGCGAACTTCTTCCCTCACACTTACGAATCCCGCTACGTTTCCGGAATTGTCGCTGGAATGAAGCTGAAGGAACTGCTTGATTCCGGAAAAGTCACCGATCCGTATGTCGGTTATGTTGGCGCTTACCCGTACGCCGAAGTGGTCAGTGGTTACACTGCCTTCTTCCTCGGCATACGCTCAATCGTTCCGGACGCTCACATGGACGTCCAATATACGAACTCATGGTACGATCCGAAAGCTGAAGGCGAAGCAGCTAATGCTTTGATCTCCAGAGGTTGCGTCATCATTGGTCAGCACGCTGACTCCACCGGCGCCCCGTCAGCCATTCAGGCAGCCAAAGACAGCGGCAAAATTGTTTACAGCGTTGGTTATAATATCAGCATGCTCGCTGTTGCTCCGACCGCAGCTCTGACCAGCGCCCAGAACCGCTGGGCCGCGCTCTACACACCGACAATCGAAAAAGCGATGAAGGGCGAAGCAATCCCGAAGGACTATTCAGTGGGATACGCAAATGACGCCGTTCAGATCGCTCCGCTTGGTCCGGAAGTTGCTGAAGGGACTCAGGAAGCGGTTGATTCCGCCATCGCTGGCATCATTGATGGCAGCCTGAATGTCTTTGACACCGCCAATTACACCGTCAAAGGCGAAAAAATCACCACTTTTCTGGCCCTCGACACCGATGGCGACTGGGTTGGAGACACCGGCGAAGCGATTGAAGATGGAATCTTCGTTGAATCCAAACTCATCAGCGCTCCTTACTTCTCGCTGCGAATTGACGGCATCACTGAACTCACAAACGAATAATCACTAAAAAAGAGAAGCGACTGATATCAGTCGCTTCTCTTAATCAAAACGATCTGAGCTGTATGGGATTGAAAAAAAACAACAGAATTTTCCAGACGATTCAATGAGATATCTGCTGATTCGGTTTTCACTTCCAGTCAATATTTTTTAACAGAGGTGTAACCCGTAATTAATACGAGTTACACCTCTGTTAAAAAACAAATAATTTATACTGTTTTTCAGGATTTTATTCAAGGCAGAGCAGCGTTATTGCCCTGTCATGAGAAAGGAACCCTACTTGGAACAGAATGTAGCAATTCGAATGGTCGATATCACCAAACGATTCGCTGATGTGGTCGCCAACAACAAAATTAATTTAGAAATTCGGTTCGGAGAAATTTTGGCTCTCCTTGGTGAAAACGGCAGCGGCAAGACCACGTTAATGAACATGCTGTCAGGAATTTACATGCAGGACAGCGGCGCCATCTATGTCAACGGTGAACGGATTACGATCAAAGACCCGCACGATGCTTATAATTTGCACATCGGCATGATCCACCAGCATTTTAAATTGGTGGAAGTGCTGACTGCTGCAGAAAACATCATCCTGGGGTTGAATGAGTCCCGCCTGATCAATTTAAAAAACGTCCGTGAACAGGTTAAAAAAATCTGTGAGCGTTATGGATTCGTCGTTGATCCGGATAAAAAAGTTTACGATATGTCCGTTTCCGAAAAGCAGACACTCGAAATCGTCAAGGTTCTTTATCGTGGCGCTGACATTCTGATTCTGGACGAACCGACTGCAGTGCTGACCCCTCAGGAAACTGACAAGCTTTTCGTCGTCATGCGTAACATGAAAGCGGATGGGAAATCAATTGTCATCATCACGCACAAATTGCACGAAGTGATGGAAATTTCAGATCGGGTTGCCGTTCTACGCAAAGGTGAATACATCGGCGATGTCCCCACAAGCGAAACAGATCCGCAGAAACTGACCAACATGATGGTGGGTCGTTCAGTTACGCTCAACATCGATCGACCGGATCCGATCGATCCGAAGGAAAGCCTGGTTGTAAAGAACTTGGGCGTCAAAGACATCAACGGCGTGAGCAAGCTTGAAAATGTTTCTTTCACGGCTTACACCGGTGAAATCCTCGGCATCGCCGGTATTTCAGGCTGCGGACAGAAAGAATTGCTCGAATCGATCGCCGGATTGCACAAGCTGGAACCAGGCAGTAGCATCATGTTCTATCCCCGTGGGAACAAAGAAGAGGGAGAAGACCTTGCCGGTCAGTCGCCGATCGACATCAAGCACAAAGGAGTTCATCTGGCCTTTGTGCCTGAAGACCGGCTCGGGATGGGTCTGGTTGGGAACATGAACATTCCTGACAACATGATGCTCAAATGCTATGATCAGGGCAAATCACCCTTTACTAACCAAAAAAAACCACGGCAACAGGCGATCGAAATCATCCGTGATCTTGAAGTCGTGACTCCGGGATTGCGGACGCCTATCCGTCGGCTCTCCGGTGGGAACGTCCAGAAGATTCTGGTCGGCCGGGAAATCGCGTCCGATCCTTATCTGCTGATGACGGCTTACGCAGTGCGCGGGCTCGACATCAACACTTCCTACACAATCTATCGGTTGCTGAACGAGCAAAAGGAAAAGGGTACAGCCGTGATTTATGTCGGTGAAGACCTGGACGTTCTGCTTGAGCTTTGTGACCGCATTCTGGTGTTATGTAGCGGACGCGTCAGCGGGATCGTCGACGGCCGGACAGCGAAGAAAGAAGAAGTTGGTCTTTTAATGACGCATTTCAAGGAGGAAACAGCATGATGAAACATAAAAAGAAGGAACCTCTGTTTCGCATCTCCAAGAGCGGTTTTGTCCCGCTTCATAAAGCGTGGGCAATCCGAATCGGCGCGTTGCTGCTGGCTTTGGTCGTCTGCGCGTTCATCATTTATTCAATCATCAAACTAAACCCGCTGAAAGTTTATGGAACGATGTTCCAGGGCGCTTTTGGTACCAACAAGCGCATGTGGGTCACCATTCGAGACACCATGATGCTCCTCTGCATCGGGTTGGGGCTTGCACCGGCATTCAAAATGCGTTTTTGGAATATCGGTGCCGAGGGTCAGGTGCTCGTTGGCGGTATCGCCTCAGCTGCCTGCATGATTTATCTCAGAGGGAAGATGTCTTCAACTGCAGTGCTGCCGATCATGTTTGTCTGCAGCATGTTGGCGGGCGCTATCTGGGGGTTCATTCCCGGTTATTTCAAAGCCAAATACGGAACAAATGAAACGCTGTTCACGCTGATGATGAATTACATCGCGATCCAGCTGACCTCTTACTTTGTGGCGCTCTGGGAAAATCCTTACGGTTCGAACACAGTCGGAGTCATCAACTCCCGCGATAAATTTGGGTGGTTCCCGCCGATATTCGGACAGATGTACGGCCTGAACGTCATCATAGTCCTGGTGCTGGTGGTCTTTATTTATATTTATCTGAATTACACCAAACAGGGTTTTGAGATTTCCGTCGTTGGTGACAGCGAAAACACCGCCAAATACTGCGGCATTGATGTCAAACGGGTCATCATCCGAACAATGATCATCTCCGGGGCAATCTGTGGAATCGCCGGATTTTTGGCGGTCGCCGGAGCCGGACACACGATCTCAGTCAGCACCGCCGGCGGTCGTGGCTTTACGACCATCATCGTCGCCTGGATGGCAAAATTCAATTCGTTTGTGATGGTTTTATTCTCAGCGCTGCTGGTTTTTCTCGAAAAAGGCGCAATGGAAATCGCTTCCCGTTATCAGCTTTCAGATTATGTCTCAAACATGATTATCGGTATCATCCTGTTTTTCATTTTGGGAAGTGAATTCTTTATCAACTTCAAAGTCAGATTACGCCAGCGCTATGCAAAGGATAAATCCCAATGAACCAATTCATCTCATTATTTCAGGCATCTATCGTTTTTGGGACCGTCATTCTTTTCGGTGCGGTTGGAGAAATCCTGACCGAAAAATCGGGTAACCTGAACCTCGGTGTTCCAGGCATTATGTATCTCGGAAGTATAGCCAGTCTGATCGGTGTTTTCTATTATGAACGATATGCCGAAAATCCGATCCCGATTGTCTGTATCCTGATCGCGCTCGTCTGCGCAATCATCGCCTCCATGCTGGGGGGGCTTTTGTTCAGCTTTATGACCATCACACTGCGCTGCAACCAAAATGTGATGGGGCTTGCATTCAATATTTTTGCTGGTGGATTCGCCAATTTTTATGGCGGCTCCCTCAACAAACTGGCAGGTGGCGTCGGTCAAATCAACGTGCTGGCAACCAGCGCGGCGTTCCGAACCAAAATCCCCTCCTATCAAAGTTTAGGACCATTCGGTCATCTTTTCCTGTCTTACGGATTTTTGGTCTATCTCGCAATTTTCCTGGCTTTCGCGATCAGCTGGTTTTTGACTCGCTCTACAGTCGGGTTAAATCTGCGCTCGGTCGGTGAAAATCCAGCGACCGCGGACGCTGCGGGAATTAACGTCACAAAGTACAAGTACATTTCAACGTGCGTCGGCGCTGCGATTTCAGGCCTCGGTGGTCTCTATTATGTGATGGATTATATGAAAGGCACCTGGGACAGCGATGGCTCAGTCGAAGGGCTGGGTTGGCTCGCGGTGGCGCTGGTCATTTTTGCCTCCTGGAAAGCACCTCGCGCGATCTGGGGATCTTACCTGTTTGGAATGCTCTCATGGGCTTATTTCTATATCCCGGGACTGACACGCAGTTCACAGGAAATTTTCAAAATGCTTCCTTATATCGTGACTGTTCTAGTGCTGATTGTCGTTGCTTACCAGCATAAACCGGATAATCAACCGCCCAATGCGCTTGGGCTTCCCTATTTCCGGGAAGATCGCTGACGTCAGGCATGGATTGAATAAAACGATCCATGCCTTTTTTTCATAACTTTTTCGGACAAAATGTCTGGTCGGATAAATCAATAACAGGCAGGAGGAATAACAGATGACAAATTATTATCACAAACCGAAAAAACTTGCCGACATAACCCGTGACCTTGCGGCTGCTGCCATGGGCAGCCTGCCAGCGGATCTGATCATCCGCAAGGGGAATTTAATCAATGTCAATATTGGATGTATCCAAAAAAATATCGATATTGCTGTCAAACACGGTTTTATCGTCTATGTCGGTCAGGAATCGGAAGGAAAAATCAAAACAGACGATCATACTAAAATTGTGGATGCAAACGGGCGTTATCTGGTGCCTGGTTTTATTGACAGCCATGTCCACATCGAAAGTTCAATGACCGATCCCCGCCATTTTGTCAAAGGGATTCTTCCAAGAGGAACAACAACGATCTGTCCTGATAACCATGAAATTACCAATGTTCTTGGATTAAAAGCAGTTGAATTGTTTCATCAATCTGCACAGGGTTTGCCCATCAAGTTTTTACTGGCCATGCCGGTTTGCGTTCCGGCTGTTCCTGGATTTGAAAATACTGGAGCCGAAATAAATGCTGCGGATGTTACCAAAGCCTATCAAGAAGGTTGGGCACAGCTCCAGGGAGAACAAATGAATTTTGTGGGAGTCATTCATGGCGATGAACATGTTCATTCCATCATCAAAGCATCGCATGATGCCGGTATGATTCTCACAGGCCACTATTCCAGTTTGGAACTTGATCAGGGATTAAACGCCTTCGCTGCAACAGGAATTAATTGCTGCCATGAAGTCACCACGGCAGACTCAGTCCTCCGTCGGGCAGAATTGGGATTTTACAGTCAGTTACGCTATGGTTCAGCCTGGCTGGATTTGCCAAACACGATCAAAGCCTACACGGATAATCCGGCTATTGACTCCAGATTCCTGACGATCTGCACAGATGATGTGAACGCTTCAACCATCGTCGAAGAAGGGCAAATGGATCGTGCCATCCGTACCGCGATTCAAAATGGAGTGCCACCGGTAACAGCAATCCAAATGGCAACACTCAACCCTGCCCAGCTTCTGGAAAAATCGCGCTGGATTGGTTCTATCGCACCCGGACGTGCGGCTGACATCCTGATCGTCAGTAATTTAACAGATCTTGTCATCGATGAAGTATACAGCGATGGCGTGCTGGTCGCAAAAAATGGCATTCTTACGGTCGATTTTGAGTCATTTACTTATCCGGAAATTGCAACCAAAACGATGTACATGGACCCATTATCCCCACAGGATTTCGAGATTCCGGCCGGAACTGAAAATCCTGTCAAAATCAGAGCGATCGAAATCGTTCCAGGGATGGTTCATACGATCGAGAAAATGAAACGGATGCGTCCTGTCAACGGGAATTTGTTGGCTGACAGCTCGCGAGATCTGGCAAAAGCCTTCGTTTTCTATCGGCATCAGCCCAAAGGTGAGTTGAAAGGATCTCGCGGATGTGGCTTTGTCGCCGGAACGAAATTCAATTCGAACTGCGCTTATGCATCCACAGTTTCGCACGACTGTCATAATCTGTTAGTAGTCGGAACCAGCGATGAAGCCATGGCGCTGGCAGCCAATGAAGTGATCCAGGCTGGCGGGGGAATCGCGGTGGTTGTCAACGGTATTCTGGACGCGATCATCGAATTGCCATTTGCCGGATTGATGTCCATGGAGCCCATAGAGGTCGTCGCAAAAAAGATCAATGCCGTTGAACTGGCATTGAAAAAAGCAGGTTGCCCTTATCCATCGATAGAAATGACACTCAGTCTCCTTGGGCTGATTGTGATTGAAGAGCTCCATTTAAGCAATCAGGGACTTGTTGAATTGAAATCGAATGCGCCGCTTAAGTTTGTCGATTTGATCATATCAGAGGACTAATTCACAAAAAAAAGACCGGATTTCTTGTTTTGAACAAGAAATCCGGTCTATAAATAAATCAGATATTTTTTTAGCATTCCGATCTCAAATTGAACCAGTTATTCCATCCAACCTCTTATCCGATAAACTGCAATGCCGATATATTCCTTCAATGCAGTCTCCAGAGAACTCATATTGGAAGATTGGGGGATCAGACTGGTATACAGACGAGACCAGGAAAATGAAGTCAGTGTATTCCATTCTTCATCGGAATAACTGTAATCGGTCGGAGCTGGAATCACTTCAAGCCCTTGCGCTTCGAACAATCCGACAGCACGGCGCATATGTGTTGCTGAAGTAACCAGAATGATCTTATCAACATTCATTCTCTTCAAGATTTCTGCATCATTCACAGCTTCTTCTCGTGTATTGAGCGAAGTATTCTGCAGGATAATTTTATCTTTTGGAACGCCTAATTTTTGAGCAACCTCAGCCATTTCTGAAGCAGGAGAACTTTGTGTTTGATTGATCCAATGGATATAACTGCCGCCTGTCAGAAGATATTTTCCAAATCCTTGTAAAAAAAGATCTGAAGCATATAGAATCCGATCGCCAGCACCGGAAATCTCTGTAATCTGACGAGGGTAACTTTTTGTCTCGGTTCCTCCGCCCAATACCACAATTACATCTGCAATCTCATCCCCTTGAAATGGTGGATATGTCTTTTCCAGGCTCCTGATTAAAAAAGCAGAAGGGTATGGATTTCCGGTGATCCATAAAATAAGCAGGGCGCTAATCAGCAGTATTTTCAATAATTTCTTGTGGCGGATCAACAGAATGGCAGCCAACAGGATCAAAAAGATAATTCCTGCCGGATAAACCAGCTGCGGCAGGAATTTTGACAAATATACAAATAGATCCATTTCAGGAACCACCCTGGAACAACTTAATCAAAGGCCAAAAAATAAATCGAAACAGCCGTGAGAAAAATGACCCGATAGAGGGTTTTTCAGCCGGTTTTTCAGTTGGTACAGGCGTAGGAGTAAAACTTCCTGATATTTGGAAGCCGATCGGGTCACTTTGATAAATTTTTCCTGCATAATCCTTTGCTTGCAATTGAATGTAGAACATACCGTTTTTGAGTAAGGAATCAGGTATTTTCACAATATCATAATTGCAGTCTGAAGCGTTGCACAGTTTTGTTGCAGGAGTCCACTCCATAGCAAATCCCGGATACAAGCTCTTTGAAGCTGTCAGATAGTTGATCATATATTCCTTCATCCCTGTAAATTTCCATGTCATCGGAATTTTTTCGGATGTCATTTTTTCGGTGACGTAATTGAATGCAAATTTCGTCGCAGGATTTACCGTAGGTGTTGGAGTATTAATTAACGGAGGCACATATGCCGTCGCAATCGGGTATGTGACTCTTCCACTGGAGGTCGGATAATACCAGACAGGCGGATTGTACGGAACTGAGGTTGCTGTTCGATATGGCCAATAATACGGCGTGGGTTTTTTCCAGGGAACTTGCGTTGCTGTAATCCAGCGAACCGGAGTGGGTGATCCAATAATAGTAGGCTGCGGCTGTGTAGGTTGCGGTGTAGAGGTCATGACAATGATGATCACAGCAATTGTCGGTTGTGGTGTATTGGTAGGTACCACTGTCGGAACCGTAGTGGGTGGAACAGCAGTGTTCGAAGGTACTGCCGTTGGTGGGATGGGAGTATTGGTAGGAATCGCTGTGGGCGGTATTGTGGTGTTAGTCGGTACCGCAGTTGGTGGAATCGGAGTATTCGTGATAACCGGTATTGCTGTATTCGAAGGGATTGCAGTAGGAGGCACCGATGTATTGGTTGGTATCTCTGTCGGAGGAACTGATGTATCAGCAGGAATCTCTGTCGGCGGAACTGGTGTTTCAGAAGACACTGCAACCGTGGTTTCTGTTATCTCTTCAGTCGGCTGAAGAATCATTACACCGGATAGATCGCTTTGAGGCAGACTGGCTAACATTTGCGCAAAATTCATATCGCTGATTGTTAAAGGATTTTCCGTATTGTTATTGCTAAGATCAATGGCAGACAATTGAGATAAGCCACCAAGTGAAGAGGGTACTTCTCCTTCTAATAAGTTGCCTGACAAGTCGAGCTTCTGCAAATTTGAGAAAACGGAATAAGAGGATGGTATACCACCACTCAGCGTTGTTCCGGTAACCGCCCTCCTTTGATCAGGATACTGAACAGCCGATTGACAAATCTGTAAGTTTGGACGATTTTCAAGGTCTGACTGTTTTTCAGCGGTCAGTTGATTATTCTCAATAATCATCGTGTGCAATGGTAGTTTGCCGGATAGAGAGAGATCAATTTCAGGCAGCGTTCCGGAAAGGATGTTACCAGAAAGATTTAAAATAGTCAGATTCTTTAGCGAAATGATTCCGGAAGGAATGATCCCGCGTAAACCCATATTCGTAAACGAGAGAACTCTCAATTCGTTTAAATTGGTTATCTCATCCGGAATAAAACAAAAATAATCAACGGAGTCGAATTTCAATTCGGTCACCCGATGGTTTTCGCAGGTAATTCCTTTCCATTCGCAGGAAGATTCAGACATAAACCATCCCGAATCTGATTGTCCAAAAGGAGTCATTTTGCCAAAAATTTCATATAAAACTGCCAGGTCTTCATCAACCGCTTTGTTTAATGCTGCGGCAGCATCGGCTGTTTGCTGATAGGCGATAGCTGCTGCGGCATCCGAAGTCTGCTGATAGGCAATGGCTGCGGCAGCATCCGCTGTCTGCTGATAGGCGATAGCTGCTGCGGCATCCGAAGTCTGCTGATAAGCGATGGCTGCGGCAGCATCGGCTGTTTGCTGATAGGCGATAGCTGCGGCAGCATCGGCTGTCTGCTGATAGGCGATTGCTGCGGCAGCATCCGCTGTCTGCTGATAGGCGATAGCTGCTGCAGCATCCGCTGTCTGCTGATAGGCGATAGCTGCGGCAGCATCCAAAGTCTGCTGATAGGCGATAGCTGCGGCAGCATCCGCTGTCTGCTGATAGGCGATAGCAACGGCTTCCGTTTGCGCATAATCCGGTGTTTCGGTAGCCTGAGGCATCATTACTCCGGAAAGATTATTTTCGGGCAGAGAAGAAAACCGTTGTGCCAGTGTCGGATTGTTGATTCTGAGCGGATTCTGAGTATTATTATCACTTAGATCAATGGATTGAAGATTGTACAAATACTCAAGTTCACCAGGGATATCACCCTGTAAATTATTCCCGGAAAGATCAAGTTTTTGCAAATTTTGAAGATTGCCCAACGATCCCGGAATTGATCCATCCAGGCCAGGCTCTGTATCAGTACCTTCCGGATAGGAAACCACATTGGAACAAATCGATAAATTGGGTCGATTGTTCAAATTTTGTTGTTTGGCATCTGTCCAGCGGTTATCCTCAAGAATCAAGGTCTGTAATGGGGTTGGAGAATTAACCTGCGGGATGTTACCACTCAACAAGTTACCTGATAATTCAATGGAACGCAGATTCGGCATGCTCAGCAATCCAGAAGGAATAACGCCCCGTAATTCCAGATTTCTTAGACGCAGCTCCTGCAAGTTTGTCAAATTTGTTATCTCATTGGGTATAAAACAGAAAAAATCTACTGAATCATAATCAAGCCTTGTGACAGATCCATTCCCGTCACAGGTGATACCGTTCCAGGTACAGGGCTGATCGTTCGCCTGAAACCAGCCGGATTGATTCATTCCCTCCGGAGTCATCTGGTTGTAAATCAAACGTAATGTATTCAGATCATTTTCATTCATCCCGACATATGCAGGAGCACTATCCTGATAAAATCCTGATCCGGGAATATACACGCTGAAAAAAAGCACGATAAGCAATAAAACAAGGTAAATCTTTTTTCTTGAATGAATCATGGAATACATTGTTGCCGTCCTTCTCAAAAAAATAGTTTTATAATTCTATTCTACCTAACTACAAGCCAATGAAAACAAATAAAATCCGAATGATTTTTTTTACAATCCCGTAATAATATGGGACTTTGCTGAATTTTTTTTGACCATTTACCACCAGTTTGTTCATCTGGATAAACCTCCAGCGATTCAAAAATAGGAGGAGGACTAATCATAGTTCAGAATTTTAAAGTAATGATTAACTTTTGAGTTAATCGTACCCGAAAATCGATAGAATAAATGATGTCTTTTCCCCCGTAATATAAAAGATAGATTTGCTTTTCAAATCCATCGAGGAAACTTGTTGTTATATTCCTTTGTATAATGTGCAAAATATCATAACATCTAAGACTCATTCCCATAATTCGTCTCGTGGGATTTATTTCCTCACGATTTCAAAATACTATTACCAGTTATACGATTTCAAAGGGGATTTGTTCCTTAATACATAAGCTTTGTTTGGCAGAAATCGCGCAGGGATAGCATTAATTCAAATCAGGACTGAACATTCGAAGTATGGGCAATATTTCAAATGGTTGCATCCTATCAGCTTTTCTCTACGAATCGTTGATCATAGTGCAGTAATTCAAATTTTGGAAAATCTTTTGGAAAAAAAGAGAAAACTTATTGTTGGTGTGTTTTTGCGCGAAGTGCAAAAACACACCAACAATAAATAATTCTCCCCATGTTTCGAATTGCTGAATCATAGTGAGGATTATTTGTATCGGGAGATAGATCGCGGTATACTGAATTGAAAAAATTTCTGTAACCCTGAAGCGTTTTCAACAGGCAAATCAGGAATTTCTTTACAGAGATGTCGATGATCCAATTAACCACCATTCAAGAAGAATTAGTCAATCTGCCACTGAATCAAAAAATCTATGCAGAAGGAAAATTTGGCTGTGGAAAGACGACAGCAGCCATCGCAAGATTAAGCCGCATCCTTGAAAATGTTGCTCTGGGTTCGGAAATATTGACGTTCATTCCAAATCGGACGCTTGCGAAGCCATATCAGGAAGCATTCTCATCCCGGGGAGTTAAACCGCAGATTCAAACCTATAATGGTTTCATTCAGCGCAGTCTACAGCTTTTTTGGCCAATTATTTCAGAAAAAGCCGGATTTGCTTCTCCGGAAAAACCGCCTTATTTTTTAACCATTGAAACTGCGCAAATTTTAATGGCTCGTTTGATTGAATCCAAACTCGAACAGGGCTTTTTCAATGCGCTTAAAGTTCCATCCAGCCGGATCTATAACCAAATCATGATCAGTATGCATAAAGCTGCCGCCGCAGAGTTCCCGTTTCAAGATTATGCAGAACGTATGAAAAAAAGCTGGACCGGAGAAAAAAGCCTCCTTCAGATTTTTGATCAGACGCAGGAATGTGGTGAGCTTTTCAAAAAAATCTGTTATCAACACAACTTGTTGGACTACTCCATTCAGGTAGAGGTGTTTCAACAGTACTTGCTTCCGCTAAAACGATATCAAAAATGGCTGGAAGATTCCTATCATCATTTCATTTATGACAATGTCGAAGAGGATACACCTGCAGCACACCATTTTGCGCGCGTTCTTTTAACACATTGCCAGTCAGCCCTCATTATCACGGATCATCTGGGCGGATTTCGGTCTTTTTTAGGAGGCGATCCTTCCTCTGCAGCAGAACTGAAAACAATGTGCGACCGACAAATCGTGTTCGAAGAAACCCTGATTTGTTCGGATTCCATTCAATCCATGGCAATGTGTGTTGAAAATCCATTCATCGCGCAAAAAGAGCTTCCTGGGGATCCGAAAACTGCGTATACTTTCCATCCTTACCATCAATATCCTGCCATGATCAAACAAGCCGCTGCCGATGTTGCGGATTTAATTCATCGGCAAAATGTCCTGCCTTCCGATATTGTGATTATCGCACCGCTGGTTTCCGATGTCCTTTATACCTCCATGGAACGCGAACTGCGCATTCAGAACATTCCCTGTTTCATTTATCGCCCATCCAGGCCGTTGATCGGTGAAAATGCATCAAAGAGCATTTTGACTGTGATTGCTTTGATCCATCCTGAATGGGGAATCCATCCTCGTCTGCTTGATATCGTGCAGATGCTGCAAACCATTATTCCAGAACTGGATCCCATCCGCGGCCATGTACTGGTCGCCAGAGCATTTAAAGAAATCGTTAACGATGTTCAGGAAGCTGTGGATTATGAAATCAAACCTTATTCACAAATTCCATCCGATTCACAGAAACGAATACCAGCATCGATCGGTCTCCTGTTTGACACGTTTCGTCAATGGATTCTGACGAACAAAAGAATTGAAGAAACACCGGATATATCCCTTTCGCGCTTTTTTCATACGATTCTGACAAAAAAAGGTTTTGCTGCCAGTAGTGACCGCTCCGAAGAATTGAATCTGGGAATTAAGAAGGTAATCGAATCACTAAAGAAATTCAGGACAATTTTAGAACAAGTAGATGCCGATCTACTCAGTTGGAAAGACTACTTCCGCCTTGTCCATGAAGGAATGATTGCAGCGCAATATTATGAAGACTGGTTCCTGCAGCCGGAGAACTCCGTTCTGATTTCACTGGCATCCGCTTATGCAGTAATGAATCGTCCTGTATCTTACCAAATCTGGCTCAATGCAGGCAGTCCGCGCTGGTGGGAACGCATCTACGGACAAATTACCAATGATATGGTCCTGTCAAAATCCTGGCAGGATGGTGACCAGTGGGATATCCAGAAAGAATATGAAACCAACAATGAGAGTATGATTCGCCAAATTCTTGCATTGCTTTCCCGCTGCAGAAAACAGGTTCGGGTCTATGCGAGCGAATTATCCGAATCCGGACAAGATCAAAAATCACGGCTCTTGTATTTATTTGCAGACCTTGCGTACCGTTTTGGAAGAAACAAAGGCGCTACGGAATACTTTACAGGAAATCTCATACAAGGAATGACTTCAGACGAATTCTATCCGGGAATCAATGACACAGATTGGAGCTTCAAAGAAAAAACGGAAGAGGAAATTCAGGGTGACGATTCCAATCAATTTATTATGGAAGAGGATGGAAGATGACGTTCACTCCGCGCCCGACGCAGGCTGAAATCCTAAAATATTCAGGCGGAACCATGGGTATTTCTGCGGTTCCCGGAAGCGGGAAAACGCATACGCTGTCCGCCCTCGCTGCCAAACTGGTTGAAAAGAATACTTTAAAACTTCATCAACGATCCGAACTGGAAAAATTCGAACAGGAAGTTTTAATCGTAACTTTTTCAAATTCAGCCGTAGCGAATTTTGCATCCAGAATTGCCGGTTTTCTCAGTGAAAACGGGATGGTACCAGGAATCGGATACCGTGTTCGCACGCTCCATGGAATGGCAGTGGACATTATCCGAGGCAGAGCAGAAAGTTTTGGAATTGATCCGGATTTTGTCATTTTGGATGAAATTGCCTGTGAAACGCTGTTAATTCGGGCTGTAGATTTGTGGCTGGACAAAGATTCTCACTCAACTTTTGAGGCTTTTGTTGATCCGACAATTTCAAAAAATCAAAAAGAGAAATACTATACGGATAAATGGCGGCAGGATATCATCAACATATCCAAAAATGTGATTTCTCAGGCAAAAGATTATATGCTGCTTCCGGAAAAAATCCGCCAGGCGATTCCTTCTGATGGCGTTTCCGGATCCTTTCGAATTTTGGCAGCCATTTGCGATATTTATGAATCATATCAATCCATGTTAAAGGCCTACCCGGCTCTCGATTATGCCGATTTGATGTACCATGCCTTTGACATCCTACAGAATGATCCTGCATATTTAGATTTTTTGCAGGACCGCTGGCCGATCATTCTGGAAGATGAAGCGCAGGACAGTTCGTTGATCCAGGAGGAAATTCTGCGTTTGATGACCCGGAAACATGTCAATTGGGTTCGCGTGGGCGATCCGAATCAGGCGATCAACGAAACTTTCACAACCGCTGATCCCAAATATCTAAAAAACTTTTTAAAAGAGGCACAAAAGACGGTTGATTTGTTCAATTCAGGCAGATCCAGTGTGAGTGTTCTAAGACAAGCCAATCGATTAATCCAATGGACCAGTCAATTTCATCCATCCAGCCCCTGCCGGACCGCTTTGGTTGAACCTTATATCAAAACTACACCCAAAGATGATCCGCAGCATAATCCCCCGGATGATCCCAATCGGATTTTCTATGATCCCAGAAATTACGAGCCTGCTGAAGAAGTAGAAAAGATCAGTAAACTGGCTTATGAACACATCCAAAAGCATCCGGAAGAGACATTAGCCATCCTGACTCCCAGCAATGATTTTGGCACTCAGTTTGTTTCAGAGCTTGAGAAATATCCGGTCGATGTCATCGAAATTCTTAAAAGCAACCGAAAAACGAGAAACACTGCGGATTACCTGGCAAAAATATTAACCTGGCTTTCAAGACCTCTGAATCAGAAAATCTGGCTTGACTTATTTGAAATGCTCTTTCATCATCATGCGGAGAATGATTTCTACCTGAGTCCAGATCATTGTAAGATTGCCAGAGACCGATTGTTGTCCATTCAAAATGTGGAGGATTTCTTATTTCCACTCTCGGAGGAAAAATTCAGAAGCGAATTATCCGGCTGGAATGATCCGGAGATTGTCATGCAAACCTTTTTCTCTTTTCGCTTCTTATTAAAACGCTGGCTGGATGCCCGATTTCTTAAAATTGATCAATTAATTTTGCTGATTGCTCAGGATCTTTTCACTTCTTCGGATGATTTGTCGATTTCTAATCAATTTGGTCGAATACTGGCTCAAATGGTGCGGACCGATCCCTCGTTGCGACTGAACGCATTGGCTGAAAAACTGCGGGAGACGGCTGCTAATTCTTCTTTGCATCCTGGATTGCAAAGTAAAGATTCACAATTTGATCCGGAATTGTATCGGGGAAAAATCATTGTCATCACGTATCATGGCGCCAAAGGGCTGGAATGGGATCAGGTTTTTTTAACCAGCTGTAATAATTACGATTTTCCATCCGGAACATTGGATTTACTGAAAAATTCAGGGAATCAAAGAAAAAAGACTGCTCGGCCTTTTTATATCCGCAACAACCTGGATTTGCAGGCTGAAGCACTCCAGCAACTGGAAACGATCAGTTTTCCGGAACAAAGACTTGTATATATTGAAGGTGAGGGCAGCCAGAAAGCATACAATAATGCTGCATCCGAACGATTAAGGCTGCTTTTTGTCGGCATCACACGTGCCAAAAAGGGATTGCATGTTTCCTGGAATACCGGAAGGTTTGGGAAACAATCAGAGGCGATCGCAACAGTCACGCTGAGGAAAAAACAAAATGAGGCCCGTTCATGAAACAATTCAGTCAGACACAGATTCAGGATTACATGCTTTGTCCACGGCGATACTTTCTTTCTCACATACAAAAAATAACCTGGCCGGAACCTTTGTCACCATCATTCCAAAAAATCGAAGAGAGCAACCGCCAGGGCAAGGCATTTCACCTGTTTCTCAACCGCTTGATTCAGGGAGTCAGTTATAAAGAACTTGTCTCGCAAGTGTATGAAACGGAATTGAATTTGTGGCTGAAAAATTTCAAAAAATATAATCCGCTTCCTGAAAACGCCAAAATTTTCTCCGAAGTTGAACTCTCTGCAATCTATAAGGAGATACTCTGGATTGGTTATATCGATGCTGCTGCATTCCTGCCCGGTAAGATCCAAATATATGATTGGAAAACATCCAGGAATATCGGGGATCCGAATGTCCTGGTGAAATCACCGCAGACGCGGCTTTATTGTTTCTTATCGATGTTAAATCATGAGAATTACAAGAATTATTGCGGAAGTATCACACCGGATCAAATTGAGATGATATATTGGTATGCCCGATTTCCATCAAATCCGATTCACCTTCCATATTCACCCGAATTATTTGAAAAAGATCTGATTTATTTTAAGGACATGGCAGAAAAATTATGCCATGAGAATCGCACGGATTATCCGCAGACGATCCAGCGGAATAATTGTCATGTCTGTCGTTTTCAAACGTATTGTTTTAAAGAAACCGATTTCGAACAGGATGGTTTGGATGATGATTTTCTGGACTCCGAACGATTTGACTTTTCCGAACAACTGGATGAGGATTTTTTTAGCGGATCCGAACCGCAACAGAAGAATTCTGAAATTTTTTGAGGTTCAAATAACCTGGCTTTACTGTTGTTGTTTTCAAGTCAACCATAAAAAAAAGAGCCTTCTTTTACAGAAGGCTCTTTTTTGCTTTATTTACGCAGTTTTCGCTAATTCAACAATTTTGGAGAATGCCTGCAGGTCACGAACTGCCACATCAGCCAACATCTTTCGATTCAAACTGATATTGTTCTTTTTCAGACCGGAAATCAGGCGGCTGTAAGAAATTCCATTCAAGCGAGCTGCAGCATTGATTCTGGTAATCCAAAGCTTCCGCAGATCACGTCTCCGTGTTCGACGATCGCGATATGCATACCACAAACTTGCCAGCATCGCTTCATTGGCGCGGCGATACAATTTATGACGAGTGGCATGATAGCCCTCGTTCATTTTCAATAATTTTTTGTGACGGCGATGTCCCTGAGGACCACCTTTTACACGTGCCATAAATAACTCCTTTGCTTCCCCCGGGCGTCAACCACGAAAAGTGATTTGTTGTGTACACCCGACAGTTGCACTAAAAAATGAATACGATTACTTCTCCATGAATGGAGCAAGACGTTTGATGCGTTGAATGATTTTCTTTCCTTCAACCACAATTGTCTCAGACAAAAGCGCTTTGGTTCGATCAGAGGTGCGACGGCGGAAATGGCTTTTCCCACCTTTCGTCCGAACTACAACGCCGGACCCTGTCATGCGGAAACGTTTTGATGTCGCCTTATGGGTCTTTAGTTTAAATTTACCTACTGTTTGTTTGCGTGGCACAACGAAACTCCTTACAACAAAATTCAATGGCACTCAAAATCGCTGCCATTCGATTAGCGGGCTAATTATACACTATTTTTAATTTTCAGAAATTTTATGATTCAGAATCGGATGCTTCGTCTTCGTCATCATCCTCGTCATCGAAATCTTCCTCTGATTCATCAGATTCTTCTTCCATAACAGGTTGAATTTCTCCGGATTCGATGGCAGCTTTCCGTTTGGCGATTTTCTTCGCATTCGGCATCAGAAGCATGCTCATCACACGGCCTTCAATTCCCGGAGCTTGTTCAATAGATGCGATATCACTTAACTCTTCGGCAATTTCTTTTAAATCTTCGAGCGCCAACTCCGGATATGAAATTTCACGGCCGCGAAAACGAATCGTTACACGGACTTTCATCCCGCCTTCCAACCAGCGGCGTGCATCGCGTGTCTTAAATCCACGATGATGCTCATTGGTCTTTGGCCGAAGACGAATTTCTTTAATTTCAATTTTTGTTTGGGCTTTTCGCGCTTCTTTTTCTTTCTTTGTTCTCTCGTAAAGAAATTTTCCAAAGTCCATTACACGACATACTGGAGGATTTGCATTTGGAGAGACTTCAACGAGATCCAATTCAGCTTCCCGCGCGATTTGTAATGCTTCACGGGTTGAAATTACGCCCAGATTTTCACCTTTATGATCGATAACACGAACTTCAGGGATTCTGATAGTTTCATTAACACGAAAATCTTGTGTACTTATGGTAGCTCCTTCCTTCTTTTCGGAAAAATCTCTTAGTTTCCGAACGAATACCGAATAAAATATACCACACCCATCTGCTTTTGACAACCAACCCAGCGATTCGGAGTATAAACTTGCTATTCGAATCAATCTGGTAAAACCTGTTGTTGTGATGATTTTGCGCAGAGCGCAAAATCATCACAACAACAAAGAATCCTCCCCATATTTCGAATTGCTGAATATTTCAAAATTGAATACGTTGCAGTGTTGTTTTTATGCTTTGAACAAAAAAACTGTAACACACATTTTTATTTTTCGAAAGGCCGATTAAAACTGAAAATTGTGTAACTCCAATAGATCAAATCATGGAAAGGAAAGGAATTCACAGAGACGATCCAGTTCATGGCTGGATTACAGGAGAGATCCTTTCGAAAGCAGCAGATCGTGCCGGAGAATCAACAGTATCGCGGAATAAAATCTCCCATAAATTTTTAAAATATTCCCAGGTGATATGCGGCTCAATGCTGGCATCGATTGTCCATTGCGCAGCCAGTTCCCACTTTTCGCTCATCGCAGCTGCACGAATAAAAGGAGTCATCTCAACCGGTTTCAGCATAGTATATCCGTTCTCAACCGCTTCTTCATGCAACCGAATAACAGTTTCGTAATCGTTGAGATCCACAGCCAGCGCTGCTTTTTGATAGTAATAACACCAGTCATGGCGAAAATCCGAGCCAAATATTTCTGGCGGCATTTGATAATCAGAGTCATAGAGAATCCTGCTCTTATTCTGATAAGGAATCAACTCTTTCATCTTTGGATTAATGTAAGGATTTTTCAAATCGGCTTCATCCAGCAGCCATAGGCACCGATCCCATTCGGGCTTTGTGATCACCACCGAATCTTTTGAATCCATGCTTGTTTCAAACATTTTTGTCTTATATCCAAGCGGCAGCCCTTGACGGATCTCCTGCCAGAAATCCTTTCCGTCCATATTGAAATACCAGTATGCAGTCGGCTTATGACCCGTATTCTTGCCATACATCTCAAAAACCATGCCTCCATCAGCCCATCCGCCCATATAGGAAGCGATAATTGCATCTCCCAGAACAGCTGTGTTTTCTTTGAGATCCGGAACCCTCCATTTCAACTGCCATTGAAATTTTTGCTGCGACTCCCAGGCGTATCGGTAATTGGCTGAATTTTGAATCTGGAAAAATGTGCTGATTCCACACAATACTGCCAGAATCAGAATCTTTTTGACATTCCCGTTCAAGCAAGTCGCTGCAGCCGCCGCGAGTGAAAGCGAGATACCCCAAAAACTGGGAATCAAAAAACGATCATGGTATAAAAATGTTGCAGAAGGCGTCTTATCAATCGCAATACCCGGGAGAAAACCGAGAACTGCCGCAGTGATTCCCAATACAAAGATCTCTCTGGAATCGGTTGTATCCGGAAACAATGGTTTCTTCTTTCGTATCCGGAACAAGATCAGGAAAAGCAATGCAGTGATCAGCAAACCAACCGCACATGCCGCCTGTGTATTCTTTTTGGTCAGGTCAAAATTTGCCGGATTGATACTGCGGTACCAGATTCCCCAAACAGATTCAGTACCGTACTGTAGAATCCTTTGAATCACAAACACAAGCATGGAAAGCACACCATCGGTCTGCTGCAATATTTCCAATTCATTCCGGTCATGAATCAGTTTTGGCATGATAAAGAAACGATAGAAGAAATATGCGAAAAAGATCAATAAAAATGGCAATTCGTAAAGAATCGTTTTTTGAATCCGCTTTTTAACTGCCAATTTTTGGGAACGAAGCGCGAACCATATAATACCTATACGCAATATTTCAAGCGTCAGATAATATTCGGTCACCAGCAGTTGAAATGCGCTCAATATGGCAGAAATCAGTAGAAGCGGAATCCTCTTTCGTATATTCTGTGTTTGAATCGCTGCCGCGGTGAGCAGAAAAGAACCAAGAATCACCGGATACTGCATCCAAATCTGATTGTATGTGATACAAAGCGCCTGATGTTTAAAAAATGGAAAGATCGAAAATAAGATGGCAGAAATTGCGGCAATTTCTTTGCGTTCAGGCCAAATGCGGCGTATTAATGCCCAACTGATCACACCAGCCAGAAAACGCCAAAAGAGTGAATAGATTTGCCAGGCAATCTTACTGGTTCCGGCAATCTTAAAATCCATTGACAGCACCCACGCCATAATAACTGGTCGGCTGTCATTGATGGAATAATCCAACAGCGCCTGATAACCGCCCTGATCATATCCGGAAAGACTCACCCAGTCATCCAGATAAAAACCGACTTGCGGTAATTGTATAGCCCAGGTGCAGATCATAATCACCAAAAGAAGAACAGGAAACCAACGACCTAATAATAATTTTTCACTTAATTTCATTGTTTTCAGTCTTGCTCCGAAAGTCAAAGCGGAAATATTTTTACATTTTGATATGTTTTTCGCAGAAACCGATAATTTTTCAATTTTTTTTACACGATCAGCAGCCGTCGAAAAACGTTTTTTACAGCTCAACAAAATCAATTCGAAATCAAATCTTTCTTTTTTGAATTTTCTTCAATGATGTATGGCGGACGGTTTCGGGCGGCATCAAACATACGCCACAAATACTCGCCCAGTACGCCAAGCGAAAGCATAACGATTCCGAATCCACCTAAAAGTAAGATTGCCAGCGTTGTATATCCCGTAACCGGAATTTTTCCGCTTAGTTTGTTTACTAACAGATAAATCATCCAGATGAATGCGCCAAAAAACATCAATACACCAATGGATGAAATAAAACGGATTGGAAAATAGGAAAAGCCCAATAATGAATCGACGACCAGTTTGTATTTCTTGCCAAGTGTCCAACGTGACTTCCCTATATTGCGTTTTTTTCGCGTATAACGAACTTCTGCTCTTCGGAACCCGCTCCAAAGAATTTGTCCGGTTAAAGCCGTATTCTTTTCTTCCATCAGATTCAGAACATCAATGACTTTTCTGTCAATTAAATAGCAGTCAAATCCGTTTTGGGGCATTTCTTTTAGCGCCATTTTCTGAACAAGGAAATAATAAGTGTTGGCAAAGAACCGCTGAAGAAAACCATCCTCTCTGCCCTCTCGTACTGCCAGAACTACTTTATTTCCTTCGAGATATTTTTCAATCATCGCAAGAATCATTTCGGATGGTTCCTGCAAATCTGCTGCCTTCATGGTCGCACAGCAACCGCTGCATACAGAAAGTCCGGCTAAAACTGCAGCATGCGATCCAAAATTTCTGGAAAGCCGCAAATTTATAATTTTTTCATCTTTTTCAGCCAGCATTGTCATCTTTTGAAAGGACTGATCCCCGGAACCATCATCAACAAAAATAATTTCATAATCGAAATCGTACTGAACAAGACGATCCAGAACTTTTTCTTTCAGATCCGAATATAACGGGAAAAGGTTTTCTTCATTAAAATAAACCGGAATAATAATGGATATTTTTCTCATTTACTGATTAACCTCCGCATAGTAAACACCTTTATCCCGGATATATTCTTCAGGATCATATAACTCGCTGCAGAGCACCAACAGGACTGAATCATCAGAAAAATCATACATTTCTTTCCAGACCATTTTCGGAATATATACTCCCACATGTGCACGATTCAGATCAAATATTTCGGTGGAGTTGCCGTAATCGACTCGAACTTTTGATGTTCCGCTGACATTGATCAGCATGAATTCACTCTTTCGATTGGCATGATTTCCTCTCAGAATATCACGCTGACTTCCATAAATATAAAAAACGCGTTTTATCGTGAATGGGACATCAATATTTTCCTCAATCACAACAAGGTATCCTTTTTCATCGCCATGTTGAATCAATTCGATCAGCTTCGCTTTTTCCATAAGGTTACACCTTAAAACCGTTCAGAACTTGAATGACTTCATCCTGTTCGGATTCAGTCATACCATTATATAGCGGGAGTGACAAAACCGTATCCGCATAACGCTCAGCAATCGGCAAATCTCCTCGATGAAAACCCAGAGAAGTGTATGCCTCTGATAAATGAGGCGGAATTGGATAATGGATGATACTGTCAATCCCATGGTCCTGCAAGTACGCTTTTAATAAGTCGCGTTTTTCACAGCGGATTACATATTGATGCCAGACGGAAGATGCGAATGGCCTTACTTTTGGTAGCTGAATCATCGGATTATGAATTTCACGGGAATACCGCTCCGTCAGTTTTTGCCGTTCTTCATTGGTCTCGCTCAGATGAGCCAATTTTACGCGCAGCAAACCTGCCTGCAATTCATCCAGGCGTGAATTCGTTCCAACGACCTGATTAAAGTAGCGTTTTTCACTGCCATAATTTCGATAGATGCGAAAAGCCCGGTCATATTCCGGACAGTTGGTAAGAATCGCTCCGCCTTCTCCAAAACCGCCCAGGTTTTTGGTCGGGTAAAAGCTGAAACAAGAAATATCCGTATAGGTATTCGTAAATCTACCGTCATACCTGGCACCATGTGATTGCGCACTGTCCTCCACCAGAAAGAGATGATGACGATCACAGAACTCACGCAGCTTGGCCATATGACAGGATTGCCCATATAAATTAACGGATAATATAGCCTTTGTCCGTTCAGTGATTTTTTCTTCAATTTTTTCAGGATCCATCGTGAAGTACGCATCAGGTTCCACAAAAACCGGATTTGCTCCGTTGATCGTGATGCCCATGACGCTTGCAATATATGTGTTCGAAGGTACAAGCACCTCATCACCTTTTCCGATGCCCAGGATGCGGAAGGAAAGCCATAAGGCATCCAGTCCGCTGCCTAATCCAACACAGTAATCCGATCCCATAAACGAAGCGAATTCCTGCTCAAATGATGTCACTTCAGTCCCAAGGACATAATGTCCGCTGCGTAAAACGGACAGCGCCTTCTCTTCGAATTCATCTTGATAGCGATAAAAAAGGCGGGAAATATCATTCGCTTTAATTTGCTTCATTTTTTCTCAAATTCCTGAATCTAAACCACTGGTTCATCAATGGAAACATACAATATCACATCAAAATCCAATGTGGAAACAATCATTTTTTCTGAATCCTGTCCGATTACGATTCCGGTTTTTCCTCTGGATCTTTCTTCAGTAATCTCACATCGCTTAATTTCTCTGTTATTGACTGTTGGAAGCTGATAAACATCAAAGGTAAATGCCCGAATCTGATTATAAACAGCGATTGCAGGCTGCTGAAAATTGATTTTCAGATCTTTGTAATTGATGCTTTTCCTGGAATAATAGGTTGCTTCCAATTTATTTTGCGGCTTTCCATAGAATTTTCCGCTCAGAAGAAGATTAAAATTTTGTTTGGCAAGTTCGGTTCCATAGAGGATGTATTTCAGGTACAAATCTTTGGCAGTATCGGTCATTTGGATCGGAAAAGCTTTCTGATCGATCACATCACCGGTATCAATTCCCTGATCAATGCAATGCAGCGTTACTCCCGACTCTGATTCATTGTTGAGTATCGGCCAGGCGGAGGTATACATTCCACGATACTTCGGCAAGAGTGAAAAATGAATGTTGAAAAGACGGTTGGATTGAAATAGGTGCGGATGAATAATCGTATCAAATTCTAAGGATAAGAATATAAGATCCGGAATCGCGTATACGCTTTCCAATGATACGATGGGAATACTGTATCCGGATGCTGTTTTTCTTAAGGATCGCTGCCATTGATCCTCGCCATCATCCGTTTTATTGATGATTACACAAATTTCTTTTGGGTCAATTCGTTCCAGCGCGTAATCCAATACATCACACGCAATGTTGTTTTTTCCTGCAATAGCCAGCATGTTTTGGCATCCTCATTTTTCAGGTTGTTCATTGCTGCTAATTTTATCTCACTTTTCTGGCACACATCAGCAACCAGTAATTCGAAATTTTAAAAAGCCTTTTGAGAAAAAAGAGAAAACTTGTTGTTGTATTGATTATTTGTGAAACAGAAAAACTGTACAGCCATTAAATAATTCTCTTTCTCATTTTTCTCATTTGAATTGTTGATAAAAATACTGTGCCTTCTCTCAATCGGTCAAAATACCGTATAATTTAATGCAATACATAAGCCGGACTTTTGCTGAAGATCAACCAATAAAACAGCAATTCAAGATTTGGATCGGCCATTTGCATGAAAAGTGATCATCTTTCCATCCATAACGTTTTCGGCTTATGACAAGGATGTCAATTACGAAGTATTCGGAGTTCTGGCAGTTCCCGACAAAACAAAGAAATACGAACTCCTGTGGTTTCTTCTATCGAAGGTCGAATTTTGTAAAGAAAAACAATAAATTTATGGAAAGGCACAATACCACATGCTGCTGGACGACCTTTTAGCGGTATCACCCGAGTCATTTACACAAACTGATAAAGAACTTATAGAGAAAGCCTATTACTTTGCAGAAAAAGCACATGAAGGGCAAAAACGAGCTTCCGGTGAACCGTACTTTACACACTGCGTAGCCGTTGCAATGATTCTATGCGAATTAAAAGTGCAAAGCAACGTTATCGCCGCAGCGCTCCTGCATGATACCGTCGAAGATACAGAAATTACACTGGATCAAATCCGGAAAGAATTTGGCGATGAAATTACCCAGTTGGTGGATGGGGTCACCAAACTTACCAATTTGCCGGATGCTCACCGTTATGAAAAATCTTTCTCCACAGCATCCTCTGCAGACAATCCTGAAAAAAGCGAAAGCCGGATTGAAGATCCGGAACTCAAAGAAGCTGCCATTCGGGAAAGCAAACGCAAGTTAAAAAACGAAACATTGCGTAAAACATTTATCGCAATGGTAGATGATGTCAGAGTCATCATCATCAAACTGGCAGACCGTCTTCATAATATGCGAACGCTCAGTCACACCAGCAAAGAGAAGCAAAAACGGATTGCTCAGGAAACATTGGACATTTATGCACCGCTTGCAAACCGTCTGGGTATCTGGCGTATCAAATGGGAATTAGAGGATCTGGCCTTTCGGTATGTCCATCCGGAAGAGTACATCCAGATTGCAGAAAATCTGGCAACCACCCATGCCTTAAGGGAAAAAGAAGTTGAGGAAATTTCTGACAAACTGAAATCAGTCATGGAACAGGCGCAGATTGATTGCGAAATTTCCGGAAGGCCGAAACACATCTATTCGATTTACAATAAAATGCTGGATCGAAACAAACCGTTTGAGATGCTTCGTGATCTGCGGGGTGTCCGTGTGATCGTCAAGGACATACCCTCCTGTTACATGGCTCTGGGGCAGATTCACACACATTGGCGGCCGATTCCGCAGGAATTTGATGATTACATTGCAGTCCCTAAAGATAATTTTTACCAATCCCTCCACACTGCTGTCTATTATGACGACGGGAAACCGCTGGAAGTACAAATCCGAACACCGGAAATGCATCAAAACGCAGAATACGGTATTGCAGCGCATTGGCGCTATAAAGAGCATGCCAAATCGGACGCCTATTTTGAGAAACGTCTGGATTATCTTCGCCGAATCATGGATTGGCGCAAGGATGTCGAGGATGCCGGTGAATTTGTTGAAGGGATGAAATCGGATGTCCTTCAGGACAGAGTTTTTGTTTTCACACCCCGCGGAGACGTCATCGATCTGCCGGTGGGATCAACACCGATCGATTTTGCCTACGGTGTGCATACCGAAATCGGCCATCGCTGCCGGGGCGCAAAAGTTAACAGCAAAATGGTTCCACTGACCTATCAACTAAAAACCGGCGATCAGGTTTCAATCATGACTTCCAAACAGGGCGGTCCCAGTCGAGACTGGTTGAATCCAAATCTGGGTCTTGCCAATACACAGCGCGCCCGTTCGAAAATTCGCGCCTGGTTTAAATGGCAGGATCGTGAGTTAAATCTGACGCAGGGCAAAGAAGCGATTAAGAAAGATCTACAGCGTCTCGGGATGAGTGACACGGATCTGAGTGAGATTGCGCACGATCTTGATTACAAAAATGTGGATGAACTATACATCGCAATCGGTTGCGGCGATTTGTCATCCTATCGAGTGATCAATAAAATTAATGAAAGCTTCAAAACGATTGAGCAGCAAGTATTAACCCCGCGTCCCCAGCAATTTGATCACATGAAAGAATCCGGAATCTCTGTGCTGGGAGCAGGCAGCATCTACACCACCTTCGGGAAATGCTGCAGTCCAGCACCGGGGGATGATATCATCGGCTATATCACCAAAGGTCGTGGCGCGACGATTCATAAAAGCGACTGTCCGAATGTAAAACGGGTAAAAGACCGTGAAAGACTGATCAATGTCAGTTGGGGACAGCCGGAACAACGCTATCCGGTCGGGGTCACCATAAAAGCCTATGACCGCCAGGGGCTGGTTAACGACATCACCAACATGCTGGTTACTGAAGCAGTCAATCTGGAAAACATCAACGTCAATGTGGCCCACAATTATGCCAACATCCAGATCGTGATTGACGTTTTGGATATCAATCAGCTCAGCCGAATTCTGACGAAAATTGAAGGACTGCCAAATGTGGTTGAAGCCTACCGCAACCGGCCTGGTTAAAGACAACAGTTTTTCCTGAAAAAATTCATGTATACGCTCACTTTCTGAGGAGAAGGTAAGAATCGATTGCATTTTGATTGCACGAATTCAAATTTCATCCTTTACACAGTTGATTCCTTGCGGTAGAATATCGCCAAATTATTGCCATATGAAATAAACGGTTCGTTCGAATCGATTCCACAAAAATCAGGAGGCTGAAACAATGGCTAGAATTCGATGTAAATATCTTGACTGCGCATTTTTGGACGAGGGATACTGCAGCGCAGCATTGGTTGAATTGGACTCGAACAAAGGCTGTTTAACCTATTCCCCCAACGCTGAGACTCCGGTCGATGATGATTGGGTTGATACCGATACAGAAGATTTGGAAGACTGGGAAGATCTCACCGAAGAAGAAGATGACAAGGATGATGATCCCTGGATGGAAGACGAAGAGGACGAATTTTAAAAATATTTTTCTTTTCAGACAGTCAGACAAAAAAACGCGCCATTATCAACCGAAATGGTGCGTTTTTTGTCTTGTGAAAAATAACCTACCGTGTTGCTGCAAAGAAAATCAACAATCATTACCACCGGTTAAGCCAGCAGAAGTTTATTCCATCCTATCATCGCGAGCTCGCACAGTGTCTTATTCTGTCATTGGTATTATTCTGTAAGGGCATGGCAATCTCCCTGCCGTATGAAGAGAAGAGTGCCATACGAAAAGAGATTGCTTCTCTATGATCGCAATGACAAGATGTCATCCTGCTTCCATGTTCTCATTGGAGGCTCTTCTTTTTGGCGAAACCTTCTTTTCTCCCCTTGCATAGCAGGGGGCTTTAATACATAAATAAAAAAGTTCAAGTTATTCTTGAACTTTTTGTCTGCTGGGGGCAAAGGAGTCGAACCTCTACATACAGATTCAGAGTCTGCTGTCCTGCCATTAGACGAGCCCCCAATTTTTTGAAACGCTTTGTATTCTACCAAATAATAGTTTTTTCGTAAAGTGAAATCGGATAAATATGTTGTTGATCAGCGGTAAACGTGAATTGAAAATCCTCACGTCTCGAGAATTGCGAATTTTCGTAAAAAAAGTTGAATCCAAAATAATTATGGTATAATCCTGCATTGTTCAGCACGAACAAGGCCCATTAGCTCAATTTGGCAGAGCAATTGACTCTTAATCAATGTGTTCTGGGTTCGAGTCCCAGATGGGTCACAATCCCGTTTTATATTAAATTATTTATCAATCTTGTGAATGATCTACAATGATTGATTTTTAGTTTATTTATTTCAGATTTTTTCCCCTTCCTAATCATAAACAAATTGTACCATTTTGACAAAAAAGAATTTTTTTTATACATCTTTTGTAAACTTGTAAAAGAATTCTATTATTGATTGTGCACCGCAAGCAGAATAATGAATCGCTCAATATTAATATGGATCCTTCCAGTTATTGTATTCTTTCCGAAAATCGTTGTATCATTATGGACAATGCAGAGATAAGAATTAAAATAATTAATTTAGCAATGATCTATTCTTATTTGCGCAGTGCAATCAACAATATATCTCATAGGTAAATTTTCAATATTCAGGCAGCATTCCAATTCGGCAATACCTTAATCAGCAAAAGGAAAACATCATGGATTATGAAATCCCCGACATAGAAGGTTTATCGGATTATTCGATTCAAGAACAACTGAAGAATGAAGAAAACACCAAAAGAACACTTATTACCCCTTTTATCGAAAAATGTTGGAATGATACATCTCATGACAAAATCCTCATGGAGTATTATTTCACCGACGGGCGAATTTCCATTGATGAATATCAAATCGCGCATCGCGGAAAACCAAAAAAGGTAGATTACCTCTTGCTTTATTATCATAATATTCCTCTCGCGCTGGTTGAAGCCAAGGGAGAGGATCATCAGGCAGATGAGGGCTTCCAGCAAGCCAAAGAGTACGCCCGCGCTTTGGATGTTCCATTCGCCTATGCGACCAACGGTATCATACTGATTGAAATCGATATGCTGTGCGGACTGAATAAAATGATGAAAATGACCGACTTTCCAACAATGGAGGTTTTATGGGAGCGGTTCAGAAAGGAAAAAGGACTCACGAATTCTGTCGAGGATACCCTGACCTTTCCATACTATCAGACTCCGACAGGAAAAGTTCCCCGATATTATCAGCGTATTGCCATTAATCGGACAGTCGAAGCCATTGCCAAAGGGCAGAACCGCATTTTACTGGTCATGGCAACCGGAACTGGAAAGACTTTTACAGCATTCCAGATTATCCATCGATTCTGGAAAACACAGCAAAAAAAGAAAATCCTCTTTATTGTTGACCGTAACATACTCATTGATCAGACGATGCGCAAGGACTTCCAACCGTTTGCAAATGCTATGATCAAAATCGACAACAAGAATCTGTATACGGCACACGAGATTTATTTGGGGCTTTATCAGCAGTTGAAGAATGAGGAGCATGATTATTACAAACAATTTCCGCGTGATTTCTTCGATTTGATCATTGTGGATGAATGTCACCGCGGATCTGCCAACATTTATTCCAACTGGCACGAAATTCTTGATTACTTCAAAAGTGCAACACAGATCGGCATGACTGCCACACCGCGCGATGATTCAGAATTGGACGCCAATAACTTAATGTATTTCGGAAATCCGATCTATATATATTCCTTTAAACAGGGAATTGAAGACGGCTTCCTGTCGCCATATAAAGTATTGTCCGTTAATTTGGATGTGGATATTAACGGATACTATCCGCCGGAAGGAACAACGGATACAGAGGGCAATCCGATAGAAATCCGCCGCTATTCGCAGAAAGACCATAGTGAAAGGAAAATAGATGGATATATTGATAATAAAACCGCAGTGGGGTACAAAAATCCTAAATGGGGAAAAAGTATGGGAAATACGTGGCTCTGGTACAAATAAACGTGGAACGTTTGCCATCGCGTTCAGCAGGACATATAAAAAATATGGAGAAGCCAATCTTGTAAATTCTATAGAGTTAACTGAAAAGCTATGGAATGCTAACTATGATAAGCATTGTATCCGAGATATAACTTGGGCAACTTTACTGCAAATATATAAGCATCCGCATGCCTGGGTATTCGGAAGCCCTATTTGGTATGAAAATCCAATACCTTTTACACCGCACCCCGGTGCTGTAATATGGGTCAAAGAATAAGGAAGGGCGTAATTATGGCAAACTATGAAAAAGAAGGTGGCTTAGCAGCCCGCGTTAAGGAATTAATAATAGATGCATTTTTCGAAGCAAGGGATAGAGCTCATGATGATATTGAGGCTGTGAATCCTGAATCGGATTTGATCCAGATTTCTGAAAATCTGTTGATGGATGCACGTAAGAATATCGCTGAATATTCATCGCTTAGTATGCCCATTGCTGAACTGATCACATTAGGAGCGGGTGTTGCGTCTTTGCTACCAGCTCTGCGAACAGTGACACAGACAGTCACAATTAGCACGCAGGGATTATATCAGTTAGTAAATGCTGGTGTTGGTGACGTCTTAAAGGCTGCCAAAAACGGTAATTTCTGGGGCGCAATAAAAAAAGCTGATGGTGCATCCAAAATGGCTAAGCTAAAAGCCGCAGGTCCAATTACTGCAACCACGAAATCAGTCGCAGCAATCAATCCGGCGACAATGATGATGGCTGTTGCCCTGTTTTCGATAGAAAAGGAACTTGGAAATATTGCCGAAATGGAAAAACAGATTATCTCTTTCCTGGAGATTGAAAAGGAAGCGGAAATTGAGGCCGATGTAAAGACATTATCAAATATAACTTCTCAGTATAAATATAATTGGGACAATGAACATTTCATTGCCAGCAATCATAAAATGGTCCTTGATATTCAAAGGACAGCGCGTAAGAACATGATAGCTTTTCAGAAAAAAGTTGATGAAGCGATGGATTCCAAGAAACTGATCGTAGCGCAAAATAAGGTTATTTCTACACTTAATGATTTTCTGAAAAAGTTCAAGTATTACAGGCTTTCGCTCTTTGCATTTTCTATGGCATCGCTTCTTGAGATAATGTTGAGTGGAAACTTTAAGGAAGAGAACATAATCGGAATCATAAAAGAAATCGAAGAAAATTCAATGGTATACAGCAATCTTTATGGTAAGTGCTCTGTTTTCATTGAGAAACTGTCACATGCTTCTGTTGAGGCAAACGTTCTAAAAGGAATTGGTACTGCAAGTAATACTGTAGGAAAGCTTATAGGTAAGATACCTCTTGTGGAAAAAGGTCCGGTGGATGAATTCTTGCAGAACAGCGGAGCGCATCTTAAAAATGATGCCAGTGAGATGGAACGCGATGCCGTAAGTATTTTTGCAGAGATAGCCAATCCTTGCACTGGAGTGTTTGTTGAAAAGATGAAGGATATGGTGCAGATCTATAATCATACAGAAAGAATCTGTTTTGATGACAAAAAAATATACCTGGTAACAGGCTGATTTGAAAAAAAGCACTTGGGTGCACCTTTCAACGGTTATTATGTGTTTGTATCAAAATCACTCAGGTGGCGGGCTACGCAGCCAGGACAGGCGGCTTTTTCATTGATACCCTTGCCTATCTGCGCAGTAAAATCAGAGCTGGCAATGTGGATACAGAGCGCACCATTCAGCGTTCCATCAAGACGACGAAATGGAATTTCATCAAGGGAAAATTTTTTTCTCAGGTGATATTATTTCCATTTCTGATAAAGCTACAATTTCTCTGAAAAAAAGGTGATTCCAGATTCTGTTTTGATGTCAGTCCGAGCTCCTGTTGGTCCTGTTGCATAAACGTCGCTTTCCGCAATTAATTCCGTGCGTTAATCATCGCCATCACGAATATCGGCCTCATAAGCGATGCCCTGCTCATAAACTTCGATGATCGTTGCCTCTTCACCAGTTTTGAGGATCACTTTATCGTATTGCTTTATTATTGTCTTGCCACTTTTCATGGATTTATTTAAACTCACGATTTCTGAATTTATTTTTCTGTTTCAAACATCAGCGATTTCGACTTGCTGTTATGACATGGTAAAAAATGAAAAAATCCTTTATCATATTTATAGATCTGAGGTGAGGAAATCCACCGCTCATGCACTGAGTCCGGAAACGGCCAGTCAAGGAAGACGCTGGATGTGGTGGCCCAGCCAGATCATAACGTAGCCTGGTAAATCGCCAGGCTACTTTTTTATTGGTCGACCTTGTTTTATTCCTGTTAAATATTCCAATCCTTTTTCTTTTTCTCCCGCTTCCAGCAATTCCATAAATTTGTTTGCCTGTTCAAAAGTGATATCATCCACATCCGCCCAGGAGTGCGTCCCATAATCCATGATACGGTCTTCCAACACGTTATCATTATCAACTATCCAGCCTTTTCCTTTGATGTATATATATGGGATAGAATTTTCTTTTTTTGCGATAATTCCTATATCGTTCAGGTAACAATAGTATGGATTTTTCATATCGATATGATTCTTTCTATGTCGACAGGGTCAACCAGCACACTGGACATCTCAACCGTTTTATTACGCGCGAGTGATTGATGCCGGGGAGCCTGTCCGACCAAGCGGTTTCATTTTTATTTCATACAATCATGTCGCAATCTTGACGATGAAAAATATTCAAATTGATTATCAATTGAGAAGATTACAAATAAAGATTTAATCTTATATTATTCTAATTGCAATATTCTTTTAACAAATCAAATGATGGATTTAAAGTTTCCGCAATCAGCTCATCCTTTCATGCAACAATATCAGATAGCATGCTTTTCCGATTCATTCTTTTATGTATAATTAATGGCACTTACATGCATTAATAGGAATAAACAGCGAGCGTAGTATGAAAAAATGTCAACATTGCGGAGCGCTTAGCGCAGATAAATCTTCCAGTTGCGAATATTGCGGCGTTCAATTTCCGGTTGCGGCTCCCTCACAGCCTCTTCCCTCAGATTTTGGCGAAACTCCGGATCGGATGAATCCACAAGTAATTACGCATAACAATAATTATTATTATTACAACCAGCCTGTTGCTCCTCAGCCGCCACAGTTCAATCAAGCCAGCAATGTTCATATAACAGAGAAACCGAAAAAGAAGCACTCTCTATTGAAAACGATCGGATGGCTGATGCTGATCGGCCAGATTGTTCAAATAATCAGTGCTCCTGGAATCTATGGAACGTTGATCATACCGATGATTTTTACAATCATTGGTATCAGAAAAGGAAATTGGTTTTTTATCTTGATCGCGGTGATCCTATCGGGCGCTTTATTCAGTCAATAATCCGACCAGGTAAAACAAAACAAGTATCTCCTGCGATAGAAATCGGTCAGAGATACTTAATGTCGCTCGTTTTTTTTGAACGGTGATACGTACAAATGCGAGTCTGTTAAAACCTTTTTAGTTGAATACCACCACACCATCGACGCGTCGGCACAGATCAGATATCAAAGCAGCTGCAGTCTTTCGCACAACAAACCACTCGTTGGGTGAAAAGAGATAAAGCCAGGCGGCATCTTCCGCTGCGATCTGTAGCGCCTGACGGTATAAATCGGCTCGTAATGGACCATCGACAGTCTCCCAGGCTTTCTTTAGCAATGCGTTGAATTCCGTGCTCTTGAAGCCCTGCCACCACGGACCAGCCGCGTCAGAATTAAGTTTTTCGAGCAGTACTCGGTACGTGCTGACCGGACTGGAATCAAAAATACAAAGGTCATGAATATTTTTCCCGCGCACATCCAGGGCGTATTGTTCGCGATCCGGCTGGATTTTTTCTTCCAGCGTGATGCCAATTTTTTCCCATTGCTTTCGCAAACATGCAGCAATCACAGGCGATTCATCCGGACCGATTAATGGCCGGAATAATGTTAATGTCAGCCCATTTTCATAACCGGCTTCTTTCAACAAATCACGTGCTTTTTCCGGATTGTACGGATAAGACGGATAATCGGGATCAACACCAAAATGGAATTTGCTGAGCGGTCCGTTTAAGCGGTTTGCGTCGCCATCACAGGCTTTGTTGATGATTTCATCCACATCCGTTCCATAATTGACAGCCTGCCGAACCCGTTTATCGGTAAACGGTCCTTCAAAACAATTCAGGAATGCCGGAATTGAAAGCGGCATTTCGTGGTGGATCAACTGCGCTTCAGGATCATCCAAAAGTGTTCCGACATCTGCTTTTCGCAGATAAGTGACAACGTCCACTTTTCCCTCTTTGAAGAGCTGGACACGTTTTTGAGCGTCACGTTCGTCGATGAACACCAGTTTTTCGACAGGGGGTTGTTCACCCCAATAATCTGTGAAATGGGTGAATTCATAAGTTTTCTCGGAGATTTTTGCAGTTTTAAATGGACCTGTTCCTGGAATCGTTTTCGGATCCTTTCCGATAAAATCCTTCGGAATGATCATAATGTAAGCCAGCAGGTCCGGCAAATCAGCCATTGGTTTGGACAGCGTGATTTTGAGATGGCTTTCATCGATGCAATTCACGTCTGCATCACCCAGATATGCATAGAGCAGCGCATCCGTCCCATAAGCGCCGGGGACATCCTCCCGGGACGCGTTGCGGATGGATGCAGCAGCATCCTGCGCTGTAATCACGGTACCATCATGATATTTCACCTGATCGCGAATGGTGAACACCCATTCTTTTGCATCATCCGATACGGTCCAGTTTTCGGCCAGAGATGGTTGAATGGACAAATCAGAGCCATATCTTACCAGTCCTTCAAACACTGCGAAACGGATGGACAGCTGGCTGCGTGGTTCTATCCAAAGATGCGGATCGGGGAAAACGCCCCCGGGCTGACATATTGTTAAAGAGTCAAGTTTATTCATTACCCTTCCTGTTTTTCGAAATCATCGGTTGCTACGGTTTATGTAAGATGGCAGGCCAGAAAATGGCCGGGCGAAACTTCCCGCCATTGAGGCTCTTCTGTTGTACAGCGCGGCATAGCAAAAGGACAGCGTGTATGAAAGCGGCAGCCGGACGGTGGATTGGCCGGACTCGGAACATCACCAGTCGTCAGGATCCGCTGTTTTCTGGCGCCTGCTTTCCGACTTGGAACTGCAGACAACAGGGCTTTGGTGTACGGATGAGAGGGATGCTGAAACAGTTCATCACATTCTGCCAATTCGACAATTTTTCCCAGATACATCACGCCCACACGATTGCTGGTATGACGGACCATCGCAAGATCATGCGCAATAAACAGATACGTGATGCCGAGTTGTTCCTGCAGCTCC
Organism: Flexilinea sp.; assembly: GCA_026645735.1. GTDB lineage: Bacteria > Chloroflexota > Anaerolineae > Anaerolineales > Anaerolineaceae > Flexilinea. The sequence continues at coordinate 48,305 of JAPKMT010000015.1, forward strand.
TCCAGCAGATTGATAATTTGCGCCTGTACAGATACATCCAGGGCAGAAATCGGTTCATCGCAGATAATGAATTCCGGGTTGATGGCGATTGCCCTTGCAATTCCAATGCGCTGCCGTTGACCGCCTGAAAATTCATGCGGGTAACGACGGACAAATATCGGATTCAGATTAACCAGTTTCAGCAATCTGGCCGCAAACTCTTCAGATTCTTTCCAGCTGATTTTTCCATGGTCTACCGCTGCTTCCGCGACGATTTCTCGAATGGTCATGCGCGGATTCAAACTGGCATAGGGGTCCTGGAAGATCATCTGCATCCGCGTTCGAACGGAACGCAATTCCTTCCCCGATAGATTCTCAATGGAATGTCCATCAAAAGAAATTTTCCCGGATGTCGGTTCATAAAGCCGCAGAATGGTACGACCGGCAGTTGATTTTCCGCAACCGGATTCGCCGACCAATCCAAATGTTTCACCTTTGTTCACTTTGAAAGAAATTCCATCGACTGCATGAATCGAGCCAACCTGACGCTGTAATAAACCGGCACGGATTGGAAAATATTTCACCAGATTTTCTACTTGTAATAATGGTTTTTCTGTCATTTGCTCATACCTTCTGGAGTGATATCCTTCCAACACGCGATGCGATGGTTTTCCCCAACATCCCGAAGCGCTGGAATCGTCATACATTGCTGATCCGCATACTTGCAGCGTGGCAAAAAAGGACAGGTTTCCGGTTTCAGGAATAGTAACGGGGGTGTACCAGGTATCGTTTCTAATTTTTTCTTATGGTTTTCTCCATCCAGATTCGGCAGGCTGTTAAGCAATCCCAATGTATATGGATGGCGCGCGTTGGAAAAAAGTTCATCGACCATCAGCTCTTCAATCACAAAACCGCTGTACATGACAACGATTCGATGTGCGACTTCCGAAACGACACCCAAATCGTGTGTAATCCAAATGACAGACATACCCAACGTGTCACGCAGTCTTAAAACCAGATCGACAATCTGAGCTTGAATTGTGACATCCAGCGCCGTAGTCGGTTCATCGGCGATTAACACATCCGGATTACAGGCAAGCGCCATGGCAATCATGACGCGTTGACGCATACCACCCGAAAACTGATGCGGATAATCTTTTGCCCGCTGTCTCGGACTTGGAATACCAACCATTTCCAATAATTCAACCGTTCTGTCTTCAGCTTCGCGCTTCGTCATCTTCATGTGACGGATCAGCGTTTCGGAAATTTGATTATTAATCGTGAATACCGGATTGAGGCAGGTGATAGGATCCTGAAAAATCATCGATATTTTTGCGCCGCGCACATCACAGATTTCTCTGTCGGAAATCTTCAGCAAATCCCGATTTTCGAATGTAACGCTGCCATTCTCGATTTTTCCAGGAGGAGAAGGAATCAGACGCAGCGAAGACAACATGGTTACACTTTTGCCGCATCCGCTTTCGCCAACGATGCCCACCGTTTCTCCTTTGTGTAAATCGATGGAAACGCCATTGACAGCGTGAACAATCCCTTCCGGTGTATAAAATCGGATAACCAGATCCTTGATTTCCAGGATTTTTGATTTGTAATTTTTCATGTTCATATTCGTGCTCATAATCGCAGTCGTGGATCCAGATAATCACGCAGCCAGTCCCCAAATAGATTGATTCCAAGCACAGTAACAGAAATTGCCAATCCCGGAAGCAGACAAATCCACCATTTTGCCTGAAGAAAATCACGACCATCGGCCAGCATTTGTCCCCAGGAAGGGATGGCCGGATTGATACCCAAACCGAGAAAGGAAAGGCTCGCCTCCGATAAGATTGTATCCGCCATAGTAAAAGAAGCAACGACAATAATTGGAGAAAAAGCATTCGGCAATACGTGTTTTGTCAGAATTCGAAGCATCCGAATACCGGACGCCTGTGCTGCGGTGACATACGTTTCTTCGCGAACCGACAATACCTGACCACGGATAATTCTGGCATAGCGCACCCAGCCTCCGATCGCCAGAACAACAATCAAGGTGACCAGCCCTCCATTAAATGCTGCCATTAAGAACAAAGCCAGCAAAATATAGGGAAAGGATAGCTGCACATTCATCAGCCAGTTGATGATTGAGTCGGCTTTCCCTCCTAAAAATCCTGCTAAAAGCCCCATGACAATCCCTATGCCTGCACCCAGAAACACGGAAGCGATGCCAACAGATAAAGAAATGCGGCTGCCATGAACAATTCTGCTAAGAATGTCTCTTCCTAATGAATCAGTTCCAAGGGGATACTCTGTCGATCCGCCTTCCATAAACCACATGGGTTTTAATCGTTCCTTGGGTGCCTTCAAGTTATAAGGCTTTCGGGCAAGCTGATCAGCGAAGATGGCTGTGAAAATGATTAACACGATAATAATGAATCCAATCACACCGGATGAATGATGACGCATATGAGAGAAAAAATGTATAATTGGTTTCTTCTGCGGCTTAATTAATGGTTCAAGATCAGCGATGGATGAGTTCATTTGTATGTAATCCTTGGATCCAATATCGTATAGAGTATATCTACAAGAAGATTTACAATCACAAAAATCAAGGCAGAAAAAAGTACAACACCTTGAACTAATGGAAAATCACGTTGTAACACGGCATTGATCACAAGCCTGCCAACTCCCGGCCAGGCAAAAACGGTTTCAATGACCATGGCTCCACCCAGCAAATCGGCAAATATCAGTCCGATATAGGTCACAACCGGTATGGAAGCATTTCGCAATGCATGTTTCCAAATCACTACTTTTTCCAGTATTCCTTTGGATCGGGCAGTACGGATATATTCTTTTTCCAAAACTTCCAGCATACTGGATCGGATCAAGCGTGTCAATCGACCTGTCAAATAAAAACCCAGCGTAACAGCCGGCAGAATTAAATGCATCCTGGTATCCGAGCCAGAAATCGGAAGCCAACGCAGTTTTACGCCAAAGATAAATGACAGCATCAGACCAACCCAAAAACTGGGCATAGCCTGTCCGTTCAGAGCAAAAATGGTTCCGGCAGAATCTGCAAACGTATTTCGATGCAAAGCCACAAAAACACCAATCGGGAATGATAACAGCAGACTGATCAGCATTGCTGCAAAAGTCAATTTCAATGTATTCGGTAATTTGTCGATAATTAATTGAGTAACGGGTAAACCATGCCGAATGGATTTTCCAAGATCACCATGCAAACAGTCGTTGATGTAACGAACAAATTGGACCGGAATCGGTTTATCAAGTCCAAAATCTCTTCTGAAATCAGCAAGCTGCTCCGCAGTTGCGCCATCCGATAACATTAAACGGGCAGGATCACCGGTTGCTCGGGTTATTACAAACGTAATTGCTACTGCTCCCAATAGAACCAGAATCGATTCAAGGAGCCGGCGAATAATGTAGGTCGTCAAATGTGTCTTCCTCCTTCATAAAAATCACTGTTCCATCAAAAATTGTTGTAACGAAGATACTGTTCATCAGTCAATCAACACAGTTGTCCGTTAACAACAGGATAACAGCAATTTTGATTAACAATACTCTTGCAGGAACAATGATTTTCTGTTCCTGCAAGAGATAGGATGCTAATACTTAACCAGATTTATGACCGTAAAAAGAACAGATCATTCAACGATTTTTGCCTGCCAGATATCAATATAACCATCCGGATAAGGTGCCAGATCAAAGCGGGTGCTTTGTCCCTGGAATTGAGGGAGTCTCCATAAGTAGATCCATGGCATATCAGTCCAGAGAATTTGTTGTGCTTTGTAGCTCAATTCTTTCTTCTTTTCCGGATCTGTTTCAACTTTCATGGCATCAATGGTCGCATCAAATTCTGCGCTTACATAATTACCGGCGTTGTCAATATCCGTTGAATAGAATGTGTTCAATTCCTTGATCGGCAGATTATATGTTCCCAGTCCAAGATACATCAGGCCAGGATGATCATGGGTTTCCAGCAGTTCCCAGAGTTTGTTTTCTTCAATCACTTCAAAGTTGATCTTAATTCCAACATTCTCGAGGTCTTGTGCCAATAACTGCGCTACATCTTTGTCATTTCCAAAGCCACCAGCAGTTGTCTGCAGGGTCACTTCAAATCCATCCGCATAACCGGCTTCTGCCAGCAAAGCCTTTGCTTTTTCTGGATCATAGGTGTATGGGACAAGAGACGGGTCGTTGTTTGGTGAATTCACCGTGGACTGCAACGGTTCTGTCGAACCAGCCAGCAGTGCATCGATGATGGTTTGGCGATCAATAGCATACTGCATCGCTTCACGGACTTTATGGTTGGCAAGAATTTCATTATTCAACTGCGGCATCAAATGCATTTTACGCAGACTCTGATATGAGACCAGACGTGAAATGTCAGTGTTGGCTGATTCAGCCAAATCAACATTCAGGTTGATCGCCAGGTCAGCATTGCCGGTGATCAATTCATTCAGACGCTGTGAGGCTTCAGGAATAACACGAATGACTGCGTTTTCAATGACAGGTGCTCCCTGGAAATAATCAGGATTGGCTGTAACAGTCAAATGGTCGTCTTTCACCCATTCAACAAATTTGAACGGGCCTGTCCCAACCGGTTTTACAGCAGCTTCTTCAGGTGAAATCGAAGCATAGTATTTTGGGGCTACAATGAATGTACGACCAAGATACCAGCAAAGATCATCAAATGGTTCACTGGTGATAATCTGAACGGTGTAATCATCGATTTTCTTGATTTCCTGGTATGGTGTTTCATAGAAAATAGCGTTGTTGTTCTTGAAGCCCTCTGATTGCATCCGCTCAAAAGAAAAAAGCACTGCATCAGCGTTGAAGGGTTCTCCGTTATGGAAAGTTGCATCTTTGGTAAGATAGAACTCCCAGGTATTCCCGTCAATTCGTTTCCATGATTCAGCCAGTTCCGGAATCGGTTGACCATTGATGTCGTTCATAACGAGAACATCAAAAATCCAGTACCCGACCGATCTTGTAAACATGCCATTAAATTTGTGCGGATCCAATGTCGCAACATCAGCTGCATTAACAATGGTAACGGGTTTGTCAGCCGTAGAATTGGCCTCAACAACGGCAAAAGACAGTAATGCAATTAATAAAACTGAAAATACAACCATTACGCTAAAACGTTTTTTCATGATTTTCTCCTTTTTTTTTCCGATTTCAATTCGAAGTTATTGATTAGTACGCATCGAGAGTTTCGAATGAAAACGGTTTATACCGATTTCAGTACAGATTGGATTTCAATTGTATGTCCTTCAGGATCTTCGAAAAGAAAAGCTTTTATTCCTAAATCGGGGTTCTCTTTCAGTTCTTTAATTGGAACAATTCCCTTCCCTTTGATGTGTTTGTACCATGCATCTACATCCGGAACTCGAAAGCATTGGATCAGCGGTTTGATGTCATTGGCTTTATGGAAACCGCGTGCACCATCCACCAAACCCACCATTCCACTATCCGATGTTTGATAGATCTTTGTCCAGCCCTGGTCTATTACCAGTTCAAAACCCATAACACCTTCATAAAACTCCATTGCTTTTGGTAAATCTTTGAAATAAATAAATAAAATACTGTAATCGATACCTGGATTATTGCTCTTGATCATTTTTTTCCCTTTCAGTCCGTTTATTCCTGATAGTCCATTCTTCAAAAAGCTGGATGATGTGATTTTACAAATAACCACGCCGAAGTTATGCATGGATTTTCAGTATTTTGGATTATAGCAGGAAAGAAAAAATATGGCTATATGAACCAATTGAAATATTTCTTTGTCGACAATCGCCCAAATTTCTTAACTGGCTGAATCCATTTTTTTTCAGATAAAAAAAGCTGACGGCTGATCAAAATTTTTATAATGGCAGACCTTTCGTCAAGCCAAGATCCAATGCTTTGTACAAATAACAGGAGGCGATACTCGCATAGGGATGCCATTTCTCACATGCCGCAATAATCTCGGATGGTTTGGGCCCTTTCACCTGATACAACCAGGAATATGCCTGCAAAAAAGCGCCATCCTCATATGGAAGAATATCTTCTCGACCTAACACAAAAATCAGATACATTTTCGCTGACCAGGATCCGATTCCACGTAAAGCGGTTAATACCCTGAGTACTTCTGCATCCGGCATTGTATCTAAAGCGGAAAAACTAAGTTTCTCCATTAACACACATTCGGACAAGTTCAAGATGTACCCGGCTTTGGAATTCGACAGGCCCACACTGCGCAAATCCGCAACCGATAGTCCAGATACAATTTCCGGAGTTATCGTATCACCACATAACTTTTCAAAGCGCTGCGTAATCACATCGGCAGCTTTGTTGGAGAGCATTTGCCCAATGATAGTTTGCACCAAAAATACGTAAGGAGTAAAACCACACTGGTATTCGATTGTACCGATTGCCTGGATGAGAGATTTCATCTTCTCATCCACAGAAGACAGATGCCGAACTGAGTCGCTTTTACCCGTAATCTGAATTGCTGTTGTCATAGGATCCTTTCCGTTCTAACTGTTCGGATACTTATGAAACGATGTGAATCCAACGATTCGAAATATGAGAAGGATTTTTCAAATTTCGAATTACTGATATGAATCCCAAAAGCTAACGGACTCGAATTTTCAGGACTATTTTCCGTATCGTCGCGCTTTTCTCGATCATAATTTTCGGCTGGTGGGCATCGCTCGGAAACAGGATGAAGAAATTTCCGGCGGTTAACGGGAAAATATCGCCTTTCCCTTCCAGACGGACGAAATCTTTCTGATCATCATATTCTGCCTGATGCAGATGATCCGTCAACGCCCAACTGATGCCTTCAGCGCCCGAAATGCAATATTGGACGTCGATATAGCGTTTATGGGCTTCAAAATGACATTCTTCGATTGGTTTCGTCTCATATGACTGAACCAGCGCATAATCATCGTCACTGATTTCATAGCGACCCAGGTCCAAATCACCGGTACGATGATCATATAAAAATTGCATCCCTTTTTCAAAACCCTCACCGAAAGAAGCATAGAATTTTGCGCGTTCGATTTGATCGATAATCATTACAATCTCCTTGATTTTTCTGGATGAATCAGTGTTCTTATTCTGTATTATTTTGGCAGATCTTGATTTTGTGCTTCAACAACAGGAAATTATAAACGAAGGCTTCCATTTCAGGTTTTGAATTTTCAATCGCTGTAATTCCTACCAGCTATTCAATATATGGAAAGAATTATTTATTGTTGTGTTATTTTTGCGTGGAGTGCAAAAATAACACAACAATAATTTTTCTCTCTCTTAGCAAAAGGTGGATCCAAATTTTGAAATGCTGACAGAATACTGATACAAATTCGATGAATATGTTATCTTTAAAATCGGAATCAGCAATTCGAATTATGGAAATGTTTTTCGAATAGAGAAAGAAAATTTTTTGTTGTAGTGTTATTGCGCTTCGCGCAAAAACACTACAACAAAATTATTTTTTTCATATTTCGAATCTCTGAATCGGAATACGATTAGAAATGGGAATGAAAAAAATGGAAAGAAATCATAATGACAGGAAATACCCTTCCATTAAAGAAGCGAAAGCAGCATTAGCGGAAGCTGCACTGCTGAATCCTGGCAACTGGGTTCCCCATTCAGAATATACTGCAAAAGCCTGCCAGGCTATCGCAGAACGATGTGAAGACCTGAATGCAGAGAAAGCATTTGTACTGGGTTTGCTCCATGATATCGGTCGTTACATCGGTGTTGTCAAGGAAAAACACCAGATTTCCGGCTACTATTTTTGTATGGAACACGGATGGGAAGATGCAGCACGAATATGTCTTACCCATTGCCATCCAACGCAATTGATTTCAATCAACCACCTGAATTGGGACATTTCAGATACAGAGTACGAGTTTTTGAGACAATTTGTGGAGGATGCCGCTTATGATGATTATGACCGTCTAATCCAGCTGTGCGATTGCCTGGCGATGCCGAATGGCTTTTGCATTATTGAAAAACGTTTTGTAGATGTCGGACTACGATATGGTGTCAGCGATCATTCGATTAAAGCCTGGAAAAAAGTATTCGAATTGAAGAAATACTTTGAATTGAAAACTGATTGTTCCATTTACCAGTTGCTGCCTGGAGTTTTTGAAAATTTGTAATTGCTTTTCATTTTCAGGTTAAATAAGTTTTGAGGTTGTTTTTATACAAAGCAATAATAACAACCTCAAAAACAAATCCGTTGGCCGAATTATGGATTGTACTGAAAATCAACGGTTACACGGGAAGCAGTTACTTTGGATAGATATTCCCCCACTTTTTTATGGTCCGGATGATTAATATAGATCTGCAGGTCAGTTTCATTATCAAAATCTGCAATCAGAACAAAATCGTAGGATGCGATAGTATGCAGAATATCTTTTCCAATCTGCATTGATTTTATTTGCGGAATAATAGGCTGCAGAGCAAGGGCACGTTCGCGAACTATATCCATATTTTCCTGTTTGTTATGTTCTTCTGCCTTATCCAGAAATCTCCACATTACGATGTGTTTAATCATAATTTTTCCTTTCCTGATTTGGATCGCTTAAATTAATTATAAAATAGATTCCGTTAATTCAACTGCGGATCAGCAATTCGAAATATACGAAGAAGTATAGGTTATTGTAAAGTTTTCTCGACCGAGTCGAAAGGTTGATTCATATTTTGGATTACTGCTGTGGATTACGTTCTCAATTTTTTTTGTCATATTTTTTAATACACAGTATCGTGCAGGATGTGTGGTCCAATTCCTCATTAGGCGAATACATGTGCTTTCAGCAACTAGAAATATAATATTGCTAAACAGATCAATTCAGAAAAATAGGTGTTGTATAGTTTTTTTCGTAACGGGGAAATAAATTCGAATTACTGTTAGAATAAATTTTTTGATGGGAGTTACCAACATCAAAAAATTCAAAAAGTAGCCAATCTACCTTACTAAGGAGAAATTTTATGTGTGGAATTGTTGGATATACCGGTAAAAATAACTCCGTGGAAATCCTTTTGGATTCATTATCCGGTTTGGAATACCGGGGTTACGATTCCGCTGGTATTTCAGTTTTTGTTGATCAAGAAATTACAACGATTAAATCTGTTGGACGATTGGAACGGTTACGGAATCGGATTGACAAAAAATATCCGGATTTGTACAGCAATTGCGGAATTGGACACACACGATGGGCAACTCACGGCAAGCCGTCGGATGCAAATGCACATCCACACATCACAGATCAATTATCTCTGATTCACAATGGCATTATTGAAAACTACCAGACACTCCGCAAAGATCTCTATGACAAAGGGTACGAATTTGTTTCTGAAACGGATACTGAAGTTGCGGTCAAACTCATCGACAGCCTCTATAGTGGAAATCCAGTCAGGACATTATTTGAAATCCAGAAAAAGCTGGAGGGTTCCTATGCATTTGCGCTGATCTTCGCAGATCATCCGGGACAAATCTATGCCATGCGGAATTCCAGTACACTGATTTGCGCAAAGAACGATGAAGGATCCTTTCTTTCGTCGGATATGCCGGCAATTTTAAAATACACACAGACATACACGCTGATCAATGAATTTGAAGTTGTATGTTTGGAACCCGATCAAATTACAATTTATACTTCGGAAAAAGAAATCCGGAAACCGGAATGGCAAACCGCAAAATGGACGATGGAACAGGCGAAGAAGGGCGGTTTTGACCATTTCATGCTGAAAGAAATTTTCGAACAGCCGCAGGTTCTATCCGATACCATCCATCCCCGCATTATCGACGGCTTCCCTTCTTTTACACAAGATGGGATCAAGGAAAATTTTTGGCTCCATTTCAATCGAATTTCAATCGTTGCCTGTGGAACTGCACTACATGCCGGGATGGTCGGGAAAGCGCTGATTGAAAAACTGTCGCATATCCCCGTTGAATGTGACATCGCATCGGAATTTCGTTATCGGAATCCGATCATGACCAAAAACACGCTGGTCATTGTCATTTCCCAATCCGGTGAAACCTTGGACACTTTGGCAGCAGTACGTCTGGCCAAGCTACGCGGCCTCCCCACAGTTGCGATCGTCAATGTTCCGGGATCATCCATTTCACGGGAAGCGGATTACACTATTTACACTTATGCAGGCCCTGAGATTTCCGTCGCATCGACCAAAGCTTACTCCGTCCAGTTATCCATTATGTATCTGATCGCCATGAAGCTGGCAATGACAACCGGTACACGAAGTTTTGAAGAAATACGCGCGTTATCCAAAGGACTTTTAGAAGCAGCCGAAGCAACGCAGCTGGTTTTAAAACTAAAAGAATATACCCAATTTTGCGCCGGTCAGTTTGCAGATATTAAAGATCTGTTCTTCTTTGGACGCGGTCTGGATTACTCACTTTCTTTGGAAGGCTCGCTGAAGATGAAAGAAATCAGCTATATTCATTGTGAAGCCTACGCAGCAGGTGAAATGAAACACGGTACGATTGCATTGATCGCACCCGGCGTTCCGGTGGTTGCTGTCTGTACACAGGAATTTCTCCTCACGAAAATGATTGGAAATATTAAAGAAGTTCAAAGCCGGGGTGCTAAAGTACTGCTGATTACCAAAGAGGGAATGGAGATTGATCCTGAGTTATACAACTATCGGATTAATCTGCCAGTCCTCAATGATATTTTTATGCCGTTGGTTGGTGTCATTGTATTGCAATTGTTAGCTTATTATTCGGCTGTGATTAGAGATTTGGATGTTGATAAACCAAGGAACCTAGCCAAAAGTGTTACAGTGGAATAATCCAACAGAATGGTTTTAAACCTTGTTGTTCCTTTCCATATTTGGAATTGCCGTGAAATTGCAGATTTTTTGTTGAAAAAATTGCAGACGGTGTATAATCTATTGCTAATCGTTCTTGAAATATCATTCAGATTATCTTAATATAGGCAATCATTCCAAAGGAACCTCCGCATAATGCGTGAAGAAATTTTTGAACATTGGATTAACACTTGATAAGAAAGGAAGAAATTATGTTGGAAATCAGAATCGAGAAAACAACAAAGCCAAAACAGAAACCCGAAAATAATGCAAAGCTTCCCTTTGGCACGATTTTCACTGATCACATGTTTGTGATGAATTATGATGAAGGAAAAGGCTGGCATGATGCCAGAATCATTCCTTATCAGAATCTGTCATTGGAACCATCCGCTATGGTATTTCATTACGGTCAGGAAATGTTCGAAGGCATGAAAGCCTATAAAACCCAGGATGGCAGAACGCTTCTTTTCCGTCCTAACAAAAATATCGAACGGGCAAACAATTCAAATGCGCGGCTTTGTATTCCTCAAATTCCGCCTGAATCATTCTTGGATGCATTAAAAGCAATTGTCAAAACTGATGCGGATTGGATTCCAACCGCCGAGGGTACGTCCCTCTACATCAGGCCGTTTGTCATCGCAACGGAACCGCACCTGGGTGTGAAAGCTTCCTCCTCTTATCTCTTTATCATCATTCTTTCTCCGAGCGGCGCATATTATGCCAACGGTTTTAATCCCGTTAAAATCTGGATTGAGGACGATTACGTCCGTGCAGTTCGCGGTGGTATCGGAGAGTCAAAGACCGGGGGGAACTATGTGGCCAGCCTGAAAGCACAAGAAAAAGCGCATGATGGCGGGTACAATCAGGTTTTATGGCTTGATGGTGTGGAACGTAAATACATCGAAGAAGTCGGAGCAATGAATATCTTCTTCAAGATCAACGGTACTGTGATTACACCGCAATTAAATGGCAGTATTCTTCCCGGCGTCACGCGGACATCTGTGATTGACTTGTGCAAGAGCTGGGGATACCCGACAGAAGAACGAAAAATTTCAATCGATGAGGTTTTCGAAGCATATCAAAAAGGTCAATTGGAAGAAGTCTGGGGAACAGGTACCGCTGCAGTAATCTCTCCAGTAGATTTGTTGAAATGGGAAGATCATCTGATGCCGGTAAATCCTGGAAAAATTGGCCCTTTGAGCCAAAAGCTGTACGATACCATCACTGGTATTCAACTGGGAAAAATCGAAGATTCATTCCATTGGACACTCGAAGTAAAATAATCGATCTGAGAGAAAAAAGTGGGATTCATTACTCACCTTTTTTTAGAGCGATTCTTCATTTTTTTGGAAATACTGAGAAAAGCGAAAACTTCCCAAATTTTCGCTTTTTTTCTTGAAGGTTTGTGATCAGTTCTTTTTCAATGGCTGATTCTGATATACTTAGCCATTAGTTTTCAAGCTGTTTCAAAAAAAAGTACCGATCAAAATTTATCGATTTAATAAAAAGTAGCGATTCGAAATATAAACATGGGTTTCGTACAGAGGGAGGAAATATGTTGTTGTAGTGTTTTTGCGCTTCGCGCAAAAACACTACA
>JAPKMT010000016.1 GCA_026645735.1 Flexilinea sp.
ATATTAAACCAGTATTTTTATCGTCCCGACTGTGCGGCATAGTCCGGTTAAGGTGTGCGATTTCACCGGCGTGCGCAATTTAGGCTCCCGATTGACCTGGTCGATGATTTGGAGAAACTGGCAACTGACAACAATATTTCATTAAACCAGCTCGTTATTCAATGTCTCGAATACACGATGGAAAACATTGAAGAGGATGAAGATAAAAATAAAAAAGGAAAATAAAACCCTGGGCCAATAGAATCGTGAGATCATTCCAGTAGGAAAATAATAAGTAGAATAACTGTAAAGAGTCAGTCTCCTTTATGTAACTTAAAAGAAACCGACTCTTTTTCATTTAAATACCTGTGATGCGAAATATTCGGAAAAACACTTATTGTTGTAATATTATTTTAGATTTCTCTTATCTAATCACACAACAACAGATTTTTTTTATAAAATTTATAAAAGTAGTCCCAAAACCGATTTTCAGATTCCATTCAAGATTGGAAAGATCATTCAGAATTCTGAAAATTTACTTTTGGATCACAACTGACCATAACGTTTCGTAATGCGCTTATGAATTTCTTTGATAAAGGCAATTGTCGAAACAGACTGGGGTTTCACTCCCTCATACAGCCCAGCTAAATCTTTTGTACAAATTCCTTCTTCGATCATTGAAATGACGATTGTTTCTGTATCTTTTGCGAATGTGGTCAACGCATCATTACGATCAATTTCCCCTCTTTTTGCCAGTGCGCCTGTCCATGCGAAAATCGTTGCCACAGGATTGGTAGATGTCTCCTCTCCTTGCAGATAACGATAATAGTGCCGTGTGACAGTACCGTGTGCAGCTTCATATTCAAAATTCCCATCCGGGCTTACCAACACACTGGTCATCATTGCCAATGAACCAAAAGCCGTTGATACCATATCAGACATAACATCACCATCATAGTTTTTGCACGCCCAGATAAATCCGCCTTCTGAACGGATCACACGGGCGACAGCATCATCAATCAAGGTATAAAAATATGTAATACCTGTTTCCCCAAATTTTTTCTGATAATGCTCCGTAAAGACTTTTTCAAAAATTTCCTTAAAAGTTCCATCGTACTTTTTTGAAATCGTGTCTTTTGCAGAAAACCACAAATCTTGTTTTGTTGTAAGCGCATATTGAAAACAGGAATGAGCAAAAGAAATGATCGATGTGTCTTTGTTATATGTCCCCTGCAATACACCTGAACATTCGAAATCATAAATTGTCTCCCGAAATGTGGAACCATCTTCGCCTGTAAATACGAGTTCAGCTTTCCCTTTTCCCGGGACGCGAAATTCAGTTCCGCGATAAACATCTCCATAAGCATGACGGGCAATCGTGATCGGTTTTTTCCAGGTTTTCACCACCGGTTTGATGCAATCGAGTAGTATCGGTGCTCGGAAAACGGTCCCGTCCAGGATCGCCCGGATGGTCCCGTTCGGACTTTTCCATATTTTTTTTAGCTTGTATTCTTCTAACCTTTTTTCATTAGGAGTAATAGTGGCACATTTCACACCAACGCCGTACTTTTTTATTGCATTCCCGGCGGCTATGGTAACTTGATCATCCGTCCGATCCCTTTCTTCCAGACCAAGATCAAAATATTCTGTTTTCAAATCGATGAATGGCAGCAGTAATTCATCTTTGATCATTTTCCAGATGATACGAGTCATTTCATCCCCGTCCATTTCAACGATGGGATTCTGCATTTCAATTTTTTTCATATTTCATTTCTCCGATGCATGGTCTTTTTTTGAGGCATAAAAATTCATCAGACAGCCGTCTAAAATAATTTGTCGCTCATCCTTTGTTAATTCACTGCAGAACAATGTGATTTCCTGGATTCCTGTCTCTGTGATTATTGTCGCTGGAATCTTTTCTATTCCATTCTGGATCGCATTCCGAATATTCGATATAAATATCAAATTTCCGACCTGATAATTAAATTCGGCATCAGGACGAATCGTAAATGGCAAAATTCCCCAGTTTATGCAATTGCTCCGATATCGCTTGGTAGCATATTCCCGCGCAATATTGGCACAACCTCCTAATACTTTTTGGCTGGAAGCGGCTTGTTCCCTGGCTGATCCATCACCGGGTTTGTTCGCAAATATTACTGATCCAATTGCAGTTTTTGTAATCAACAGATCGGGATGCTCAACAACCTTCTGCATCGCGTCGATAATTTCCGCTGGAGTATTACCTGCTAATCGATCCAATTCCATTTGTTGTACCCGTTTGGAATCCCGCACATAACTGGGGACACGGCGTGAAAGTGTGAATTCAGCCAGTTTTTGCGGATTTGATCGATATGAAGACGTCTCTCCGGATGGAATTAATTCATCCGTAGTTGTGACAGGATCATTGATCACCGCCGTTAATACAAGCATCAAATTTTCTGCTAATGGATAAATCTTTGGCCAATCTGTAATATTTGGTCCCATGCGCAGTGGTTCCTCAATAATAGGATGATTGAATCCGTAATAAACCCGTTTCTGATAAATCTCCTTATCAAAATGGTATTCCATCTTCTTTAATGGAATATCCAAATCAGTTGCTGCCGTCAAAAATCCGCCATTCAATGCAGTGGCTGCAATCGAACGAGCATCCATCAAAGCTACGCCGGTAATTTGACCCTGATCAGGTTTCGAGCCTTCCCGATTCGGAAAATTCCGTGTCGTGTGGCGAATACTCAATGCATGATTTGCTGGAACATCACCCGCACCAAAACAAGGACCGCAAAAGGCCATTTTTGTGACAACACCTGCTTTTTGCAGCCGTAACATCACACCATTTTCCATCAGAGCAGAACTGACCGGCATACTGGAAGGATAAACACTTAAGGAGAAATAACTGTTTCCGATTCCATTGAATCCGTCATACGCTGCATTGTGATCCAGAATATCTGCTGCGGCACATATATTATCAAACATTCCACCGGAACATCCGGCTATGATACCCTGATCTGTAAGAATGTGTTTTCCCTGTACTTTGTCGGTCAATTTCAACTGAAGTTTATCGCCAAAGTTTTTTGCTGATTCAATCTCAACAGAGCGCAATATATCACCTGGATTTTCAAGTAAATCATGAATTGGAAAGGCATTTGAAGGATGGAATGGCAATGCAATCATCGGATCGATTTTCGATAAGTCAATCCGAATCAAACTGTCATACAATGCAAGATTCCCCGGAAGCAGTTCCTGATAGGCTTCTGGTCTTGCATGTGTTGTATAATATGCTTCGACCACTTCATCAGTTTCCCAGATCGATGAAAGGCAGGCGGTTTCCGTCGTCATAACATCAATTCCAATCCGAAAATCCATCGGAAGCTTCTTAATTCCTGGACCAACAAATTCCAACACCTTGTTTTTGACAAAACCATTTTCAAAAACCGCCTTCACAAGAGCCAGAGCTACATCGTGAGGGCCAACGCCATTTTTCGGTTCATTTTCAAGATAAACCAGAACAACAGATGGATTATCAATGTCATAGGTATTTGATAAGATTTGTTTTACCAGTTCCGGTCCACCTTCACCAATACCCATGGTACCCATTGCACCATATCGTGTGTGGCTGTCTGATCCCAGAAGCATTTTACCGCAGCCTGTCATCATTTCCCTGGCATATTGATGAATCACCGCCTGGTTTGCTGGTACATAAATACCTCCGAATTTTTTTGCTGCGGAAAGTCCATAAACATGATCATCTTCATTAATCGTTCCACCGACAGCGCATAAACTATTATGGCAATTTGTTAAAGCGTATGGAACAGGAAATTTCGTCAAACCTCCCACGCGAGCTGATTGAATAATACCGACATAAGTGATGTCATGAGAAATCAAAGCATCAAATTTTATCCTCATTTTCCCCGGAACCGTAGAAATACTATGTGCCATCATGATTTGGTAGGTCATAGTGTTTTCCCGCAAATTCCCATTTTCAGGTATTCCGTTTTTCTTTTTCAATGCGGAAATTTCTGCATCATCAATTTGATTAGCATCTATAATATCTTTTCGATCAGAATAATAAAAACCTCTGTCAAAACATTCAATCATATGGACTCTCCTTGAAAGATCAATGATAATGAAAATCCTCTTTTGTCATTATAAGTAATAAATTCTGTTTTTACATCAAAATGGCAACAATTCAATTAATTCGAATTTGAATCAGCTTTACTCGTTTAATGAATAAAATTTTACTCATAGAAGTTATTCGCTGTAATCATGCAAAATCTTACGAATAAAATGCTCTCCTTATTCAAGAAGACGGTTAGAAATTCGAATAGTTGATCAACTGATTTCATTGAATGTGGCTCCCATCAATTGCCATTTTCGAGGCAATACAAAAAATAGCAAACTGCTAATAAGTCGGCACATCCACCCGGGCTGATTCCTTTCACAATGAAATCCTGATCCAATTCATATACAGCCTGCAATCCTTCACAGCTTAGACATCCCCCTTTCTGCAGTACACTTTGTGCAGCATGCTGCACATACAATACTGTATCCATCTGATGTCGAAATAATATATTCGTGTCAATTACGTTTTCCATCAGCAATAATAAACTATGCGCAAGTATCGTGTCTACAGAAAATGTTCTATCCTTCAGTAATCGCTCCATGCTCGGATATGCGAAATTTAATACACTTGGAAATCCATTTTCAACTTCGCCACGAATCCCAGAAACATGATATTTAAGATACACTGTTTCGCCATGTGTTAAGCGTTCCGTATGATTCATCTGCACCAATTCATTTTTACAAATTCCGGCTGTCATTTCTTGAATGAAGGTACAGATATCTGTATGCATAATTTTCGATCTGCCATTCTTGCACAGATACCCGGCCGCTGCACTAATGACACCCAAAGAAAATAACGCACCCTTGTGTGTGTTGACACCGTTGGTTGCATCAAACATCACTTCTTCAGCTATTTTTCCTTTTTTCCGAATTTCAATAAACAGGTCTGAAGCATTTCCATGAAAACGATTTCCAATTTCTGCTAATCTCAAAAATTGAAATATTAAAACAGAGGCACTTTTTTGCATTGTGAAAAAATCCATATCACGATGCGCTCCAGAGTTATTCCGATCAATAAGTCCAGGTTTTGGGGTTGCAGTCAGCTCAGCCAAAAGTGATTGCAGCGCCAACGACGCGATTTTTTCAGGATAGATTGAATTCATAGCGATTTTTGTTTTAAATTTTTAATTATTGGAAGCGCTCTGTCAGAAATCAGAAAGTCATAGGTAGCATCTGGAACAAGTTTTTTGATTGACTGAAAATCATCCTCACATAAAAGTTTTCGGACATACGATGCGCTGACGGCTTTGCCCTGAATTTCCAATCGTGGAATCATAACAGGTTGAACCCCGTAAAGTGGAAGAATTTTTCTCATTTGCGAATTATATTCTGCAGTCATCAAATCAAACGGCTCTGTACCAACAAATCGCTGATTAATTCCCAATGGTTCTGCAATCTGTGATCCAAATAACGTCAGATCCAATTCAGCCTGTATTCGTGATACTTCGGAATTTTCTTTGAGAAAATATGTCGGGAATGATGCAGATGAGATGATGTAATCACTTCCATCCACCAATGAAATATTTTCATACCGTTGGATGTTTTCCTTGATTAATTGATATCGAACATCATATGGAAAAACAGATCGATCTTCTTTAACTGGAAAAACCAACAGGTGTCTGCTTTGACGCAACGCTGTTTCTATTAAATATTGATGTCCGTTAGAGAAGGGATTTGCGTTCATCACGATACTACCAAATTCAACGCAATTCTCAGGTAGAATTCTGCGGAGATTTTCAGTATATTGTCGGATGCCATTCGTTTCACTTTCAAATAGTATGACCTTATCAGTTTTCACAACACAATGAAAGCCAAGATTTTCAAATTTTTTTCCTTGTTCCGGTTTTGTAAAAATGAAAATATTGCGAATTCCTTTGTCTTGCATCCTGGTGTAAAAATAGGAGACTATCCTGGAAAGAAGACCGGTATTTTGCAAATCTTCCCGGACAGCGATGCACTTTATGACATGATCCGAACAAGCGCCACATGCAACCAGATCATCTCTTTCCGGCTGCTCATCTGTTTCTTTTTCGAATGACTGCGAAGAATAAAAAATACCAATTGCTTCCTGAACATCAGAATCCAATTTTAATTGAAAAGATTCCAGGAAACTTTCGAGCTGTTTTCTTGATTTTCCTTTTAATAAAATTTTTCTCAATTCGAATGGATATTCATTCATAATTGTCCATGGAGATTTCTTGAAAAAACTTACTCATTTCCGCATCAAATCCGAAATATGAAAGAACCAGGCTTTGGATGTGAGAGAAATATTCTTCCCCGGAATGTTTCATTTCTCTTCTGCAGGAAAGGACATCCTTTCCGCAAATCATGCAAGTCCGTTCTAAACATCCTAGACTCAAACGGCTGATCCGGTAGCCTGATCGATCCATCACATCCATATCAAATAAACGGCCCAGGGCATGGTTTTCCTCAATTTCACAACACAACTTCTTCAGAATAAAAGGATCGGTATCTACGACATAATAGCCTTCAATCCCGGTAATTTCATGACGGATTTCCATAAATAAGCATTTAAACTGATTCATCGTCAGAGACTGAAATATTTCCTGAGATCCGGCAGCATGAATCAAACAGCATAATGCAGAGTATTTGATAGAACCTGGAATGTTAATCTGAAATGTAATTAAAGGTTTTTGAAAATCATCAACCAGTTTTTGCTGGTAAATGAATCGTTCATCTCTTCGTTTCAAAATTTCACTTAAGGATGTCGTTTTAATTTTTTTTCTGGTAGATGAATCTATCGTTTCCATGAGTGCCTATCAATTCTGAGCTGAGTCAATCACTTTGTTTCAAAAAAGAGCAAATAATTATTGTACACAATCTGATTTGCGTGACCAAATTAATGATCGTTACGAATTTTCCGAATTACATCCAGAATTGATCCATCCCGATAAGTTACTATTCCTACGATCTGATCTTCAAATGGCAATGCTTCAGCAATTCCAACGATTTTTTCTGCTTTTTCTTTCAATTCTTCGATTGTACTTAACGGTATGTGAGCTTTCTTCATTCTTTCTATGATTTCTGGACGCAAAGGATTGACCGCAATGCCTTGATCGGTAACAACCACATCAACGGTATCGCCAGGCGTTGTCAAGGTGTTGACATGATTAAGAATGGAAGAATTGCGGCCTCGTGTCAACGGCGCCACAACAATAGAAAACGCAGCCCCTGCCGCTGTGTCCTGATGGCCACCAATCGCACCGCGAATAATTCCATCAGATCCAGTCAGTACATTGACATTAAAGCCAGTATCCACTTCCAATGCAGATAAAACCACGACGTCCAATTCGTTAACGACACTTCCCTCACTGAATGGATCCGCATAGTAATTAGCATCAATTTGTTGATGAAATCGATTATTTTTAAGGGATTCGGCTGCATCCAGATCAAAGCTCTGAACATCCAGCAATTTCTTGATGAGTCCTTCCTCATGCAGCTTAACAATCTGACCGGTAATTCCTCCCAGGGCAAAATTTGCTTTTATATTTCGCGCTATCATTTTCTCTCGAAGAAAACGGGTTGTCGCCAAAGCAGCGCCGCCTGAACCAGTTTGAAGAGAAAACCCGTCATAAAAGTAACCGGATGCAGCGATGACATCCACCGCTTTTTGTGCGATTAGCAAATCTCGCGGATTGTTGGTATAACGGGTTGCACCGGACATGATTTTGTTCTTATCACCAATTTCAGGAATCTCTACAATATAATCCACCTGATATTGAGATATTCCAAAAGGAATATTTGGGTATGGGACAATGTGATCGGTAAGAATGATTACTTTATCCGCATAATTTGCATCCACTCTTGCGTAACCCATCGAACCACAAGCGGAAGTATCTTCCGTATCTCTCGAATAACCATTCGCATTTCCAAATGGATCGCAGGAAGGAGCTCCTAAAAAGGCTACGTCAATGTGTAATTGGTCGCTTGATATGGCATAAGCCCTGCCGCCATGCGATCTGAAGGTTACAGGGACGTCCATCAAACCCTTTGATATCGCTTCGGCGAGTTCACCACGTAAACCGCTGGTTTCTATAGAATCTATTACGTGATTCTGAATATGTCGAATTAATGGTGCATGAATATTTGTTAGACTACTTGCAGCCAACCGGAGATGTTTAAAACCCATTTCAGCAAGCCGGTCAATAACATAATTTACAACATAATCTCCATCGCGAAAGTGATGATGGAATGATATCGTCATGCCATTTTGAAGCCCTGATAATGCAACTGCTTTTTCCAGAGAATCAACGATTTTTCGAGATTGTCTCTGCCGTTCTGCAGAAGATAATGATTCTTTTTTCTTGAGGCCATTCGTGATGAGAGGATTGTAGGGCGACATTTTTCCTTTTTCCAGAAGAATATCCGGAATTTCCCGTCCGGCATAATTTTTCATTTTATTCCTCCTCGTTATCTTCCGGATAATACATACCGGAAGCAACAGCCATTTCAATCATACGTTGAGCACGAAGCAATACCGGTTTATCAATCATTTTTCCATCCAGATTTACGACCCCGGAACCTTTTTCCTCCGCTTCCTTCATCGCGCTAAGTATTCTAAGCGCTTTTTCAATTTCTTTTTCAGTTGGAGCAAATATTTTGTGTACTACATCAATCTGTCGAGGATTGATGACCGATTTTCCATCAAATCCAAGTTGTTTTATCAACCGAATTTCTTTTTCAAAGGTTTCCATGTCATTTAAATTTGAAAAAACCGTATCAATCGCATCAATTCCTGCAGCTCTCGCTGCAACCACAATCTGAGATCGAGCAAAAAACAACTCCACACCATCTAATGATCGAGTAGTCTTTAGACTGGCTGTATAATCTTCTGCTCCCAAGGCGATTCCTACTAATCGATTTGAAGAAATTGCAATTGAATAAGCATTCACTACGCCTAAAGCACTCTCTATGGCAGCCATCATTTTGGTTGATCCAATTTCCATGTCTGCTTTTTTTTCAATACTGGTAATAATTTCTTCCGTATCCAAAATATCTTGAGGCGTTTCTGTTTTTGGAAGACGGATTACGTTCACTTTTGCCTGAACCATGGCTTCGATGTCGTCTTGACCATATACCGTGTTCAATGGATTCACGCGAACAACTTTCTCAATTGTTCCATAATCGATTGTTTTCAATGCCTGATAGACGAGATGTCTGGCTGCGTCTTTTTCTCCAAGCGCGACTGAATCCTCCAGATCGAACATGATAGAATCTGAACCATAAATATGAGCATCACGAATCATTCCCGGGCTGTTACCGGGTACAAACAGCATGGTTCTCCGTAATCTATTCATACACTACTCCCATCGATAATCATTTTTACCGCTGCCGCGATAAATGGCAGTTGTCACTCTGGCGCGAATCGTACAATCCAGAGAGCCTTGATCGATTGCTTTTACATTCACATTATCAATGCCATATTCCTTCAGCGTTTCGGTAATTACGAGAAGAATTTGTTTTCCATATTGATTTTTTACTTTACTCTGTAAATCAATATGTATACCCGGTAGTTCGCTTTTTTCAATTTCAATAAAAATATCTCCGGATTCCAGCGTACCTGCCAGTCCTTTTTTTAAGAAATCCATGAATTTCCTCCTGGATAAATAACTGCGTTCAAATTGAAAGAGATGAGATTTATTTTCGTATTTAAACCAAAAAACAGGAATTTTTGGATTGATTCGTTTGTGAATCACGAATTTGATGTTTTTACCAGCTTTTTGCCCAAATCGAAAAAGTTATTGATCATTTATTTATCTTGAAATGCAAAAACAAATGATCAATAAATATTTCTTCAACAGTAAAAAATTCTAATGGTGTATCGAATTCTGAGGAAACCTTTTTAACCCAGAAAATCTAAAATTTCCTGTGCATTTGTATCAGGTTTGGCATTTGGGAAAACTTTAATGATTTTTCCGTTTTCATCGACAACATACGTCGTTCTGACCACACCCATATAAGTATTTCCAAATTGTGATTTTTCCTGCCAGACATCGTAAGCTTTTATAGCAAACAGTTCAGGGTCTGCCAGGAGATAAAATGGCAGATTATATTTTTCAGCAAATTTTACATGGGACTCAATACTATCTTTGCTGATTCCAATCACTTCAACATCTTTCTTCTTAAAGCCATCATATGCATTACGAAATGCACAGGCTTCCCGTATACATCCCGGAGTATCATCTTTTGGGTAAAAATATACGACTACTTTTTTCCCTCGAAAATCAGATAAAGATACAAGTTTCCCCTCTTTGTCAAGCAATTTGAAATCAGGTGCAGCCATTCCATTTTCTAACATTTTGATATCTCCTTTCTAAAAATAATGTATCATAGATCTATTAAATTGCATACGGTATCATTTAGCATATCCATCCATTGGATTTCTGTGACAAATTCGCCCTGCCATGTCACAAACCAAAGGTTGCTATCCTTGACTTCCTTCAAGAAAACAGCTAAAATCACTGAGCTTAATCAGCAAAAATCTCTTTAAAAGAGCGAAGGTAATGGTTGTATACCGTGAGAGGCGCTCGAAGGAAGAATTATGGAAAAAGTAGTTATCAAAGCAGTAAAACGTGGTGTTATTGGTAAAAAAGTCGGTGTTCTGCGCCGCGAGGGAAAAATTCCCGGTGTCGTCTATGGTCATCATATCGAACCAATCGCAATTCTGATGGACCGACGTGAGGTTACACGTGCAGT
This sequence comes from Flexilinea sp., assembly GCA_026645735.1. Taxonomy (GTDB): domain Bacteria; phylum Chloroflexota; class Anaerolineae; order Anaerolineales; family Anaerolineaceae; genus Flexilinea. The sequence goes on from JAPKMT010000016.1 coordinate 10,816, forward strand.
CTCCGGACTGACTTCCTCCAGTATCGTAACAATTGACGTCGAAGGTGAAAAACATTCCGCATTAATTCGGGAAAAACAACGCAATTATTTGCGTGATGAATTAATTCACATCGATTTTCAAGCCGTTTCTATGAAAGAGAAGATTCGATCTAAGATTGAAGTGGTTTTATCAGGAACTGCTCCTGCTGTGAAAAATTTCAATGGTATCGTATTTCATGAAAAAGAATTCATTGAAGTCGAAGCGCTGCCAAATGATTTACCGGAAAGATTCATTGTCGACATTAATAATCTTGAAAAAATTGGTGATCAGATACGCGTAAGCGATATGACATTTTCAGATAAAATCACCGTTTTTGACGACAGCAATGATACCGTCGTTACAATTACAGGTGTAGCAAGCGAACTTACCGAAGAAGAAACAACCTCAGAGTCTTCAGAGCCTGAAGTCGTTGAGAAAGGCAAGAAAGAAGCAGCTGAAGATTAATCCCTATTTGCAGCAATTAAAAAGACAGCTAAGAGAATTTAGCTGTCTTTTATTTTTATAAAAACACGCGATTATAGATCTTTTATTCCAACTGATATTGCTGATTAAATTGCCTGATCAGAAGAATCAGTTCCACAAATATCAAAATTCTCTGTCGGAAAGGAAGAAGCTTTTTTTTGAATCATTCTGGAAAAAATTAAAAATCCGGTGTGGCCTACCATCCGGTCAACTGGACGAAATCGATCCGCATCCGTCTGGTAATACCGAATGAGAATTTCACATACTTCAACAAATGCAAAAGATTCTCTTTTAAAAGCTTCAAGCAATAATGTTACCTGGTTCATCGTCGGTAAAATGCTACCAAAGAAACCACCCGGTTTTAGAGATTTTCTTACCTGAGACAAATAATCATAAGCGTTAGGCAAATCCAAAAAAATCGCATCGACATTTTCTTCATCGAAACCATTTACAATATCCCGTATTTTAAAGATCACTCTTGAATCTAATCCGACATACTGCAAATTCTCTTTTGCAATTTTTTGCATTTCGGGACGAGCTTCATATGAAAAAACCTTACCTTCGTCACCCACCGCATTTGCCAACGCGATGGTCAAAGCTCCTGAGCCTGTGCCTGCTTCAACGACATGTTTTCCTGCTCCGATTGCCAAGTTTAGCAGCAAAAATCCAATATCTTTGGGATAAAGAATCTGAGTATTTCGGGGCACATTCTTGATTAAATCCGAAAGAGCAGGTTGAAGAATAAAAAAGATATTGCCATTGTGGCTTTTTCCAACGCTGCCCCAGGGTTTCCCGATCAAATCATCCATTTTCATTAATCCGATATGTGATTGAATTATTTCGCCGGTTCTTACGCGTATAATCTGATGAAAATGTTTTGATCCGATCAATTCAACAAGATCGCCCTCTTGTATTTCGTTTTTATCCATGATATCCTGTCTGTTTCATAAATTTGTCTGTTGATAAATTTCGTTATAAATAAAAAGTAATTTATTTCAAAATTCTCCAGGTACTTATGATAGCATATTCTAATCATTCAGTCTCAATAGGAGTTTATTATGAAGAAGAAGTATTCCGTGTTGTTTGCAATTATTGCACTTATCGTATTATCCATTAGCAGCGTTGCCAATGCTTCTGTTAAACCCCTGACAGAAGATGAGTTAGCTGTCGGATTGGAATGTAACTACACACCGTTTAATTGGACCCAGTTAGAGGATTCCAATGGCGCTGTAGCAATTAAAGGTGGCGGCGGCTTCTGCGGTGGTTACGATGTGGAAATCGCTAAGAAAATTGCAGATGGACTGGGTCGAAAACTGGTCATCGTTAAAATCGAATGGGATGGCCTAATTCCTGCGGTCAATGCAGAAAAAATCGATGCTGTCATCGCGGGTATGTCACCAACCGAAGAAAGAAAAATCAGTGTTGATTTTTCTGATCCATACTATGAAAGTGACCTGGTTATCGTTGTCAAAGCGGACAGCGCATACGCAAAAGCAACCAGCATTCAGGATTTCAAAGATGCAAAAATCACTGCACAGCTTAATACCTTCCACTATACAGTCATCGATCAGATCGAAGGTGTCAAGAAACAAACAGCGATGGAATCCTTCCCTGCAATGATCGTTGCGCTCTCTTCCGGAAAAATCGACGGATACATATCGGAACGCCCTGGTGCAGTATCAGCAATGGCATCCAATCCTGAATTTACCTTTGTATCTTTTGAAGAAGGAAAAGGTTTTGTTGCATCACCGGAAGATGTCGCAGTTGCAGTTGCAATGAAAAAAGGAAATCCGAATATACCGGCAATTAACGAAATCCTTGGAAAGATTACCAAAGAGGACAGACAGGCAATCATGGACAATGCCGTCAAGACACAGCCAGTCGTCGGGGAATAAATATATTCCAATTGGATTCTGAAATCGGAATCCATACTATTTCATAAGAATCAACAGCCCGAAAACCTTCCTGTTTTTTTTCGGGCTGTTCTTTTTTGGTCTACAATAGTAGAAATTATGAATTAGAGGAGAGACAATGCCAACTTCATTTTTTGAATGGGTCGTTTTTTTTATCAATAAATACGGCCTGTTCTTTATTCAGGGAGCAGGTACAACTTTATTTATTGCATCCATCGGTACCATAGCAGGTTTTGCAATCGGTTTAGCAGTTGCAGTCGTCCGTACCATCCCTGTTGAAGAAAATGATTCTCTTGCAAGAAAATTTTTTTATAAATTTGTCCGATTCATTTTTGTCGCTTATATCGAAATATTCCGCGGAACACCCATGATTGTGCAGGCAATGGTGATTTACTATGGCTCTGCCGAATTGTGGGGATTGGACATGTCTCCCATGATCGCAGCTTTGTTTATCGTATCCGTCAACACGGGTGCATACATGGCTGAAATTTCTCGAGGCGGCATCATTTCAATTGACAGGGGTCAATATGAAGCTGCACAATCCATTGGAATGACGCATTCACAAACGATGCTGAATATCATCTTGCCGCAGGCTATACGCAACATTTTACCTTCGATCGGAAACGAATTTGTTGTGAATATTAAAGATACTTCTGTATTAAACGTGATTTCAGTTACAGAACTTTTCTTTATGTCAAAATCTGCGGCAGGGACTTACATGCGCTATTTCGAAGTATTTTTCATCACCTGTCTAATCTATTTTGTTCTGACATTCTCAGTGACCAGGTTGCTGCTTTTAGTGGAGAAAAAATTAGAAGGTCCGGATTCTTTTGTCATTCATGGATCGCAAACCGTACCACAAGCTGTAATCAAAGGAGGCAGGGAATGAGCAACCCAGTTTTAACCATTTCGCACCTAAAGAAAACTTTTGGAGATAATGTCGTTCTCAAAGACATAGATTTTTTTGCCAATGAAAAAGATGTTGTAAGTATTATCGGAGCTTCCGGATCAGGTAAATCGACCCTGTTAAGATGTATCAATCAGCTTGAAAAACCGACCTCAGGAGATATTTTCTTCCATGATAAGAACATTCAGGAAGCCGGATTTTCTCTTTCGAGTTACCGGGCAAAAGTAGGTATGGTTTTCCAAAGTTTCAATTTATTTAACAATTTATCAGTATTACAAAACTGTGTCGTTGGACAAATTAAAGTATTGGGCAGGAACCGGAAAGAAGCTGAGCAAAGAGCACTGGATATTCTCAGTAAAGTTGGAATGGACCAATATATCAGTGCAAAACCACGTCAAATTTCTGGTGGTCAGAAACAACGTGTTGCCATCGCCCGAGCACTTGCCATGGATCCTGAAGTATTATTATTTGATGAACCCACCAGTGCACTGGATCCTGAAATGGTTGGAGAAGTATTAAATGTCATGACCAGTCTTGCAAAAACCGGTTTAACGATGCTTGTGGTTACGCACGAAATGGATTTTGCAAGAGATGTATCCAACCGAATTATATTCATGGATGCAGGGGTTATACTTGAGGATTCGACACCGGAAGAAATATTGAATCACCCCAAAAATGAACGTACCCGTATGTTCCTGAATCGTTCCATCAAAAATAAATAAATCAATTGGAAACGGATTAGAAAATACGGAAACTCCCAAAAATAATTGTTAAATATCGAATTACAAATCAGGAGTTTCAAGGAATAATTTGTTAAGTGTCTACAATGCCGATGGAAAAAATAAAAAGAAATAACATAATCAGTATTATGATTTTTTGTCTGATTTCTGTTTTTTCAACCATTCTGTTGCTATTTGTTCCAATTCCCAGACAAATTGGATTGATTTTTCGTAATACTTTATACATCCTGCCAGTAGTATTTTTGTTTCCATTCTTAAGTACGTATATAAAAAATCAAGTTATTCGATCAATCCTTTTTGGAATTCTTTTCTTGTTTTTCTTATTTCCCCTCTCAGGATTATGGAATTCTGGATTATCCGGGCAATATACATTGGGCGGTGTGATACCCTGGTCGGATGCTTTTACTTTGCATATGAACACGTTGCGATTTCTGTATGGCCAATTTATGGGACAGTCAACTGCTCTACGGCCGATTTCTCCAGTGTTTTATGCTTCTATCCTGAAGATATCGGATAATAATTTCATTCTGCTTTCAGTAATAACCACAATTTTGTGTTCCATTACCGTTTTGTTGTCCACGAATCTTATTGGGAAAAAAATTGGTCCAGTAGCAGCTGCTTTTTTCTACACGAATGCTTTTTTCTACATTCGCTGGCATGAAGGTGAATTCATGACAGAGATATATGGATTCTTTACCGGGATGCTTGCATGCTATTTCCTGATATCAGGAATCACACGTAAAAAAAACTGGGAAACAATTTTTGGATTAACTCTTTTTTCTCTGGCTCTTAATGCCAGACCTGGTCCGATGTTCGTACTCATATTTGCCGGTCTTTGGATAATTCTGAAAGAATTATCTGGCCAGAAAAAAAGGCTTTTGTTCAGCATTGCTGCACTTATCGGTATCATTTCAGGTTTCGCAATCAATCGCTGGAACACATCCAAAGTATACATGACAGCCAATGTTCCCAATCGTCAAATTGCTGAAATTGTGTATGCATTATGCCTTGGTGGTCATTCATGGGATTATGTTTTAACGATGCCTGAAATTCTGGCATTAAACCATTCAGAAAACGTGTATCGTGACTTATTTCGTATGTGTTCTCAGGTTTTGAAAGAGAATCCTGAAAACATGGTACTCGCTGCAAAAAACATTACGGAATCATTATTGTTCGATGAAGAAAAGGGAGCATTCTCGTATTTTAACGGAGGAGATTCATTTCAGAATGCAGTTGTGCGATTTGGTCTTGGAGTATTCTGGCTTTCAGGATTCATATATCTTATAAAAAAACACAAGATGAATGAATACTCATTTTTACTGTTTTGTGTTTTTGGAATGATTCTATCGCAAAGCTTAGGGTTGGTTTTGACAACCAACCGTCTTCGGTTCCATGCTGCTACAATATGGATTCCGGGAATTGTTATTGGTCTTTTTCCACAATTTATTTTTTCGAAAATTTCTCATCGATGGATTCATGAAACGCAACCAGACCCAGAGATCCCATTCTTAACAAAATCAGGGGCAATTTTCGGATTATTTCTGATTCTGAATGCATTAATTTCTCCATTGCTGCTGCATCGTTTCCCCGAACAGATTCCGGTACCGAAAACAAATCCTTGTCCTGCAGGCACGGAGCTGTTATTTACTAAAATTGATTTGGGCAGTTATTTTTACATGGAAAACACCGAAAATCTGGGAAAAATTCATTATCCATATTTTCGACTTCCTTTTGTGCGACAGCATTTTCATGATACCGCTTCTGTGGAGATGTTTGATTTTACTGACTTAATTGATGAACCCACAGCAATTATTCGGGGAATCGATTTAGGGAACTGGGTAGATTCACTCATTTTTGCGCCTCTCGACATTGTCAGGGAGAGAACCGGTTATGTTCAGTTTTGCGGAAATTATTTGAATCCCCCGATACTCAGAAATGATCGTTTTTTTGTTCCCACTGAAGCATTTTTCTTAATTAATGAAAAATAATTAATAATTATTGATAACAGATGAGGATAAATTATGACTAAATATATATTGCTCAGACATGGACAAACAGATTGGAATGTACAACGGCTATATCAGGGACAGACAGACATACCTCTCAATGAAAACGGAATCAGCCAGGCAGAGGCCGCTGCATTGTTCTTGAAAGATACTCCCTTTGACATTGTATATAGCAGTGATTTAATACGCGCGGTTGTTACAGCCCAAATTGCAGTCTCATTGCATGAGCCGGTTCCGATCATCTATGACACCCGAATTCGTGAAAGACATTTTGGTTCATTTGAAGGGACGAATTATCAGCGAGATCTCATGAATCCTGGGATTCTTGAATCCATGGATCAAAATCCATTAACATATCGCTTTCCTGGTGGAGAATCCTTAACTGATTTAGAGATCAGAGCCCGTGCGGTTTTTTCGGGAATCGAAAACAAGCACCCGGACGAGACTGTTTTACTCGTTTCGCATGGATCTTTCCTTACAATTTTTGCTTGTATTCTTACAGGTGAACCACTTGAAAACCGCAAGCGTTTTATTTTTCGAAATGCAGAACCTGTCTTTCTGGAACAGCTTTTAGAGCAGAGCAAAAATGAATAATCCTGCGTCATCTTTGGTAGATGAATAAATTTTTCACCATAAAATCGAAAATTAATTATATAATAATGAGAATAATTCGACCAAAAGGATGTATCACTGAATGAATTTAGCCAAAAACAAGAAACTGCAAATATTATTATTAGCATTATTCATTCTCATAATTGGTTTTGGATGCAACTTTCCTAACGAAAATCCAAATGCAAGCCGGGACAACAATGAAATTCAAACAGATTCAACAAAACTGTTTCAGGAATTATTAACCACTGCCCAAGCTAATATTCTACAAGCTGCAATCCAAACGGAAACGCCTTTCCTTTTTTCAGTAGAAGCCCAAATTCAACAAACGACACCTCAACCAACGGAAACTATTGACCCCAACCGAACCCCTCCAACACTTCCTGGTACTTTTCAAACAGATCTTTTAAATCCACGAGATTACCCTCACACTTACATAGCAGATACTTGTGAATTTCTAAAAAATCGATGGACCCCTGGAAAAGCAGAACCGGGTACCGTGGTCATGACCATCATGTATCACTCCATTGTGAAAGGTGATGATTCAGCAGTAACGCTGGATAATCAGATCTCATCCGAAAGACAAAAGCAAATTGCATTAGATCTTTACAATCAAGGATTTAGTGCGATTGACATGTCTCAATTTGTAAATTTCATGAAATACAATGATTACATTCCATCACGTTCTGCTCTTCTGATCACAGACGACAGACATTTTGAATCCTATTTTACGGATCATTTTTTACCCTTGTATCAGGATTATGGCTGGAAGGTCGTGAATGGATGGATCAGCTCCGATTCAACAACAGAAGATCTGTGGAAAGAAAACGAAAGGGTTGAAGCAGCGGGATATGTAGATCATCAGGCTCATGGAGTTGTTCATAATGAAAACATGTCCGACGGGTCAACCGATGAATATATCTACAGTGAACTGCAAGGTTCGATTGATCGAATCCAAGAACATTTCGGCAAAATACCCCAGGCAATTATCTGGCCAGGAGGAACGTTTGGAAATCGCCCAATTCAAATTGCGAAAGAGTTGGGATATAAAGTTGGGTTCACAGTCAATCCGCGAGGGCCGGTAATGTACAATTGGATACCATTAGATGATGAAAATGATCCGGCCAGACCTTCTTACCTTGCAGATGGATCGAGTGATCCTTTGTTTGTCATACCACGTTACTGGGACACAGATGTCAGCACCCACATTGACACAGTTCGTCAAATAGGAAAAGCTGCTAAAGAACAGATTTTTGCCAATCGAGAGATCGAATTGGAATATTATGATATTGTGTGCAAGTCAATTACAGGAGAAATACCGGGATTATGATGAAAGAATATGATCAGGATTGTATTTTTTGTAAAATCGCCAAGAGCGAGATTCCATCCAAAATTGTCTATCAGAATGAATTTGTAACCGCATTTGAGGATTTATCACCGGTCACACCCATCCATATCCTCATAATACCGAATGGTCATTATCATGACTTAAATGACTGCGGTGAAAATGAAGCAAGTCTTCTTGGTCATATCCTGTTGGCCGCTGCAAAAATCGCCAAAGATCAGGGGATTTCTGATTCCGGATATCGGGTTGTTGTGAATGATGGTCCGGATGCGGGTCAAACTGTTTTTCATCTTCATTTCCATTTGCTTGGCGGAAGACCGATGAATTTCCGCTCTCAATAAGATAATAAAAATGATCTGATGCAGGTTTCTGATATTTCCCGGAAATATTTTTTTTCAACAGGCATTATTCTGCTAGACAGTAATTTAAAATTTGGAAAAGCCTTTTGAGAAAAAAGAGAAAACTTGATGTTGTGTAGTTTTTGCGCTCCGCGCAAAAACTACACAACATCAAATAATTCTCACCATTTTTCGAATCGTTGTCTGCCTGATCGGCAATTCACTCATGAAAATAAAAAGAAAATTTAGAATGCGATTTGATCTCAAAGTAAGTATCCTGTTCATGATAATAATTTCATTTTCTTCTGGATGTCTTCCGGAAAAAAGGGCAAGCCAGGTACAACCTTTGGATCTGATCCATCCTATTGCGTCTTTAACTTCGGCTGCTTTGACGGAGTATCCATGGACAGCAACACCAGAGTGGAAACCATCAATTACACCGCAACCAACACTAGTTCAATTAACACCTTTGCCCACTCATCCACAAATCAAACTGGAAAGAATTCCAACATTAAGATCAGAGGACACCAGTCATATTGTCGCAGAGGGAGAAACGATCACAATCATTGCGGCAAAGAATCTGGTTTCAAAAAATGCCATAATTGAAAAAAACAAGATTAATAATCCAGATCTAATTGCTGTGGGAGAAGAATTGATTATTCCGGCTCAAATTCCCGATTTTCAGGATGCCGGTTACGAAATATTACCTGAGAAAGCAATTCTTTTCGGGCGATCTGCCGGCAATTTTGACATTCAGGAATTTTTAACAGAACATCCGCAAAGCTACCTTTCAAACTACATTGAACCAGAACCGACACCAAATCCAGAAATAAAAAAGTCTGATCAAAAAAATTCTTTCCAGCCAAGGAATGGCGCAGAAATTTTGTATCAGACTGCAGTCCAGAATTCGATCGATCCGCGAATTTTGATCGCATTAATGGAATTTCAAACACATTCGATCAGCGAAAAAAAACCGAATGGAAATCAGAAGAACAGTGTTATCGCACATTTAGGTTCTTACTATGAACCTTTAGCACGACAGCTTGCATGGGCGGCAGATACTCTGAATGAAGGATATTACAACTGGAAGAATAATAAAACCAATTTGTGGATCCTGGATGATGAAACGCTTGTCTCAGTGAATCCAAAAGTAAATGCTTCAAGCGCTGCATTACAATATTTTTTCAGTAAAATTTTTGGCACCGAAGATTGGCTCTATGCAATTTCTAAAAATGGGTTTTCTTTAACCTATCAACAACTATTTGGTGAAGAACTGGAAAATGATATCCGTAATACAGAATCGATGACCTTTCCGAAACTTGATTTGCCATTTGCATCCGGTGAAATCTGGTCTTATACGAGCGGACCGCACGTTGGATGGACGGATGGAACGCCTTGGTCAGCGATTGATTTTGCTCCGCCGGATGCTGTAGGATGCAATTTAAGCCAGTACTGGATCACTGCTTCTGCGCCTGGAATCATTGTTTATTCAAATAATGGTCTGGTCATCGAGGATCTGGACGGTGACGGTAATCTGGGCACCGGATGGACTTTAATTTATTTGCATGTTGAATCCAGAAACCGGATTGAAAAAGATATTCGGGTTGATAGAGGTACACAAATTGGTCATCCGTCTTGTGAGGGAGGGATTGCAAATGGATCGCATGTTCATTTGGCGAGAAGGTATAATGGAGAATGGATTCCAATCAGTCAAGACTACCCGATGATATTGAGTGGATGGGAAGTTTTTTCAGCCGGATCAGATTATGATGGTTACCTGGAAAAAAATGGCAGACTTATTGAAGCGTGGTATTTTAAAACTGAAGCAAGTGAAATCTCATACTAGTATTATCAGCTTCACGATCCTTTTGATACTTTTTGGAATTCCCTCATTTGCGTGCACACGATCCGTTTCTGAACCTAAAGAACTTACTCAAGAAGCAATCCAATTCCAATTAACAAAAATTGCCCGAGAAACCGAGGTGCCTTCGGCTGTATCTGCTCAAATTATTGTTCCGCTTGTCACTCACACGATACAACCAACTCCCATCGTATTTGATACCGCAGAACCGTCACCCGTCATTCAGATTCCTCAGGTTCAGGTATCAGAGATGCCGGAAATTGTCCAAATTATCCCCATTCAAACGCTGACACCCACACTTGAAGATTCAATAAAACCCGTCTCCCGAAATACAATCCAGGTAGAATTAATCAATCCGGATATCCCTTTGGCAACTCCGACGAAAAAAGAGGATTTCCAAACTGATGTGACAACTGCCGCCACCATTATTCCGGACGATCTCCCTCTTTTAGAAATGAAAGATACTGAGAAAATTCTGTATACCACGCAAAATGGAGATATTTTGGAGGTAGTTGCACACCGATTTGGAACATCTGTCAGTAAAATCACATCCATCGCTGTCATCAAAGCAAAAGGATTTTTGGACCCCAATATATCACTTTTTATTCCAGTAAAAAACAGGAACTATCTGTCTGGAATCAAGATTTTACCGGATGAATATATAGTACTTTCAAATACAGCAACCGATTACAACATCGTACAAGAAATCAAAAATGCGAATGGGTTTTTAGCCAATTATGAGGAATATACCTCAGATGGGCTGATGCAAGGCAGTGAAATCATCTATAAGGTTTCCAGAGATTTCTCTATCAATCCAATCGTTCTGCTGTCGCTTTTGGAATATAAAAGCCATTGGGTATATTCAAACCCAGGGACAACTGCTGAAATTGATTATCCGATGGGCTGGATTGATTCAAACCACAAAGGATTATACAAACAGATGACCTGGGCAGCCGGGATGCTATCAACAGGATATTATGGATGGAGATATGGGAAAATTAACGATATCCCGTTCTATAAAAATCCGAAACCTGGAAAACCAATCTTTTTTGAACCATCGCTCAATGCCGGATCTGTCGCAATTCAATACTTATTTTCGCAATTGTATACCTGGAATGAAGTTGAACCCGCAATTTACGGAGAAAATGGCTTTTTTTCAGTGTTTATTTCACTGTTTGGCAATGTATGGGAGGGTTATCAGCAAAACCCAAATGGTTTAAACGCCCGGACCATGCAGATCGAATTATCACTCCCGTTTTCAAGATTTGAAACCTGGTCAATGACAGGTGGACCGCATGCAGCCTGGAGTACAGGATCTCCATCAGGAGCAATTGATTTGGCGCCTTCCTCCTCCGATCACGGTTGTGTGGAATCAAAATCCTGGATTAAAGCTTCTACAGCAGGACAAGTAGTTCGTTCTTCAAAAGGTGTTGTTATTATTGATTCGGATGGTGATGGATTGGAAGAGACAGGCTGGGTAATTCTGTATCTGCATGTTGCTACAGCAGACCGCATTTCAGAAGGCACAATCGTTCAGACAGGTGGAAATATTGGGCATCCATCCTGTGAAGGCGGAAATGCCACTGGAACCCATGTACATGTTGCAAGAAAATACAATGGAGAATGGATACCAGCTTTTGGACCCATTCCATTTGTCCTGAGTGGATGGACAGTCTTCGACGGTGAAAAAGAATATGATGGCGGGATGAGAAGAGGAAATTCCATTGTGATCGCAAATCCATACGGGTCACAAGAATCGTTAGTCAGATTTTAGTCACTTTACAGTTCATTCTCTCATAAAAGAAATCACTATTAAGAAATAAAGACTTTCCTTTCTTATCGATCCAGTAATTCGAAATTTGGAAAAGCCTTTTGAGAAAAAAGAGAAAACTTGTTGTTGTGTTGTTTTTGCGCAAAGCGCAAAAACAACACAACAACATATAATTCTCCCCATACTACAAATTGCTGTTATCGATTGAGAGAATTTCGTAATACTGTCTCTTTGTGTTAGAATGTAAAATTAATGATGGCTAAGTATTTGAGAAAAAAATTATTTGTCACAACCCCCCTAATATTGCTTATTATTCTCATATTCAGCAGCTGTAGTGTCAACCAGAATTCCAGTTCTACACCGGAAAGCGATGGTATGTTGAATCCTTTGCTTGAATCAGATGAGCAAGTACTAACACCTTCTCCGCCTGGAATCGCCTTTGAAAATGACCAAACATCCGCACAGGCCGAAATGGTCTATGATGACAAAAACCCGCGTCCTCGATACATGCCCGGTGAATTGGTAGATTATATTGCGCAATCAGGTGATATTCTTTCCGCTTTGGCTGCAAGGTTTAATACGTCTGAACAGGAAATTCGGGATGCAAATCCAATCATTCCTCCGGATGCCACAACCCTGCCCGCAGGATTTCCTATGAAAATTCCAATCTATTACAAAAGCCAATGGGGAAGTTCATTTCAAATCATTTCCGACGCAATGTTTGTCAATAGTCCTGCTCAGATTGGATTCAACGCCAGAAGTTTCGTTGATCGCCAACCTGGATGGTATAAATACTTCACCGCATATACTGGCGAAAAAAATCGCCGTGGTGGTGAAATGGTCGATTATATAGCCACATCATACAGTCTTAGTCCGCGATTATTGTTAGCCATCATAGAATTTCAGACTGGAGCTTTATCCCAAAAAATACGCCCGGAAAATATTAACAACAGTGCAGTATTAGGATTTGAGGGCAGAGATTCGAAAACATTGAGTTCCCAAATCAATCGTCTGGCAAATTACCTGAATCAAATGTATTATGAATTCAGAGAAGGGAAACAGCTTGAATTTGAACTGCAAGATGGTTCCCTCTTTCGAGTCGATCCCTGGCAAAATGCTTCTACTGCAGCACTCCAGCATTATTTTGCAAAGACTTTATCTGCAGAAAATTTCTATAAAGCAATCAGCCTGGATGGTTTTATCAAAACCTACGAAAATCTATTCGGCAAGATCCCTCAGGAACTGATGGGAGGAAACATTCCTGGAAGTTTACGGCAGCCACAATTCTTGCTGCCATTTGAAGATGGAAAAAGTTGGGCTTTCACTGGAGGGCCACACGCAGCCTGGGGAGACAATCAACCGTATGCAGCACTTGATTTCGCACCACCTTCAGAATCAAGTGGTTGTGTTTACAGTGATCAATGGGTTTTGGCTCCAGCAGACGGGATCATCGTGCGAACAGAAACCGGCGTTGCAGTTTTAGATTTGGACGGGGATTCAGATGAACGTACTGGATGGAATCTGTTGTTTCTCCACCTTCTGACGGATTCAATTCCTCCAACAGGTACAAGATTACGTGCCGGTGACCGAATTGGTCATCCGTCTTGCGATGGGGGAACATCAACTGGTACCCATTTTCACATAGCTAGAAAATTTAATGGAGAATGGATACCAGCCGGTGGTATTATCCCATTCAATTTCGAGGGTTGGATTGCAGAAAATGGAGCAGAGCCTTATCTTGGATATCTGAAACGTTATTCAAGTACCGTTCGGGCTTGTGAATGTTCCGATTTTAAAAGTCTGATCCATACAGGTCCGCCGATCGTTCCCACCCAGACACCTACTCCCAAACCGACACCGAATCCATAAAATACGTCAGAAATTGCAAAAAGGAAAATTGGTTTTCCATTCATCACATCGTTGCGATTTCTTTTACCATCTCTTCCGTGCAATCTTCAGCCTGTGGAAACTCACCGGTGTGTTCAAAGAAGGCGTGAGGCATACCTTTATACCGGAAAAATTTTGTTGGAACACCTGCCGCTGCCAGACGCATCCCAAATAATTCTTCTTCCTGACGTAGATAATCAAATTCAGAAGAAGCGATAAATGTTTTTGGGAAAATTCGATAATCCGCTGCAAGAAATGGAGATATTAATAGATTATAAAGATCTTCAGGTTTATCCGGATACAAGGAATAAACATATTTCATTGCATCTTTTACTTCGGATACCATCATCTCTAGAACTTCAGTTTCCGTATTCTTGGCATAGACATCCTTGGACCAGCCAAAATCGATATCAGGATTGATCATGAATACCGGATAAAGCAGTAATTGCAACTTGATAATTCTCTTAGTATCCAATATGCAACATGCAGCAGCGATATTTCCTCCTGCAGAATCGCCAGCAACAGCGATCTTGTCTGGCAGGATATCTAACTGAGATGCATGATCATGTGCCCATTGTACCGCCTGCCAGCATTGTTGCAATCCGACTGGGAACCGATTTTCTGGTGCAAGTGCATAATCCACTGACATCACAACGGCATTTGCCCGGTCAGCAAGTAAGCGGCATGCATTTTCGACGACGCGTGTGGTTCCTCCATAAAAAGCTCCGCCATGAAAATAACAAATCAAATGTTTCTTCCCTGTTGATTGAGGCGTATACAACCATACAGGGACATTTCCTGATTTGAGAGCAAGCAGCTTCTGTTTTGTTTTCACACCAGAACTAAGATCCTGACTTACACAACCCATTCTGGATCTTAGAATTTTTACTTCCTCCATCGTAATCTGCTTTGTATCAGCAACTGAAAATGGAGGAAGGGGTTGGCGGTACCTTTTTAGAACTCTGGGATCTGGTATACCAGTCTGATCTGTTTCAGGAATTGGCTTGATGGTTATTTCCAATCCATTGATAAATTCCTTTTGTGATCGGTTTTGTAATTGAGAAAGGCATTCCTGATATTCCATGATTCATCCTTTCCTCAAAATTAATCGTTCCGATGATACTTACGCATATCAATACTGACTGCAAAAATGATTATCAAACCTTTAACTACATATTGCCAATAAGAACTCAAACCGATAAAGGTAAGCCCATAATTAATCACATTGAAGATCAGTACACCAAAGAAAACGCCAAAGACATTTCCGACGCCACCGGTCAGGGAGCATCCACCAACGATACAGGAAGCAATTGCATCCATTTCATAACCGTTTCCATAGGTACTTGTTGCAGAACCGGTTCTGGCCGCTTCAAGACATCCGGCCAAACCATAGCAGGCTCCAGCGATTGCAAACGTAATCATTTGAATTTTGAAAACATTGATTCCGGAAACACGCGCTGCTTCAGAATTACTGCCAGCCGCAAAAATTTCACGTCCAAGACAAGTCTTGGTCAGGAGAATATGCACAGCAATGCAGACTCCAATTGCGATAAAAATGATATATGGAACACTCAGAAAGCTGGCAGTTCCAAGATCTGTAAATGGCTTGAGGAATCCACCTAATGGTTGTGAATTGTTTGGCGGCTTATTAGAATACAAACAATTGGCACCATATGCAACCATCATCCAGCCTAATGTAGCCAAAAAAGAAGGAACTTTTAATTTTGCTACAGAAAAACCGTTTGCCAGGCCAACCATCAAACCAATCAGAATTGCAGCAATTAACGGGACAATCACTGGCATTTCGGGTAGATTAGGCCAGAATTTAATGTAATAATCAGATTTTTGAGCCAAAGATCCAGCCACAACTGCAGCTAATCCAACTGTTCGACCGCCGGACAAATCAGCGGATCCTGAAACCAGGATGAACATACAGCCCATTGCCACGATAATCCGGGTAGAACTCTGCATCAAGATATCCCGCAAAACCCGCAATGAGAAAAATTTTGGAGACATCATTCCAATAATCAAAATCATCAGTGCCATGATGATATACAAGGCATAATTTTCCAATATAAACCGAAGTGAGTATTTCTTTGAATTTTCCATCGGTACTATTCTTCCATCGAATATTGATAAGAACTGGCAAGAAACATGATTTTCTCATCAGTTGCTGTTTTGCTGTCCAGAACACCGGATAGACGACCTTCACACATCACTGCAATCCGGTCTGACATTCCTAAAAGTTCAGGCATTTCTGAGCTGATCATAATAATCGCTTTGCCTTCCATTGCCATTTGTTCCATAAGGCAGTAGATTTCATATTTTGCTCCAACATCAATTCCACGGGTTGGTTCGTCCAAAATCAGAATCTCCGGGTCTATCAACATCCATCGGCTTATAACAGTCTTCTGTTGATTTCCTCCGGAAAGATATTGAATGATCGTTTTTATACTCGGAGTTTTGATCGATAGAGCGTCAACATATTTTTCTGCATCAGCTCTCCGTTTCCTGTCATCCAGGAAGAATCCGCTCTTGTATACATTAGGATTTGCCGTTTGATTTGCCAGAATGATATTTTCCATGACAGAAAATTTTGAAATAATTCCTGATAATCGTCTGTCTTCTGTGACTAGAGCGATATTGTTGCTGATGGCATCTTCCGGCTTACTTATACAAGTTTCTTTTCCATGAAGAAGAAGTTGTCCCTCTTTAATGCGTCGCAATCCAAAAATAGATTCAACCAGTTCAGTTCGCTGCGCCCCGACTAATCCGCCAATACCCAGGATTTCCCCTTTGTGTAAGGATAAACTAACATTCTGAAAACTGTGGGGATTAGCGCTTGAAAAATTTTTTATTTCGAGACAAATTTCTCCGGGAACATGATTTTTTGTGGGAAAACGGTTACTCATTTCCCGTCCGACCATACGTTTCACGATTACGTCCGTATTTAACGCTTCAGCCGGCCAGGTGCCAACGATTTTACCGTCTCGCATAATCGTTACATCCTGAGCAATTTCCAGGATTTCATCGATTTTATGGGAGATATAGATTATTGCCACACCTTTGTCAGTCAGTTTTTTAATAATTTTAAATAGCAATTCGGATTCCGCTTCTGTTAATGATGATGTCGGTTCATCCATGATAATTACTTTGGCATCGTAAGACACTGCTCTGGCAATTTCTAAAAGTTGACAATGAGAAGCCGATAAACTGCCTGCTTTCGTTCTTGGATTAATGTTGATTTCCAGTTCATCCAATAATTTCTTCGTATCAGAATATAATTTTTGATCATCTACCCAATGTATTCCCATCATTTTTCGATAAGGAATTCTGCCTACCCACACATTCTCCATCGTCGAACGTGTTCTGATTGGCTGTAATTCCTGATGAATCATCGCAATCCCATAATTTAAGGCATCGCGCGTATCAACCAGTCGGATGGGTTGTCCATCAAATTGAATTTCGCCCTCATTTGGATGATATAAACCAAAAGCACATTTCATTAACGTGGATTTTCCGGCGCCGTTCTCTCCCATTAATGCATGTACAACTCCCCTTCGGACTTTAAAAGTAACATCATCCAATGCTTTTACACCTGGAAAAGACTTGCTGATATGATTCATTTCCAAAATGTATTCGGATTCTTGCATAGGAATCTCCTGTTTCATTATTGAAACAGCCGGAATTTTGGTTCCGGCTGTTCATCTATAAATGGATCTACTTAAAATGTGGTATCCGTGATGTCATACGCCGCATCATCAACATTTTCTTTTGTAATAGCAGTGTAATCCAGCCAGATTCGATGTCCTTCAACAGTAGCACCCTTCATGTTCAATGTCTCAGTTGTAACTTCTTTGCCATTCTCAAGCAGGTACATTGTCTTGTAGATTGCTTTTCCAAGCGAAACGGGATTATTTAAGGATGTAACCAGCAAAGTACCATCCCGCAATGCATCGCATCCGACAACCGTTGCATCGACTCCACAAACCGGCAGGAAGGATGCCTCATCTTTAAAGAAACCGCCAGCTTTCAAAGCTTCAATGGCACCTAATGCCATGTCATCATTGCAGGCAAAAATGATATCGATATCATCGCTGAAGTTGGCCAGTAAAGCAGCAACTTTCTCTTGAGCTTGTCCACGGTTATATTCAGCAACTACTTCGCCACCAATGCGGTTGGTTGCAATACCGGCATCTTCAACAGCTTTCACAGAATATTCGGCACGGACCTGGGTATCGTAATGCCAGGTTAATCCTAACAGCATAATATAATCCATCTTGCCATTTCCATTTCGGTCAGCTTCCGGATGTTCGTTCCAATATTTCACAGCTGCTTCACCCATAATGGTTCCTGACTGGGGCGCTCGTGAAGAAACCAGGTAGAGTCCTTCATAATTGGCAAAATCTTCGTCAGACGGAGAATCTGTATTCGCAAAAATGGTGACAACACCTTCATCTTTTGCTGTCTGGACAATTTCGCTGATCGCTGCGGTGTTGATATTATTCAAAACCATGTAATCAATTCCGCGTGTATAGAAGTTATTAATATTGTTGGTCTGGGTGGCGATGTCATTCTGAGAATCGGCATCAACAATCTCCACTGTTCCATCCGCTTTGGCAACATTTAATAACGTCTGCCGAGCATTTTGAATAAATGTATCAGCAAAGTTATACCAGATTACACCGGCAGTCGGAGTTTCGGCGGAAACAACTGAAACTGCAGATAACAACAAAACAGCGAATAAAACAAATAAAATTGTACGTTTCATCTTTCATCCCTCTTCTTGAAAATAATATGACTTTTGGTTACGCAACTTAGTTACTTAACTATCTTACATTGAATTATAATGGTTTAAAAATAAATCTTAGGATGAGGATTTTCCTTGTTGTCCATGATAAATATCACCTTACCGTTTTTCATAATAAAATAATACCGATTCTGAAATAAAGGGAAAAGCATGAAGAAGGACATGGAAAAAGAAATTAAAACTGCAGCAAAACCATTTACCTTAAAAATTCAAAACAGGAAAACGGTCATGAGCATCATTAACGATGGCACACCTCATTCCATCGCTGAGATTTCCCAACGAACCGGTGTTAGTCGCCAGACGATCACCAAAGCACTCGATCACTTCGTAAAATCCGGTCTTATAACCAGCAAAGGCAAAGGCGATTCCACAGAGATTGGTGGAAAAAAACCTACGCTTTTTCAATTAGCAGCAGAAAAAACGTTCCTGGTTCTTTTGCTTCGAGGAAAAGAGTTCCATATCAGCCTTTATACCATGAATTTCCAGGAAATTGGCAGTGAAACGCTTGCTTCAGAAGTTGTTTTGGCGAACGATTTTTCTTCTTTCATGAAAAGCATTCGCAAAACGGCTGATACGTTATTTCATCAGCGTAAAGGATCAGAAGAATCTTTGTATGGAATCGCGGTCGTGACACCCGGAATCGTAGAAGACAATGAAATTCTTCGTTACAGTCTGTTCAACGACAGTTGGGGAAGAAATATCCCTGTAAAAAAATATTTCCAGGATACATTTCCTACTGCACAATATATTTTTGTCGAAAATATCGGAAAAATGGCTGGATTAGGAACCATTGCCAGCCGCAAAAACCAGGATCAGCTATTACGGGTTGTAACGGTTTACACCTATCACGGAATTTCCGGCTGTTTTTTTGATAACAAGAATCTGATCAGAGGTGCAAATTCAATTATCGGGGAATTTGGTCACATGGTTATTGACCCGCAATCCGTTGCGACTTGCAAATGTGGGAAAAATGGTTGTTTCGAGAGTTTGACACGTAATGATACGATACAATCCCGGATACAACACGCAGAAGATATCGATGAATTTCTCAACTTCGCTCAAAAGCCTTTGGCAAAAATAAATTTCAATGATATTGTCCTTGGAGAAGAACAGGGATTCGAGTGCTGCAAAAATGAATTATCGATATTAGCTCAGTATTTTGCACAGACTTTCTTCAACATTTCGACTGTCTATGATCCGGATGTCTTTATTTTGCAGGGAAATTTTTCTGTCTATAATCACCATTTTGAAGATGAGTTTTTTAAATATATTTCAGAAATAAACTTTTTGTCAAAAAATCATAATATTCGCTTGGAATCGGATCGACGGTCCTTAATAGACTTGGAACTTTCCGGTGCTATTTATGCTCTTAAAGAACACTTCTTTTCAGACGAACGGATATACCGATGAGCGATAAAAAAACAAAAGGAAAAATCATTATTTTTCCTTTTGTTTTTTTTATCTGTTCTATATCCCGTAAATTTGGCAGGATTATTTAATTTTCCAAAAAGCCGGTCAATTTTCCAAATTTCAGAATCCGTTATTTCCCCAGATTTTTTTTATAAACTGACCCTTGTTAAGGGCCAGGTCGGCATCACATCCATATCAAAATCATCCAATTTGTTCGCCAGAAAACGTTGAAAAGCAGCAGCTCCAATCATTGCCGCGTTATCCGTACAAAACATAAGCCGGGGGATAAAAAGAGGAAATTCATTTTGTGAAGTAAAAGCATCCCGCAACGCCTGGTTGGCAGAGACTCCACCGGCAATTATCACACTATTGGCTTGATACTTCCGGGCTGCCATCATGGTTTTTTCAAATAATACATCGACAACCGACGCTTGAAAACTGGCAGCCAGATCGGCTACAGGCAATACGTCAGATTCTTTTTCTAATTGGCGAACCGTTCGTAAAACTGCGGTCTTTAATCCGCTAAATGAAAAATCCCAGGTTCCTTCCAATCTTGACCTCGGAAAATTAAATCGCTTGGGATCACCCAGGACTGCCGCTTTTTGAATCGATGGTCCTCCCGGATAGGAAAGACCGATCAATCGTGCAACTTTATCAAAAGCTTCACCTGCCGCATCATCCAATGTTCCGCCAAGACGCTCATAATGCAGATGAGACTTCATAAGAACAATTTCGGAATGCCCACCGGAAACCAGCAAAATGACCGCAGGACAATCCGGCATAGGAGGAGTATCCTTCTCGTCTTGTAAATATAGCCAGGCTGAATAAATGTGACCTTCCAGATGATTTACTCCAATCAAAGGCAAACCTGTTGCCAATGACAATCCCTTTGCAGCATTCACACCCACAACCAAAGATCCTGCCAGTCCAGGTCCTCTTGTAACTGCAATTGCATCAAAATCTTTAATGGACATATGCGCTTTTCGAATTGTTTCTTCAATAACAGTAGAAATTGCCAATACGTGCTGACGGGACGCAACTTCAGGGAACACACCTCCGTATTGTTTATGAATTTCAATCTGAGTAGAAACAACATTGGAAATGATTTTTCGGCCATTTTCAACCACCGCTGCGGCTGTTTCATCACAGGAACTTTCTATCGACAAAATTCGAATCGGAACATTTTCCGTCATAATGATTTTTCCTTTATTTTTTCAGCTGTTTTACAGGTAAAACAAGTTGATATGGGTATTGGACAAAATATTGAGCATTTCCATCATTATCGATATAAATGGTATCTTCGATCCGGACACCAAAGGGATTTTCGATTTCCGGATAATATAATCCCGGTTCAATGGTAAAAACAGCGCCTGGGCAAATCACATCCGAATCGCTTGCGGAAAAGCCACTGAACGGCCGTTCATGAATATTCAATCCCAGACCATGACTGATTGAATGTACAAAACCTTCCTGGGTTCCTGAATGATCTTCCACGGTTTGATGTCCCATTCCATGAAACAATCTGCAGGTTAAATGCTGCAAATCTTTGAGACTTTTTCCCAAACTGACGTTTTTCAATACTGCATCATGAACTTGACGTACTTGCTCATACGCCTTTTCAACATGTTGAGGTGCATACCCGATACACCACGTACGTGTAAAATCATAAAAATAGCCACCACCCATCTCACATGGGAAGAAATCGAAGACGATGCTCTTACCAGCTTCCAGTGCAACATCATCATTCCCCTCATTATGAGGTACTCCGGCATCTCTTCCCATTGAAAATATGGTTCCATTGGGATTTTCAGCATCGAATTCAATCAGCCACTTATTGATGAGTTTCTTGATCATTCCAATCGTCACTGGTGATTCATTAGAATCGACCAGAACTCCATCTTTCAAATAATTACTTTGAATAAAACGCTCCACTTGGCTGGCAATTTTTACAACCACTTCTCCCATTTTTCGGATTGCAGCCAACTCCGAGTCATCTTTTGTGTATCGCGCTTGATTCAGTATATCGATCCCCTCCGATCCGGCGATTTCAATTTCCGGCATAATTTGCTGAAATTCCTGCAGCATTGCAAAATGACTTCCAAATTCCAATTGACCACAGAAAGCAGCCCTTCCGCTATAAAAGCCAAGAGATTGGACTATAGCCTGTAATTCCAGAGCGCTGGCCAAATTCGAGTTTCCTTTCGAAATTTTATAAAATTCCTTTTGAGGAAACGTATCATAGCAGATTCTTTTTAATCCGGTTTTTTCAGCATTATCCCGTTCCATGGGACGATAAAATAATACAGGTTCCTGATCTCGCAATAGTATAATCTGGGCATGTGTAAAAAAAGCATCTTTTGCAAAATATCGTAATGGGGGATTATGATTTCCCGAGCCAGATATGACGATGGCATCCAACTCTTTTTCTTTTAATAATTGATTAATATCTGATTTCATTCGAATACCTTATGATTTTGGATCTTCATGTTCTCTGGATAATTCAGAATAATTGTTTTTTGAAATAACGGTATCGCGCGCCCTCAACAGGACTTCGATAGCCAGGAATCCACCCACACTAAAAAAGATGATGGTTGAATTTAAAACCCGCCCAATTTGAAACCAGATCAGCACTTCACATAGAATTGCAGTTACCAGTGATTCACGAATTACGGTACGGGGAAAAATTTTTCTGATTGAAAAAAAATATTTATTTAAAGCTGCATAAATAGGGAGTGTGATTCCGCTGACAAAGACCATAACAAGAAAGAAAAAAATCCAGCGTTCTTTTAAAAATGGCAAGGAAAAATAAACCAGCCGGTAAAGTCCATAACCGCTCGGAAGCGATAACAATATTCCTAATAGAGTGTACGTCCGAAGTTTTTCCAAAGGTGATCCTTCAAATTTAAGCCATAGATGGAATCTTTTATCCAGAAAATTTCCTATAGCAATGTTCAATTTTTTCCTTCTGAAATAATTATCCTTGAGAATAAATATGTAATTGGAACGTCCGTTTGATGGATAGTTTCTGACCAGAATCAGCGGATATTCCAGAATCTTACAACATTTCTCCTCACTAATTATTTTCTAATGAACCGATCCAAACACTGTCGGCTATAATTATAATCGGATTGAGAGACAAAAATTTTTATCGTTTTTCAATCCAGCAATTTGAAATATGCGAAGAACTATATGTTGTAATGTTGTTTTTGCGCGTAGCGCAAAAACAACATTACAACAAGTTTTCTCGATCGATTCGAAAAGTTGGTTCATACTTCGAATTACTGATTGAAAACAGTAATTCGAAGTATGAAAAGAATCTTTGTTGTTCTAATTATGGACAGATGAGGCTGCATGCTATTCACAATTGACATCGGTAATACCAACATCACACTGGGAATGTTTAAAGACAACGAATTAATCATGCGCTGGCGAATGGCAACCAATAAAAACCTTATGCCGGATGAATACGGTATGCAGTTTTGGTTTTTATTTGAGCACAATGGAATTAATCCTGCAAATATTGACGGAATCTGCATATCTTCGGTCGTCCCTCAAATTACATCGCGAATAGAAGAAGCCTGTGAATATTACATTAAGCGGCCTGTTCTGTGTGTCTCACATAAACTCAATATCGGAATGCAATTAAAAATCGATAATCCGGCAGAATTGGGAAATGACCGCATCGTGGATATTCTGGCGGTCAAAACGCTTTACGGCTTTCCGGCTTGTCTGATCGATTTTGGTACAGCGACAACGTTTAACTTGTTGGACCGGTCAGGAGATTATATCGGAGGGGCGATTTCAGCCGGTATTCAGACCAGTGCGGATGCATTATTTATAAAAACAGCTCAGCTTCCTAATATCAGCATTCAGAAACCTCCGTATATTATCGGAAAGAACACGATTCATTCTATGCAATCTGGACTTTTTTTTGGATATGTATCCATGGTGGAAGGAATGGTTCAACGCTATAAAAAAGAAATCGGTGAAGACATGAAAACTGTTGCGACGGGTGGTTTTGCCAAGATTATTTCTGGTGAGACAAACTGTATTCAAACGGTCAATTCATGGTTAACGCTGACGGGATTGCGGCTTTTCTGGGAGATTAACCAATGAACCTTTTTCAAAACAAATCAATTTTGCTTGGTGTTACTGGTTCCATAGCAGCCTACAAAGCTGCTGATTTGGCATCACGTCTTACGAAATCCGGAGCTAAAGTAAATACAGTACTAACTCCAGGTGCTGAGAAATTTATTACACCACTTACTTTTCAGTCAGTCACTGGCGTTAAAGCATATACGGATAAAGATTTGTGGGAAGGTGAGACACACGTTACCCATATCGGATTAGGACACAATGCTGATTTTGTTGTTGTTGTACCGGCATCCGCGGATTTTATGGCAAAATTAGCATATGGATTTGGCGACAGTTTATTGGCTGTTTCGATCCTGGCCAGTCATTGTCCAATTTTACTGGCTCCTGCGATGGACGGTGATATGTATAACAATCCTGCCACCCAGGCAAATATTACGGTATTGCGGGATCGAGGAGTTCATTTTATTGGCCCCGATTCAGGCCATCTCGCTTCCGGACTGGCCGGAGTCGGCAGGATGTCTGAACCGGCAGATATTTTTGGTAAGATACGTTTATTGTTATCCCGAGATAAAAGCTTAAAAGGAAAAAGGATCCTTGTAACTGCAGGTGGAACACAGGAAGCAATCGATCCAGTGCGATTTATTACGAATCGTTCATCCGGAAAACAAGGCTATGCGATTGCACAGGCGGCATTGGATGCCGGTGCAGATGTTATTCTGCTTACAACCCCAACCGCATTGGAAGCTCCTTATGGATGCGAAAAAGTATTGGTGAAATCGGCTGAAGAAATGCAAAACAATTTATTAGACCGTCTGTCGGACTGTGATGCGCTTGTGATGTGTGCAGCCGTTGCCGATTTTCGCCCCCAATCCATTTCGAAACAAAAAATTAAAAAATCAAGTGGCTATCATAGGATCGATTTGGAGCCTACTGAAGATATATTGGGAGAAATTGCGAAAATTCGGTCCAATTTGCCGAATCTAAAAGCAGTTTTCGGATTTGCTGCCGAAAGTCAGAATCTGATCAAGAATGCCTCTGAGAAACTGATCAATAAAAAATTGGACATGATGATTGCGAATGATATTTCGTCCTCTGACAGCGGTTTTGAAGTCGATCAAAACAGAGCTTTTTTCCTCTTCCCGGATGGAAGTAAAAAAGAAATGCCGCTTATGGGAAAATCTGTTTTGGCAGAAATAATAATCGAGGAGCTCAATCATTTTCTCTAATAATATCTTTGAATAACTGATACACAGAGATTGTATTCCCGAAATTTGTTGATAGTTTGGCTGTTCAAATGAACAGCTTTTTATTTTTGATGGTTTTATCAGCACACAATCAGCCATGATCATTTTTTCTTTCTGCAACAGCAATTCGATTTTTTACACTTCCTCCAAATAAAAGAAACAATTTATACACTCCAAATTCCGATATGCAAAATTTGATTCAATGGAACTTTGTTTTATATGTTTCGTACAATATTTATAGATCAGAATTCAGGTAAAGGACAATCAATTCCTGAAAGCCGCAAAATTATTATGTTTTTTTTGAAATCTATCTTTTCTTTTTATTTTGAATCAGAAGTTTATTGATTGGATATTGAATAAAATTGGAGGCCTTTTTATGAAAAATAAAATTCTTATATCGACATTAATCGTGATCCTGTTCCTATCAGGTTGTAAAAGTAAAGGACAAGAAAACAAAGTCCCTGTTACAGATTATTACAGTACCCCTTATCCAGAAAGCAGCGCAGGATATGCATTTGACGAAGCCTATTCCGCTATTCAGGAAGGACCGGTATCAAAATCAGCCTCAATCCTTCCGCAATCAGATAGGATGGAGAGGAAAATCGTAAAAAATGCGTCCATTACGGTTGAAGTGATGGATCCGGTTCAGGTGTTGAATCAGATTAACGCCATGGCAGTACAATACGGTGGATACGTGGTCAACTCCACGAATGGACAGCGGTATTACCGGTCAGAGGAGTTATTGCCATACGGTGAAACCACAATCCGGGTTCCTGCAAATTTTCTGGAAGAAGCACTCCAATCGATTGAATCGCTGACATCCGATGCCGAAAAACATGTCAGTTCAAAAACAATTACCGGAAAAGATATCACCAGTGATTATGTGGATTCACAATCGAAATTATCCAGTCTGGAAACTACACGAAAAAAGTTGTATGAGATTATGGACACTGCTGAGAATGCTGAAGAAACACTGGCTGTCTATCGTGAAATATCCGATATTGAATCTCAGATTGAAATTTTAAAGGGACAGATCAAATTCATGGATGAAAGTGCAGCATTGTCTTCAATTTATGTCATTATCAATCCCATTCCTCCGGAAAAAATTATAGAGACACACGATTGGGAAATCAAACCAATACTAAATAATGCCGTTCAATTGCTGATTGATTTTGGTCAGCTCCTGGCTGAAGTTCTCACCTATTTTGTTATCGCAATACTTCCATTTATTATCATCATTGGACTGCCGATATTCTTTATTGTAAAAGCTGGAAAAAAGAAAAATAAACAAAAAGAAAAAATCAACAGCGAAGTTTCAGATTTGCTGAAACCCGAATAATAGTTCAGAGGAATCCTGCAAGATCTTCAGGATTCCTCTTTTTTTTTATTCTGAATATGGGGAGAATTATTTGTTGTTGTGTTGTTTTTGCGCTCCGTGCAAAAACAACACAACAACAAATTTTCTTTTTTTTTTCAAAAGATTTTTCCATATTTAGAATTACTGAAAGATTTTGTCTTCCATATGGAACCAGACAACTCATGATAGAATCTGGATTAAATATGACATCAAGTTTTACCAATTCCAAGTCTGAAAAATATTATCCTTTCGGTGAAATAAGCTGTTCGTGGATGATTCCTGAAAAAGAAGCTGTGTATGTTCCCGTACCGGAGTTTATCTCTGAAAATGTCAGGAGTACGCTTTCCGGGCAGCGCATCCGTTTTTTATATAAGCATCAGCTGGATGCATTGACAGCGATTAATTCAGGTAAAAATATCATTCTTTCTACGGGTACATCCAGCGGAAAAAGCCTTTGCTACCAAATTCCGATCCTGGAACTGTTGCTATCCGATTCTCAAGAAACAGTGTTGCTTATTTTTCCAACGAAAGCGCTCACACAAGATCAACGTCAGAGTCTCATACACATGATTCCAGAAAAAGCTGATGAAATTATGATTTACGACGGTGATACACCCTCTTATCAAAGAAACGCCATTCGAAATCATGCAAAAGTAATTCTTACGAATCCGGATATGCTGCATCTGGGTATGTTGCCCTTCCATATCAACTGGTCTCGCTTTTTTCAAAATTTGCGTTATATCGTAATCGATGAAACGCATATTTATCGCGGAATTTTTGGGTCCCACACTGCGAATGTTTTCCGTCGCCTGAATCGAATTCTGGACCGTTACAATAATCAAATTCACAAGGAACAATACATACTTTGTTCCGCCACATTATCCAATGCCAAAGTACTGGCAGAAAAACTGATCGGAGATCATGTAGAAGAGTTTTATGAAGACACATCCGGGAAAGGGAAAAGAAATATTCTCTTTATTAATCCACCGATCGTTGATGAACCACTTCACCTACGTGCAGGATCGATACACACAGCAGCCAGGCTTTCAGCCGACATTCTCAGAAAAAATCATCAACTTCTAATTTTCAGCCAATCCAGACAATCGGTCGAAACCGCTGTGCGCCGGCTGCGGGATCTTGGAGTTGAAGTCAACGGATATCGGTCCGGGTATTTACCCAAAGAAAGAAGAAAAATTGAACAAGGATTAAAACAGGGAAAAGATCGCTGTGTCGTTGCAACAAATGCTTTGGAATTAGGGATGGATATTGGAGAAATGGACAGTGTTATTTCAATGGGTTATCCGGGTTCTATTGCATCCTTTTATCAGCGAATGGGTCGCGCAGGCAGGAACCAGCAGGATTCATCCTTCTATCTTGTTGCATCTCAAAATCCTGTTGACCAGTATTTGATGAAACATCCGGAATTTATTCAGGATCACACGATAGAACCGGCTTTAATTGATCCGAACAATCTGCTGATTCTCTTCCAACATCTGCAATGTGCACTGTTCGAATATCCGTTCTCCGAAGGAGAATCATTTGGGAATTTATCCTGTGAAGCGACGCGAGATATCCTGGATTTTCTCGTATCTTCCGGTGTCGCAAGAAAAAGCAGCGGACAATATTTCTGGTTTCAATCGGATCTTCCACAAAAAGTGGTCTCTCTGCGGAACAGTAGTCTGGATCAGGTGAATATCATTTCCGAAGATCTCCTCGGAAAAAAGATTCGTATTGGCATTGTGGATCGGCTCTCTAGTTACTGGATGGTTCATGAAGGAGCCATATATTTTCACAACGGAGAATCGTATCGAATTCGTACACTGGATCTTGAGGAAAAAGCTGCTTATGCAGAAAAATTTAAAACCTGGTACACTACCGATGCAATTCGAAATTGTCAGGTTTTTCCTAAGAATATAATCGAATCCCGAGAGTGTAAAAATGCAACAATGTCTGTCGCTGAAGTAACTGTTACTGATCAGGTTATCGGTTATCGAAAGCGTGATATGGAAACATATCAGATACTGGATCAATGTCCGTTATCGCTGCCCGAAAATCGCCTTGATACAAAATCTTTTGTGATCGTCTTAAAGAAGGAATTTCGCGAAAGTCTGGAACGAGCATCGTTATGGAACAATGAAACCAATGATTATGGTAAAAACTGGTCGGAAATTCGATCCGAAATTATCCGACGAGATAATTTCATCTGTCAGCTTTGCGGGATACAGATGGAAGAAAAAATACTCCAGGTTCACCATGTTGTACCCTTTCGGAATTTTGCGAATCCTGAATCCGCGAATCAATTTGGGAATCTGATCACACTCTGCAAAAATTGTCACCATCGAGTGGAAGCAGCAGTCAAGATGCGCAGTGGAATTGCCGGCTTTGCCTCAGCCTTTCATCACATGGCTTCATTATTTCTTGAATGTGATCTATCAGACTTGAACGTCAAAACGGATCCAGAGCACACAGCATTTCAGGATCAGCCAGTCATCTATATCTATGAAACCATTCCGGGAGGAATCGGATTGTCACAGACAATTTTTCAAAATATTGAGAAAATCATGCATGCAGCACTCGATTTGATTATTCATTGTGAATGTGAGGATGGTTGTCCTGGATGTATCGGTCCGGCTGGAGAAATTGGCATCGGTGGTAAAAAGGAGTCGATAGCCATCGGAAATGGACTGAATTTTTTTGAAATCGATGTGGATAGTCCACTATATAATAGTAAGTGAAAGCTATAAAAAAAAGTATTCGGAAATGAACTTTCAAACAGGATTCATCGGATCTTTCTTCCATAATCTTGTTGATAGAATACAGAAAACTGAAAAAGAAAATGAGTGATATTTTATCCCAGCTAAAAAAACTTGGTGTAACACTCGGCATGCCTGAAAAACCTTGCATACCGTCAAAGCAATCGGCGGATATTTTTACTGCTCTCCAAAAAGCTTTCCCGAACGGTTTCATTAACGAAAATTTCTATGGTCCTTACTTCATCAATCGCTGTGTCTACTCCAAATCATACACGCACGGCAGAGTTCGTTTGGACCAGGGTCTGATTAACAACAAAGTGTATTCCAAAATGATTGATTTTGGAGAGATTAATATTCAGAACTCGCTGGCAATGGATACAGAGACAAGTGGATTGTCAGTAAATTCAGCCTCCTTTGTTTTTATGATTGGGATGGGGTATTTTTCTCAAGATCAGTATATTGTTGATCAATTAATTTTGCCTGATCTAATCTATGAAAAGGCTTTTTTATATCAAATCGAATCCATTTTTGCCAGGTTTCCAATACTGCTGACCTATAACGGAAAGTCCTTTGATATTCCTATGATTCGCAGCAGGTGTCATTTTCACATGATTCCTGATTTTTGTACTGGCAATCACCACATCGATCTGCTGCCGATTGCCAGAAAATTTTGGAAAAAGACCTTGCCAAATTGCCGTCTCGCCACGATCGAGCAGGAAGTATTAAGAATACAACGGGAAGAACAGGAAGTGCCAGGATTTATGGCGCCTGAATTGTATCGTGAGTTTCTAAATACTTCAGACGGATCTGTGTTGACCGGCATTGCGTATCACAATGAAATCGATGTTTTGAGTTTAAGCGCTTTCCTTCTCCTGTTGAATCAAATATCACAAACAGGAAAGCATGATCCGGATTTGCTTTCGGATTATTCGTTATCCAGCCCTGATTTCTATAGGAGTTCCATCATGTCGGATCCGGATGAAATCGATATAGCCTTACTTTTAAACAATCCATCCTTTTCAAATCATGACAAGCAGAAAATTGCCGGAAAATATTTAAAAAACGGTTCGCTGGATAATGCGCTGAAAATTTTTTCTACATTGGCCGATGAAGGGGACTTAAAAAGCTGTCTGCAAGTTGCTCGCCTATACGAAAAAGAACGAAAAGATTATGGTTCAGCCACCATTTATCTGCAGAAAGCTTTAGATCTGATCAATCAGGATGAAATCCTTGGAAAATGGTCCAAAATCGAAAAAAAGAAGAATATCTGTGAAATGATTCTGAAAGTTCAGGAAAGGATGCAAACAAATGGGAAATAAATTTAAGATCGTGGAATGGGCAAAAAATGAAGTTGAGGCAGAAATATTTCTTTCCTTACTAAGAGATTATGATATTCCCTGTAAAAAATTGCGGGAAAGTTTTGGAGCAATGAATAGCCTTTCATATGGAATTTTCGGGGAAATCGCAATTGCAGTTCCGGATGACCGTATTGAAGATGCGAGATCGATTCTTGACAGCTTTATTGGCCGTGATTTACATGATGAAGAAAATCAATAGTCCTGATAATTCATAGACTATGAATATTTTTCTATCCATTTTCGATTATTTTTCAATGGTTACGTCTAATTGAAAGGGCCTCAAAAAAATCGGTCTAAACCCGACAACAAATTTTCTCATTTTTCTCAAAGGGAATTTTCAAATTTCGAATTACTGTTTTCTATATTAAATAACGCAATAATCGAATATAATATTATTGTTATTAATTAAATAATATATATAATTATTAATATATGAATACGATTATTATTAGAATATCTCAGGAGTAATAATGGGGAAATTTCAAATTAAAAAAGGCTGTTCATCGGCTGAATCAAAAACTTTCCGGTTTCCAGAAACATTAAATTCGAAATTAGAAAAATTGGCGAAAGAAAACAGTATTTCTTTAAATAATCTGGTTGTACAATGTCTGGAATTTGCTCTCGAAAATATTGAGAATGAAGAACAGTAAATTATCTGAAATCGGTATTAATTACCTTTTAGACAGCAGAAAAAAAGACAGAATTTTTGTTTTATTCTGTCTTTTTTTCAATTATGGTCATTAGATACAATTTATCGAAAGTTTTCATAGTCTAAAGAACATTGAAAGCCATTATCTTACTTCCGCAAATCTTCAAGATTGAAATCGAGTTCTTTTTCAAATGATTTCATCAGCTCTGATGTCAAAGCACCAGGGATGCATCTGCCAATTTTCATTTGATCAATCGAACTGATCGGAAGAATTGACCGGCTGGTACTGGTAATAAAAGCCTCATCCAATTCAGAGATCAGATTAAGTTTGATCGGTTCCAAGACAACCGGTATAGAATTTTTCACTGCAAGCATAAGGACAAACTTTCTCGTTGTACCGGAAAGGACACCTTTTTCTGCAGTAAAAATTTTGCCATTCTGAATCCCGTAAAAATTACTGCTCAGACCTTCCAGAATATCATTCGCTTCATTCACCATAAGGATTTCTTCGTATTTTTTGCCGGCTCTTTTTTTTGTTTCCTCTGCTTTTTCAAGGAAATTATTTAATTTCGCTTTGGGATTTTCACGGTGCATTTGCCTTGTTATCACGTCAATTCCATTTAGATACAATTCAGGTGAGGGTATGGACAGGTTTTCAATGGCAATATAGATGGTACCAATTTCATTCGAAAGATCAACAGTCAATCGGATTCTTGATTCGCCTTCATCAAACTGGTCAACGATTTCGACCAGAGATTGTTTTAACGATTCCTGTAACAATTCGATATGATGTCCTGCCAGGCTTGCCGTTTCCTCCAGTCGGGAAAAATGTTGAGCAAGGTTCAATACCTTGTATCGATCATAAGTCCGAAACGTTGTATAGGCTCCGTCCGGAGTTGAATGTTGGGCATCATGAATAGTACCTGAATTCTGTCCGGATAAAGGCAGCTTTTTGTAAGAATTGTTTTCCCTGATAATTTTCCAAAAATATAGTCCCATGGCTGTCCTTTCAGCAACGTATTCTATCGTAACTCTCGCTTTCAATTTTTGAGGTAATTTTTAAAATCCTCAATGGTATCAATATCCCGGATCACAAATCGATCCTTGACCTCAACGAAATGAGCCCCTTTTTCTCGGATGATTTCTCTCCCACCGCTGTCACCAATACTTTTGTCCAATAAATCTTGAAAATATTTTCTTGGGAAAAAAATCGGATTTCCCCGTCTTCCGGAATATACCGGTGCAATTATTTCTTCTGGATATTTTGTTTGACTTTGGATGAGCATAATCAATGTATCGCGTGAAATAAATGGCTGATCTGCAAGAAGGATACAGACTGAGTCCACTTCAGGCGGAACACCCCGAAGACCGCATTTCAGGGAAGTGGATTGTCCGTAATTCCAATTTTCATTCCGAATAACAGTCACCGGGAAGTCTTGAATCTCCGCAGAAATTGCTTCGGCTTTTGCACCAACGACAACCAATACCAGCTGTAAGTTCACTGACACCACTTTTTCAACAATGGTACGAATAACACTCTTTCCGTCAATTTCTGCCAGCAATTTGTGCTGATTTGTCAAATAGCGTGAGCTTCCCCCCGCAGCAAGGATAATCGCTCCAATATTCAAGAGAAAACCTCTTTCTGAACCATTTTGTTTTACGATAAGTGATGATAGCTATAATCTCTTTCGTTGATCAATTATATCTTTCGAAAAATATATCGGTATTTCTCCTATTCTATTTGGAGAAATACCGATATTCCGCATCAGATTTGTTGTGTAGAATCGTTTCCAGATAATTATTAAAATAATTGATCGAACATTCTCTGGAATTATGAACGTTTTACACCATGGAATTCATTAAATCGTCTCCAGACTTCAGGGCATTTTTCCAGTGAATGGGCGCAGATCGCTTTCTCATCCATTGTGGTTAATTCTCGATTCAGCATCAATACTTTCCCATCAACGATCGTGGCAGTAATCATCGCTTCGCGAAAACCAAAAATAATATGCCACGGAATATTGCCCGGATTCAAATCAGTAAACGGTCTATAGTCCACCAAAATTAAATCTGCCGGGGCACCTACGGTAATGGTTCCAAATTGATCTCCGAATCCAAATGCCTGTCCGGCCAATTTCGCATTGTTGTAAATCGCCATCTCCTGTACGCCATAGCCGTTCATTCTGCGCGGATCACGATGCATCACTTTCTGCAGAAAATATGCTGTTTTCCATTCGCTCCACATATCAAAAGTGAAGCCGTCGTTGCCCAAACAAACTTTCATGCCGTTTGCCAGCATTGACTCAACCTGAGCTGCTCCGACTGCATTATTCATATTGGAGCGTGGCTGATGAGAAATCCAGGTTCCTGTTTCTTTGAGAAGTTCCATTTCACGAGCATCCACATGGACCGCATGTGCAACAATTGTTCGATCACCAAGAATATGATGGCGATATAGTCGCTCCCCACAACGCATCCCGAATCGATACAGGCTGTCCCACTCATCTTCCTGGGATTCTGCCAGATGAATGTGAAAACCGAATCCGTCCGGTATGACCGCAGCGCATGCCTCCAGTGTCTCTTCATCCACGGTTAAACAGGCATGGATACCAAAAGCCCCGGCAAGACGCCCGCCCAGGTTTTTTCCTGCTTTTAATTCTTTCAAAAATCGAACATTTTCCTGAATGCCGGCTTTTGTGCCATTTTTTCCATTTCGATCCGTAACCTCGTAACACAAAGAGGCTCGAAGTCCGCTTTTGTCAATGACTTCGGAAATTACATCCAATGAGCCATCAATAAATTCAGGAGAGGCATGATGATCAAAAAGGGTGGTACATCCAGCCTTAATCGCATCGATTGCAAAAATCTGAGCAGACAACCGTGTACTTTCTTCATCCAGCGAGCGATCCAGTTTAAACCACAGATTCTCCAAATTTTCCGGAAAATCCTTGGATGGGACTCCCGGGATGCCCATTCCGCGTGAATAGGCTCCATAAAAATGCGTATGAGCACAAATACTTCCCGGCATTAATAATTGACCATCAGCATCAATCTTCTCTTCTGTGTGAT
This sequence comes from Flexilinea sp., assembly GCA_026645735.1. GTDB lineage: Bacteria > Chloroflexota > Anaerolineae > Anaerolineales > Anaerolineaceae > Flexilinea. The sequence goes on from JAPKMT010000016.1 coordinate 45,440, forward strand.
ATTTCTTCTGCAATTCCGTACTGGGACCGATTTCCTTAATCAGGTTCCCTTGAATATATACGGCGTAATCATTGAAAATATGATTTGGTTTTTCCCAGGTTACAACATTCGCATTGTAAATCAGCATAAATCCTCCTAAAAGATTATGAAATTCAGCAACAGAGGGAAAAGAACAGTTCATCTGCCAGATTCGCTGGATTGACCAGACCACAATTACAGGTTTTACTATTGAAGGATCGAATCATTTCCCGTCTGTTATGATTCCGGGGGCACTTTTCGATGGGAACACACCAACGCCGATAGTGATTATCGACCTCCGATATACTTCATTTTAACATTTCCGCTGTTGTCTTACAAATGTTTTTCAGTTACCTTTATCATGGATTTCTGTTTACATTGATCCAGCTTCTGATATTTTTTGGAATTACAGGAGATGTTTGGCAGATGGAAAAAATATTTCTTAAAAATAAAGAAGATATCCTGGGTTATAAGATATCTTCTTTTGTCGGGGCGGAGCGATTTGAACGCTCGACCTCACGGACCCGAACCGTGCACTCTATCCGGACTGAGCCACGCCCCGAACAACGAGCTCTATTATAATCCACCTTTGATTAAATTGACAAGGAAATGAATATTTCGCAATCGAAATATCGACCATCTTTTCGAATCAGTCGGGGAAATCCTCCACAAATACGAATCCAGAATAGTAATTCCAAATATGGACAAGCCTTTTGAGAAAAAAAGAGAAAATTTGTTGATGTGTTGTTTTTGCGCAGAGCGCAAAAACAACACGTCAACAAATCATTCTCCCATATTTTGAATCGCTGTCTCTTTACGAATTAAGAGTTAACGATAAAATAAAACTATTCAAGAATTATGAATTAGGAGAAAAAATGTTGAAAGAATCAGTCAGTATTCTCAAAGTTCCAGAGATTTTACTCCCCTGCAATAAAGTAAACATGAAAAAATGGGCAACGATTGCCTGTGATCAATTTACATCCAACAAATCTTACTGGGATCAGGTTGAATCCGAAGTCGGTAGTGATCCATCCACTCTTAAAATCACTTTTCCAGAGTGCTACCTGGGAAAGATTGATGAAACCGGAAAAATTCAGGACATACATCGCGAGATGAAAAAATATCTTGAAGAAAATCTTCTCGTATTGCATCGGGGTATGATTCTGATTGAGCGAAAAATCGACCATGGAATTCGTTATGGGCTTCTGGCAGCAATCGACCTTGAGGATTATGATTACACAAGGACATCAACCAGTTGGATTCGAGCAACAGAAGGAACTGTTGCAGAACGAATACCTCCCAGAATCAAGATCCGGGAAGATGCGCCATTAGAAATTCCTCACATTTTAGTTCTCATTGATGATGATCAGAGGAAATTAATTGAACCAATCGTTGCGATCAAAGATTCTTTACCGATTCTTTATGATTTTGATTTAATGATGAATAGTGGTCATGTCCGCGGATATTCTTTAGCTGATCCGAAAATTGAAAATCAAATTTTATCAGTGATCGCTGAAGCGCAAACTGACGCAGCCATTGAGAAAAAGTACGGCGATGTTAACGAACGCAGTAGGATTATTTTTGCTATTGGAGATGGAAACCATTCTTTGGCAACTGCAAAAGCGATTTGGGAAAAACATAAACAAGAGTGGGGAATGGATCATCCGGCACGTTATGCATTAGTGGAAATTGAAAACTTGCATGATACCGCGTTATTCTTCGAGCCAATTCATCGTGTCATTTTCAATAAGAAAAATTCAGTAATCAGTCAGCTTGAACATCAATATGGGAATGAAATTGAAATCACTGCATTTTCTGATCATGAAGCACTTTTCAAAGAAATTGATGCTACCCCTGATGGAATCCAATCTTTTGGAATTCTTGAAGACGGGAAAGTATTCAAAGTGACATATCGAAATGCTCCTTCAGGTTTGTGTGTCGGTTCAGTTCAACAATTTCTTGACAGTTGGAAATCAAAAGGCGGTTTTGAAGAAATTGACTATATTCATGGAATCGACGATGTTGTTCAAATAGCAAAATCTGGAAATCACGCCGGATTCTATCTTCCTCCGGTCCAGAAAAACGGTTTTTTTCAGAGTATTATTAAAGACGGAGCACTCCCAAGAAAAACATTTTCGATGGGAGAAGCACACGAAAAGCGATTTTATGTAGAATGCCGCAGGATTTTAAAATAACGGAAACGCTTATTAAGAGCAGGAAGTATTGTTTTCTTTTCATTCAAAAAATCTGGCAAAATTTCGATTTACTGCGAAATTATGAATAGTCTCATCATCATTTGAAACTTTATTGATTTTGACAACGTCATAATTTGGTACAATAACAATAATGATCAAAGATTCATGGAGGTTTTTATGTTAAATAGGAAGAAATTTTTCGCGCAGTGCGCGTTCATCATCATTTTAACGGTCATTGTATCGGCTTGTGGAACACGCACAACACCTGAACCAACCATCGATGTCAATCAGATAGCGACAAATGCCGTTCAGACGATTGAAGCGCGTGCAACAGAAACCGCATTAGCAAAACCGACTGATACTCCACAGCCCACCTATACGCCGGTCTCCTACACACCTACCACTGCATCGCTCCCAATTTCTTTGCCGACTGCCAGTTCCGGGAATGTTATTTCTTCAACAGTGGCAACCTTGGCAATCCCCGCCGGAGCAGCTACTTCAGCAGCGTTACCCATAGCGCAACCAACTGCTACTTTGGCTTCCGTCGGTGACAAAGCAGTTTGGGCTGATCAAAGCATTGCCGATGGCACCCATTACTCGCCCGGCGAATCGGATGATCTGATCTGGTACATTACCAATATCGGAACAACGACCTGGACAACAAGTTATTCGCTTCGATTTTTCACTGGAACTAATTTTGCGAAAGCAGGCAATACGCGATACAATCTGATTCAAACCACAGCACCCCAGCAAACTGCAGCAATTACCATTGACTTTGTTGCACCTACAACACCAGGTGAATATAAAATGTCCTGGGTGCTGTCCAATGAAAACGATAGTAATTTCTATATTGTTGATTTTACAATCGTAGTTGATTAAAGGGGTTTTTTGATATGAAGAAAATTATCATTATCAGTCTGTTTGTTCTTTTAATGATTGCTGGATTTAGCGGAATATCCGCGCAGGAAACGATAGACATGAGCGCACTGCGAACACAAATCGCTTCTACCGTATATGCTGAAATCTATTCAACCATTCAGGCACAATTTGCCGCAACGCTTCAAGCAACACCGGCACCGACAAAACCCGTATCGGGAATCGTCACTAGCGGATCCGGATCTGGTTTCTGGAAACCTACTCCGACTTATTATTCTTACATGGCAAAACTGGATAAGCAAAACAAGAACTATGAACTGATCTATCAGGGAGAGGACTGGGATGTAACCTGGACATTTAAGAATGTCGGGCCATTGGATTGGACGAATGAATTCTATCTCAGATACTACAAGGGTGTTGAAGCCAATGAAGGAAAAGTAATCTATTTGCCAGCCGTACCCAAAGGTGAAACCACGAGTGTGACGCTTCATTTTCCTGCACAAGATGATCCTGGAATCTATAATTCCTATTGGGAATTAATCGACAACGACGGCGCTGTTATTTTAGACAATATTTTTGTTGCAGTGCAAGTTCGGGACTGATTAGCCGCTTTTCTTATTCCGAATCATTCTGTATCAGTGAATCAATCATTTCAAAAAGAAATCATAAAAGCCGAAGCTGAAAAGTTCGGCTTTTGTTTTTCCGGTTTTACAGATCCGCGCATACCGGATCATTATCCGAATTATCTTGAATGGATTGAATCCAAAAAATATGCATCGATGAGTTACCTTGCAAGAACAGACCACATCGAGAAAAGAAGAAATCCTTTATTACTATATTCGGATTGCCGTTCTATTCTGATGCTTGGAATATCAATCCGCTATGATTTTGAAACGTCGCTTTTCTCAACCGCTTCATTTGCGCATTATTGGGATTATCATCAGCAGATTTCAGAACTTTGCTCCCAGTTATTAGGTAGAATTTCAAACAGGCTAAACCTTGAAATCCATGCAAAAATCTGTTCTGATTCCAGTCCCATACTGGAAAGATCGCTGGCGGTTCAGGCGGGATTGGGATGGATTGGCAGGAATTCAATGCTGATTCATCCGAAATACGGTTCGACAACACTTCTGGCTGAATGTTTGCTGGATTATGAATTTGAACCGGATGCTCCATTTGTCGAGGACCGATGTGGTAAATGCCAGCGCTGCATTGATAGTTGCCCTACAGGTTGTATTGATCCAATTACAAGGACCATCGATGCGCATCGTTGTATCTCGTATCAAACCATAGAAAACCATGGCGAAATTGATCCTGTTATTGCAACGTTATGCCACAATCAAATTTTCGGTTGTGATTTATGCGTAAAAGCATGTCCCTGGAATCAGAAGAATCTTTCCAACCTGTCACCATTAAGCTTACATCAAATAGATATCGGAGAAATGAAAGACCTGGAATTTTCAGATGCTGAATTTAAAGAAAAATATCAGGACACTCCGATACTGCGCATAAAAAATTCCGGTTTGAAAAGAAACATCAGAAATGCACTCAGTAATTTAGCAAAAGATTGTTAAAATTATTCGATTTCTTTCCTTCCATCTAACGTGAACTTATATATTCAAAAATATGAGCCTGCGATTGAAACAGAATCGATACAGGAATTCGATTTTTGACAAAAAAAATTCCTCGATAAGAAGGAGGAATCTTTTTGTAATTATTATTGGGTAATAAAAATTCGTGTGTTTCTGATGAGAAATTTATGGCATCGCAGTATAAGTTGGGACCGGTGAAGGTGTCGGTGTAACAATTTTCACGGCAATGATCAGGCTGGTCCCTGCTTTTAATGGGACGGTTGTATCCTCGATTTTATTCAACTTCGCAATTGAATCAATCGTTGTAAAAAATTTTGCTGCGATTTCTTGTATGGAATCATTTAATTGCACTTTATACTCAATTTGCTGACCGGCTGTATACACATCCAATGCAACCGGGGTATCCGTTGGGAGTTTGGTATCGGGACCAGGAATGATCACTTCCTGACCGGGTGCCAGGTTACAAGTATCCATTTGAAAACCATTAATTGCTAAGAATACATCAATTCCTACTTTAAATTTATTAACAGCGACATCCCAACAGTTGTCTCCTTCGACAACAGTATACATCTGCGGACCTTCCGGTGTTGGAGAAACAGTTGGAGATGGGGTCACAGTCTCAGTCGGCGTTAAAGTCGGTGTGTTGGTTGGTACCGTGGCAGTGGCTGTTGCCGTCAATGTTGGTGTTGGTGTATCCGAAGCAAAAAGGCTGCCGATCGAAAAACCACTGTCTCCTGCAAACCATATCACCAAAATAATGATTCCCAATGCAAAAATAATAGCAGCAATGCTCCAAATGATGAACGGTAAAACTTTTTGTTTCTTTTGATAGGAATTAATCACATATTGAGGCGTATTTTTTCTTGCCATCGTATCTTTCCTTTCATTTCGGATCAACCAGTCTTCACAGATCCTGTTCTCGTCAAATTTACTCTTATTGTACACGGAAAAAGGACTCCATGCAAAACAATGATATTTTTTTTAGCAATTCGAAATATGGACATGCGTTTCGAATAAAGAGAGAAAATAATTGTTATATTTTCTTGAATATAGGGAGAAAACTAATTACAGCGTTTTTTTTTACGGGAGAAGTAAAAATTATCACGGCCATGTTTAATTTCCTACAAATTTTGAAATGATTCATTTTTTCAGCTTATTTCTGGAGTAGTGATGCTCCGTTTAAAATTGTTTGCTGATGACTACTTTTCCAGTTGTCCCTTTTTTTGAAGTATTTCTTTTAAATATTGCCCCGTATAGGAAACATCACTTTTTGCTACTTGTTCCGGAGTCCCAACAGCAACCACTTCTCCGCCGCGGTCGCCACCTTCCGGGCCAAGATCAATCAGATAATCGGACACTTTAATGATATCCATATTGTGTTCAATAATAATCACTGAATTGCCCTGATCAACCAATTTCTGCAGCACCAGAATCAAGCGATGTACATCGGCTGCGTGAAGACCGACAGAAGGTTCATCCAAAACATACAATGTTTTTCCAGTGGCACGTCTTGACAATTCCTTGGATAATTTCACACGCTGCGCTTCACCTCCGGACAGAGTATTTGCGTGTTGACCGATTTTGGCGTATCCCATACCAACTTCCTGTAAAAGTTTTAATTTGTTTACAATATTCGGAAAAGCTGAAAAGAATTCAACACCATCATCAATATCCATATCCAGAATATCTGCAATAGTTTTTCCTTTATATTTTACCTGCAGTGTTTCGTTGTTGTACCGCAAACCGTGGCAAACATCACAAGGCACATAAACATCGGGTAAAAATTGCATCTCAATTTTTATTTGGCCTTGTCCCTGACAGGTTTCGCACCGGCCGCCATGGACATTGGATGAAAAACGCCCCGGTTTATATCCGCGCATCTTACTGTCCGGCAGATCCGAATATAATTTTCGGATTTCATCAAAAACGCCTGTATAGGTTGCCGGATTTGAACGAGGAGTTCGACCAATAGGGGACTGGTCAATATTAATCACTTTGTCAAGGAATTGGATTCCATTTACTTTTTTAAATTTTCCCGGTGTTGTGTACGCACGATTCAGTTCATGTGCCAATACATTGTACAGAATATCATTTAATAATGTGGATTTGCCGCTTCCAGAAACACCTGTAATACAAACCAGCATTCCAAGAGGAATTTTCACAGTGATATTTTTCAGATTGTTTTGAGTGGCACCAATGATTTCCAGGAAGCGTTGATCAGGTTTTCTTCTTTGCTTCGGGATCGGGACATATTTCCTGCCAGTCAGATAATCACCTGTCAAAGAATGTCTGCTGGTAAGAATCGCGTCAATAGGACCGGAAGCAATCACTTCCCCCCCTCGCACGCCAGCACCTGGTCCCATGTCAATAATCCAATCGGCTGTGCGAATCGTCTCCTCATCATGCTCCACAACTAAAACAGTATTTCCGATATCTCTTAGTTGTTTTAGTGTCGTCAATAGTTTCGAATTATCGCGAGCATGCAATCCAATCGACGGTTCATCTAATACATACAGTACTCCCATCAATTGTGAACCTATCTGTGTTGCTAAACGGATTCGCTGTGATTCTCCTCCGGACAAACTGGATGCTGAACGCTGCAGCGTAAGGTAATCCAATCCCACATTAACAAGAAATTCGAGACGTGAATTAATTTCCTTTAAAATTTTTTCAGCGATGATTTGCTGACGGTCTGAAAGGATCGATTGGTCGTTCTTAATTTTTCTTACCCATTGCAACAAAGTATTAATTGCCATTTCCGTAATATCAATGATATTTAAACTGTCAATCGTGATAGCCAGTGTTTCCGGTTTCAATCGCTTTCCGTTGCAGACATGGCAAGGCTTGTCAATCATATACTCTGCAATTTTATACCGGATAAAATCTGAATTTGTTTCATCATAGCGGCGTTTCAGATTCGGAATGATGCCTTCAAAAGGTGCTTGATAGCTCGAAACACGATCGTTTCTGCCAACCAGCTCCATTTTTAGACTTTTTCCTCCGCTCCCATAGAGTATGACATTCTTTTGTTCTTCAGATAACTCTGAAAAAGGTTTGTCCAAATCGATGGTATATGTTTTTGCGACAGTTTCTAATTGCTGCCAGTAATATCCATTTTCTGTTTTGGAATGGTTCCATTCTAAAACAGAAATTGCACCTTCATTCAGCGATCGAGATGGATCCGGAATAATTAAATTGGGATCTATTTCCTGACGAATTCCCAAACCCTGACACGCGGGACATGCGCCATGTGGCGTGTTAAATGAAAAAGTTCGCGGTTCAATTTCAGGGATACTGACTCCATGTTCCGGACATGCCAGGAATTCAGAAAATTGCATATCTTCCACAGGTTCCGAAGATAGATTGCAGACAGTAACATAACCTTCTCCAACCTTAAGCGCAGTTTCGACCGAATCTGCCAGTCGAGAACGATTGAGACGAGCATTTTCCTCATCGGTATCATGGTGAATCACAATCCGGTCGACAACTGCTTCAATCGTATGAATTTTATAACGATCGAGATTAATTTCTTCGTCTAAAGAATACACTGTCCCATCGACACGGACACGAATAAATCCGCTCTTTCGAATTTCCTCTAAAGCTGCCTGATAGGTTCCTTTTCTTGCCCGTACGATAGGAGCAAGAATCAATAACCGGCTTCCTTCCGTTAGCTGTTCAACTTTGTTGATTATTTCATCAGATGATTGCTGAACAACTACCCTCCCGCAAATGGGACAATGGGGTGTTCCGATTCGGGCAAAAAGAAGTCGGAGGTAATCATAAATCTCTGTTACGGTACCAACGGTAGAGCGCGGATTACGGGAAGTTCCTTTTTGGTCGATTGAAACCGCCGGAGATAATCCCTCTATCGAATCCACATCCGGTTTATCCATTTGCCCTAAAAACATGCGTACATAAGAAGATAGAGATTCGACATATCTGCGCTGCCCTTCAGCAAAAATCGTATCAAATGCCAGAGAAGACTTGCCTGAACCGGATAATCCGGTTATGACAACCAGTTTATCGCGGGGAATATCCACCGAAATGTTTTTTAAATTATTTTCACGTGCCCCGATGACACGGATTAAGTGATTATCAATCATTCAACCTCATCTATATCAGTAATTCGAAGTTTTTTTTACCGGTTTTTTAAAAAAAGAATGAGAATAAATGCTGTTCTTCAGTTTTTTCGAGAAGCATATAAATAAAAACCAAATTCCAGTCTTTCAGTTTTTCGAAAGATGCGTCTTTATGCCAACGATTGAAGTGCAATTCGAAGCTTTTCTTCAATAGAATCAGCAGTATTTTTGGGGATCGACTGGACTGCTGCCTGAGCCTGAACAATACTGTATCCCAAAGCTGTTAAGGCTTCAATTACTTCAAAATCTACCGGTTGGTATGCCTGAAAATCTGAACCTTCTCCAGTACCTGTTATTTTTCCTTGCAATTGGAGGATTATTTTCTGTGCTGTTTTCTTTCCTACACCTGGAACTCTGGATAGAAAATCTGGTTGTTCCTGGACAACAGCCCTGCGGATGGTATCAACGCCGGCTGATGAAAGTATGTTCAATGCCAACCGTGGACCTACTCCGCTGACACCCATCAACAGAGAAAAATAGCGAACTTCTTCCTGTGTTTCAAAACCATAAAGAGCCAAAAGGTCTTCCCGAACAATCAGGTGTGTATGGAGAATCACACGTTGCCCCGGTTCTATAATTGCCAGACAGTTCTGTGTTGTATAAACACGCAACCCAATGCCACCGATGAAAATTACAATGGAATCGGATTCTTTTTCTAAAACAGTTCCATCCAGATAGGCAATCATATTTCACTCCTGTTGAAATTCTTACGATGAAAATTGTATATTTCATAAAGCATGACACCGGTTGCGACAGCCAAATTTAATGAATCACTGCTCTGCATCATCGGAATTCGCACAACGCGATCACAGGCTTTCATCTCGCAATCATTCAAGCCTTGACGCTCACTTCCCATTAAAAGGATGATCGGATCTGGATAATCGGTATATGAATAATCTGTTGCCGCTTTGTCGGATGTTCCAGTCAAGTACAAACTAAGTTTTTTCTTCCAGCTCAGCATGGATTCGAAATCTGTTTTTATAATCTTTTGCGAAAAAATCGCACCCATAGATCCCCGAATAGCATTTATTTCATAGGGGTTGGTAGTATCTCCTAACAGCAATATGCCGGCACAGGATACCGCGTCTGCAGTCCGAATAATAGTGCCCAGATTTCCTGGATCTGCCACTTCATTTAACGCAATTACAATTCCCTGATTTACATTGAATTGTTCTAATGGTGTAAAATGCTGTTTCCCAATAGCAGCCAGCCCCTGCGGGTTTTCTTTATGAGAAAAAGATTCAAAAACAGTTTTGTTAACTTCCAAAATTTCGATATTTTTGGATCTTGCAACCTCAACAAGCTGTGTTCCGAATTCATTTTTTAGGATTTCAGGGCAGTAAATGATCGTTTCGATCTCAGAATTTTTTCCGATCGCTTCACCAATGATGCGTATACCTTCCATGTAAAAGACATCGGTTTTTTTCAGAGTTTTCGAATCTTTCATATTTCGAATCTCTTTAATTCGAGTATTGGATTTACTTGTTATCATCTTAATGGAGGCTTTTCTGTAAATCAAAAAACTTACTGCTGTTCGCACAGCAAATCGCAACTGCCAATGCATCAGCTGCGTCATCCGGTTTTGGAATCCCTGACAGGTTTAAGATTGCCTTCACCATTTGCTGAACTTGCTTTTTCTCAGCTCCACCATAACCCACAACAGCCTGTTTAACTTCCATTGGTGTAAATTCAGTTATATCCATACCTGCCTGAGCCATGCAAAGTAGAATCACACCACGGGCTTGTCCGACAGAAATTGCAGTAGTGACATTGGTATGGAAAAACAACTTCTCCACCGCTCCCCTTTCAGGGTGATGGAGAAGAATCTTTTCATTAATTTCCTGGTAAAGCTGAAGCAGACGATTTTCCATCGCTGTCTTGGCAGGAGTTGAAATCACCCCATAATCAATGACTGAGAGATCCCCATTATCAGCTAAATGAATAAATCCATATCCAGTTAGTGCAGTTCCGGGATCAATACCCAAAACAACCATGTATTCTTATTCTTCGCCTTCCAGAGCAGCCATTGCCTCCTCACTGACACTCAGGTTATGGTATACCTGCTGGACATCATCCAGATCTTCCAAAGAATCAACGACACGAAGCACCTGTAAAGTTTCTTCTGTAGATAATTCCATTTCCTGATTGGGGAAAAATCGAATTTCAGCCTCAGAAACCGGCATATTTGCCGTATAAAATGCATCACTCAGGGATTTGAAATTTTCAATGCTGGCAAACACTTCGATCCCGTCATCTGTTTCCTGCACATCATCCGCACCTTTTTCCAATCCGAGTTCAAAGATTTTGTCAAAATCAAGTTTTTCACCGGATAACAGAAAATATGCTTTCCTTGAAAACTGCCAGGCTACCGAACCACTTTCGCCTAAACTTCCTCCAGAACGAGAAAGTGCGTGCCTTACCTCAGCCACCGTCCGATTTTTGTTTTCTGTGACACATTCGATTATGAAAGCAACGCCTTTGGGGCCATAACCTTCATACATCACGTCTTCAAATACAAAACCATCCTTCGATTCTCCAGTACCGCGTTTGATTGCTCGATCGATACTGTCTTTCGGCATGTTGCTGCTGCGTGCTTTGTCTACGCAGATTCTCAGCTTAAAGTTCATTGTAGGATCACCGCCTTCACGTGCTGCGAGCGTGATCTCTTTAGCCAGTTTTGTGAAAACCTGACCTCTTTTTGCGTCGCCGGCGCCCTTCTTGCGTTTAATTGTAGCCCAATGAGAATGGCCTGACATATTTCATTCTCCTTCAAATTAGATTAGTTTCATAAATAGAAATGCTCATCAGAGCATTTTTTTATTTTTTGAATTGATATCTGACTGCTAAATTATACACTTTTTTTGATAATGTGAAATATTTTCCCACAGTAATTCGAATTTTGGAAAAGCCATTTGAGAAAAAAGAGAATTATTTCAAATTGCAGATTTTCCCATAAGGACTATCTTTTTTTCATGACACAGAGAAGACGCCTGAAAAATAATACCGGATTAAATCGATTTCACAACCGGATTAGTGAGGCTCCCGATACCATCGATTTGTACCTCCACCACATCCCCGGCATCCAAAGGAGCCGTCCCGGCAGGAGTCCCGGTCAGAATGACATCCCCAGGATTCAATGTCATGATGGAAGATATGAACGCAAGAAGCGAAGGAATCGGGAAAATCATATCCCGTGTGGAAGCCATTTGTCGCAACTCGGAATTTACTCTGCAAGTCAACATGGCGTCCGCCGATTCAAAATCTGTTTCAATCCAGGGCCCTAATGGGCAAAATGTATCAAAACCTTTTGCCCGTGTCCATGTTTCATCTTTTTTTTGTAAATCTCTGGCAGTAACATCATTAGCAGCTGTGTAACCAAAAATATAGCTATACGCATCTTCCGGCAAGATCATTTTCGCTTTTTTCCCAATCACAATAGCCAATTCGCACTCATGTTCCACTTGTTGAGAAATCGCAGGAAGGACAATACCATCTCCCATACCGATGACAGAACTGGGAGGTTTGATAAAAACCGTTGGAAATTCGGGGATTGGACGATCAAACTCTCGGGCATGGTCGATGTAATTCCATCCAGCAGCGACAATTTTTCCTGGAATAAGCGGTGACAACAGCTTCACATTTTGAATTGGTGTATCCGCTTCTAACCTTCGATATTCTGAGAACAGATTCCCTTCGATTTCTCCTACCAGGTTTTCATAAATCCATCCAAATTTTGCTTCGGTTGCTCCCTGTTTTATAAAACGCACAAATCGCATGATACACTCCTCATGATACGATATTTATGACAAGCAGATTAAAACCAGTGTTTTTTCTGGAAAATTCCAATCGATAGTATTGTCAGTACAATAATGCCGGACAAAATGGAGGGCACAGCCAACGGATGTTCAGCTATATACGATGGAAAATTAACATTCATACCAAAGAAACTAGAAATGATAGTCGGAATGTTCATAATGATCGTGACCGATGCCAATACTTTCATAACCACATTTAAATTGTTGGAAATCACTGAAGCAAAAGCATCCATTAACGATGACAAGATGGAACTCGAAATGTTTGTCATGTCAATCGCCTGCGTATTTTCGGTTATGACGTCTTCCAGCAAATCTTCATCTTCTTCAAACCGCTTGAAGGAATTCAAACGTGAAAGACGCACCAATGTCAATTCATTTTGCTTTAATGCCTGCGCAAAATAAACGTAGCTTTTTTGATATTTTAGCAGCGTCAGTAATTCAGTATTCTTCATCGATGCATATAATTTGTCTTCCAGGACATCTACCACTTTATTGATATTACGCACATCATCCAAAAATTTCGTCGTTGTTGTCATCAGCAAGCGGAGTGCAAATCGATTGCGTTTCGTTGTGGAAAGTTTTGCGACTTTTCCGCTGGAAAATTGTTGAATAATATCCGTCGGTTTGCTGCACACAGTCACGATGTATTTGTCAGCGATGATGATACCCAAAGGGATCGTCACATACGCAATATCTTCTTTTTCACCTTGATAATAAGGAACACGGACAATAATCAAGGTTGTCCCATCGTCCTCCTCATCAATACGCGACCGCTCATCAATATCCAGTGAGTATGTTATAAAATCTCTGGGAATTCCTAAATTACAAAGCAATTCTTTTTCTTCAGGGGTGGGGTTTATCGCATCGATCCAACTATTTGGAACAGCCTCTCCTAATTTTTCCAGAATGAATTCATTATTTTTATAATATGAAAGCATCTGCCACCTCCTTCTATGAAAAGTTATTTTTATTCGCTTTTAGCCATTGTATTATTTTACCCATCTGTTGGCAAATCGAATAGACCCGTACGCAGCGATTCCATACAGATTTTTCGATTTTTGAGGCAAAAAATAATTATCAGCAGCATTTTATAATGGTCCGATTTGTTTTTTTT
>JAPKMT010000017.1 GCA_026645735.1 Flexilinea sp.
GAAAATACTTGCGCCGCCCGCAGCACCTTCCAGCTCTGCAGCAGTGAGTTCTGTGTTATTTTTGACATCCTCGACTGTGAATGCAAAACCTTCTTTCTTGGCCATGGAAACGAGATCTTCAGCATTTTCCACATTCGCGAATTTCGCCGCAAAAGCGGGGTCAGCAATGATTTTTTCCTTGAATTCTTTAATTCCCATGATTATTCTCCTTTCGTCGTTTTTTGGAATGACTCGAGTTTTCACTCATTTCTTCGATAAATTTATGGAAAGAGAGCACATTTCACATGATGTGTTGCACCTGTCGGAGAGAACAAAACATAAATCTTGCTTCATTCTACGATTTCTACTCTTCATTGCCAATTAACCAGCGATTCGAAATTTGGATTTGCTATTCGAATCAATCGAGAAAAATTTGTTGTTGTGATGAGGTTGCGCTTCGCGGAAAAACATCACAACAACAAAGATTCTTTACCATATTTCTAATTGCTACCAATTAATAAGAATCCGGACCACTGATTCATCCTGCAGCCCGGGTTCTTACCTGTCAAGTTTGTTTATCTGTCAGCTCTCAACGAAATAAGTTTTCGCGAAGATCGTTGCGTTTGTTACAAAGTAAGTTTCGGCGAAAATGGCTCCGCCGCCCGCAGCACCTTCCAGCTCCGCAGCAGTGAGTTCTGTGTTATTTTTGACATCCTCGACTGTGAATGCAAAACCCTCTTTCTTTGCCAGGGAAACGAGATCTTCAGCACTTTTCACATTCGCGAATTTCGCCGCAAAAGCGGGGTCAGCAATTATTTTTTCCTTGAATTCTTTAACACCCATGATTATTCTCCTTTCATCTTTTTTTGGAATAACTCGAGTTTTCCACTTTTCTTCATTTTATCAAAATTGAAGCCGAAAAAAAATCACCTGTTCGGGTGAAAACGGTTTAATCCAGGGTGATTTTGTTAGTTAAAGAGGCGCGAAATCAGGTTGGTCCAGGAAAATACGCGCGTACGAATGCATGCCGGGAAGAAATTCCGAGTTTGGCATATATTTTTTTAAGCGTACTTTTTACAGTATTCTCACTGATGCAAAGTCTTTGTGCGATTTCCCGGTTGCTTAAACCTTCATTCAAACACCCAGCTACCTCCGCCTCCCGCCTGGTCAGTAAGGTTAAGGCTGCAATTGGGGCATTTTCTGCGTCTTTTATCTCGTGGTATCCGGAAGGAATCCCCGCGCAAATCGCATCCAGCTTTTTTATTGTTTCAATTAGCAGTGTATCTTCTCGTTTCCACGGCAGGGTGCACATCCAATTTCTGAATGGGATAAGAGGCGTATAGAGCGCTTCTTCCCGGGCAATACGCAAGGTTTCAAAAAGGGCTTCAGTCGCTCCCTGGGATTGGCCAACTTTTTCACGCGCTTTGGCAAGGCCAATCCCGCAGATCACCCTTCGCAGCGGGCTATAATGGGGCATATTCTGCTCCTCTTCCATGTACTGGCTGATGTACTCGATAAAGCGGCCTTCATTCAGCAACATAAGATGCTTCAGGCAGCCCAGTTCTCTGAGAGCAGGCGTGTACAAACGGAGTGTTGCCTCCCCTTCGTCGAATAAATTTTCCGGAGCAGACAAGCCTTGCAAAGCGTAAAGTGAGAACTCACACAAGTCTACTGTTGCATCAAGCCGTGATGGTCCTTCCTGCTTGAGTTCCTGCCGAACTTCATGAAGCAGCTTTACTGCGTCCTGCATATTTCCCTGTACACAAAGAACCCGTGCAAGTGTACAGCAAGCTGTTATCCAAACGCCAGGATTTCCAGCCAACCGGGAGCTCCGAATTGCAGCATGTAAATATATTTCAGCCTCGACAAAACTGCCAGCCATGTATTGCTTTTCTGCGTATAAAAGTGCTGAAGCTCCCGCAAGAAGATTTCCACTCCGGATTTCTTCGCCTGCCAGTTCTTTCCAGAGAACTTCGCGCTTATCTGAGTCATGTACGCCCTCTGGTAATGCGAAAAGAAGGGAGGTAGCGCCATAGCTGATATCAAAACAGCTAGAAAGCACAGCAAGTTCCTTCTCGTCATCAATCGTCAGCAACTTCCCATGCAGTTGACTTGGCACCAAACCTCGCATCTTTTCATATAAGTGTAGGATTTCAGAGGGAATCAGGTCCTTCTTTGATGAATCAATCCAGGTTAGTATTTCATCGTATAGTGTTTGATCACCAAGGAGTGCTGCATAACGAACTAGCGGAATCAACACATCGTGAGCGGGCGGCAAAGACAGCTGCTTTCTATCATTCATCATCATCGCTTCACGGAAAGTTATAAAGAGCTTGAGAATGATAGCAGGTGTGACACTCAGATCCTGGAAGCGTTTTATCATGCACAGCACACGCAGGCAGGCAAAATCGTCCCCTGTCTGGATATAACAGCGTAGGGCACTGTCATATTGAGTTTTCCGTTCATACCAAATACCAAGACGAGTGCAAACTTCTTTAAACCTTGTTGCTGGCAGGGAGGGAATAAGAACTCTTTGGATCACCCTGCGAAATATAGGATGCAAACGGTAACGTCGATCTAAGGGAGGGTATGAAATGAAATGGAAGTGATCAGTCATCATCTGCAGTATTGTCAGCACAGATTCGCCCGCCGGGGATTCGAAGGCCTGAAAGAACTCAGCCTCCTCCAGTGAAAAGTCAGTGAAGTCAGCCAGATAGCTCAGGAGGGAGATAAACGGGCTTGGCATCTTGCGGACTATTTCCTGTTCAAAAGCCTTAAGAAATGGCTCATCATAATCGTCCGGCCGGAGCAGAGAAAGTGATGGCTGAGAACGGTGGCACATAATCAAGAATCTGATGGCTGCAAGCCAACCCTCCGAGTAATCCAGGACAAAGTCGGTTTCCTGCTCCGTCAGGGAGATCTGTGCCGCTTGAGTGACACGCATGATATCCTGTCGGTTGAGAGCCAAAGTTTCCGGAGTAATGTGATTGATAAGCCCTCGCAAAAGCATTTCACTGTCTATCGGGAAAAAACTGTCAGCCAATAGCACAATGTGAAGATTTCGCACACGTAGTTTCACCACCTCAATTAATAGGTTGATAATCTTTCCCTTGACAGAATGAACCCCCTCCAGCACAATCACTAAGGGCGTGAAAATTTCCAGGTAGGATTCAACTGCAGAGGCAACCTCAAGGGGCTTAGGTTCGCCATTTTGTTTCATCAACTTAAGTTCTTCACTTAATTGCGGGCTTATCTGCCCTAACTCAGAGCAAAGCCTGTCCCAAAGATCATCCAACGTTTGTTTCTGAGTCCGGTACCAGAGAACATCTGCATTCGTACACTCAAGAAAGCGCCGTACAGCCGCTACCTGCCCATATCCGATTGGTGCGCTCACAAGCGTTAAAGAGTGAGTGAAAATTGCGTTGAGCGAGGATACGATGAGCTGACTTGCGTAAAACTCCTCAGACTCGAATAACACCTGATCAAATGTTATCTGATTGTTTTTGGCAGGGCGAAACTCCATTCTTGTACCTCTTGAACCTTCCGTTATTTCAGAAAGTCATCTTATGTTAATTGCTCGGCCAACAAGTAAGCAGATTGCTTATCTGTCAGTATTTAGAATATTTGCACCTGGCATTCGGCCAGTACCGGAAGTATTCGATCGCTTTGGTATCTTTATACGATATCTGTATACCAGATCTTGCTATCTTTGTCAATTAAAACTGTCTTTCCACAGTAATTCAAGTTATTTTTTTCATACTGTGAATCGCTGTTTTTTACTACACTTTTTAATTTTCATCCCATGCGCCCCTTTGACAAATCAATTATTAGTTGATACTATCTGAAAAACTACATACATGAATGGAGAACGGCAAGATGAGAGCATTATTACACAAGACAGCTTCAACAGGTATATCGTTTTTTGTCACAATTGCCAGACGTACTGCATTTGTTTTTCTCTTCCTTAGTGTCATCTTATATTATTGTATTTGTCCGACACAGGCGGTGGAAACCAGCACAGGTGAAGCCCTGGCCCTTGAGGCAGCCCGTCTGGAAGAAGAGGGTCAGTATAGTCTGGCTATTGATCAGTATTCAAATGCGCTGCCCCTCCTGTTGGAGGAAGAGAACGTGGAGCTTGCTAAAACCTGCAGTAATTCAGCAAGAAAACTGATGCTCATCCTGGAGACCTATCCCTATACATTGAATGAATTGAAAGAACTAATCCTTCAGACTTACCCTGAGGTTTCAGATGAACAGGTCACGCTTTGGACAACTGAGGAAACGGTTAACAAATGGACGTACGACGGGGAAACGCATTACTTCAGCGATACCGTTGCCAATCTGAAGTTCCGTTATATGAATTTGATGTTTGCGGATGAGGCAGCCCAAGAGGCTTATGGCGCGTTATTTGAGGATGTGCTTGCCATTATTGAAGGGCAGTCTTACAACTCTTTTTCGCAGTACAGCCATCCAGCGAAGTATAGGGGCGTCCACACCATCTCAATTCCCCGCGGAGAATTGCCGCAAACCGGTACCCTGAGGCTATGGCTCCCCGTTCCAATCAATACAGAAGCCCAGACAGGGATTTTCATAGAGTCAGTCACTCCGGAAAAGTGGTTGAAGTTCCCGGTCAGCATTAACCAGGAAATCGGCCTGGCATACCTGGAAGTTCCACTGGAGGAACTCGAAGAAGATCTGCTCATTCAGCTCGCTTTTGTCTTTACCCATTACGAGCAGCATTTTGATGTTAACCCGGCTGCCGTTGGAGAATATGACAAAGAATCTGAATTGTATCACCAGTACACGAGCTCGTCCGGAAACACCGAAATCAATGTTGAAATTATCGAAATGGCTAAGCTTATCGCTGGGAACGAAACCAATCCCTACTTCGCCGCCAGAAAGATCTATGATTTCATTGTGGAGAATGTAACCTACAGTCTCATGCCGCATATGGTTTTCTACCCGCGCACTGAAATGACTGAATCAAGCTATGTCCATCGCTACCAGCAAGGGGACTGTGGAGCCCAGTCGATGTATTTCACAGCCTTGTGCCGCTCACTGGGAATCCCCGCACGCACAACTGGTGGCTGGCAGCTGTTCAACGGTGAGTTCAGCGGGCACTTCTGGGCTGAGTTCTATCTACCCAATTATGGTTGGATTCCGGTGGACACCTCCTTTGGTCAGCTTGCTTATTATCCAAGAGAAGCCAGTGCTGAGGATCGGAAAGCATTTGTTGATTTCTGCTTTGCCAGCCAGGACTCGATGCGCAGTGTCGTACAGAAAGATACGGATATCCCCTTGATTCCCAAAGCGGAAAGCATGGTTCTTTTACCAATGGCCATCCAAATGCCGGCAGTCGAATACTCCATCCCGTCTGCGGAGATGTGGGAGGCCACTGTACTGGATCACTGGACACTTTCATGCGAAAAAATTCAGTAACAAAGGAGTTGGTGGCTGAAGGAGATCTTTTAATAAGCAATCCACTGCCAACATAAAATTCATTATCTTTTGGAGGTTTCACGATGTTTAGGATGAAGAATCTGAAGCAAAAGGTATTCTCAATAGTTCTGTCTATCCTGTTGGGACTCATTGCCACCACGCAGGTGATGTGTGTGAGTTCTCTAGCTGAGAAAGCGCAAATGATCGCGGATGCCATCGTAAGCGATTACGGCGTAACCAGCGTGCAGTATGCAATCATTGATCACGATGATTTCGTTTTATCAGGCGGCAGCGGTGTATTTGACAAGGAAAAAAACCGCGCGATCACGAAAGACGACCTTTTCGGCATCGGCTCTACGAGCAAGATGTTTGTAACGGCTGCAGTAATGATGTTATGGGATCAGGGGCAGCTTGATCTGGACAAACCTCTGACGACATACATCCCTGAATTTACCATGATGGATGAACGCTACATGGAGATTACCCCTCGTATGCTACTGAACCATTCCAGTGGACTATTCGGTTCCAGTTTTAGCAATACCTTTTTGTTAAACGATGTAGATCCCTTGATGCATGATACGCTTCTTTCTCAACTGACCAATCAGCGGCTGAAGGCAGCACCCGGACAATTCTCAGAGTACTGCAATGATGGATTTACGCTGCTGGAAATCCTTGTGGAACGTATCAGTGGTACGCAATATGCGAATTATCTCGCAGAGCATTTCATGAAACCGCTCGGTCTGCAGAATACCAAGACGCCACAGGATACCTTTGACAAAGACAAACGGCTGGTCAAGGTTTATATACCTCAATTTGCTTACCCACTCCCGGCAGACACAGTCAATGCTCTGGGTACAGGTGGTTTGTATTCAACAGCAGAAGACCTATGCAAGTTTTCTCGCGTGCTCATGGGGAAACGGCCAGAGCTACTGTCTGAACAAGCTACCCTTCTGATGCAGAACGAGGAGTACAAAAACGGGATGTGGGTTGAGGCTGAGGATGGTAATTTCATCGGTAATTATGGTCTCGGATGGGATACTGTACACAGTTTTCCTTTTGGAGATTATGGGCTTCAAGTATTTACAAAAGGAGGGGATACACAGTTGTTCCATTCCTCGCTTGTCGTCATCCCCGCGCTGGACATCGCCATGGCAGTCGTTTCTTCCGGAGGCGCCTCCATTATCGATTACGCATTCGCAGCGGATATTCTGCAGGAATATCTGCTGGAAAAAGGGATCATCCATCAAATTAGTCCACCGCGAACCATTACCAAGCCGGTACAGGTTGAGATGCCCCAGGAATTGGAGGCTTGTTCAGGTTACTATGTAAACGCCTCTACGTGGGCCAGATTAGAAGTAAAAGATGGTGTATTGACGGTTTTTCAGCCTGGCGATATACCGGAAGAGAGATGGGTATATGCAGGCAAACAAGGCTTTCTATCTGAGGATGGCAGTATCAGCCTTGCGTTCACCCGTCAGGCTGACGGCGAATTGTACCTGCAGAAAAGTCAGATATTCTCTTTTGCAAAGGTTGGACAGGCTGCTATGACGGAATTGGTGTATCAACGGGCTGCACCAAACATCCCTGAGAAGCCGGTCCTGGAAGCATGGAAACCGCGTGCCGGGAAAAAATATTATGTGATCAGCGAAAAACCAAGCTCCCAAATCTATATGATGGGACCTGATGCTTTACGGATGAAGTTGAATGAAGATTTCTCCAATGGATTCACCTATGGAGGCACGAAGATCCTAGATGAGAATCATGCCATCAATATCGTTAAATTCCGTGATGTCTCGGACCTCGGGTTTTTCGTGAAGAATGACATCGAATACCTTGATGCAAATAGTATAATTCTCATCCGCGAGGACTTCATACCCAGGTTGCCTGCGTCAATCGCCTCGTCCGTCATCGGAGAGGATGGTTTCGCCCAGTACTATTCCATCGGATTCGATACGGAAGGGAAAACAATCGTCATCAACCTGCCCCATGACGCGGCGTTTGCTGTATATGATAAGGATGATAATTGCATCAATTTCACGACGGTCAGCAAAAACAACTCAACCCTTCTGCCCGCAGATGGCAAGATCGTGTTAATAGGAAAAGCTGGGGATGCCTTTGATATCGAGCTTCAATAGGCTTGGGCCAAAGTCAGCTTCGGTCACCACTTTAGACAGCTACACGATGCAAACCCTGCCTGTTTCAGCCTTTTTGTTCCTGATTTAGTTTCTGAATATCCGTACAGAATGATCTCAAGCAACAATTTTTTACAGCGAAGCCAGTGATCATAAATATGGGAAGAATTATAAGTTGGTGTGTCGTTATTACACGAATTGTAAGAAAATGCCACAACAACAAAATTTCTCTCCTTTTATTAAAGAATTATCCAGATTCCGAATTAAGGACAGCAATACAATGAATTCTTTCGTAATTCGTAGAGGGCTCATTTTTCGAATTGAGAAAGGGAATTTGTAGTTGTAGTGTTTTTGCCCGAAGCGCAAAATCATTACAACTACAATTAGTTTTTTTAATAATTCGAATCGCAACAGTGAAACAGTTAAATGTTTTTTTCAATAGTAAAATAATACCTGTCCCCAATAATCTTTTTGGGAAAATTCTGATCAATAGCTGATCAAAACGTTAAATTTCCAATAAGGAGATCATGAATATGATTCGATTCAATTGCGACTATGGAGAAGGTGCACATCCAAAAGTTATGCAAAAATTGGCTGATACCAACTTCGAACAAACACCGGGTTATGGCGAAGATGAATATTGTGTTCAGGCTGCAGAGCTTATTCGAAATGAATGCAAAAACAATGATATTTCAGTTCATTTCATTGTTGGCGGCACACAGACAAATTTGATTGTCATCGCCTCTGCATTGCGTACACATCAAGGCGTTCTATCCGCTGCAAGCGGTCACATCAATGTTCATGAAACAGGATCGATCGAGGCAACCGGACACAAAGTATTGGCACTGCCTGATGAGGGTGGAAAAATTAAAGCACATCAAATAGAAAAATATTTTTTGAATCACATTCATGATGAAAGTTTTGAACACATCGTTCAGCCAAAAATGGTTTATATTTCCAATCCGACAGAATATGGAACCCTTTACAACCGCGATGAATTAATCGCGATCAGCAAAGTTTGCCAGCAATATGGCCTTTACCTATTTATGGATGGCGCTCGCATGGGTTATGGCCTTTGTGCGGAAGGAAATGATCTTGATCTGCCACTCATCACCGAATGCTGTGATGTCTTTTACATCGGCGGTACCAAGGTTGGGGCACTCTTTGGAGAAGCTGTGGTTATCAAAAACGATGCTCTTAAGCAGGATTTTCGGTACATTATCAAACAGCGGGGAGCCATGCTGGCGAAAGGCAGATTATTAGGCCTGCAGTTTATTGCGCTCTTTGAAGATGGTTTGTACTATGAAATTTCGAAACATGCCAATCAGCTTGCCAAAAGGATCAAGACTGCACTCCTTGAAGAGGGATACGAACCTTTTTTCCCTTCGAATACAAATCAACAATTTTTTATCCTGCCGAATAATCTTTTATCAAAACTGAAAGAAAAATACTCATACTCAACCTGGGGAAAATATAATGATACGCACAGCGTTGTTCGATTTTGTACAAGCTGGGCGACCAGAGAAGATGCAGTATCTGCATTAATTACGGATATTCAAAGCTATGCGAAAAATGATTTATAAGAATTTTTGCCAGTTTTCTTCATCTTTTTTGGAAATAGGGAATTTGAAGCTGGACAACAGTATCGAAAAATAAAAAATTTCTTATCGATTTTTCGAAAAAAGGTCTGTTGTGACAACAGACCTTTTTTCGAAGATAAATGGAGATTCGTCAATAAACCAATTCAGAATTTGGAAAATATATTACGGTTCAATATTGAATGCGAAAATCCAGTTGTTATCTCGAATTACGGATTTCACAAGGATCAGTTCAAAATCAGAATTTGGATCCGATTATAATCACTGTAGCAATGACAGAATCAAACACTGTTCCGCAGCAGCGATTGTAAATACTTAGAGAATTAATATCAAGCAACTCTATTTTGATTTATTTGATTTTTATAAAATTACAATGGTTTGGAGAAATTCGTCATGAAAAAAATTTCACGTTTATGGATTCTTTTCTTCTGCCTCATTCTGCTTCTAACAAACCTTCCGGTCTCTGCACAAAGCAAAGAATTATCCATCCTGTTTACACATGATCTTCATTCTTATATTGATTCAAAAAAACAAAATTCCGAATCAGTTGGCGGATTTGCCAGGATAAAGACAATTATCAATCAAAAAAAGTCAGAGGCTTCAAACACTTTGGTTTTAGACGCAGGCGATTTTTCGATGGGGACGTTGTATCAGGCTGTTTACTCCACGGAAGCAATTGAACTTCGATTGCTGGGGCTGATGGACTTTGATGCAACGACATTAGGAAATCATGAATTCGATTATGGCAGTGATGGGTTATCAGCTATGCTCACTGCTGCGATACAAAGCGGTGACCCTCTTCCTAAACTGATCGAAGCGAATATTGACTGGCAAAACTCAGATGGCCAGTACACACAACAATTAAAAGAAACACTGGGAAAATATGGCTCTTCAGATTATGTGGTGCTTGAAAAAGGGGACGTCAAAGCAGCAGTATTTGGCTTGATGGGAGAATCATCTGCCAGCTATGCTCCGACAAGCGGTCTGACCTTTTTTGATATTTCAGAAGCAGCAAAAAGCATCGTTGAAAAAATCAATAAGAACGAAGAAGGCATCGATATTATCATCGCGCTTTCGCACAGTGGAACAGATTCGGATAAAAGCAGTTCTGAGGATGAAATTCTGGCAAAAAACGTTCCGGGGATCGATGTGATTATCAGCGGTCATTCTCACACAATTCTCGAAAAGCCAATATTGATTGGAAACACAATGATTGTTTCAGCCGGAGAATATGGACAAAAAATGGGTCATATCTCTCTGCAGCAAAACGATCATGGACGCTGGCTGGCAAAAAATTATTCGCTGATTCCTGTTGACGAATCTGTTGAGGAAGATCCTGAATTTTTAAATACCATTGAAAAATTTAAAAGCATGCGGCAGGAATATTTGGATCTGTTTGGTTTTGACAGTTACGACCAGATCCTGTCTCATAATAACATTTCCTTTACAGATCAGAAATCCATGTATACCGAAAACTGGGAACAACCTTTGGGAAATTTGATCAGCGATGCTTACCGGTATACCGTCCAAGAAGCAGAAGGAGCAAACTATATCCCAATCACCGCTTCATTCGCACCACTGGGCGTAATTCGGACATCGCTCCCGGAGGGAGATGTCACCGTTGAAGATGTGTATTCAATGTTGTCTTTGGGAATCGGTCCGGATCACATATCCGGTTATCCGTTAGTTTCGGTTTACCTTACTGGTGCTGAATTGAAATCTGTTGCAGAAATCGATGCATCTGTATCCACATTAATGAATGTTGCCCGCCTTTATTGGAGTGGGATTCGCTCAAATTTTAACCCCAATCGGATTCTATTCAATCGTGTGCTTGAAGTGAAAATCATCGACGAAAACGGGGATTCGCAGGAACTTGATGACGATAAGCTATATCGAGTTGTGACCGGATTATATTCAGCTCGAATGCTTAGCGCTGTGGAAGCCCAATCATTCGGTTTGTTGAAACTTAAACCAAAAGATTCTGCAGGAAATCCGATTTTTGACTTTGATCAATCTATTTTGAAGGATCAAAATGGAAGAGAAATCAAAGAATGGTTCGCAGTGACAAAATTCCTTTCTTCGTTTCCAAAAGAAAATGGGATTTCCGTCATTCCGGATAGATATGCAGCAACAGAGGATAGAAAAGTAGTTGACACCAGCAGAAATATATTTGCACTGCTCAAAAAGCCGAATAAGATTTCTCTGATTATTCTTGGGATTTTTCTAATACTAATCGGAATCATTTATCTTCTGGTTCGAATTTTTATCAAACTAATCAAAAGACTTAGAAAGAACCATTGATTTAAATTGTCAGATAGCAAAGCTCAGTTGTAATAAAACAGGCGTTTCTTGAAAGAATCGCCTGTTTTATTATACGAAATTCAAAAAATTCGAAAATGTTCCAATACTTCGAACGATCGATCGTCCGTTTGATTATTCCCATTTTGTTTTGTATAACGGAAAAGAGTTTGTTTACACCATCTCTTTTAATATATCCAAAGCTGGTGTCAGCCAAGTTACCGAGATGTCTTCTATTTTTCCTTCATCACAAGCTTTTGATAAAAGCGGGTTAATTGGCAGTTTTCCTAAAATCGGAATATGATGTGTTTCAGAAATGTCCTCAATATGGCTGGTTCCAAACAACCTGTGTTTTCCTCCGCAATCCGGACATTGAAAATAGGACATATTCTCCACAAGACCGATGATGGGAACTGTCATCATCTCTGCCATTTTTACTGCCTTGGAAACGATCATTGATACAAGTTCCTGGGGAGATGTCACGACGATGATTCCATCGACCGGAATAGATTGGAAAATCGTTAACGGAACATCTCCGGTTCCTGGAGGCATATCAATAAACAGAAAATCAATATCCGTCCAAATTACTTCGGTCCAAAATTGTTTAACGGTACCTGCAATCACCGGTCCGCGCCATATAACCGGATCGGTTGCATTTTCTAATAAAAGATTAATAGACATAATTTCAATTCCAGACTTCGTTTGAACTGGCAGAATTCCCATTTCATTGGCGCATGCTTTCATGGAAATCCCAAAAGACTTAGGAACTGAAGGTCCGGTAATATCACCATCCAGGATTCCGATTCGAAATCCCTGACGTCTCATTTCTGACGCCAGTAGGGATGTCACAAGTGTTTTCCCAACTCCGCCTTTGCCGCTGACAATTCCAATCACTTTTTTTATTCGGCTTAAATTATGCGGCTTTTCCAAAAAATCATTTTTCGTTTTTCTTTCAGCACAATCACTGCCGCAATGGTTGCAGTCGTGCCCGCAGCTCTCACTCATTGATTTCATCCTTTGTATCTTTTTGGTTCAATTATACTCAGCTCTGCACCGATTTCAACGGGAACGAACCGTCAACAGCAATTCGAAACATCAAATTTTCTTGATTGATTCGAAAAAAAGCCGGAGACCTGTAATTTCAGTCTCCAGCTTTTTTGTGTCTAAAAATCGTTAATTATTTTTTTTATTGAAAAGGCTTCCAATAAAAATGAGGATTATATGTCAGCTTTCCAAAGCCCATGCAAATTGCAGTATTCGAATACGGCTACCGGTTCATCCTCTTTCAATGCAAAAACTGCTTTAGGTTCTTCGCCTGGTAATAGACTTTTCCGCTGACCACCTTTCTTGGTCTGCAAGTAAATCCATTGGATATAGTGCTCCTGTACCATCGGATGCAGAATACTGCCGACAGTAACCTCAACGGTATCCCCTGAGACTTTCACCACTGGGATATGTTTCTCTGTGGCTGCTTCTTTCGTATTTGGGACAAGTTCTTGCATCGGTTCGCCGCAGCAAATCGTCGGTGTTCCTGGATCTAAAATCATGCCGATGATTTTCCCGCAATGTTTACAATAAAAAAATTTTTGCTCCATTGTGCAGTTTCTCTCCTTTTTGCTTTCAATGTAGAATAATTTACGTCTAATTTGATTGTAACAGAAAAGCTATCAGAAATTTATATTTTTTTTATTAAACCAGCAATTCCTACGAAAATTGAATTCAATTTTCATAGGAATCGCTGTTATTTAACATCAATTCTTTTTTCTGCAGCAATCGGTCATTTCAAGCATATCGTTCTAAAAATTCAGATTCACTGAGTACCGGAATTCCAAGTTCGATGGCTTTCGCTTTCTTGGAGCCTGGATTCTCACCAGCCAAAACAAAAGAGGTTTTTGGGCTGACACTTTCAGTTGACTTGCCGCCATTTTTCCGGATGAACTCTTTGATTTCATCGCGTGAAAATCGTTCCAATGTGCCAGTAACAACAATAATATTTCCTGCAAGTATATTGCTTTCCGTCTTCTCATTTGCGGCACCTTCAATGTTCATCGGCCAGACACCACTATTTTTTAATTTCTGAATAATTTTTTGGTTCTCGGGTTGATGAAACCAATCGGAAATTGCTTGTGCGATATTCGGCCCAATTCCTTCCATTGCGATAAAATCCTGAAAACCTGCATCCATTATTGCAGAAAGATCAGAAAATCGGGATGCCAACATCTCCGCCATGACTTCTCCCACATCTCGAATGCCTAATGCATTGATCAATCTGCCCAATGGTTGCTGTTTTGAATCTTCAATTGCCAGGAGCAGATTTTCAGCTTTCTTTTCACCAAATCCTTCCAAATTGAGTAAATCTTTTTTTTGAAGCTGATAAATATCTGCAATGTCCTTGATGAGATGATTGGACACGATTTGTTCCACGATCTTTATTCCAAGTCCATTAATGTCCATGGCTCCCCGAGACGCAAAGTGTTCAATGTTGCGAATTAATTGCGCAGGGCACGCATTATTAACACAATAAACGGCAACTTCACCCGGTAATTTTTCGACCTTTTGCCCACAAACCGGACATTGGTCCGGCGTCTCATAAACCTGTTCGCTTCCAGTCCTTGTTTCCACGATCGGACCGATCACATAAGGGATTACATCTCCAGCCCGTTTAATCATTACGCGATCTCCAATTCGAATATCCTTCTCTCGAATAAAATCAAAATTATGCAGAGTAGCCTGTTTGACAACAACACCTCCGCATTGAACTGGTTCGAAGATTGCATAAGGGGTTAATACACCTGTTCGTCCAATATTAATTCCGATATTCTCTAATGTGGTCGTGGCTTCCATGGCGGGAAATTTCAGAGCTATTGCGCCTCTTGGATCCTTCCCCACAAAACCCAATTCAGAAGCAATCAGAAGGTCGTTGACTTTAATGACAACACCGTCTATGTCATAATCTAAATTTTCCCGTGTTTCCTTCCAGGGAGCTAACTGTTGTAGCATCTGATTCGCATTTTCACAGTAAACTGAGGCAGGACTGACAGGAAATCCTAATTCATTCAAATATTCCAGCAATTCCCATTGCGTTTTCGGAATTTCACCCCCGTTGTGTGAAAGAATTTGATAGGTATAGATGCGCAGCGGACGAGATGCAGTAATTTCCGGATTCAGTTGCCGCAAAGACCCTGCGGCTGTATTGCGAGGATTTAGCCAGGTTTTTTCACCTTTTTTCACCAGCGCTGCATTCAGTTCCTCAAATTCCGAGTTAAACATAAACACTTCGCCACGTACAACAAGCAAATCGGGGACCTTCAGCTGATGATTGTTGATAGGTACCTTGAGCGGTATTGAACGAATAGTACGGATGTTTGGTGTAATATCTTCACCAACTATTCCGTCTCCCCGCGTTGTCCCTTGAATCAGGATACCATTTTGATAGGTCAAAACGACGGTAAGCCCGTCAATTTTCGGTTCAAGCACAAAATCCGCAAATTTTATTCTTTCATCCAGTTTTGTGATTCGATCTAACCAGGATTTCACATCCTCTTCTGAGAATGCGTTCGCAAGACTTAGGACTGGTGCAACATGTGAAATTTTTCCGAATTTTTCGGATACATTACTTCCAACTCTTTGTGTTGGAGATTCCCTGCTGATCCAATCTGGATGCTTATTTTCAATCCCTCGCAATTCCTGCAATAATCCATCGAATTCTCCATCACTGATAATCGGACGATCCAGTACATGATATTGATAATTATGCCGATTAAGCTCCCGGACTAGATCAAAATACCTTGCTTTTAACGAATCCTGTTCCATATTTCACTCTCAGTAGCCCTGTATTACTTTTTTTTCATTTTTTTCCAGAAGAAATTTCATCTGTAAAAAAATTCTCATTTGGCACAAATTTAAACCATTAAAATTCTAATCAGCCTTTCGAATAATGAGAGAGGATTTTGAATTACTGAATTTCGAATCAGTAATTCAAATAATGAAAAGAGATTATTGTTGTTCTCATGGTTTTGCGCTTCGCGTAAAACCATGAGAACAACAAATTTTCTTTCTATATTCGAAAAGTCAATCCAAATTTTGAATTTCTGATTTCGAATAACCAGCCATTATTTTCATTATATAATAGATAATGAGAGTTAATTGGATATATAACAGCGATTCGAAATGGAAGTCTACCTTTTCAACAAAGAGAGGGAATTTATTGTTCTTTTTATTTTTATACGAAGTGTAAAAATAGAAGAACATTATTGAATCCGGTCCATATTTCGAAAAACTGGAAATATTCGAAATTTCCTCCTCCGAGTTTTATTTACAAAGGAAATAATATGGCACAAAAATCAATCGGTTATGTTCAGATGGTTTGGACTTGTCCCAATTGCAGCACAAAAAATCCGGGAGCACGACGTACTTGTAAGAATTGTGGCGCTTCAATGCCAAAAGACGTAAAATTTGAAGTTCCGATCAAAGAAGAACTGATACAGGATCAAAAAACAATCGATGAAGCAAAAACAGGTCCGGATATTTATTGTGGCTATTGCGGTAATCGAAATCCGGGAAACGCAACTACTTGCAGCAATTGTGGAGCTGCGCTTGCGGAAGGCGAGGCAAGAGAGGCTGGCGAAAAAATCGCTGTTTCTAATGAGCCTGTTCCCGAAACAATTCGTTGCGAAGTGTGCGGTTCAGAAAATCCGGTCAACCAGCTAGCATGTACCTCTTGTGGTTCTCCATTGAAAACATCATATGGCCCGCCATCCAATACTATTCCGGAGACACCTGCCGGACAAAAAGGGAAGAAGGGATTCCTTGCTTCAGGGGGTTGTCTGATTGCCGGAATCATTCTGCTTTTATTGGGATTTGCTGCGATTTATTTTGCTTTTCTGAAGACGGATCAGACAACAGCAGTCGTAACGAACACGGAATGGAAGACTCAAGTTGAAATTCTCGGCTTGGTCAACAAATCAGCACGAGACTGGTATGACGAAATTCCTTCAGATGGCACGATCGAGGATTGTACAAAAGAAGTACGAAAAAAGTCAGACACATACGTATCCGGATCGGTAGAGGAATGCGGAGAACCGTACCTGGTCGATCGTGGCAATGGTTTCAGCGAAAAAGTGCAGGACTGTATCTATAAAGTGTATGACGATTACTGCACGTATACCTATCTTGACTGGGGAGTCATCAGTGTAAAGACTGCTACCGGAAAAGACAGCAATCCTAGAATGCCTGTGATAAATCTTGGCAACAACCAAAAGCAAGGGTCAGAGAATGCGACTTACGCGGTTTCGTTGTTAGATGAAAAGGGGAACAAGTATTCTTATTACCCGTCAACGATCGATGAATACCGAACATTCAGTTTGGAAGATGTATATCACATTGAAGTTAATGGTATCGGAAATATTGTCAATTTGGAGAAAAAATGAAAATTATCGCGATTATTCTTGCTGCAATCAGTTTGTTTTTCGGGGTGCTTTTTATCTGGGGTGCATTCGGTCAGCCGTTTGATGGAAGTGCGTTAATCATTGGAATCATCATGGTAATTATTGGAATTATCATTCTGGCGGTTGCCAATCACAATAAAAAATCTGCCGATAAACACGTCACCTATCAAGTGGATCTACCGGGTGAAGTAAAAATGACAAACCAGAATTGCAGACAATGCGGTGGAGCAATCAATCCTGCGGATTTTAAAGTAATCAATGGTACTCCAACTGTGACCTGTCCATATTGCGGAGCATCCTATTCTGTCACAGAAGAACCGAAATGGTAATTCTTGCGCAAAACGGAGAAAAAAATGTTTAAGAAGAAGATTATTTCCAAAAGAAAGCTGCTTTTCCTTTTGCTTTCATTAATCCTTTGGGTTCAGATATCCCCTGCCAATGTATTTGCGGAGGATTATCAATTTACAATTCCTGAGAATTTGATAATTTTTGCCATTGACACAGATGGTAAAGCTTCTGTTTCGTATGAATTCACAATCGAAAACCAGGGAAAAGGTATTGATTACATAGATATTGCACTGCCAAATAATCAGTTTGATCTTGCGAATGTCAAAGCATCCATTGATGGAACTTCGGTTTCCTCCCGTAACATTTCACGCACAGATTATCAAGAAACAGGCATTGCAAATGGTGTCACCATCGATAACACCAGAAACCCTATTCCCAAGGGAAAACGGGCAAATATCTATATAGAAGTGTTGCAGATCGGTAAAATGCTCTACAATGTTGAGAACAATACAAAAGAAGAAGAATATGCAAGCTTCCAATTTCAACCGAATTATTTTTCGCCCGATTTCACCAGGGGAAACACGGATATTACCATCAGACTGGTTCTGCCAGTTGGAATGACAGAAGAAGAGCCAGTGTACTTTACTCCGGAAAACTGGAATGGCACTTCGGAACCTGAATCCTGGTTTAACGATAATGGAAATATTGTGTATGAATGGCATTCAACGCAGGCAAACAGCCGATCAGAGTATGTCTTTGGTGCTATGTTCCCCAAACGTATTTTATCTTCTTTGGATCAGGTCAGTGATCCAAAAAGCTATTCAAGTTCTCCATCCTCATCGGTAGGCAACAGCTTTATTGAAACGATTTTTTCGCTTGCAGTATGTGTCGTTCCAATACTAATCGTCTTTCTTTCATTTTTTGCCATCTTCAAAAAAGCAAAAAATATGAAAGGATTAGCCGGCAGCTATTTGCCGCCATCCATAAAAGCAGAAGGACAAGGTATCAAAAGAGGACTGACTGCAGTTGAAGCGGCTGTTTTATTGGAAGAGAAGATGGATAAAATCATCTCGATGATCATATTTTCTTTAAGCAAAAAAGGTGCAATTGCAGTAACGAGTCAAAATCCTTTAGTGATCAAAGCCGAAAATCCTCTTCCGGAAAAGCTGTATGAGTACGAATCTGGATTCATCGAAGCAATTTCTGAATCTGAAGACAAAAATAAAAAAGCAAAAATGACCAAAACAATCACCGCCTTAATCCTTTCTGTCACAGAAAAGATGAAAGGATACAGTCTGGATGAAACCAAAGCGTATTATCGAAGCATCATTGAAAAAGCCTGGCAGCAAGTTCAAGACGCAGATTCTCCGGAATTAAAGGGCGAAAAATTGGATGAAATCTTTGGTTGGGCAATTTTGGATGAAAATGTTGAAGGAAAGACAAAAGAGATATTTGGTGACGGGCCGGTATACGTTCCGATGTGGTGGTGGCGCATGGGACCTGTATATCATCCGGCGGCTGGTCCGGTCGTTTCCGGTCCGGAGAGTGCGCCAATGGGTATTCCATCAACATCAACCAATCGGTCCACACCAACTCTGCCGGGGGCAGAATTTGCCCGATCTATCACAGATTCAGTCAGAAATTTTGGTGTTGGAACAGTCGGAAGTATCAAAGGTTTTACAAACCAGGTGACCGGAAAAACCAATCCGATCAGTGCTCCCTCCGGCAGTTCTTCCCGCAGCAGCTGGTCCGGACGTGGTGGCGGAGGACATAGCTGTGCATGTGCTTGTGCCTGCGCCGGATGTGCTTGTGCCGGCGGCGGCGGAGGACGGTAAATCATATGAAAAAGTTAGCTTTACCACTTTTTGGTGACACGTATCATCAGGGTTTGTTTGAGAAAAAAGTTACAGATGGAGGCAACATCATCAGCAGAATTCATTTGCGGATTGATGATGATGGCACCGGTATACTCTGGGTGAATGCCAACCAGACTTTTTATTTAAATTCCAGCGCCGGTTTGATGACCTGGGCTCTGATGAACAACAAAACAGATCAAGAGATTCATCAGATTTTTAAGAAAATGTATCCAAAGGATTTTGATCAGGTTGCAGCAGATTTCAAGGTTTTTGCACCACAAATCCGTGATTTACTGGAAGGGAAAAGCGACGTTTGCGACCTATGTCAAAGTGGTATCAGCAGTTCCATGCCCTTTTCCAAAATTCCTTCTGCTCCGTATCGAATGGATCTGGCTTTAACATATGGGTGTAATAATGAATGCGGTCATTGTTACAACGAAAAGCAGAGAACTGGAAAAACGTTATCGGTGGATGCCTGGAAAAAAATTCTCCGAAAAATAGCAAAAGCAGGAATTCCTCATGTCGTATTTACAGGCGGAGAACCAACGTTATATCCGGGTTTATCGGATCTGTTGACTGAAGCAGAAAATCTTGGCTTAGTAACTGGTCTGAATACGAATGGAAGAAAACTAAAAGACAATTCCTTTGTTCAGGAATTAGAAAACCGCAAATTAGACCACATCCAGATAACGCTGGAATCAGACTCGGCAGAGATTCATGACGCGATGGTAGGAAATGCTGGATCCTGGGAAGAAACAGTTGCCGGAATTCAAAATGCAGTTCGTACCAGCATGTTTGTCATGACGAACACTACACTGTTAAGATCAAATGCAACCCCGGAAAAAGTAATCAGTCTGTTGCGTTTTCTTTCGGAATTAGGCGTTCAAAATGTTGGACTGAACGCTTTGATTTATTCAGGTTCTGGAAAAGATGTCAATACCGGATTGGATGAGTCAGAATTGCCTCCTCTGCTGAAAATTGCAGAAAAAACATGCATTGAGAATCAACAATATCTGACATGGTACACTCCGACACAATACTGTTATTTTAATCCTCTGGATTATGATCTTGGTGTAAAAGGTTGTTCAGCTGCCCGATACAGCATGTGTGTAGAGCCAGATGGGTCAGTCATTCCATGTCAATCATGGTATGAAACCGTAGGGAATATCCTGAATGATTCCTGGCAAAAAATTTGGAATGCCCCATTATGCCAGGACATCCGAAACCGGAAAAGCATTGCAGAAGGCTGCAAAACGTGTGATTTGCTGGAGATTTGTGGCGGCGGCTGTCCGCTGGCAAAAGACTTCAAACCACTGGTAAAACCATTGCGATCCATACCAGTTGATTTTTAACAGGAAATTTCTTTATCTACATTTTCATATCATTCCAATTGCAGCAACCACAAAGGATACTGCAATTGGATATCGTTTATCTTCTGACGAATGATTGAAAACGCTATCTGCGTAAATAATTTTTTACCAACGAATGATTTACAGCGAATATTCTCAAAGAAAAAACATGGATATCGATTATCAATCAATCAATCATCGATATGAAATACAGGCAGGATGGACAGAGAATTTCCAAAGGCGTTTGCTGCGTGGATTACATACACCTCCCCCATGGAAAGTTCTGGAAATCGGCTGTGGTACGGGTGCTTTTCTTAGAAATTTGCAAAAAATCAGTTCCTCCAATTTCTCTTTTTGGGGATTGGATATTGACTTCCATGCGCTCATTTTTGCAGACAAACAAAAAAAGGATCAATGGATTTGTGGGGATGGAAACTCTCTGCCTTTAAATTCAGATTCGTTTGATCTGATTCTTTGCCATTATTACCTGCTCTGGATTCCTGATCCAGTCAAGGTATTGAATGAAATGAAGCGCTGTTGCAAACTGCAGGGAACCATCGCAGTTGCAGCAGAGCCGGATTATGGTGGTCGGATCGATTTTCCGGAATCGATGCAAGTCAATGGAGTAAAACAGACAGAAGCTCTTTCAAATGCAGGAATAGATCCGCTGGCAGGCAGGAAACTGCTGCATTGGATGATCCAGGCAGGATTCACGAATCCAGTCATAGGAATTCATGGAGTTGAGAGATATTTTGATCAACAATGTCAATTTATATCCGAAGAAAAATTTCAGTGCCATATCGATCTCAATAGCCAAAACTTTCATCTTGCATTACAGGAATCAAATCAGAATGAAATTTTTTTCATCCCGACATTCTATTCATTTGCAGTAAAATCATAAGGAACCTCTTCAATTTAGATTGGTAAACCTCAAGGATTCGAAATTTTTTCGATCAATCTTTTGGTTTTTATCCTGATTACCCTCCTTTTTTTTCCAAGGAAGCGGCGTCAGAATTGGCAAGGCCAATTGCATGAAGCGAAGAAGAAATTATCAAATATCGACATGGAGAGTTTTGATATGCAATATGATTTTGACAGAATTATCGATCGTCAGGGAACGAACGCATTAAAGTGGGAAATTTATCCAAAAGACGTTTTACCATTATGGGTTGCGGATATGGATTTTGCCGTCGCACCTCCGATCATCGAACGAATGAAAAAGCGCCTGGAACATCCTATTTATGGTTATTCAATTAATAAAATGGAACTCGTCGAAGTCATTCAAAAACGAATGGAAGAAAAATACCGATGGCAAATCGACCGGAATTCCATTCTTCTCGTTCCAGGAATTGTATCTGGATTTAACTTCGCTTGTCGTTCAACGTGCAATCCGGGTGACAGTGTCATATTCCAGACTCCAGTATATCCCCCATTCTTTCAGGCTCCGATCAACAATCAACTGGATCACGCAGAGAATCCGCTCTGGTACGATAAAGATGAAAAAACGTACAAAATCGATTTTAATGATTTTGAAAAAAAGATAGAAAAGACCACAAAATTATATATTCTCTGTAATCCTCATAATCCAGTCGGAAGAGTATATACCCCGGATGAGTTGACTCGCTTAGGAGAAATCTGCACACAGAAAAATGTAATTATCTGCTCCGATGAAATCCACAGCGACCTGATCTTCCAGGATTATCAGCATATTCCAATTGCATCCCTGAATCCTGAATTTGCGAATCGCACCATTACTTTTGTAGCGCCCTCAAAGACCTATAATATTCCCGGTCTGGCATGTTCTGCTGCGATCATCCCCAATCCTGAGTTGCGAGATAAATTTCAGAAATCCATCCGAGGATTTTGCAATGAGGTTTCATTTATTGCACAGGAAGCCGGATATGCCGCTTACGCGGAATGTGAGGATTGGCTGAAACAACTGAATATGTACCTGGAATCCAATCGAGATTTTCTGATCAGTTTTGTTTCCCGTGAAATGCCCAGGATTGAAATGAATCACATTCAGGCTACTTATCTGGCATGGCTGGACTGTTCAAAACTTGAAATTGAAGGCAGCCCGCAAAAATTCTTTGAAAGAGAGGCTAAAGTTGGGCTCAACGATGGTTCTGCCTTTGGAAAAGGGTATGAACATTTTGTTCGCTTAAACTTCGGAACACCCAGAACCATACTTGCAGAAGCATTGGAAAGAATGGCTGAAGCAATCAATAAAAATATTTAGATCCAAATAACAAAGTCGATTCAGGAATGAATTTCGAAAAAAAATGGTTATTATTAAATTCAAATGACAGAGAATAATAAGAAAATTACCGATATTGAATCTGCCCATCACCTTGCTAATAGCATTCTAAGAATCAGGATGATTTTTATCGTATCTGCTATGATCTGTTTGGGTATTTTTTTTATCATGGCAATGATAGGCAATTTCCTTATCGTGAATATGAAACTTGAACATGCAGATGCGATTGTTGTTTTGAGCGGCAATGATTCAAGTCGTTTGAAGACCGCAGCCGAATTATATCAGGACGGATACTCTGAAAATATTATTCTAACGAATACAGGGAACAACTTCGGGGAGTATAACATTCCTTACACATACCATCAGGTAGACCTTTTGAAAGAATATGGTGTTCCAGAAGGAGCATTACATTTTGCAGAATTTGTCGCAAAAAATACAGGCCAGGAAGCAACCGGTATCATCGAAGAAATGTTCGCGCTGCATGCAAAATCTGCGATTATCGTAACCGATACGTGGCATACCAGACGGGTTAAAATTATATTCAGCGATTCATTTGGCAACACCGGTATCAATTTGCAATATCATGGATCATCTGAAGATGAATATCACCCTTACTTTTGGTGGAGTTCCTCGAAAGGATGGAAGGATGTTATTGGAGAATACATCAGAATCATTGGTTACTTCATAAAACGAGGAACAAACATACCGGACTATCCGATCATTAACTTCTTCAAATTCGTACCCAATTAATAAAAAAAAAACAGACTCCGATTCATACAAATCCGGGTCTGTTTTGCATTCAATTCAGGTATCGAATTAAGAGACCAATTTTACTTCAGTTGCTTGTAAACCGCGCGGACCCTGTTCAATAGAAAATTCAACTTTCTGTCCTTCATTTAATCTCTTATATCCGTCCATGTCAATGACGGAAAAGTGAACAAAAACATCCGGATCATTTTCACCACGTCCAATGAATCCATAACCTTTGGTTGCATTAAACCATTTTACAGTACCGACAAAACGTTCGCTCATTCTTACTCCAATTAATTCAATAAGTTTTCTTGTGTTGAAATCTCAATTCATGACAGTGAAAAAATTTCCCACTTGGATGAATGTAATCAATTTCAACCGTATCATTTTTATCACTCCTGTTTTTTTGCGTCAAGGAACCAGCAATCCGAAGTTTGCAAAGAATTACTCGTTATTATGTTATTTTTAGACTTTGCGCAAAAATGACAAACCATCAAGCTTCCTCAATTGATTCGAAAATGAAGTCCTTTTATCGAATTTCTGTCTTTTAACAATTATTCTGCTAATTCTTTGAATTAATTTTTTCAAATCTCAGAAAGCCAACTTATAAATTTAACTGATAAAATAACACAAGAATTCATACAGGTTCAGGTTTTATATCACATCATTTATTCGAGAATCATATGGTTGATCAAAGTCATCACGGTAAGAAAACAAATTGGAAAGTCATCATTGGATGTTTTGTCATCGGAATCGCGTTGATCTATCTGGTGGTATCGTCAACGTTGGGAAGCCTTCAATACTTCATTACAATTGACGAACTTTTAAAAAATCCGGAAGCGTATCAGCAAAAAAATGTTCGTGTTTCCGGTATAGTTATTGGAGATTCAATCGTTTCAGATTCCGAAAATTCAGTCGTCAAATTTACGGCTGTAAATATTTCCTCGGATCATAAAGCTATTGATCAAGAAGGCGGAATGGAAATAGCCATTCAAGAAGCTTTAAATGATCCTGGAGCGGAAAAAATTCAAGTGATCTATCATGGGATCAAGCCGGATATGTTAAAAGATAAGACTCAGGCCATCATGACAGGGAGACTTACTTCGGGTCAGGTATTTCAGGCCGAAGAATTATTACTTAAATGTCCATCAAAATATGAAGATGCGGGTAAGTAAATATGATGATTACATTCGGATTTGCTTCCATGTTTTTTGCTTTTTTTTCAGCGCTTTTTGGAATTACTGCGTTACTTTTAGGCTTAACTTTTCATTCTGAAAACTGGCTGCGTAGTGGACGGCAATCCTGCCTGATCATTTTTCCATTGCTCAGTATTTCATTGGCCTCACTTCTGGTATTGCTTATAAAAAATGATTATCAGGTTGATTATGTTTATCAAACTATCAATAATTCCCAGCCATTTTATTTGAAAATATCGGCATTATGGGGGAAACAATCCGGATCTTTATTATTCTGGTCCTGGATTTTTTCTGTTTTCCTTTTTATTTGGGCATTAAAAAACAAACCGGTAAAAGAATCCTTTTTTCCGGTTGCAGCGATCTTCCTCTTATCCAATCTGGCCTTTTCGATTGCGCTTCATCTTTGGATTGATAATCCGTTCCTTCGTTACTGGCGTTCCGACACAACCGGAACAGTTTTGATGTCAATTTTTCCTGTGAGGAATTGTGTTCCTTATGTCCCGTTGAATGGTCTTGGAATGAATCCATTACTGAGACATTATGGAATGATCTTTCATCCGCCCGCATTATATTTGGGATTCATATGCACGATTTTTCCTGCTGCTATCGAGTTCAGTTCTTTGGTGACTGCTCCTTCTGAGTCCTCCTGGATAAATAAAAGCCGTTCCTGGAATCTGTTCGGATGGATCTTTCTTGCTGCCGGATTGATCCTGGGATCACGCTGGGCCTATGATGTGCTGGGATGGGGTGGATATTGGGGTTGGGACTCCGTTGAGGTTGCAGCTCTTATTCCATTTCTTCTGTTAACTGCATATCTACACGCAGCTATCGGATTCGCCAGAACCGGCGGGTTTCGAATATGGGCTTCCATCTTAAATTTTTCGGTTTTTGTTTCAGTCGTATTTGCAGTATTTGTAACCCGTTCTGGACTCATCGCATCGGTTCATTCTTTTTCCATCAGTCCTCTTTCAAATATTCTGACTGCATACCTCATCATTATATTTTTTCTGACAGTTTTTATTCTTCTTCTGCGCAAGCGGTATGTCAAAAGCAATCAAAAAAAATATGTCTTGTCCGGAATTCATTCTTTTCTTACCAAAGAAAGTTTTTTCACTGCCGAAATCATCATCCTGATGGTCATTGCTTTCCTGTGTCTTTGGGGAATATTGCTCCCCAGTTTTTCCAAAATCGTTTCTGATGCAGAAGTTTCTGTGGGTGCTGATTATTACATTCATGCCACTGGATCACTCTTTGGACTGATGATCCTAATCATGGGGTTCGTACCGCTGACATCCTGGGGAAAACCTGTCAGCCAAAAACGTTGGATTCAGCTGGTTATATCAGGAATCGTTGCTGCAATTGGGACATCTGTTTATTTTGCGGTTCATCAAATCCAAAATGCTCTTTTATTCTGCATTCTATGGCTCCTTGGAACTTCGATTCTGATTACATTTTACGAGATTATTTCATTCATCATTTCCAACTTTCATAACAATAAAAAAGAGATATCCCCATCATTTTCAAAAAAATACCGTTTTTTGCTTGGAAATCTCATCCACGCTGGAATTATTTTTATGGCTTTCGGGATCATTGGAATCGAATTTCTGCAAAAAGAGCAACAGTTTTCACTCTCTCCGGGTGAAAAAACAACCGTTGCACAATATCTATTGACATTAAACCAAATCAACCAATTTGATTCCGATGAAGGTGAAACAATAGAGGCAGAAATCCAAATCGCAGCAGAGAATCGTGTATTGGGTTTACTCAAGCCGCAGCGCAAGTATTATTCATCTTACAACCAGGAAACGACCATACCGGGAATCCATTCTTCACTCTCTGGAGATTTGTATATCATCATGAATGCGGATTCTTTTGAATCAGGTGAAGAAAGAAAATTTACAATCTTTATAAATCCATGGGTTAATTGGTTATGGATTGGAGGAATCATCGTGTGTATCAGTGGGGTATTTCTCTGGCTGGGTTCGCTGAAAAAGAAGAGTATTTAAGGTATGCTGCAAGTCGTAAACCATTCAATTCAGCCCGTTTTTAATTCGGAATCAAGAATATTGATGCTTGGATCGATTCCATCCCCGAAATCCAGAGAAAATGGTTTCTTCTATGGCCATCCCCAAAATCGATTTTGGAGCATATTGGCTGCGATCCTTGAAGTTGAAATTCCTCAATCCAACGAGGAAAAGAAAGAATTTTTATTCCGACACCGGATTGCACTTTGGGATGTTTTAGCGTCTTGTGAAATTGCTGGTGCCAATGATCAAAGCATCAGGAATCCAATCCCGAATTCGCTCGAGAGGATTCTGTTGTCGGCCGGTATCAGAGCGATATTCACAACCGGGAAAAAAGCCAATGAG
This sequence comes from Flexilinea sp., assembly GCA_026645735.1. Lineage (GTDB taxonomy): Bacteria > Chloroflexota > Anaerolineae > Anaerolineales > Anaerolineaceae > Flexilinea. The sequence goes on from JAPKMT010000017.1 coordinate 26,959, forward strand.
TTATACCAAAAATTATGTTTTCCAATAACTATGCGAAAATCCATTCTACTCCCATCTCCAAGTCCTGCAAATTGTCGCATTACGTTTGAGCAGATGTGCAAAGAGTATCGGATCATTCTGCCGTATCTTACAGAAAAATAAAAAAACAGGAGATAAATGGAATCTTCACTTTATTCATTAATCGTTTGGATTGGTCTGGCTATATTTACAGGTTTTTTTCTGATCTGGCCTTTTCTTAAAGACACGGAGAAAAAAGATTGAGTAACAGTAATTTGCTTTTAGATTCATTGGAACAACCAATCCTGACTGCGAAAAAAATACGAAAAAAATTTGGCCGACTTCAAGTTTTAAGATCGGTGAATATTCAGATCCGACAAGGCGATTGTATCGTATTAACAGGAGAGAATGGCGTAGGGAAAAGCACGCTGATCCGAATTTTATCCGGAACGATGAAGCCAGATGATTATGAGAGTATTCGGATATGCGGAGAAGAACTTTTTGAATTAGATCTTTCCAAAAAGAAAATTGGATTGGTGTCTCATCAGTCAATGCTTTACAGCGATCTTACAGCACTTGAAAATCTACAGTTCTTTACCCGGTTATACGGCGTACAGAACAGCGAAGAAAAAATCCGTAACATACTGGATCGTTTTGGATTGAGTTTACGAAAAAACGATCCAATTCGTTCCTATTCAAGGGGAATGCAACAGCGCATTTCAATCAGTCGTGCATTAATTCATGATCCGGAACTTCTTCTGATGGACGAGCCTTTTACCGGTTTGGATGAGAAAGGAACAAGAATTCTCAAAGAGATAATTCTTGAGATGAAAGTTTTAAAAAAGGCCGTCTTGTTAACCACACACGATCCAAATTCAATGAGCGAAATTGCTACAAAATATCTGAACCTGGAAAAAGGAATGGTTACAGGTGATGTTGTATGAAAAAGTTCCTCGTGACATTGATTGCTCTAATAAGAAAAGATCTCACAATAGAAAGGCACACCAGAGAAATTTTCCTGGTTATGTTTTTTTTCGCAGTCTCAATTCTTTTTATCCTTAACTTTGTATTAGATACAGAGATAAAAACAAGATACAACAGCGCGGCAGGTTTGATTTGGATCATCAGTGTCATATCAGGACAACTTTGTTTAAACCAAATCATGAGTCTTGAAAAAGAGAATGATATGATGCAAGCCTTTCTGGCTGCACCAATTCCATTAACGGCCGTTTATATAAGCAAAACCATAACCTGTTTTTTGGGAATGTACGGGATGACGCTGTTCCTTTTCCCGCTGTACAGTATTTTTTATAATGTGTCCTTATATTCAGCGAATCTCCTCTGGATTGCCGCGCTGGGATGCTGGGGATACGCTTCAATGGGAGTGATTATTTCCGCCATGACAATTCAAACCCGAATGCGAGATATTCTTATGCCGGTTCTTTTTTTCCCGGTAATCATCCCGTTGATTGTTACAGTAGTAAAAGTGACACAGACATCTTTCCTGGGGGAATCGCTTAGCTCAGTCACTGTATGGATTTCTCAATTAGTTGTCTTCAACATAATTTTTACAACCATCGGAATTATCAGTTTTGATTCTCTTATGAAGGATTGACAGATATGCGAATAACCATACCAACAAAATATTTCATTTTTGATATTTTAGCCGCCATATTGATTTTGATTTCATTCGTTCTTGTAATGTTTTTTACTCCGGTTGAAATGACAATGGGATTGGTTCAAAAAATCTTTTACTTTCATGTGGCTCATGCCTGGATTGGTATGCTCAGCTTTATCGTTGCTGCCGCAGCATCTGTTTTATTTCTAATCAGCAATAATTCAATGAATGATTTTATTGCTGAATCCGCTGTTGAAATCGGACTGTATTTTACAATCATAGCAGTTGTGAGTGGATCGATCTGGGCAAAACCGGCCTGGAATACTTGGTGGACATGGGATCCACGCCTAACGACGACAACAATTATGGCTTTTATTTATGCAGGGTATCAGTTTCTCCGGCAATCTCTAGATAATCCGGAAAAGAAAAGTCGAATCCTGGCACTCTATTGCATCATAGGGTGCATCAGCGTTCCATTGACTTTTTTTTCGATCCGAGGGTATCGTTCCATTCACCCGGTTCTGATTGGAAGTGAAAGTCAGGGAATGAACATGACTGAACCCATGATTGCGACCATGATAATTTCAATTTTTTCGTTTACGATTCTATATCTGGCACTCATGCATCACCGAGTTCTTTATGCAAAGATCAAAGAAGAGACAGAAGCTGAAAAATATGAAATGGAGCTCGAAGATGAACGAAATTCCTGATACACTAAATTACATGATTGCAGGTTATATTCTCTTTGCTGCAGGAATTATGGGATATATTTTCTCCTTAACGATTCGCTGGAAAAAAATCATACGCCAGAAAAACAAACAATTCCAGCAAAGAGAACTTTCCGGACATCGTCAATAAATTATATAAAATTCTATTTTGAAAGAAACAACATTCCCAGGATAGCACCAGCCAGTGTCAGAAAAGCCGGATTAATTTTATATTTCAGATCCGCTATCATCGCTGCACCGGTTATCCCTACCATTACGATCATTGCTGCTGTTATGGGGGAATGAAGCATGTCTGTAAAAGAATTTGTATTGAAAAACACCGATTTTGACAAAGAAAGGGTTGTATAGAGCAATAAACCGCCACAAGCCGGTGTAATCCCTGCAAATAATCCTTTTACAATTTTGCTCTTATTAAAGCTGTTCAGAAACAAGATTACTATCGTGCATATGATCACAGATGGCAAAATGCATCCTAACGTTGCAAATATCGCGCCCCAAAATCCGCCTTTGATATAACCGACATAGGTTGCAGCATTAACCGCAACTGGACCTGAACAAATCAAATCCAGAGCAGTCATATCTGCAAATTCTGTCCTGGTCAATCCAACCAGGCGCTGCCCCTCATCCATAATCATGGACATCATGCCATATCCGCCGCCAAAAGATGTCAGGCCAATTTTGAAAAACATCAGGAATAATGTAATGATTCGATCCATTTTGATCAGTTCCCTTTCTTTGTATCATCACGTTCATTCGGCTGATTATGGAAACTGACATAAAAAATTCCGATCAGGCCTGAAAATAATATGGCGTAGAAAGAACTGACACCCGTTATTAGAGGTATCAAAAATGCAGTCAGGATAATTAACAATCCGAAAGCGTTTTTCTTGAAACGGTTCACAATTCGTATCGCGACATCAAAGATGACTGCAACGGAAATTGCACGAATCCCCAGAATAGCGCCTTTCACAATTTTTGATTGGGGCAATTTCTGAAATAGAACGGCAACCACCAACATCGCACCAAAAGCAGGCATAATTGTTCCGACCGAGCACATCAACGCACCAAAAACACCCGCTATTTTATAACCAGTAAGGATACTGTTATTCAATCCGATAATTCCGGGAAGCGCATGACTCAATGCGATAATCTGCACGAAATCATCATCTGACATCATTTTATATTTTTTCACGATATCAAATTGAATCAGAGGAATAGCTGCCATTCCTCCAGTAAAAGCAAATGCCATGCTTTTCAAATATATCCAAAATAATAAAAAGCCTTTTTGAATTTTGTTTCGTGTTTGATGTAATTCGATATTGTTTCCAGTCATTGCTAATGTGTCTCTTTTCATTTTTTGTGCTCCAACATTATAACATTTCATTTTTTGAATCCATCAGCTTTATATCAGCGATTTTAATAATAGGGGGGAATGATTACCGTTATATTGTTATTGCGATTCGCAAAAACAACATTACAACAAATAATCCCTCTCAAAATTCGAATCGCTGGGTACGATGGAGTATTTTTTCTGAAAATAGTCGCTTATTGTATAATTAGAGAAAAATTTTTCCAAAGAAAGGAAACAATTTATGAATCATCTCCCATCCAGAGAAGAAGCCTGGAATTTATTATGCCATTATATACAAAGTGAATCGCTTCGAAGACATGTAATATCAGTTGAAGGTGTTATGCGTCATTTTGCCAGAAAATTTGAAGAGAATGAAAATGAATGGGGAATTCTTGGATTGCTCCATGATTTAGATTTTGAACAATATCCGGACCAGCATTGTGTAAAAGTACGTGATTTGCTGCAGGAAAATGGATTTGATGAAGAGTTTATCCATGCAGTGGTAAGTCATGGATTTGGATTATGTTCAGATATTGAACCAAAAACAAACGCAGAGAAAGTCTTATACACGATCGATGAATTGACTGGATTGATATATGCAGCCTCTATTATGCGTCCTTCCAGGAGTGTATTGGATCTTGAAACAAAATCGGTTAAGAAAAAATTTAAATCTCCTGCATTTGCAGCGAATGTAAACAGAGAACTTATTCAGGATGGGGCAGACCGTCTTGGGATCCCGTTGGATGAAGTTATCGAAGAAACAATTCTCGGAATGAGAGAAATTGCCGATCAAATTGGTTTGGCTGGAGATACGCAGGAATAAGCGATTCCCTGTGACTGACGGTAAAGAAAAGATTTCTCATCGACTTTCACTCACAAATTGAATGAGCTACAATGCTATATTTAATAATCCGATGAATGAACAGAATTCTCCCAACCAACACAAGCGAAAGAGGAAAACGCTCAAAAGGCTGTTATTGACAGACTTATTTCTCATCGGATTATTTTTATGCATTTTTGCGCTATTCCATCATGTTATCCCGATAAGGTACCATAAGATCGATTTTGAACCAGCATTTGAGGTAAATTCCGATGCTAATCCAGGTGACAAATTTGCTTCGCGCTTTTCGAATGGTGAAACAATTCTTACACAAAATCTGTATCGCACAGAAAGCGTTCGGGTCCAATTGACCGCAGTACAAAAAGACGGTATCACGTATTATCTGGAAGATATTCACATCAGAAATATCCGTGACCTTCGATCTGCTTTTGCAGAAGATATGTATGGAAAATCTGTCAGAGATTGGACGCTGAGTATCGCTGCCAGCCATCATGCAATCGCAGCTATCAACGGAGATAATTACGGACTTGGAAATAATCAAAGCGCGGTTATCAGGAATGGGATCCTGTTCAGAGATAGAGCGGATGGTGACGTTCTTGTGTTATTTTCCGATGGAATTATGAAGATTATCCCTGAGGATCTTTTTGATGGAAATAAATTGATTCAAGAGGGAGCGTATCAAGCGTGGAATTTTGGACCTTCTCTATTGAAAGAAGGGAAAGCGCTCAAAATATTTGAGTCGCGTATTAACAAAAAAAATCCTCGAACAGCCATCGGGTATTTTGAACCAGGCCATTATTGTTTTGTCGTGGTTGACGGAAGACAGGCAGGTTATTCCGATGGTATGACGATGGTAGAACTTTCTGCGCTTTTTGAGTCTCTTGGCTGCGAACTCGCATACAATTTAGATGGCGGGAAAACGAGTGTGATGACGTTTCAGGACCGTGTTGTTAACAAACCGTTCGCAGGCGGGAGGGAAACAACAGATATTATTTACATATCGGAATAATCAGAAATCAGCAATTCGAAATGCAGACTTGCCTTTGTAAAAATCGAATACAACACTACAAGCCATAATTTTCTTTGCAGTACGCGTTGCTGGACAGAAATCAGTAAAGGTCTTTAGAAATCGAGTAAAAATGAAATATTTCGAAAGAATCCTTCCGCATATCTGCATCATACTTTCAGGGATGTTACTCGTCTTCTTTGTAATCGATCGATTTAATCAAAAAATGGGTTTCATGGAGAACGAAGGAACCAAGTTCATCATTTTTGTGTTGAGTATCAGTTCCGTCATCACTTCAATTCTTCTCATACAGTTTCAACGCAAAGAATAAACCCAAAGCAATTGACCTGCCTTTTGAATAATGAGGGATCCCACCCCATTTTTATTAACCGTCTGGAGTATTTTATTATTCGAATTTTTCCCAGCCTGCATCAATTTTTTGTAGTAACGTCTCAAAAGAACGCAATCCGCTTAACGAATCATAAGCTTCGACACAGGAAGCGCCAGTTCCCGCAGCCAATTGGAGACAGCGCTTCCAGGTATATCCTCGTGAAATCGCAAGCAAAAATGCGGCAATACAAGTGTCTCCGGCGCCTGTTCCGGACAAAACTTTTCCAGGAACATAACTTTTTTCAAAGGCTTCAAGATCTGCCCAATCTTCCGGATGATTCCATAGCTTCCCCTGGATTTGAATCATTTGCTCCAAACCGGCTGTTTTCAGGAATAATCCCGGTTTTCCACACTTGATCAAAACAGTTTTGGCGCCCCAGGTCATCAATTTTTCAGCTAAAGGCTTGATGTCATCAAGATTAATCTCCTGAGTTATATCTCTCCCAGCCGCCCTTTTTTCCCATTCTTCAAAACGGGGACGATCAATCATATAACATAGTTCTTCTACACTGGGAACGAAGAAGTCAACATATGGAAGAACTCCCTGGATGATTGCTGTCCAATCAGCTTTTGCAGCCTCAGAAGTTGGATCGATCGCCGCCATGTCCAGAGAAGTTGCAACACCCATCGCATGCACCTGCTTGAAAATTCGAATCAATTCCGCACCTTGATTCTCGAACATTTTCCGCATAATGGTTGGATATCCAAAATGGAAAATGGAAGCATCCGCAATTTCATCAAAATTCAGATCTTCATAGCAAAATGTATCATTCGCAGCCGGATCATGCAGAAAGATTCTGTCAATCCCCGGGATGGCAATTGCCACCGTATAGGATGTTGCAGATCCTGCTACACGCAGCATGCTTTTGCCCGCATCATAATGATTGAATATGCCTGCCAACAATTCACCTAATGAATCATTGCCGATTTTTCCCATCAAGGAAACATTGGCTCCTAATTTTTTCAATGCAAGTCCGGTATTTGTAACAACACCTCCTCCGGCAAATGTGATCCCATTCATGTGGATTAATTTTCCGGGTATCAATATATCATTTAAATGTTCTACTGGTGCGTGATCAAAAACTGGCGTCATATCAACACAAACATGTCCGGCAACAACGATTTTTTTTTCCATCTTCCACTTCATAAATTACAAATATTTGATTAGATTTTTTTAATTCAAATTTTTCTAAGAGGTAATTATATCTCAGCAAGCAGAATTCCTTTGCTTCGGATCACAGCAGTAGCAATTCGAAATATGGACATGAATTCGAATAGCGAGAGAAAATATGTTGTTGTGGTGTTTTTGCGCACAGCACAAAAACACCACAACAACAATAATTTTTATCCATTCTTCGAATCGCTGTCTTAGCAACCAGCAAATCGAAACATAAACCGGTCTTGAAGACAAAGAGAGTTTTTTAGGTTGTCTTCAACAGTGAGATTATTTTTTTGCCCCATTCGGATGCGCGGGCTTCTTCTCCATTTTTTAGCGGACCTTCACTTTTTTCAACAAAGAATCCCTCTGCAGGCAAAACCATTTTGCCCCCTTTCGCTGCCAGCTCTTTTCCAATTTTTGGACCGGCATACCCACCGCTTTTCACAATAAAACGGAAAATAGCCGAATGAATATCTATCGGATCGATCCTAGTATCAAAAGTAACTACTTGTTTTCCTTGCAATGCATTGACTGGTAATTTCTTGAAGAGGTTCAAAAAAGCTTCAGATGGGCGGAAACCACGTGTTGGCGATCCAGTAATAAATATCTGTACATCGTCCAACAAGGTTATGGAAAAATCGTTTATCGGAATGATGGAAGTATCCAATTCTCCTTTCACGACCGTTTCAATTGCTTCAGCAATTTTCTTCGTATTTCCAAAATACGAATCATAGACAATGATTGTTTTTTTCATTTTTCTTTCCTATCCAACAACAAAGCAAACTATGAAAATCTTTTAAACAATACGAATCCATATTTATAGTGCTCGATCAGCTGACAATTTTTTTTTGAACAATAAGTTCATTTTTCTGTAGAAAGCATTTTGTCTTCAAATTATTTTGTAATGAATGATGGGTAATAAATCATGATTCGTTTTCAAATCTATCACTATTTTACAAAAAAAAAATGGGGGTTATGAAATAATTTTCAGCAATTCAAAATATCGCCTTCCATTTCGAATCAATCAGGAAAACAATGCTTTAGTGAATTTTTGTGTTTTTTGTAAAGTAACAGAATAAGTTCCAAAAAATGCAAATCACTCCTTGCTAATTTTTGAGATAGATCAACCAATTTTTCTTCCCCGATTTAAAAAAAGAAAAAATAGAAGTCAAATATGACTTCTATTTTTTATAATTAAAAATAAATTCAATTATGCGTCAGCGTTTGCTGCGTTGGAAGGTTTCGTAACTGACTTTGCTGTTTCAAACATCATCCAAATAGCAAGAATTGCATAAAGGACGCACAGAATCGGAAGGATGTTATTTGCTCCACCGGGGAAGCCAAATGCACCATCAGCAGTCTTCATGTTCTGGAAGAACATGCGCAGAAGTGCCCATGTGCTCATGATAAACATGATAATTGCAGGAATGAAGGTGACCAGAAAGGCTTTCTTGAAAGATGCACTGTTTTTCAGCCAGACGGTGACACCAATCAATGCCAGAGCAGCTAATAGCTGGTTGGATGCGCCAAAAGCTTTCCAGAATACACTCCATATCGCAACCGCATTACCAGTAGCAGGGTCGGTCAGTGAAATACTCATCAGAAGAACAGGAGTTCCACCGATTACGGCTGTACCAAGTACTTTTCCCCAAATACCTTTCATACCAGTCAATTCCTGGAAAATATAACGGCCTAAGCGGGTACAGACATCCAAAGTGTCATAAACGAATGTTGTAAATGCCATCAAACCAAAAGCGACACCAAAAGATTTTGGAATACCGAATTTTTCCATAAAGGCGCCGATACCGGAAGAATAGACAAAGTTAGGTGATTTTGAAAGGACATCATTATCTTTGCTGACCATCATGACAGTGATCAAAGCAATTACAGCAACAAGAGCTTCAAGAAGCATTGCACCATAACCAATAAGTTTGGCATCAGATTCTTTTTTAAGCTGTTTGGAAGTTGTGCCCGAGCTGACAAGTGCATGGAAACCTGAAACAGCACCGCAAGCTACCGTAATGAACAACATCGGGAACATTGGGGTCCAAAAACCATCGCCATAGGGTTTTGTGAAAGCAGGATATTGGACTTTAAAACCTCCCAAGATTAAACCTATGAATGCAACAAGCAATGAAGCATACATGAAGTATCCACCTAAATGTCCTCGCGGTTGTAACAGCAGCCAAACCGGAACAACGTTGGCAATGATACAGTAGGCAATGATAATAATATTCCAAACCTTTTGAGGGGCAAGACCACCAATGGATGGCATATTGAAAGGAATAAATTGGCCTACCCAGATAGCAACGCCAACCAGCGGCAGGAATATGATAGTAGCCCACTTAAGGCTGAGTTTTGTAAATCGAAGCAGTGAACCCATGATAAGTGGCAGAATCAGGTAAAGAATTGAGGAGGTCGCAATTGCACCGCCGCCAACCATCTTTCCATCTCCGATATCAATCATGTTCACAAAGGAAGCTGTGGTAATATCGGTGAATGCTACGATGATTAATACCAATGCGAGGAAGATAAACAGGTTGAACAGAATCCAGGCACTATTACCGACATGCACTCTAACGGTATCAGTAATAGAACGTCCTTTATTTCTTACTGATGCAATTAGAGCGCCCATGTCATGTACACCACCAATGAATATGGTGCCTAACGTAATCCAAATAAGCGTGGGAACCCAACCATATGCAATACCCGCAATGATAGGACCGGTTACAGGGCCGGCAGCTGCAATTGCAGAAAATTGCTGGCCTAACAAATACTTCGCGTCGGTAGGTTCATAATCCAATCCATCTTCAAATTCTACAGCAGGGGTCACATTCTTGTCATCGAGCTTGAAGACTTTATTGGAAAGGAAGTTACCATACGTACGATAAGCAATGTAAAGAAGTACCGCCATTGCTAATAAAATAAAAAGTACATTCATTTACAGACCTCCTAATACGATTAGTACTGCTGATAAAAATAAATCACGTTATCCGATAACATGATTTTGAAAAAAAAAAGATTCCGGGATACGCCAAATATCTTCCTTGGAAAATTATTTTTTAAGGAAGAATATATGCGCGTTTAATAAAAATAAATTGATTTATCCCTAGTCAGCACAATCATACCATCTTTACCTCTAATTAACAAAGGATTCAATCGTTTCTTATGAGTTTTTTCCAAAATTATGTGACAATTATCATTATTTGTTTTGTATTATTAATATTGATGTTAATAATTACTTTCAATTGCTAAAATACAAAGATTTGCCCATTTACGTTTTTTATCCAAATTTTTTAGTTTTTTTGGAAGACATACAATGTTTTTTGAGCCTGGTATAGATCGATTATGCTCCATTTGAAGTTCCTTTTTTTAGTCAATATTTATATGAATAAAATTAGTTTTCTATCCAGCAATTCGAATTTTGGAAATGCCTTATGAGTTAAATGAGAAAACTTGTTGTTGTGATGTTTTTGTGCGGAACGCAAAAACATCACAACAATAAATAATCCCTCTCATAATCTGAATCGCTGTTAATAATTGCATTTTTTCGAATGTTATAATTTGGAGGAGGATGCTTTGACCATCGAGATTAATAATCTCACTTTGGTATTTCAATAAGTGGAATCGATCATTTTCATTATATTCGTAGAAAACAAATTGATTATGGGAAACAAACAACAAGTTCGGATCAATGAAACAATATTAGGACCATACGAACGACCTGCGCTGCAGTGGCTGGCCAAACACATGCCTGCATGGATCAACTCGGACCACCTGACAGCTCTTGGATTTTTTGGAGCTTTTTGTGTTTTTGCCGGATTCGGTTTGACAACCTTTCATCCTGCTTTTGCCTGGCTGGCATGCACCGGTTTCATCATCAATTGGTTTGGTGACAGTCTGGATGGAACACTGGCCCGTTACCGTAAGATTGAAAGGCCAAATTATGGCTTTTTCGTCGACCACATCATCGATTCTCTCAGCATTTTTTTTATCTACGCAGGTTTAGGCTTATCACCCTATGTTTCCTTAGAAATTGCACTTCTTGGTGTTATCGGCTATTTATTGATGTCAATTTACACCTATCTGATGACATACATTGATGGAGTGTTTCAGATCTCCTATGGGAAAATTGGTCCTACTGAAATTCGTGTGTTTGGAATTTTGATTTGTATTTTTATTTTCATAATCGGGATTTTTCATACTGATATGAGACTGCCATTCTATAAATCGCTTACATATTTCGACATCTCAATAATGCTGCTGTCAGTTATATTTTTTGTCACGTTTGTGTGTTCTTCACTCAAATCCGCCCGTATTCTTGAAAAAAAGGATTCAGAAAAACTAAAAAAGAAATAGCTAAGTTGATCAATCACCCGTATCCGAAGAAGTAGGTCCCTTTTGATCATCCGGAGTCCTGTGAATCCATGCCTGATGATCTCTGATGTCCCGATCAAATAGGAATCGTAACAATAGCACATTTATTTTTTGTTCAGTTGTGAGTGGAAGAGGACGGCGATTTGCTTCCAATCGTTTCGCAATGGTGATCAATAAAAAAAGTCCTGTTGCGAAATGGATCGATACCGGTCCATGAAGCAGCTTCACCGCAATTGGCAGCGTAATTAACCCAAGGAACGCCATGACAGGTGGTTCAAACAATCTTCCGAGAAGTAAAAAACATAACAACCAAACAACACCGGGAGGAAAAAGAACCAGCAATGTCCCGATCATGGGGCTTAATCCTCGGCCCCCATGAAATCGCAGAAAAATCGGCCAATTATGCCCAGCAATGACACAAACACCGGCTAAAAGGGCAATATTCTCTCCCAGGTTATTATGGATTGCCAGCCAGACCGGGACAGATGCTTTGAAAACATCAAACAAAGCAACCGGAATCACAGCCCAATGCCCAACATGTTCCCATACCATGGAAGAACTGACCGTTCCACTGCCATATTGCCTCAGATCGATTTTCTTGAGTATTTTTCCAATCGTGTAAGCAAAAGGAATCGACCCAAGCAGATAACTGGAAATCATCATAACAATTATGAATGGTATTTTCAAATGTACCTCCTGACTGAGCATGAGTTTGAATGGATTCAATGAAATACCAGCATGAATTAAGTATCATTATAGCGCTCAGAAGATGAAAATCTACAGATACAGCGATTCTGAATGTGTGGTGGATTTTTTGTTTTTGTGATGCTTCTACGCTTCGTGTAGAAGCATCACAATAACAAGTTTTTCTCTCTTAATGCAAAAAGCAAGTCAATATTTCGAATTCCTGCTACAGAAAACGATAAAATGATGTTTTTTTTATTTATTTTTTATAATTCTAATTATCGCAATAGCTTTCTAAAGAAAATGAGCCATACCAACTAATGAGGTTTTTTTGAATGTCAGGTATTTATAAGGAGCTTATTTTTTGATTGCGATATTTCGTGCAACGATGAATGTAGTCTCGATATGATACTAAAGAAAACTCGCTCTCAATATCCTTGATCGTGCAATCGGATCGATGATTGGTTAGCATGAACAAGTGTTCTTCCGTAAAAGTTTTTACCGAAATATCTTTGCCATATTCCGATTGGATTTTAATGATCTTGTCCATTTGCATATCGGTATGATAAATTTCACGATCTAAATTCAACTCGCAAAATGCCAATCTGCTCCAACGTGAAGAGGCTGCCATAATTTCTCCGGTTACATCAACCACTCTGGCATGATAGGGATACACCGATGAAACGATTGGATATCCATAGGTTTGCGCATAATTAATGAGAGGGTAACCACCCTCATACGCTGAGATCCAGCATCCTAAATCAATTTCCGAATCACAGAAGGACTGCCAGATATTTCGCCAGTTCAGATCAAAACAAATTGCTATACCAATTCTTCCAAAATCCAGATCAAAGACAGGAAGCAGGTTTCCTGGCAGGATCCCGGCATCAATTTCAGATTCAACCGGATAATTTTTTGAATATTTTCCTGCAAATTTTCCCATCCGGTTAAAGACTAATGCATCATTGGATAGAAATTTATCATTTTTAATCAATAAACCGGCCACCAGATTAAAATTTCCTTCTGCCGCTTTCTGGCTCAAAAATTCAACAGTTTTTCCGTGAATCGTTTCCGCATCCGTTTGACAAGTTTCCAAAGATTTCCCGGCAGTCTTAAACGTCTCAGGTAATAAGACAATGTCCGGATGATAGCCCGCGGCAGCGTCCAGAATTAAGGATGCCAATTCCAGATTTTCCTCACAAGAAGGTTTACGAATATTATAAGGAGGACTAGTGTTCTCCAACGTAGCAAAGGAAGAAGTCACAATTCTGATTAGTCGTGCCATAGGATCAGCTTTCATGGTGTTTTGTTGAGAAAGAGGGCGGCAGAATACTCTGCTGTCCTCTTTCATTTTAGATATTAATTATTAAGAGATTTTTAATCTTTTTTACCAGCACATATCGCTCCATTCATCGATGTTATCGATTGTAATCGGTGCTGTCGGAGCCAGGATTTCCTCAGAAATCAGACGGCCTTGATTAATATCATAAGCAGCACGAACCGCATATACTCCTACCAGATAGCTCATCTGGAGAGCGGTACCGGCCATGTCACCATTTTTAATCGCTTCGCAGGCATCCACGTTGCCATTCGTCCCATAGACAGCAATTTCACCTTCATACCCGGCTGCTTTAATAGCTTCAATGACTCCGATTGCCATCGGATCATCGACAGCATACACCATGTCAATCCCGGTGGGGAATCGTGTTAGAAGATCAGTCATAAGGGTCAAGGCCTTGTCCTTGCTCCAGCCAGCCGGTTGATCAGAAATGATCTCATAAGGAGCATTTGCTTCTGCCCAAGCCATTTCAGCACCAGCTACACGGTTGACATAATCAGTTTGGCCTGGATTTCCGCCAATGATGACAACTTTAGCTTCTTTGTCGCCAAATTTCTCAACCATCATCTTACCAACTGCATAGCCTTGATCAATGCTTTGCGAGCCCACAAATGCATAAGTAAATTCCTTTCCTTCCGGGGCGACATCTGCATTTTGTGTCAGGACCGGGATGCCGGCTTCAAAAGCCTTCTTGATCGGAGCAACAGCGGCTGTCGGATCTACACAATTGACAACAATGACATCCGCCTGACGGGCAATACAGTCCTCTATCATGGAAGCCTGTTTTTGCGGATCAGCAGCTGGATCAAAATAGGTCACATTTGCACCAAAAATCGCAGCTTCATCGTTCATTCCCTGGACAATTGCTGTAATCGATGGATGATCTGCGCTGTTATGAACAACACAAATATCAAACGTGCCTTCTTCAGCACTGACAGGCATTACCAATGCCATAAATGCCAAGCAAAACAATAAAAACAACAAATTTTTCTTCATCTTTCATCTCCTTTTTTTTATTCTATTTCTTCGTTTTTTCTTTAATCTCGTTTCCCATAAGCCTGCAGCTGCAGGTTTTCTCTGATTCTTGTTGCGGTAACGGCATCCACGGCCACAACAATAATCAGAATTAACGCACGAATTCCAATTTGATAATATGTGAAAACACCAATCAAATTCATTCCATTGATTAAGATACCCAATGATGCTACACCGATAACAGTACCAAAAACCTTTCCTCTGCCACCTGCCATACTGGCACCACCCATGATTGCGGCAGCAATCGCCCAATTCGTCGAATCAAGTCCCAACTGTGTTGTGGAACTGTTCAGCCGGGAAGCCAGTAGTACACCGGATAATGCTGCAAGAAAACCGCTGATCATAAAGGCGAATACTTTGTTTTTTTCCACATCGATACCAGCTATATAAGCTGATTCCGGATTTCCGCCAATTGCATATAGATTACGTCCGAATTTCGTATACTTCAGCACAATATATAGTATCAAAGCAACGATCAACACTACAATAATGGGCGTAGGAACCACACCGATAGAACCATCTCCCCAAAATGTAAAAGACTCATCTTTACCAGCTATGGATAATTGCTTCGTGTAAGTCAACATGATTCCTTTTACGAGTGTCATCGTACCCAGCGTTGTTATGAAGGGGACCACTTTGCCTTTGGTAATCAGAATTCCATTCAAAAAACCAATCAAAATACCGAAAAGCAGCGCAATTAAGACCGCAAAATATGTCCCTGTCGGCTGTATACCCATCGTTAATGCTGCGGACATGGAAAGCACAGAGCCAATCGAAAGATCGATTCCGCCAACAATTAGAACAGTCGTCAAAGCCAGCGCTAACGGAATATCAAAAGATATTTGACGTGCGATATTATGGAGATTGATGCCGTTCAAAAAAAGATCTCCTTTGAAAATTCCAAATACAATGAACAAAGAAAGAAATAAAATAATTATATTTTGTTGAAGGATGAAATGAAATATCTTCCGAATCATGATGACCTGCGTTTTTTCTCTAAAATACCGTCCGCACATACCACCGTCAGAAAAACAACTCCTTTAGCAATCTGTTGTGCTTCATATTGAATATTCAATAAGATCAATAAATTACTGATTACCCCCAGAATCAGAATTCCAATGATAGTCCGGATTGTTCCACCTTTTCCTCCAAATAGACTGGTACCCCCGAGGACTGAAACGATCAGTGAATCAAATTCCAATCCGACACCTGCATTGGCTACTGTCGAACCGGTACGAGCTGTCATGACCAAGCCAGCCAGACCCGCACAAAATCCACAGAACAAATAAACGCCAAATTTTAGTCGATTAACCTGAATACCTGAATATTTTGCCGCTTTTGGATTGTGTCCGATAATATATAAAGATCGGCCAAAAATAGTTCGGCGCAAAATAATTTGGACAAAAATTGCCATGGTTAAAAAGATGATGACAGAATAATGAATCGTCCCGTAAAATTTTCCACGTCCCAATATTAAAAAGGCATCAATCTGTGCGTACCAGGTTTTTGATTGTGTCAGAATTAGATTGATGGAATAAACAAGTGCACTGGTCCCCAAAGTTACTAAAAAAGCATTTGCATTGGTTCGAATAATGATCAATCCGTTCAGAAATCCGATAATGACTCCGGCAGCCAGGCCGCCGGCAACGGAAGTAATCAGGTTTGCTCCGTTGATTTGAAGCATCACTGTCGTGATACCGGATAAACCGACAATGTAAGCGACTGACATATCAAAATTGCCAGTAATCAACAACACAGTTTGACCGACAGCAATGATTCCTAAGACAGATACACTCCAGAGGATATTCACAAAATTTCTTGAAGTAAAAAAGACGGGCGATATGAAAGCACCCAGCGAAATCAGAAATACCAGAATGATGATGGAAGGGTAATTGATAATAAACTTCCCCACGGTTTGCAGCATTTGTTTGCGTATCATCCCAGGTTTTTTATTAAGTAGGTCATTATTTAACATACCACCACGTCTTTCTGCAGCGGTCTTATTTTTTGACCAGTCGCAAAAGAAACAATCACTTCCTCACTGAAATCTTTTCTATAGACAATTTCACAAATCCGTCCCTGATACATCACAGCCACTCGGTCACTCATCGTGAGAATCTCAGGCAATTCGGATGATATCATCAGTATAGCCATCCCTTTACAAGCTAATTGATCCAACAGTTCATGGATTTCCGATTTTGCTCCAACATCAATTCCACGGGTAGGCTCATCAATGATTAACACTTTGGGGTTGGTCGCCAGCCATTTTGCAATGACAATTCTTTGCTGGTTTCCGCCGCTTAAAAATTGAGCCTCCTGATCGGGTGAGGGAGTCTTAATAGCCAATTGCCGGATATATTCAGATGCAAACTTTCTTTCCTTTTTTTCATCCACAAAGCCAAATTTCAGGAATTTTTTCAATACTGTTACAGAAATGTTTTTCATCACAGATTGTTTCAGTACAAGGCCAATTTCTTTGCGATCTTCTGGAATCAGTGCGATACCATTTTGTATGCTTTCAGAGGGATGGTGCACATTAATTTTTTCACCATTCAACAGAATTTCACCTTTTTGGTAAGGCAAATCGCCAAAAATAGCTCTTGCCAACTCAGTTCTCCCTGAGCCAACCAGCCCGGAAAGACCGAGAATTTCACCTTTGTGTAATACCAGATCGATATCGTTTAGGATTCCTTTTACACTCAGTCCTTTGATTTCGAGTACCGGATCTCCAACGTAACATCGTTTTCGATGAAACATATCCTTCAATTCACGACCAACCATCATTCGAATAATATCTTCAGTTGTCACATTTTCAATTTTTTCATTGCCGGTTACCTGGCCATCTCTCATCACCGTTAAAGTGGTACAAATTCGGAAAATTTCTTCCAAACGATGAGAGATATATATAATTCCAATTTTTTTCTCACGCAGCTTCCGGATAACGGTAAATAAATTTTCAGCTTCTTTTTGAGTTAAGGAGGATGTCGGCTCATCAAAAACAATGATTTTGGCATCAAGAGAAACGGCCTGGGCAATCGCTACCATTTGTTTCTCGGCGATCGAAACCATTCCTAAAGGCATTCCCGGATTAATCGAAATACCCATTTGATCGAGCCAAAACGAAGCATCAACCTCCATTTTTTTATAATCGATCAGGCCAAATCGGTTGGTTGGCTGCCTGTCTAAAAAAATATTTTCTGCAACAGATAGATAAGGCTCCAGGTTAACTTCCTGATGCACAGGCGCAATTCCCATTTTTCGCGCATCAGAAGGATGATCAATCACTGTCTTTTTCCCGTTCAGAAAAATCTCGCCCTCAGTAGGCTGATAAACACCGGAGAGAATTTTGATCAATGTGGATTTGCCGGCACCATTTTCACCGACCAAAGCTCTTACTTCGCCTTCCTCCAACTGAAAATCTACCTGATAAAGGGCACGCACACCAGGGAAAACTTTTGTGATTCCTTTCATCCATAACAACGGACTTGATTCTGACATAAAAATGACCTGTTTAATTCTTTCCGAAAAATAACTGAATGAATTGTCTTGTTTTTTTTATTGATAAAGTTGAAAAAACCTTCAGGTTTAATAGCAATAAATCGTCACCTTCTTGAATACGGTAAAAAAGAATATCTGCCGTCAAAAGAATCATCTTGTTCGACTGGAAGTGGAAAACTGACCGGTTTTCCATCTCTTTGTGATCGATATACAGCAGTAAACAATTCAACCGCTTTCCTGCCTTCATAACCATTAATCGGCGGTTCGGTATCCTGAAGAATCGAATCCAGGAAATCCTGAATCTGTAAATGATGATAATAATTCATCGGATCGATGGATTTAGCCATCTCCCGATCTTGATTCTGCCAAATTTCCAAATTCGCTTCCTCACCGGGAATTGTCCAAATATCATTAAAAGACGGATCGACCACTGAAGATATTCCGGATATATAAGGTGTCCCACCTTCCACTTGAACGCCAACGGATGCACTGCTTTCACCGTGTATATGGATTTTCCCATAGAATCCTGGTTTCTGAGAATTAGACACCAGAAATTGACCAATTGCGCCATTTTTGAAACGAATCACAGCAACTGCGGTATCCTCTACTTCAACTGAAGGATGATTGAAATTGTCCCAATAACCAAACACTTCAGCAATCGGGCCCATCATCCATTGCAGTAAATCAAGTTGATGTACGGTTTGATTGACCATGACACCACCGCCCTCAGTTATCCATTTTCCACGCCATGGATCCAATAAATAATATTCTGGGCTTCGCCAACCTAATACAGTCATCGTACCGATGACAGGTCTGCCAATTTTCCCGGATTGGATTGCATTTGCCATTCGAGCTACAGCCGGATAATATCTGCGTTGGCTGATAACGCTCAGTTTTACACCTGCTTTTTCACAGGCATGGATTGCCATATCGCATTCCTGTAAAGTGACCGCCAGGGGTTTTTCACATAAAACATGAGCACCAGCTTTCGAAGCCTGACAGATAAGTTCCGCATGTAATGGATGAGGAGTACAGATGGAGACCGCCTGTATATCGTTCTCTTCGATCATTTTAGTAATATCGGTATAAGCCGGAATATCATAAGCTTTGCTGAATGCTTTTGTTTTCTCCAGATTGGAACCACAGACCGCTGAAAATTGTGAATTTTCCAAAGTTTTATATGCCAACGCGTGTGTTGCGCCTACTTTTCCGCATCCGATCAGTGCTGTCCTAATTTTTTCCATGTGTTTCATTTCCAGTCATCAAGCGACAAATGCTATGATTTATGCAAAAAAAGATTTCTGCGCAGTTTTGGAAAATTAAATTTCAACCCGGGAAATAATTGAAGACTCTCTTCCCATACTTCTGTCGGAAAGATTTCCGTTACAGCTTCATAGTCTTCATCAGATAATTCGATATTAATCCCTTCCACTGATGATAATAATTGCTTTGTCGAACTTACTCCGATAATTGGTGCCGTAATGGCAGGGGAATGACTAACCCATGCTGCAGCTAATTGCGCCGGATGAATGCCCTTCTTCTCAGCGAAATGAACAAATCGATCAACACTCTTTCCATATTCGGACAGCCAGGTGATAACACGAGCGTCCGTGGCACCTCGGGTTGCCGGATCCATTTTCATTCCTTGTGAAAATTTACCGGTCAAAAGTCCGATTGCGAGTGGCCGATATGCCATAACAGCCAAATTTTCCAAAATTGCCTGCGGCAGTATTTCAACTTCGACACCACGCTCAATTAAGTTATATGCCACCTGGTTGCAATTCAGTTTCTTCCATCCTCTTTCCAGTGCGATTTGGTTACCGGCTGCCAGCAAATAAGCTGGAAAGTTGCATACGCCAATATTTCGTGCTTTTCCGGCATCGACAACTTGATTCAGACTGCCCATCATCTCAACAAGATTCATACCCGGCACAGGCCAATGAATCAGGTACAAATCCACATAATCGGTCTGAAGTCTTTCCAGGCTCTCATCAATTCCGGTGAGAATACTATCCCGATCAATTCCTTTTACAACTTTAGTAACCAAAAAAATCTTTTCACGCGGAAGAGCTTTTATGGCCTTTCCCAGATATCGCTCGGCTTCCCCATTCGTATACATCGCTGCGGTATCAACAAAATTAATTCCGAGGTCCCAGGCTTGCCGGACAATCTCTTCAGAAGTTTTATAGTCGCAACGATCTGCGAAATTCATTGTTCCGAGACAAATTTTTGATACTTTAAAATCATCTTCTGCAAATTTTGTATATTTCATTTTTGATCCTTGAAAAATCAAATTCTGATATAATTGGATAGAAAAACGTTTCGCTGAGTAAATTAATAGTATTTTACATTCGAAAAAAGGTCAATACGACAATTGTCATACGAAAATTATGACAGTTCCGATACCGAAAAAATTTGCCATTCCAGATCCGTCAAAGAGCTGCTTACTGTGATTGAAATAGATTCATTATTCTTTAATAAGAACATATCGCTTTTTTCATAGAAATTCAATTTTTAGTTTGGGATTGTTTTATATGAAGAACTGATTCTGATTCAGGAAAAGATTTTCAGAAGATTAATAAACTTTTTCATATCTGCTTTAAATAGAATAATTTGCATACTGTATGAAAGAACTCATACCCACTTCCAATTAGATTGTTCAAATGACTTCCTGATCAACTGGTCAACCTGCACGATATAATATCAAGTATCAATAAAGGAAAATATTTAAGGATTTAATTTGTTTTCGATTATCAATACGCATGCAAATTACAAACAATACATCGCACACTAATTAAAATGGTCGGAAGAGATGAAGTAAAAAGGAAATTACTATGGGTACAAATCGAAATTCAACGATCATCGATGTCGCCAAACTGGCTGGTGTTTCTGTATCAACAGTATCTGTCGTGATGAACAATAAAGACAAATATGTAGCGCCAGAACTTCGAGAAAAAGTACTACACGCCATAGCGCAGTTAAACTATTCGCCGAATTTTATAGCGCGGAGTCTAAAAAGCAATGCAACAAATACAATTGGTCTGATCTTGACGAACATTACCAGTCCGGTTACTCCTGCCATGGTTCGGACTGTACAGCGCATGGCATCAGAACAGCAAATTGACACATTAATCGTATCCACAGAAGAAAATGATCAAATCGAAATTAATGCGATTAACAACCTGATTTCAAAACGAGTAGATGGTCTTATCATTTGCCCTGTTCTCTCAAAAAGTTATGACCATCTTAATTTTCTTAAAAAGGAAACAGATATTCCAATAGTCTGCATCGAAAGAACACTTCCACCGCAATTGGAAATTGCGAGTGTTACGACAAATAACTATGAGATCAGCAAAGAAGCAGCAACCCATCTGATTCAACATGACAAAAAACGGATTGGTATGATTGCTTTACCCAAATATGGATCCAACACGATTGACCGTATCCGAGGATTCGAAGATGCATTGAAAGAAAACAATCTCTACAATCCGGAATTGATTCGAGAAACGGATTACATGGGTAGCGATGCTTTTAATACTGCACATCAATTGATCGAGGAACAAAAAATTGACGCCATTTTTTGTATCAGTCAATCCATTACACTCGGAGTTTATAAAGCCGCTGCATATTACCATTACAAAATTCCGGAAGAGATAGCGATCATCGGGTACGACACGGTTGACTGGATGGAAGTGACTCCGGTGAAAATTTCAACCATACAACAACCACTGATCAAAATTGCCCAAACTGCAATCAATTTGCTTTTTATGATGAAACAAAATCCGAGTATGACTGTGAAGCATTACACAATTCCCTCGGAATTAATAATCCGCCAATCTTGTGGTTGTAATTCTGACGAACCGGATCATAAAAAATAAATCGATCTTCAGATAGACTTTGGAAATTCGATTTTTTCAGTTTTGCATAGTTAGCAATGAAGTGTTCGGATGGTCGATCCACACAGTTTCATAAGGCTCCAAAGGGACATCCAAATAATTTTGATTTTCTCCGGTCACATTTTGCAGACAGAGCATCGAATGTTCTCTGTTGTGGGAACTGCGTAAAACTCCAAAAATTCCCTTTCCTGTCCGGATAATTTTTTGATTTCCATACGGATGGAAAGCGGGAGAATTTCGATATTGCGTAAGCAAATGATGAAACTGATTGTACACCTTTGCCCGAATGGAATCTGAATACATCAGCGCTGAAGATAACAGGTTGCGCTCATTTTTTTCCCGGTTAATAGAACGATTCAGGCCAGTCTTCTGCGGTCCGGCAGACCAGCTTCGTGAACCGATGATACTGTGAAAATAAATTGCGGGGATTCCTTTTAATGAAAGCATAATTGCATAAGCAGCCATAAACCGACTCACTTGTAACGAGATCGGTTCATCGGTGTTGGGTTTTGAAACAGCGTCAAAATAACTGATGTTCAATTCATACGGAATTTGAGAACCATCCTCCAATGTTTTGTAAGAAATCAGACCACCGTGATTTAAAGTTTGTTGAACCAGACGCTGAATTTCTACGGTGTCCAGAATTCCTCGCACCGGATTCAATCCAATCCCATCATGAGAAGCAAGAAAATTAAAAAAGGTTGTTTCCTGAGATGGCAATTCGAGATTTCCAGCCCATTCAGAAAGAACTGTCGCGTCACCGGTCAGCAGCGTATGAAGCACTAATGGTGGCAGGGCAAAGTTATAGACCAGATGGGCTTCATTCGTCCCATCACCAAAATAGGAAATATTTTCATGATGCGGCACATTGGTTTCTGTGATAATTTTGACATCCGGTGCAATGTTTTTTAAAATGGCTCGCAACAGCTGAATGACTGTATGTGTCTGAGGTAAATGAATGCAGGGAGTGCCAATTTCTTTCCATAAATAAGCAATCGCATCCAGTCGCAGATATCGAGCGCCCTGACGGATGTAAAAAAG
This sequence comes from Flexilinea sp., assembly GCA_026645735.1. Taxonomy (GTDB): domain Bacteria; phylum Chloroflexota; class Anaerolineae; order Anaerolineales; family Anaerolineaceae; genus Flexilinea. The sequence goes on from JAPKMT010000017.1 coordinate 49,919, forward strand.
AATTATGTCGATCATTTCAAGCAGCACTTCAGGATTTTGATAATCCAAATCCACTTGATCAGGTCCAAAAGTTGTCCACACTTTTCGCGAGCCTGATTGCGTTTGGACTTCAGTCAATAAAGGTGTAATCCTTGGACGAACTACATTGGAGAGATCGGGATCACCCTTCACTGCTACGAAAAAGTTGCGATACGGCGATTCTTCCTGAATAAATGCCTGAAACCAGTTTCCTTGTGCAGACGCATGATTTAAAACGACATCGACCATCAGTTCGAACGATGAACCGATAGCGGTAATATCACCCCAGTCACCACAGGATGGACTTACTTGTCGATAATCCATAACCGAAAAGCCATCATCAGAAGACCATGGGAAAAATGGCAGTATATGGATTCCGCTGATAATGTTTTGAAAGTGTCGCTCACAAAATTCCTGCAGTGTCTTCAAGTGTACTTCATTGGGATCCTGAACCTGATCCGGGTAAGTAATTAAGATAACCGGATTGCATTCATTCATTAACAAGTCTTGTGACTCAAACCGCTCCGTAATTTTCTTCTGATGTCTTTCTAAGACATCAAGCAAGCGGGTTAGTGTTTTTTTTGCAACAGTATCCCCGTATAACCGTTTTAATAATATGGTATAAATATTAGTATCCATAGATTTTATTGTACTGTATGATCAATAGAATCGTTTCGCCTTTAGCTTTTACTATAGCGATTCTGTGATTTATTATATTTTTCAAATCTGATGAAGATTGAAACAATTTAAAAAAAGGAGATTTACACTGATATACACACATTCAATAGGATTCATATCAACCCGATTTGCAGGAAATGATGGCGTATCCCTGGAAACAGCGAAATGGGCATCCGTACTGCACCGCATGGGATATCAATGTTACTATTTTTGTGGAGAATGCGACCGGCCAGCCGATCATAGTTACATCGTTCCAGAAGCGTTTTATCGGCATCCTGATATCGATGCTATTACACAAACGGTTTTTAATGGGGAATGGGGAAAACTGCACCAGTCCAGAAAACTGCATCCAGAATTTGAAACATTGTATCAAGATAATTTTTCAATTTATATTCGATCATCAAAAATTTCAAAACAAATTCAGGATCTAAAGAACTATTTCAAAGAACATTTGTACCAATTTGCTTATAAATTCCACTTGGAAACATTGATCGTTGAAAACGCTGTCACAATTCCTGTGAATATTCCGCTTGGATTGGCCATTACCGAATTTATAGCCGAAACAGGTTTTCCAGTTGTCGCCCACCACCATGATTTCTATTGGGAGCGGCAACGTTTCCTGAATAACTCGGTACAGGATTATCTTTCAGCAGCATTTCCGCCAGATCTCCCCTCGATTCATCATGTTGTTCTCAATTCGATGCAAGCAAAACAGCTTGCTTCCAGAGTAGGTGTTTCGTCCATGATTATTCCAAATGTTATGGATTTTGACACACTTCCTCAGATTCCGGATGATTATACCAGGTCTGTTCGCTCAGACCTTGGAATAGATTCGGGACAGTATTTGATTCTTCAGCCAACCCGAATTATCCAACGGAAAGGGATTGAACATGCGATTGAATTAACACGGCGTCTCAATCTTCCAGCAGAACTTGTAATTTCACATGCGTCAGGGGATGAAGGAACATCCTACGAAAAACGAATTCATGAGTTTGCGTCGTTATTGGGAGTCACGGTCAATTTTGTATCAGAAATCATCAGCAATCAGCGAGGGTTAACGGATGATGGCAGAAAGATTTACACATTAGAAGATATTTATCCTTACGCAGACCTGGTCACCTATCCGTCGGCAATTGAAGGATTTGGAAACGCATTTTTGGAAGCAATTTATTACAAACGACCATTGGTAGTAAATAATTATTCAATTTATGAAACAGATATTAAACCAAAAGGTTTTAAAGTGGTTGAATTTGATGGTTTCATCAGCGATCAGACCTTGAATCAAGTCAGAGATTTATTGGAACACCCTGAACAGACTCAGAAGCAGGTGGAATTCAATTATTCACTTGCTCGTCGATATTACTCTTATACGATGCTCGAAAATCGATTAAGGCTTCTATTAAGTGAATGCTACGGAGAAAGATTATGAGAATCGCGTTAATTCATTATTCTTCACCGCCTATTGTGGGCGGCGTGGAAAGTGTTATGGCTCACCACGCACTTCTCATGACAAATGCAGGTCATCAAGTGACTATTTTCGCTGGTCGGGGGAAACCATTCCATCCTAATATATCCGTGAAAATATTACCTCAGCTCGATTCAAGAAATGCGGAAATCACTGAAATTAAAAAACAACTGGACCAAGGAGTTTATACAGCAGACTTTGACAAAATGCGGGATTGGTTAAAAAAACAATTGGCGAACTGTTTTGAAAACTTTGATCTGATTATTGCACATAATATCGCGACCCTGAATAAGAATCTTCCGCTGACTGCGGCACTTTATGACTTAAATCAGACACCGGGTTTTCCACATCTCATTCTCTGGCACCACGATTTATCCTGGTCATCCGCTCGGAATCATGAGGATTTGCACGATGGGTATCCGTGGGATTTGCTGCGCGATCCCTGGTCCTGGGCATCACATGTTGTGGTTTCTGAAATCAGACGGAATGAAGTATGTCAGCTGCTGAAAATCCCTGTCGAGCAGATTTATGTCGTTCCAAATGGTGTGAATATCGAATCTTTTCTAAAATTCGACCTGGAAACTAAACAAATCATAAAAGAATTAAATCTATACGAAGCAGATCCTCTCGTACTTTTACCTGCCCGTTTAACTCCGCGAAAAAATATTGAGCAGGCATTGTATATTGTTGCAGAACTAAAAAAAATATATCCGAAAACAATGCTCATCGTCACAGGTCCGGAAGGGCCTCACAACGCACAAAATGCATCTTACAAACTGAAATTATTAGCATTGCGTAATCATTTACATCTGCAAGGAACTGCGCATTTTCTCGCCGAAATTTCCAACGCATACATTCCGGACTCAGTCATAACAGATCTTTATCATCTTGCCGATTTACTTTTATTTCCCAGTTTTGAGGAAGGTTTCGGAATTCCATTAATTGAAGCTGCTTTCAGTTCCCTGCCTGTTTTCTGTTCTGATATTCCTGTCCTCCGTGAATTAGGCAGAGAAGATGTCACGTATTTTAGTATTCATGATGATCCATCTATGATTGCAGCCCAGATCGATCATCGATTAAATGATGAAGTTACATTACGCTGGTCGAGAAGAGTAAAAAAACTCTATAGCTGGGATTCAATCTATCAAAAAATTTTGGATCCTTTACTAAAGAAGGTAGTTCTATGAAAAAATCTTTACAAAAAATCAAATCTGTTTTAGTACCCGTCTGTACTGGTCATATTGGCGATGCATCATTAGCGATCGCAAAAGCGATTGCAGAAGAAGTAATCCTTGTTGGTGTAGTTCCAATTTCCGAAGGGGAATCTATCAGTGCTGCTTCATTAACTGCCAGGGAGTTGCGGAAAAGATTACTTGCTATCAGTGAAGGGCCTGAAGTTCGTTACAAATCGAATGTAATTGTTTCGGATAGACCCTGGAAAGATCTTCAGGAAGTCATCCTTGCAGAAAAACCGGATCTTTTCTTAACAGAAATTAATGATGACCATGTAGCCTGTAACATCTCACCTTCTGAATTGATCTCAAATTCTTTATGTGATGTCGCTTTGGTACGCGGATCCGAAAAAATTGAGTTGAATCGGATGCTGATTCCTGTTCGAGGCGGTCCCCATGCAGAACTTTCGCTGCGAGTTGGTCTATATTTAAAACCGGCTCAACTGGATGTAGTTCATCTGTCCTTTTCTGAAAATGACACAGTCAGAGAAAATGAAGCACCATTTAAGGGTTATAAACACATCCTTCAACAGATTCCGGAAGTAAATTTCCGCTCTATCGTCACTCCGGATTATGTCCAAACCCTTTTAGAAGAATCGAACAAATATGATTTTGTTGTTTTGGGGGTCACCGCAAAGCCCAGTATAACAGGGTCTAAACTCGGGCCGGTTGCGGAGAAGCTGCTGCATGAATCAAAAGCTACTATCATGATCGTCAAAACAAAAAATGCTATTGCTGAATCAAATATGGATGAAAGCTCCGGATCAAAAGCCATTTCCATTCTTGTCGACAAATGGTTCGCGGAAAACACGTATCATGCAGATGAATTCGAGGATTTTCGGCAACTATTGGATCTCAAAGAGAAAAATGGGACCACGATCAGTTTGGCGCTCCCGGCATTGAATGAAGGAGAGACTGTTGGAAAAGTCATCGCTACCATAAAAAAAGCATTAATGGATGATTTGCCATTGTTGGATGAAATCGTATTGATCGATTCAAATTCGACGGATAATACCCGCCAGATCGCAGAATCGCTGGGAGTTCCTGTCCATATTCATCAGGAAATACTTCCTGACCAGGGCGCAAGGACAGGCAAGGGTGATGCCCTCTGGAAAAGTCTGTTTGTTACAAAAGGAGACATAATCGCATGGATCGACACGGATATTGTGAATATTCATCCACGCTTTGTTTATGGAATTATCGGACCCCTCCTTTTAAATGACCATGTCCAATTTGTAAAAGGTTTCTATCGCCGCCCGCTAAAGGTTGGCAGGAGATTACAGATAGAAGGCGGCGGCAGAGTAACCGAATTGACTGCCAGGCCATTGATCAATCTGTTTTACCCGGAACTTTCAGGGATCATCCAGCCTTTATCCGGTGAATACGCCGGTCGTAGAGAGACATTGGAAAAATCAGTTTTCTTTTCTGGATACGGAGTGGAGATTGGGTTATTGATCGATGTGTTAGAACAAAGAGGATTAAACGCAATCGCGCAAGTGAATCTGCTGGAACGGGTTCATCATAATCAGGAGTTGGAAGCATTGAGTAAAATGTCATTCGCAATCATCCAAACAGTATTAAAAAAACTCGAACCGCGTTATGAACGATCCATTATAGAAGATGTGAATAAAACGATGAAACTGATTCATTCCAGTAAAGATGGCAATTTCCTTGATGTTGTGGAAATTGCTGAGTTGGAACGACCTCCCATGATGACTATTAGAGAATATTGTGAGAAATATAAGAAATGACGCATTTATGCCTGATTCGGCACGGACAGACAGATTGGAATGTACAGGGACGCTATACCGGTCAAAGTGATATTCCTTTAAATGGAACAGGACAAGCACAAGCACAATCGCTGGTTGAACAATTAACCAGCCATAAAATCGACGCAATCTTCAGCAGTGATTTGATGCGGGCATCGGAAACAGCCGGGATTCTATCGGAATCATTTCAGATTCCCGTTCAATTGGATTCACGTTTGCGGGAAATTAATCAGGGTGAGTGGGAAGGAAAACACCTGGACGATATTAAGTTGAAATACAACGATATTTGGCAGAAAAGAAAATCAAATCCACACGATATTCGTCCTCCAGGCGGAGAATCACTTCCAGAGGTCAGTACAAGAGTAATTGAAGCGGTTGAAGAAATCGCTGCAAAATATCCGGAAGGAACCGTTCTGATCATTTCACATGGTCTGGCAATTGCTTTAATTCTATGCAAAATAACAGCTGTACCAATTGAGCAGGCTTATAATCTGATTCCCTCCAACACGGAACCTGTTTGGATAGATTGGGAATAATCCCATTTTTTACTTTTCGGGGTTGGCAAAATCGAGCAATACTTTTTGAACAGAAAAATATGCCTGTTTCGGTTGATAATCTGCATCAAATAACAACGGAGCTGCATCTGTTACAGGAAAATCATACAGATTGTTTCTGATTTTGGCAGATATCCAGCTCATAGAATCACTCACACCCCAGGTTGAAAAAGAGATACAGACACCCGATTCGATACAAGCCTGCATCATATCGGCATATACTTGATTCTGAATTACTAGTTTTTCGTTAGGCGTACCTCTAAGTTCATGCAGATTGACGTCCATTTCAGTAATCATCAGTTTAACCCCCAGTTTTCCGATTTCCTTCATGGTTGCTGCAACTTCCTTTAAGTTTGGAGGTGTTTTACTGTTCCCCGGAAGGAAGAAATGCATTTGCATACCGACGACGTCTATTGGAATATTCTTTTCTTTAAGCGAGCTAACCATTTCATAAAGTGCAGCGATATTCGCTTTCGTTTCCAGATCTCTGGGGTTTTCATTATTTGCTGAATTCAGCAGTAAAATGCCATCCGGATCTGCTTCACGAGCCCATTGGAATGATTTCTCGACATATTCAGGTCCGATGTGATCAAACCAAAAATCTAATCCGGAAAATCGGTCTCGTTCAGGGGCTTCATTGGCAATACTCCAAATCTTGATTTTTCCCTTATAGCGATTGACAATCGTAGTGATATGGTTTTTCAGGATAACTAATAACTCTTCTTTAGAATAATTGCCGTTTTTCAGCCAAACCGGTAAGAAGCCTTCATCATAGGAACCCCAAACCAGATGAGAGGCACACAGTGTAAATCCAAGACGAAAGCTGTCATCAACAATTTGGTCCATAGTTTCAAAGTCATAATCATCTGGACCTTTCCATATTTGCTCATCGGAAAATATACTCAGGTAAGCTAAATCATAATCATGATACATCACCTCGCTAAAACGGCGATCATCCATCCAATCCGGACTAAACTCAGTTCCGATCATTATTCCCAACGGAGATGCGAGTTCAGACAATCCGGGTTCTGTCAACCAGGATTTTTCGAATTTTCCTGAAGGCGGAGAAGAAAAAGAAAGATTCGAGACTTTTATCGTACCTGGATTTAGGACTGAGACTCCATATTGAAACCAGCCTTCCGGGAATAAGCCTTTATGAAGGCTCGCTGAAAGCAGTGGAAAATCGATTTGAAAAACTACATGATCCGTGTTATCAAAAATTTGCAATTGTTTGCCATTCTTGTCAGAAAAGACTAGTGTTATTTCTTCATCAACAGGAATTCCGATATCAAATCCTGCTGAACATTGATCCTTCGTACCATCATAAACACATAGAAAATAGTGATTTTTTCCAACGCTGATATCGAATCGGGTTATGCCATCCCACCATAGTCCTTGGAATGATCTCCCTATCAAATAAAATGAAATCCACTTGGAACCAATGTTTTCCAGTTTAAAATGAATGCGTAATTGATCCGGAACAGTATACCGGACAGAATCTTCGAAGGTTCCGATTTCTTCGCTTGATTTTGGCGTCAATATGATCTCACCGCCTGTCTCATTTGAATTTGATAAAAATTTTGATGTGTCTACAATAGAACCCCAAGGTACTTCATCAAGAGACAGTTTGGGCAGGTTGTCGGGAATTATCAGCAGGGCACTTTTTGGCAGGAAACCATAACGGGTGTGATTTTCCATTTGAACTGCAATTTTCGCGAAATCTTGAAACAAGGCTGTCACGATCACTTCAGTTCCGGCGGGAATTATGGTTAGTTTTTGGCAAAAATCAATACCAGGAAAATCAGAAAAAATAGCTCTTTCTTTCAGTACTTCGGAATGATTAGTATTGTCTCCAGGATAACCAAAAGCAGGTATCCCTGATAAAAAAAACAAATCTGCTAATCCGAGCAAAATCATAGCTGTCAGATTGAAAGCGGTAAAAAATCCTCTTTTATTTATTTCCAAAAAAATTTTCATCATAATAAAAAATATCTGCTATGACTAACCTGCAATCCGAAATATGGAAAGGATCAATAGATGTTGTTTTGTTTTTGTGCTTAATATGGAAACAAATCAACAAATATTACTTTTTTGAAAATACAACATGATTCAAATTACTTTTGGCCAGT
>JAPKMT010000018.1 GCA_026645735.1 Flexilinea sp.
TAACGCTTTCAATGGATCATGAAGTGTTTTGGAGGAAATTATGAGAAAAATCAGCCTGATAACTTTTCAATGCATTGTGTTATTTCTGTTAATTAGCTTTACAAATCCGACAGTTCCGGTTCAAAATTTCAATATGGATCCGAAAACCGAGGAAATTGAAGAAGAATCCCCCAAAGGAATTTTGTATTGGCAGAAATTACTGTTTCACGCCAAAGATCCATCTGAGTATGTTGGAAAACCGGTTGAAATTCTTGGATTTGTTTATCGACACGAAGAGGATCCAGAGAACATCTTTTTTGTAGGAAGATTGCTGTTGGATTGTTGTTATGATGACGCTCTGCCACAAGGACTGCCTGTTCTGTTGGAAGACAATGCGAAGTGGGAAGATGATCAATGGATTCTGGTCAAAGGAAAATGGGATCGCATCAAAATCGGAGACAAGGAAAGAAATGTGATTCTACCTGACTCGATTGAATCCGCTGAAATCCCGAATGACCCCTATATTTATTCCGAATAGCGCAACCTGATGAAAAAACATCTTTTTCTGACTCTTCTTTGTCTTGTTTTATTTTTTGCCGGCTGTAATAAAACATCGAATCCGCAAGAAAGGAAACTGAATGTTGTTGCAGTTGAAAATTATCTGGCGGATATTGTCAAAAATATTGCAGGAGATAGAATGGAGGTGGATTCACTGTTTCCGATCGGAGTCGATCCCCATTCTTATGAACCTTCGGTTCAGGATGTCTTAAAAATTTCAGGAAGTTCTGCTATCGTCATCAATGGTGGAGGGTTGGAACCTTGGATTGATAAAGTACTATCCAGTGTTGCAGAGAAACAACCGATGATCGTTGCCTCACAGGGGCTTAAAACAAGACATGGTACAGCACAGGAAGAGGTTCATAATGATGAAGAGGAGGATCATCATGAAGAGGGTGATCCTCATTTTTGGTTAGATCCGGTACAAGTAATTCAATATGCAAAAAACATTCGTGATGGACTCAGCACATTGGATCCTGAAGGAGCATCATTATACACTCAAAATGCAGACGCATACATTAAGAAATTGGTAAACCTGGACAACGAAATTCGGACTGCAGTTGCTGAAATTCCGGTCGAACAACGATTATTTGTCACGAATCATGAAAGTTTTGGTTACTTTGCAGATGAGTATGGTTTTAAGGTCGTCGGGACGATTTCGATGAGTTCAAGTTCCATGTCTGATCCCTCTGCCGGTCAATTGACAGATTTGATCAATCGGATCAAGGAAACCGGGACACGTGCCCTGTTTCTTGAAACGGGCAGCAACACTGCTTTGGCAGAACAAATCGCAACGGAAACCGGAATCAAACTGATTACCAATTTATATACACATTCACTAACCCCGCCGGATGGCGAGGCTCCTACATATCTGGAAATGATCCGACACAATGTCAGCGTTATCGTCGAAGCTCTGAAATAAAACTGAAAGTAAGTAAGAAAGAAAGAAGATAGATCCAACAGGATGAAAAAAATCTTAGTCTTTGTGGTTGCTTATCAGGCAGAAAAATTCATTGAGGATGTACTGAATCGCATATCCGGACAAATCCGTGCTCCATATTCATATGAAATTTTAGTAATCGATGATTGTTCTAAAGATAGAACTTATGAAATAACACAGAAATTTGTGGATGCGCATCCGGATATTCAAATAACCAATCTCTATAATCCGATCAATCAAGGATATGGTGGTAATCAGCAAATCGGATACCAATATGCGATTGACCACAATTTTGATGTGGTAGTGCTCTTGCATGGAGACGGTCAATATCCTCCGGAATACATCAACGAGATGGCTGAACCGATCCTCAGTGGGGATTTCGATGTAATGCTTGGATCGCGAATGAAAGTAAAGAGTGATGCTTTGCGCGGCGGGATGCCTCTTTATAAATGGGTTGGCAACCAAATCTTGACCTGGTCTGAAAATGTGCTGCTGAAACAAAAATTGAGCGAATACCATACCGGATTCCGGGCATATAAAGTTGATGTATTGCAGCAGATTCCTTTTAAATTTAACTCAAAATATTATGATTTTGACACCGATATCATCATTCAGATAGCAGATAATCATTACCGCATCGGTGAGATCCCAATCCCGACAAAATACGGTGACGAAATATGCCGGGTAAACGGGATGAAATATGCAAAAATGATTATGAAATCCTGTGTCGAATCCCGAATTATGCGATTCGGTCTCTTTTATAATCCGAAATTTGATTATGGAAACCAAAGTCAGGACCAGTCATTATATAAGGGAAAATTTGGTTTATTTAGCACGCATCAATTTACAGTTGACTTGCTTGCATCCGGTTCAAATGTTTTAGATCTGGGAGCCGGCCCCGGGTATATGGCGAAGGCGTTGAAAGATAAAAACATAACTGTAACGTCTGTTGACAGGATTATCACGCAAGAGTTAGAAGTGTATTCCAAAAAAACAATACAGGCTGATTTAAATGAACTGGATTTATCAGAAATCCATGACCAGTTCAATTACATTTTGTTGTTAGATATTCTTGAATTTTTAGACTCACCTGAAAAATTGCTGCAGCAAATTCGGGATTCTTATGCACCCGATCACCCGCAAGTCATCATTTCAACCGGGAATGTTGCTTTTTGTATCACAAGACTCAGCTTATTCCTTGGAAAATTTAATTATGGAAGACTGGGCATTCTTGAATTGAAAAAGAAGCGTTTATTCACCCAAAATTCTTTAATTCGAATTCTAAAAGACAATGGTTACCAAATTACAACGGTCAAAGGAATCCCGGCTCCATATCAAAAAGCCGTCCCCAACCATCAGAGGCTTTCTTCTTTCCTGCAACATGTCAACAATTTTCTGATTCGCATTTCTAAAGGTTTATTTGCATATCAAATCGTAGTAATCGCCAAACCAGTCCTGACACTGCCGCAATTATTAGAAAATGCGAAGCGTCGGAAATCATTACAGTAATTCGAATTTTGGAAAAGCCTTTTGAGAAAAAAGAGAAAATTTGTTGTTGTGTTGTTTTTGCGCAGAGCGCAAAAACAACACAACAACAAATAATTCTCTCCATGTTTCAAATCGCTGAAATCATTATCAGGTATGAATGATTAAGACTGACCTGTTAAACAGATAAAGCTCCACTGCATTTCAATTGACTGAACTTTTATAGGCATTCCATCAGAAATTTGGTTGTTGTACGCAAATAATCCCGAATTGTTTCAGGTTTCCGAAAACCATGACCTTCACCCTCGTAAAGGCGATAACAAGTTCGAGAGCCAATTTTTGCGATCATCTCTGTGGATTGGTCGGGACGAACAACAAAATCACGGTCACCCTGGAAAACTGCGATGGGAGTTTTTATACTGCCGGCATGAAAAACAGGAGACCATGCATCAAATTTTTCACGGGCATCTGGCAGTGTTCCAACCAGTGAATCTGTATAATGAAGTTCTAATTTATGGGTATCGGTAATTGTTTGATAAAGATTCGTTACCCCGTATAGAACAATAGCAGCACGAAAAAAATCTGGATATTGAATTAGAGCGTTATAAACAGTATATCCGCCTGCACTGCTTCCCATAAGAAAAATACGCTTTCGGTCGGCAAAATCCATTTTTGCCAAGACTTCCGCACCGCTAACTGCATCTTCGACGTCATACTCCCCCCAATGTCCATTCAGAGATTCCAAATAAGTTCTGCCATATCCATGACTACCGCGATAATTTACCTCCAACCATCCAAATCCTCTGGTTGTAAAATACAGGGCTTCCGGATTCATCTCCAGATTGGCTTTTCCAGTCGGGCCGCTATGAACACGAACAATCGCAGGCGGCTGACCTGGCCATGCAAAATCGGGATTTACCGGAGGATAGTAGATTCCATGAATGATTGTGCCGTTTTTCGCCTCCCAGGACAATTCAAGCGGTTTTGAAAAAAACGACAACGGCAGATCGTCAGGATTGATTCGATAAACAATAGAGATTTGAGTACGGTCAATACACAGAACATGAGCAAAAACGGTTGGGCCGGATGCGACTGCAGCAATTTTTTCCCCGGTTTTTAAGACAGAAACTGCATGAAAAACCGTGTAGTCAGGAATTTCAAGCTTTTCTTCCGAATCAGATTCAAGATATTTAATCCACAACGAACTTTTTGGACCATAAATTTTGGTAAACAGTATCCGTTTATTGTCTCCGAACCAGTCATACGAATGGTCTCCCTGACTAAAAGCAGGATTGGATAGAGCGAACCGTTCCCCCTGAACAATGATCCTTTCTGAACCATTTTCCAAATCGACTAAAACAAGATCTTCCCAATCTCCGTTGGAACGAATAAAACTGATTTTTTTGCCATCGGGAGAAAACTGTGGCTGGTTTGCAGGAAAAGAAACACCACCGCTGACAGTACGTATGGTGATGATTCGATGATCAGAGGGGTCGATTTCAGCCAGCATCACTCTGGATGCCTGCCACGCCATATGAGGATGATCCCATTCCACCCAGGAAAAATGACGTCCGTCAGGGCTCCAGGTTGGCTGCATATAAAAATCAGCTCCTTGAATCCACTGCACTGGCCAGGAATCTCCATGAAGCGTCAGCAACGCAATGCAATCATTCTCGCCATCGCTGCAAACAAATGCTGCACATCGATGATCCGGTGAAATGATCGGAGATGCTGATGCACGACCGTCTTTCGTTAATTCTCGGATGGATGATCGGCCTGGATCACGGAGGCAAAGTCCTTTTTCTCCGGCAACAAACAGAATGCTCCCTTCGCGGACATCAAAGTCACCACCGCCATATCCGACTGTTCCGCCGACAGGATACCCACCGCTGATGTCCCGCAATCCGTTTTGAATATTCCATTCATACAAAAAATTTTTCCCATCTTTGGATCCGGAAAAAACTAATGACTCATGAGATTGTTGCGTATCCCAATGAATACAGGATATTCGGCCGCGATGAGCGACAAAATCTTCATCAATTGGACTTTTCCACATACCATGGGGGATTATTTTCATGAAAAGCTCCTTCCAATGATACATATCAGTAATTCGAAATTTGGAAAAACCTTTTGAGAAAGAAGAGAAAATTATTTGTTGTTGTATTGTTTTTGCGCGGAACGCAAAAACAATACAACAACAAATTACTCTACCCATATTTCGAATCGCTGGATACACATAAAAAAAAGCGCCTGAGCGCTTTTTCTATAGTACATTCCACGGATTGACGTAGCCACCGCCATACCGTACTTCAAAATGCAGGTGGGGTCCGGTAGAATTTCCGGTACTTCCACCATAACCAATCACCTGACCCTGGGATACAGCCTGTCCGCAGCCGACTGATGTTGAACTTAAATGTGCATAAAGGGATTGATATCCATTTCCATGATCAAGCATCACCATGATACCATAACCGCCACTGATTGGACCAGAATAGATCACGGTCCCGGCATCAACAGCATAGATCGGACCACCCTCCACCGATCCAAGATCCAACCCCAGGTGCCCTGACCAAAAATCATTGCCAGTTAGAGTATGGCTTGCAGTCGGCCAGACAAATGAACCGCTTCCGTAAGCCTGATAATCCCATGAGCAGCCGCCAGGTCCGACAATACTCTTTTTTACACCGGAACCTTTCGAATAATCGAATACAATCGGGTTGATCACGGCAGTTTCCCGATAACCTCCGGGAAGCATCAAATAATCACCAGGTTTGATTTGTGGATTGGTAATATCCAGATAATTTGCAGGGTATGCCAGAATATCCTTTACTTCAACGCGATATTTATCGGCAACTTTCTGAAGCACGTCACTTTCTTTCCATTTGTAATAAATACCATCTCCGGGTGGAATAATTATTTCATCTCCAATCGAGATATTTTGAACATCATCATATAGAACATCGTAATTCGCCCACAAAACACTTTCCGGTTCCAGTCCATACTTTTTCGCAATTCCATAGATGGAATCTCCAGCCTTGATAGTGTATTTAACCGGTTCAATATTTCCACGATCTGGTTTATTCGTTGTCAGATCGGATTTTCGATTGAGCGAGTCAGGCGCATTGATTTGAAATTCATCCAAGGAATCAGGCAATGCCGGATTCGATTCAACCTGTACTGCCAACTGCGATCCGGTATTGTTGGATATTCCATTTTTGTCTGTTGTACCGCGAATGTAGGGTGTTCTCTGGACCATGACAACACCCATAAAGAACACACAGATCAGAGCAACTACCCACAACAAAATTGTGATCCATGCCGGGAGACCTTTTTGGTGATGCTCCGGCTTAATGGATTTAAAACTCACATACCCTCCGTCAAATTTTCTAAAAATTCGAGATTTGTTTTGGCTTTCGACATCTTTTGAATGATCGCCTCTGTCGCGACCGAAGTGTCCATACCAGCTCCCTGTGGCGGCTGTCCAATCATCTGCATATACATCCGGCGCATCAACCAAACACGAGGCAGCAAATCCGGACCTAATAATAATTCCTCACGTCTGGTTCCCGACTTTTCAATATCAATTGCCGGGAAAATGCGTCGTTCCTGAAGTTTTCTTGACAAATGCAACTCCATATTGCCGGTTCCCTTGAACTCTTCGTACACAACGTCATCTAACCTGGATCCTGTATCAACCAACGCAGTAGCCAGAATCGTCAGAGATCCACCTTCCTCTAAATTTCTTGCTGCGCCAAAAAACCGTTTTGGGGGATACATCGCAGAAGGATCCATACCTCCGGAAAGGGTTCGTCCTGACGGGTTGACTACCATATTATAAGCTCTTGCCAATCTGGTTAAGCTATCCATCAGAATGACAACATCCTTGCCGATTTCTACCAGCCGTTTGGCTCTGTCAAGCGTAATTTCTGATGTACGGACATGAGAATTAACCGGTTCATCAAATGTCGAAGCCACAACCTCCGCATCTACGGATCGATCCATATCAGTGACTTCTTCCGGACGTTCTCCAATCAATGCAATGATCAGATGCACATCCGGATAACTGGACGAAATTGCATTGGCAATTTGTTTCAAAATGGTTGTTTTACCTGCTTTGGGTGGGGATACAATCATACCACGCTGTCCACGGCCAATCGGTGCGATCAAATTTATTAACCGGGAGGCTAAACTGGCATGATCATACTCAAGGTCAAAACGTTCTTCCGGGAAAATAGGCGTCATGGATTCAAAAGACTTCCGGTGTTTTGCTTCTTCCGGTGTCAATCCATTAATAGATTCGACTTTTAATAATCCGAAATGTCGTTCTGACTCTCGCGGGGGACGAACCAAACCGATTACCTGATCACCGCTCCTCAAATCGTATCTTCTCAATTGCGCCTGGGATACATAAACATCTTCGGGACCAATCTGATAATTTGCCCGCAGAAAGCCAATCCCTTCATTCATAATTTCCAGAATTCCGCCTCGAATTTCGACTCCTTCTTTTTCACCCTCAGCTTGCCGAATTCTTACAACCAGTGCATCTTTTTTCATTCGCTGAGAATTCGGAATTTCCATATCCTTGGCGATTTTTCGCAGTTCTGCCAGTGTTAAATTATCCAAACCTTCTGTCTTCATATATGTCTTTCTATCCTATGTGCAAAAATTTATAAAATTTGAGAACGAAACTCGGAACTGAGGAGCCACAGTTCAATTAAAGACTAACTGATGAAACATCATCGATTATGTGTTTTCTATTAAACCAAAAGAAAAGACCAATCTATTTTTAGTAAAAATCGTAAAAGAAATTTATGGGATATTGTCCATCCAAATTTTTAATAATTTTGGAGAAATTTGGCTTGATGAGCAAGATAGATTTCTATAGAATTCCTCGAAAGCGGGCTTCCTGTCTGATTACAAAAGAAGGAAAAACCAAATAAATCCGTTTTTCAAACGAATTTTAATTATTATAGCATTATTTCATTTGAAATGTAAAGAAATTAAGATTTCTATTGAAATGTGATCACCATTTCAAAACTTTTTTCTATCAAACGCAAAAAACAATCATTCTGGAATCTTTAGCGATGGAACATCCTTCCATTCATCCAAAAGCTCCTGCACGCGTGGATACGCTTGATAAGCACCCCGGTATGGTTCCGGAAGCATGGCTGCAATTCTGCACATCACCTCATCGGTGCTTTCGCGCAACGATTTTTCCCGATTATCCGGATCGATTCTTGGAAGGATGACGGGGGGACTAAAACGAATCGTAATCTGCGGTTTCCGAAAATGCAGGAAATCGTTCATAAAATGCTCAGTTCCGATAATGCTCCCGGTACAGACAGGTACTCCGGCTTTTACTGCCAGCATGACAATTCCCGTTTTTGCCTCCAGTAACTGTGCAGTACGACTCCGGGTACCTTCCGGTGCTAAAACCAGCAAATTTCCAGCTTTAATCCAATCAAATGCTTTTTTAAATGCCTCAAAATCGGCTTTCGACCGGTCGATCCATATCATCCCGGTATGGTCACAAATATATTTAAAAAGCCACCATTTTTTGTATTTATCTGCAACTAACGCTGTCCAGTCTAAACGGTAATCGGTTGCACATAATAACGGAAAATCAATTCGGCTCATGTGATTCATTGCCAAGATCAATGGGCCCTTTTGTGGAACAAATGCTAAATTTTCAATAGTAACATGCGTCAGTTTTCCATAAAGCGCATGAAATAATCTGAACGCAATATCACGGTTCATCAAACTTTTCAGAATTTGCCTCTCTTCCTTACATCTTTTTATTAAAAATCAATATTTACCCTCAAACTACGGGGATTTTGACTGGTTCATTTTTGTATGGAATCTGGAATAAAAAAATCAATTCCAAATTCCATACCAGCAAATCGAAATATGGATTGGATTTTCGAATAACGAAAGAAAATTTGTTGTTCTTATGGTTTTGCGCGAAGCGCAAAACCATAAGAACAACAAAGAAAACTTTTCATATTTCGAATTCCAAATTCCATACCATTCTAGCATAATTTATTTTGCTTTTTCTTCGATTTTTACACTTAAAATTTGGTCACCCTGAGCAAGAGACGCGACTACATCATACCCTGAGGAAATCTTACCGAATACGGAGTAACGTTTGGATAGGTCATCTAATTGTTTCTGTACTTCGGTTTCAATCATTTCAGCGCTCAGCTTGCTTTCATCTTTAAGGGTCGCATTGGCATCCGTTATGGATTTTTCATAATAATCATGCAAGTTGAAGGTGAAGAAGAACTGGCTTCCATTCTTATTAGCTCCGGAATTTGCCATTCCAACCATGCCCGATTCACCGAATTTAACATCACTGGTTTCATCCGCAAAGTAATACCCCGGAGTTCCCAAACCCGTTGCGCTAGGGTCACCAGTCTGAGCGACGAAATCCGGCACAATTCGATGGAAAGTGATTTGATCATACCAACCGTTGGTAGCAAGGAAGATAAAGTTGTTAACCGCAAGCGGTGCTTTATCAGCGAACAATTCAAACGTGATCTGCCCTTTGGATGTGTCGACAACAGCTCGATATTCTTTCGAAGGATCCAGTGTCTCTGCAGGGCATGAGTCGAATACACGACTTTGCATTTTAAATAAATCCAGGTATTTTTTCAAAGCTTCAGTTGCCATTGAACCCTGGTAACTATTGAAATTCAGGAAAATTGAAGGAGTCCCTGTGATTAATTGACTGCCGTCTTCTTTTACATAGGTTAGCACTTCATCATAGGCTTTATCAATTCTTTGATGAATTTCATCGCTTTGATAATCAACAAGCCATTGATCATAGTTCAGATCAGCGATTTCCGTTTTAAATTTTTCTTTCAACCAGGTTTCAAATGCCTCAATCGACTCAAGAGCAGACCATTCATTCTGAGTTTCATATAAGAATTCTTCCGCTTCAAAAAAATATCCCTGCGCACCGGCTGCATCCGCAGCATAGGCAGCGGCAGGTGCCTTTTCATGAAAACTTAATGGAAAATGTCGGTACACATATCGAACATCCTCTGGAAATTGGCGTTGAAAGTCGATCAGTGCAATTCCAGCTTGTGAGCAATACGGGCATTGAAAATCAGCATATTCAAGAATCGTCAACGCTGCATCGTCCGGCCCGACACTCCAATCTGAATCAGAAATCGGAGGAAGGATTTTTGATACTTTTTCATTAGAGCCCAAGGGACCAATAATGTTGCATTCAATGGAGCCGGATTCTGTTCCGGACGGTTGATATGCATTCCACTCGTTCTCTGCCGCAGCGGAGAAATATACTGTAATCATGAGAATAAAAACAAAAATAAACATTATGAATTTCTTTTTTTGCATTTGCAGGAATTCCTTTCATTTGTCCATCTGACACTTTTTTTACTTCAGTTATTGTAAATCAACGCTTCCTGTTTTGTCAGCTTATATTTACATTAACGAATACAAGAAATTTTACTGGATTGACAGCGATTCAAAATATGGGAAGAATTATTCGTTATCGTATTTTTTAGAGATCCATATAAAACAACACAATAACCAGTTTTCTCAAGTGAATCAAAAGGAAAGTCAATATTTCATATTACGAAGATTCAGACAGGACATTCAAACAAAGAGCGGTAAGGTAGCTCCCCTTAATTCAAAATTCAGCCTGATAGAGTCATCTGATTTCAAATCACAATGTATCGTGGCTATCTTCCGGATGAGAATTGAATGACACTGATTCTATTTTTTCTCTCCGATGGAAATTTCTCTCAGAAATTTGTCTAATCGAATATGGATTCGCCGTTTGATTTCATCCTGTATCAAATTCTCTGCCTGATCTGCATCAATCACTTCCCATCGATCCGGAGATTCCTCCACCAAAGACTTGTAACCATCACGTACACGTTGATGAAAGGCAAGTTGATAATCATCCATTCTGTTCCATTCGACTTTATTTGAGATTCTGCGCTGAAGACCTTTCTCAGCAGAAATATCCAGAAGAAAAGTCAGATCAGGCCATAAACTGCCTGTCGCAAAATTTAGCAACTGTTTGAGGGTTTGCTGATCAAACCCATGTCCAAATCCCTGATAAGCCAGGGTAGAATCAGAATACCGGTCGCTGATAACAATTTTCCCGGTGAGTAAAGCCGGACGGATTACTTCCTCTACCAACTGCGCCCTTGCTGAACAAAACAGCAAGATTTCTGTCCGTGGAAACATATTCTTGTTACGCAGATTCATTATTACTTCACGAACTTGATTGCTGATCTCGGTCCCCCCCGGTTCACGGGTTGTAACTACATCATATCCTTCCTCCATTAAGGTATGAACAATTTTTTGAACCTGTGTTGTCTTTCCGGAACCATCCGGACCTTCAAATGTAATAAACATAGTTCACTCCGGATTTTGATAAATGCGAATACGTCGCCGCGGTTCTTTGCCGTATGACTGAGAAATCAACCCGGCTTGCTGAACCATTTCATGCTGCATGTGCCTCACAGAATGGTCTGCAGGTGAAAGATCAATCCATGAAGCCTGACCACTCAGCACTTTCTGTATTGCCGACAATGTCTCTTTTTCAACCGTATTCCAATCAGTAGCCTGAATTCTTACTTTGACATCAAATACATTGGCCAGAGAGTATTCCATTTGATTAATCGTATTGGAACGCAAGACATAAATCGGTATATTCCGTGCTTCGGCATCCAGAATAATCGGCTGACGATCCCGATAATAGGGTTTCAAGGTCATAAAAATATCTGCTTCTTCAATGCTGTTCACAATGCGAATCGGTACCTGAATTCTTTCAGCAGCCTCCATTAACCGGTTTCTGGCAACCCCATGGGGGAAAATATTAACCGGTTCTGAATTCCTATTGCCATATGAATACGCTGCATCGGTATCAAGAGGAAAATTCGAATTGTTATTTCCATTGTTAACTCTGGTCAGATTTTCCGTATTGGTTCTCTGGGAATCGAGTTGTTTACGGCTTTTGCCTGAGATTTGAATAATGTTATATTTTTGTCGAGATTTTTCCGAAGTGTCGTTGAACGAAAATCCATTCCCGTTTCCTTCCAGGATCGGAGCCGGTGCCTTTTCACGAATGATGTCGCCTTTATCCGTTTTTCTTCTTAATTCCGGGTTCAATTCAATTCCCCGAACCAGCGCATCGACAGCGGCAGCCACATCCGGATAGACGATTATGCAATTTCGCTCTTTTATCTCAACTAGTACATCAAAAGTTGGAGGAGAACGTCGTTCCAGGACGGTTTTCTGCGTTCCGCGCCTTTTTGCTTCCTCATCCGATAACGTGACAGATTCTATCCCGCCAATTAAATCAGATAAGGTAGGATTCATCAGCAGATTGTTTAAGGTTCTGCCATGAGCCGTACCGATCAGCTGCACACCCCTCTCAGCAATAGTTCTTGCCGCGGTTGCTTCCAATTCACGTCCAATTTCGTCAATTACAATTACTTCCGGATTGTGGTTTTCAACAGCCTCAATCATGACTTCATGCTGCAGTGCAGGTTTTGCCACTTGCATCCGGCGCGCTTTTCCGACTGCCGGATGTGGAACATCACCATCACCGCCAATCTCATTAGAAGTATCTACGATCACAACGCGATGGTTTTCAGCTAAAACCCGCGCGGCTTCTCGCAGCATCGTCGTTTTTCCAATACCGGGTTTCCCCAGGATCAATATACTGCGTCCAGATTCAACAAAATCCTGAATGATTTCCAGTGTTCCAAAAATTGCACGACCGACACGGCACGTAAGTCCAATAATCTTCCCTTTTCGATTTCTGATTGCAGAGATTCGATGAAGTGTCCTTTCCATTCCTGCGCGATTATCCAGATCAAAATCACCAACATTCTTAACGACATATTCAAGTTCTTCTGCAAGAACCTCCTGTTCGGATAACTGAATCTCTTCTTTTACATAGCGTGCTGCTGGTGGACGCCCTACATCCAACACAATTTCAACCAGTTCATCAAAGTTTCCTATCGTATGAATGGGATAGGAGAGGCGTTCTGGCAAAATTGCTACAAGTGCATAGATATCATCTAAATTGTTTTCGTATTTTTTCATTTTTTCTTTTCGATCGCTTGATATTGATGCGGTCCTACAGGTTGTAATTTTTTCTGATCAAATGCAAATGCCATCACTTCATCTGCAATTTTTACAGTTAGGTTTTTTACATAAATAATTTGTTTCGTTTCAATTTGGAATCCTTCAGATAACAAGGATTCTGTCAACCAGGCTTGAAATCCAGGGATGGCAGCTCGAATTTCAATTTCCGCATTCTGGCAAACCAATGAAGCCAACTGAACCAGCAAATTACCAGGATTTTCAGCTTCCGGATGAAATACCGGCTCAATATAGACCTGGTTTTTTACCAGTACGATTTTTGCGCAAAGAACAATTTGGTCGTTCTTCCTGAGAACATAAACCTGGTTATTGTCCCAATTATTACCAATTTGCCGGATCAATGGTGGTATCTGCGCTTGAAGAAAAAGATCGCACTCATCCATTGGTTCCAATAAAACAGATGTCCATTGTTCATTGGTTGGGATGGAAGGAACGGCAAGATGCCAAACCGTCTGCCTTGAATAAATTGAAAAACCATTCAGGCGAAAAGAACTGCAAAACCATTGGTTTTCATCCACAATGGCTGCCAAATATTTCATCTGTTCATTCCCTGCTTCCTTAACCAAAAAATCCAACAGCAGAGGAAGATTAACATTATCCGCTTTCTCACTGGCTATCAGCCAATTGATCCAGGATGTTATTTCCCTTTTTTCCAGGCTCGCAAATCCTCCCCAATAGTATTCTGCCGGAGATGTATAACAGACAGCAGAAATTTCCTGCGAAGTCAATCCAAAATAATCCAGCAGACAATTCATCAGAGAGAGCTGACAACCGGTATACCGAATCCGGTTATTCAAGCAAATAATTTTACTTTTCTTGTCCAGGAAAAAGGTCAGATCATAAATACGGAATAGTCGAACTTTAATCACAAATTCTCAAGGTTCCTGTTAATCCAGCAATTTTAAATGTGAGAAAGATTATTTTTTCTCCTTTAATTCGAAGTGTTTATCTAAATTTCGAATCACAGTTTTTAATCTCGCCTTTTGACAATTCCAAATATGACTGCTATCACAATACCTGCCAGGACCAATCCGATTCCCAACAAGGCCATTATCGGAGAACGCCTCGTCCCAACAGGCTCTGTGCCAGTATCCTCAAAAGCCGCCTGTTTCTGTGCACCGAAGTTTACTTGCGTTACATCACCGGCTTTTACAATAATTGGGTAATTCATATTGGTCGTGGCATTAAATTCATTGGGTGGAGCCACACTGATGTTATACTCGCCTTCCGGAACTTCAGGAAAACATAACAGGTCAATGCCGGTTGTCAAGCCAGTGAAACTCTCACTCCCGCTCTTTTTTGTGATGCTGACAGCTCCTCCACCGATTCCAGTTTCATTTTCTTCAGCCGTTGCATCTCCGTTGATGTCTTCAAACAAGTAGATACAAAGCTGTGCATTGCCATTAAATGGCGTGGGAGTCGGAAGAATTTCTGTCGGTGTTGGTGAAGGTCCGGCAGTCGGAGTTGGCGTACTGTATATACCCAGCAAAATCTGAGTACCAGAAAATAATGTACAATTTTCGTCCAGTTTATTCAAACTCTTAAGGGTATCGATTTCTATTCCCATCTTCAAGGAAATACTCAGACAAGTATCATTATCGGTAACCGTATACAGAATTTTTCCGTCTAAATCGGGAGTTGGTGAAGCTAAAGCCTGGTTTATCGGAGCTGCAGCAACAAAAGAAAATTGACTCAATGCTACAAATAAAAATAGCAGAATCACAGATAAAATTTCTAATTTCTTTTGGTTCATCCAGCTTCCTTTAACCATGTCCTTAGGGCAAATTATATCATTTTTCTTTAAACTTCCGAGATTCCGCATCTTTCAGCATCGCCTCAGCAGCCAGTAGATTTTCTTCCGTATCAGAACCGAGCAAAGATGCCATTTCATGAATACTGGAGTTCCGATCCATTTTCTGAACAATTGTTCGGGTTCGTCCATCAAATACTTCTTTCGATACATGAAAATGAACGTCAAAAAAAGCTGCTAATTGCGGAAGGTGTGTAATACATAAAACCTGGTGGGTCTGTGAAATATTCCATATTTTCTCTCCAACCACAGAACCTACCCGGCCGCCAATTCCCTGATCAATTTCATCAAAAATCAGCGTCGGAATAGCATCTGCACTCGCAAGCGAATTTTTCAATGCGAGCATCAATCGTGAGGTTTCACCACCGGAAGCGATTTTTGCCAGAGGTTTCAATCCTTCGCCAAGATTTGGAGCAATCAGGAATTCCACATCATCAAAGCCATTTTCGTTATAAGCCATTGGTTGACCTGAAGCGTTGAATAAACCGTTCTCATCTGCCCGCGTTGTCATAGAAACGTGAAACTTCGCATTTGTCATCCGCAAATCTCCCAGCTCTATCTCGATATCATGACTCACTTTCCGGGCAGAAGACATACGATTCTCAGAAAGCTTGCATGCCAACAAGGACAATTCATTTATAAAGCGTTTTTCTTGATCTTCCAGATTTGCAATTTCTTCTTCGGAGTTTTCCAGATGGGATAATTTTTCTTGGGCTTTCGCAGCAAAATTCAGCACATTTGGAATATTTCCGCCATATTT
The DNA here is from genome assembly GCA_026645735.1 of Flexilinea sp. Taxonomy (GTDB): domain Bacteria; phylum Chloroflexota; class Anaerolineae; order Anaerolineales; family Anaerolineaceae; genus Flexilinea. Next base: position 15,682 of record JAPKMT010000018.1, read on the forward strand.
TCGTTTTAAGCCATTGATTATCATGAGACGATCTTCAATCTGCTCCAAACGATGCGGATTAAATTCCAAAGTTTCCTGATACCGCTGTAAGAAATCAAAAACTTCATTCACTTGATCACTGATTGAAAAAACAGAGTCACTGACCATCTGAATATCCCCATCATTTTTTACCAGATTCTCAAAAGATTTCGTCAATAAGCCTAATAAATCGATAATTCCGGGAATTTCTGGGTTGCTTCCATCCAGATACTGCAGGCTTTGACGTACGTACTTGTTCAGATTTTCGATATTCCCCAGACGATCGCGTTCTTTCTTCAAATCGTCTTCTTCATTTTCGGAAATTTTTGCCGATTCAATTTCATTTATCTGAAAAGTCAGCATGTCTTTTTGCCGAAGGCTTTCTTCCTCATCAACACGAAGTAATTTAAGATGGTGTTGAACGGACTGCAATTCCTTTAATTTCTCACGGTAGGTTTTGAGCAAATCCTGATTTGATGCAAAACGATCCAACAAATGAATGTGTTTTCGCGGATTCAGCAGAGACAAATGCTCCGATTGACCATGAATATCGACCAAATATTCTCCGATTTCATGCATCACAGACAAACTTACGTTATGTCCATTAATACGGGCAATGCTTCTGCCTTCAGCACGGATCTCACGTGTCATCATCAGATTCTCAAAATCAGCATCATCCAGCAATTCTTCACGATGAAGGATTTCCTGTATTATTTCCATGGAATCCCCACAGGAAAAGACAGCCTCAACAACAGCTCTCTCAGATCCATCGCGTACAAATGTCGGATCCGACTTGCCGCCAAGAACCATGGATACTGCATCCAGAATAATCGACTTTCCTGCACCGGTTTCACCAGTAAAAGCATTAAAACCCTCAGAAAAGGTTAATTCCAGATCATCAATAATAGCAAAGTTGCGGATTGCAATCTCTTTCAGCATAACGAATTATCTTCGAATTGAGAAACCTTTCATATTTGACAGGATTACACTGCACAAAAGAATCAGAAAAGCTGCACCCCAGCCAATTTCGAGTGTGTTACTAAACAATAAGCCAAAATTACCAGTAATAATCGATTGCAAAATTCGGAAGACATTGCTAAGCAGAGGCAGACCGGCTCCGATTCCTGCAGCAGTGACAGTCACGTAATTCAATGTTGTGGATCGCCGTTTTTGGGTAGCAAATCGCACCAGTTTAACCACCAGCATTCCAACCAGGGGTCCCAGCAAAAGAGCGAAAATCCCGGGTAGAAATCGCAGCATAACTAATAAATAAGAGCTCATCAACCCAAGAACAAAAGCAATCAACCCCGCAAAAACATAATCTCGCGGAATACTGTTATTAAACCGTTTCTGTTGTTCCTTGATACACTCTTTGCAGCGATATCCGGTAGGAGTGGATACCGCACAATCCAGACAAATTGGACGTCCACATCGGTTGCAGCATAGAACCGTCTGTCGGCTCGTGTGCTTGTAACAAGTTTGAACATGATTTGAATTCGAATTCATGATTTATCCCTAACAGCGCTTGGATTCCGCTGCATGTATTGAATAAAGTTTTGATAGAAAAATCCATTATCCCGAAAACGAATAAATTGCGCAGAATATTCGGAAGAAGAGACGCAAATTCGATCACCTTCTGATAGAATTACGCCTTTTGCACCATCCGGAGAAAAAATTGTTTCATGATCTGCGGCGACGGAAATATCCACCGTTTCTCCTTCCTGTAAAATAAGTCCCCGATCCAGGCTCAAATGCGGAGCAATCGGTATCACCAGCATATTCCTCAATTCAGGCTGAAGGATCGGTCCTCCTGCAGCCATTGCATATGCGGTGGAACCTGTCGCGGTTGAAACAATTAATCCATCCGCAACATAATCTGTCAAAAGATTTCCGCTGACTTTCACATTTACCCGGATCGGACGCAGTTCAGCCCCATGTGCAACAACTGCATCATTCAATACTTCCCATTGCAGCTGATTACAAAATTTACGATGTAACTCGACGTGAAGCATCATCCGCTCTTCAATTTTCCAGGACCCATTCAATAATAACGGAATCATTTCATGCCATTGGTTTTGCTGCACTTCAATCAGAAAACCAAAACTTCCCATGTTGATTCCACAAATGGGAACATTGACGGGTGCGCATAATTTTCCGGTCCGCAGCATTGTACCATCCCCGCCCAATGTAACCACTAAATCGTAGGGATCGCTCAGTAAAATTTCACGGAATCGTGAATCATATAAGGAGAATGCTTCCGCAGTAATAGAATTTCCAGCCGTGCATAAGAGTTCTTCCACAATTTTCATTGCTTCCAGTTTTGCTTCCAGCAAACTGGGTGCCCATGTTACAGCGATCCGTTCAGGTTTTTTAATTGGCAGTTTCATGCAATGTAATTTCTTCTAATTCTTAATAATATTCAGCAGCAAAAAAGGATCAAATCTTCTTGATGAACATCCGCACTGAATTTCCACAATTCAAAGACACAATTTTTCTTTTCAATTGTATACGATATTTCTGTTTTCATTGTTGCGATATCCAGCGATTCGAAATATGGAAAGAAATATTTAGAATCGCTGTGCGATATCAGAACCGGCAATTCGCAATAGGAGGTAGATTCTGTCTCCCTTGTACACCAAACCATTCAAAATTTTGAATGACGGATCAAGAACGTAAACCTCCTGAGCTCGAAGAAAAAATCCTTCTTTTTATAGATTTTGATGCTGTGAGGTTTTTTAATAACAAGAATTTCAAGTAATTAAATGACAAAGGCGCATCATTTAATCCGATAAGATAAAAAATGCGCCTGGTAATAATTCTGAAGAATTTTCAAGTATGGGAAAAATTTCCCATTGTTCGAAAGAGCAGACTGAATGGCAAATTGCTGCGAATCCAGGATCTCAGGAAAATCAGGGTTTTTTTTCAGAAAACGCGTCAACTGCTAACTGCAGCATTGATTTTAATTTTTCTTCTCGCAGACTGAGTGTTAAATCAGCCCTTGTTCTTTCAACAATTCCGCGAAGCAAATCTGTCTGTCTCCGCAATCCATTAGTTACTGCATCCGGATAATCCATCGTAATCATAATGGAATAGATATCATCCATCAGACCTAAAAGATTTTCAGCATCATCCGAATAACCCATACGGAGTATATCCATACAACGACGGCGTAACTCACCCGGAGTTTCTGCCATACCGCGCAAAAAAGTTGCATAAGGAATTCCTAACTCGTCAGGAGTTGGAATCATTTTCCCTTCAATCAATGCACAGGTTAACGTTGCTTCGCAAAATTCTTTAATCGCATCCTGGGTATATCCCGCATAATAAAGATCAGGGAATTCTCTCAATCCACTTTGCAGTTTTTCAACAATTTGTCTTGCCTGATCTAAATGTTGATGGGCTAATTCATTTTCATTTCGATGGATTGCCCGGATTGAGTTCGCTGCATGCCTGGTTAATTCGCGTGCCAGCGTTAAAGCTGTATCGCGGGCTGATGTTCGCGCTTCAAAATCTTTATAAGCCATTTCGGCAATTTCAAGTATTTTTTCTGAGGTATTCATTAGAATGGAATGTCATCCTCTTCAATGGCAGGTTCGCTATATTCCGGGAAACCGCTGGAATTATTCGCGGATCCTTCGCTTTCTGAGCGGGTTACCAAAGAACGAATCGTTACTGCATTGATCTCATAGGACGCAGAGGTTGTTCCATCACTTCTGTTCCATATTCTCGGTCCACCGGTTGTAGCATCCGGAACTAAACGGCCTTCAATCAGGACTTTGTTCCCCTTCTTTAAGTAATTATTTGCATATTCAGCTAATTTTGACCAGCAGCTGACTCGAAACCAAATCGTTTCCTTAACCATCTGCCCCTGTGCATTGTTGTATTGGCGGCTTGATGCCACGCTAAAGGATGTTACAGCTACACCTGAAGGGGTATATCGCATCTCTGGATCACGTCCGATATTTCCGGCCACAATAATTGTATGAAACATAATCTTTTCCTCCTACTCAGTCTATAGAGCCAAATCCAGTTATCACTATTGTATCAATAAAGTCAATAATACAGATAGACATCCAGCAATTCGAAATATGAACCAATCTTTCGAATCGATCGAGAAAAAAAGTTGTTGTGTGGTTTTTGCACGAAGCGCAAAAACCACACAACAACATATACTTCTTCGCATTTTTCGAATTACTGACCGACATACAGGTTCCCATTTTTCAATGAATGATACAAATTGGATTAAAAAAAGGAGTGCCGCCTTCAAATTTTTTTGCAAAAATGAAAAGGCGGCATGGAAAAAGATAAAAAGAAGAATTTTGCTTTTGCTGTCCCTGTCCAATATTATATTACATTTGTCATATTATGCAAGTCGTTTTTATGACAAGTGTCACATTTTCATGACAGCCATTTTCTGTTATGTAAAAAAATCTACCTTATTCAATTTTTCTTTTTCCTCCCCCAGCTGAACATACGATGAAATTTGTATTTCTTTAAAAAAATACAGAGGCAGCAAAAAAAACTTTGCACCTCTGTATTTTGATTCTATTTAATTAAATCAGACTTTGTACAAGAGCCAGTAAAACACCGCCAGCCACAACAGAACCCAGCTGTCCGGCAGTGTTTGATCCCATAGCATGCATTAAAATGAAGTTATCCGGATCATCTTTCAATGCCATTTGAGCAACAATACGACCCGACATCGGGAATGCACTGATGCCGCATGCACCAATCAACGGGTTAATCTTACGTCCGCTGATCACTTTCATGAATTGACCAAAAAGAACGCCTGCGGCTGTATCCAATATGAAAGCGAGCAATCCTAAAATCAGAATAAAAAGAACGTCCGGTTTCAGGAAACTTTCGCCAGTCATTGTCGCACCTACCGCGAGGCCCAGGAAAAGCGTGGACACATTAATGATTTCATTTTGAGCAGCTTTGTCCAAACGAGGTACGACACCGCTCTCTTTCATTAAATTCCCCAGCATCAGTGCAGCAATTAATGGAGCAGCAGCAGGAGAAATAATGCTGATTGCAATTGTGACAAGCATCGGGAAAACAATCACTGCGCGGTCGGAAACCGGTCGTGCGGCATAATCCATGTGGATTTGCCGATCTGCTTTGGAGGTTAATGCTTTCATGATCGGTGGTTGAATAATCGGAACCAAGCTCATGTAGGAATATGCAGCAACAGCAATAGGACCTAAAAGATGCGGAGCAATTTTTGAAGTAACATAAATTGCCGTCGGTCCGTCAATAGCACCAATCGTACCGATGGAGGCTGCTTCCGCCAAACCCCAGTTTAGTCCGGGAATATACTTTGCAAGGATGCAGCCTAAAATTAATGTTCCATATATACCGAACTGTCCCGCAGCACCTAAAATTACCATTTTCGGCATCGCAAGCAGCGGGCGGAAATCGATCATGGCGCCAACTCCGATGAAGACAAGGAGCGGGAATAATTCAGTCTCAATGCCGGCCTGATACAAAACTTTCATGAAACCGGTATTGATCGACATACCCAGGTTAGCCAGGATACAGCCGAATCCAATAGGCAGCAACAAATTTGGCTCATATTCTTTAATGATCGCCAGACCGATTAATACCAGTCCAACACAAATCATGACAATATTTTGCCAGCTTAATGCCAGAAATGAAGAGCTGATGAAACTACCAAAGTTACCCATAGTAATTTCCTCTTAATCAGCGAATGACAGCAACACCTGCCCATGAGTTACTGTATCACCTTTGCCGACATTGACAGAAGCGACTGTTCCCGCATGCATCGCTGTGATGTTATTCTTCATTTTCATTGCTTCCAAAACAAATAAAACATCACCTTTTTTGACTGTCTGGCCAACTGTTACATTGATTTCCTGGATAACACCAGGAATGGGAGCTTTCACTACATCAGTACCGACTGCTGCAGGTTTAGCAGGAGCTGGAGCGGTGGCAGGAGCTGCGACAGGTGCTGCAACAGCGGCACGAGGCGCATTATCGGAATAGACGCTAAATTCAGTTCCTTCCACATTGACAATCATCGGATTCGCATTGGGATCTGCAATTTCCACAGCAAAAGTTTTACCTTCAACCTTAATATTAAGCTTCATATGAGCAACTCCTTAATTTATTTTTTTTCTTTTTCGCTATTTTTGGCGAAACAAATTATTTTTTTATTTCTTTACGGATGCAACACTTGCAGCAGCAGCAGCGATTTTCATTTTCAGGTCGTAATCCTGAATTGATGCAACAGCCGCCGCAGCAGCCCGCATCTTTAATTCATCTTCACTGACTGAAGCAACCTCAAGTTGTTCAATTTGTTCAGCTTCTTCTGCAGCTTTAGCAGGGTCCTTAAGAAACCTTACTAATAACTCCATCACACCCCATAAAATAAAAAGGGAGATGAACAAGATCACCATACCGATCAAAGTGATCATCAAAGATTGGGTAATTATTCCAGCATTATCCATATATGTATTTTTCTTCCTTTCTAACCGGTTTTCATTAGACCGGCATATTTCCATGTTTCTTAAGATCCCGCTCAATTTTCTTGAAACGGATTCCGGATAAAGCAGCGATAATCTTCAGACGAGTTTCTTTTGGCTCAATAATGTCATCAATATAACCGGCTTCAGCGGATATGTATGGATTCAAGAATTTTTTCCGATATTCATCAACCAGTCGGTCATGTTCGGCTTCAGGATTTTCAGCCTCATCAATTTGTTTTCGAAAGAGAATTTTCGTTGCACCTTCCGGTCCCATCACAGCCACTTCCGCACTTGGCCAGGCAAAGGTAATATCAGTCCCCATCATCTTGCTGCCAAGCACGATGTAAGCACCGCCATATGCCTTTCGAATAATCACAGTGATTTTCGGTACTGTTGATTCAGAATATGCATACAATACTTTCGCACCGTGACGTATGACGCCATGATGTTCCTGATAAATTCCCGGAAGAAATCCCGGGCAATCAACCAAGGTAACAATCGGCAGATTGTAGCAGTCGCATGTCCGAACAAAGCGGGCAATTTTATCCGAAGAATCGATATCCATCACACCAGCAATTTTTGCAGGTTCCTGGGCAACGATTCCGACACCCTTCCCATTGAAACGTGCCAGCCCTATGATGCAATTCGGCGCAAAATCTGCCTGCAGCTCCAGAAAACTTTCTTTGTCAACAATCTTATCGATGACAGCATGCATGGAATAGGGTTCTGATGGATCGTCCGGTACCATTGAATTCAGAGACTCCTCCATCCGATCCGGTGCATCCTCTGTTGGAACAACAACTGCTTTTTCAAGCGCATGATTGGGAAAATAAGAAAAGACTTTCCGACAGAGCTGCAGCACTTCTTCATCGGTATTTCCAGCCAAATGGGCTAAGCCACTTTTCATGAGGTGTGTTTCACTGCCACCCAAATTTTCGGCATCGATCACCTCTCCTGTCACGGATTTCACCACGTCCGGCCCGGTTAAAAACATGAATGATTTTTTGCGAGTCATGATGATAAAATCAGTGGCAGCAGGAGAATAAGCAGCGCCGCCGGCGCAAGGGCCCATGATCAGGCTGATTTGTGGTACAAGCCCTGAAAGCCTGGTTGTCCGCAAAAAGATGCCGGCATAGCCGGCCAGACTGACAATGCCCTCCTGAATTCTGGCTCCGCCGGAATCAATGATATGAATTACAGGTGCTTTGTTTTCAAAAGCAAGATCCATCATACGGCAGATTTTTCTGCTTTGCATTTCACTCATCGTTCCGCCATAAACAGTAAAATCTTGCGCATATACATAGATAAGCCGATTGTCAATGGTCCCGAAACCGGTTATAACACCATCACCATGAATCTTTTCTTTTTGGTCAAATCGAGAAAGAATATAGGATTCCAATTCCTGAAATGAACCGGCATCGAGTAGATGCTCAATCCGTTCCCGGGCAGTCAGTTTCCCTTTCGCATGTTGTTTCGCAATCCGTTCCGAACCACCGCCTTCCAAAACTTCCTGTTTGCGTTTCTTCAGTTCTGCAATCCGGAGATCATTAGGCAATTTTTCCATTCATAATATTCTACCCTAAAACCGGATTTTCTGAAAAAAAATACAGTGATTCGAAATATGGGGAGAATTACTTGATGTTGTGTTGTTTTTGCGCTTTGTGCAAAAACAACACAACATCAAGTTTTCTCTTTTTCTCAAAAGGCTTTTCCAAATTTCGAATTACGGAAAAAAATATCTTTCCGTAAGCAATTTTATGGATAACGCTATTTTTTCTTAAAAATAAGGTATCCTTACGCTTCGATGCAGTTGTGTGAAAAATTCTGTAAACGCTTTTTGCCAGGCGCTTTACATGATTGCCGGAATATGCTATAATCCCTTTTCGCGCGAAAACTGCGCGTATATCGATGCAACCCTTTGCAAGGATTAGGTGTTTATTATGACAGATATTTTACGAAGTATTGAAGCCCCGATCAATCCCAATATTCCGGATTTACTTCCGGGTGATGGTGTTTCCGTTCATGTGAAAATTAAAGAAGGTAATCGGGAACGTATTCAGGAATTTAAAGGCATCGTCCTTTATACCCATAACAACGGTACAAATTCCACATTCACTGTTCGTCGTCTCGCATCCAATGGTATAGGTGTTGAACGTACTTTCCTTACCCGTTCTCCTCGCATTGACAAAGTAGTTGTTGAACGACACAGCAAGGTTCGCCGCGGTCGGCTTTATTTCTTACGGGATCGCAGCGGAAAAAGCGCTCGCCTCAAACAAAAATTTTAATCCAGATTGTGCGGGTTGCGCGAGAAATATATTTTCTCAAAACTGGATAAACAGGAGTGGTAAATTCACTCCTGTTTTTTTATTATTTTTATTAAACTGTTTGGTACAATCATTTTCACAAAATCATCCATTCAAAAACGAGTTCAATCAATGAATCATACAAGACCAGCGATAGCAATTATATGTAATCAGGATTTTCCGGACAATCCGGATGAATCCCTTTATAACGATGTCAGCAATCGTTATACAACAGCAATTTTAAATGCTGGTGGACTTCCTGTTTTGATTCCCGTTGAGTTTCCTATAACAGCACTACAATACTTAAGAGAATCCTTTGATGGGGTTTTCCTGATTGGCGGCGGGGATGTCGCTATAGAACGGTTCGGAGGAAAAATCCACCCGTCCATTTCATTACCGAATCATGCAAGGGATTTTCTCGAAATTGAAATTACGAAATATGCGATTGAAACTGTCTGGCCGATTCTCGGCATCTGCCGCGGAATTCAGTCCATGAATGTCGCATTGGGAGGAACACTTTATACCGATATTGCGGATCAGGTTCCGAATACGGTTCGCCATAACTGCACAAAGGAAACACCACGCAATCAAGCGGTGCATACTGTACAACTGAAATCCCAGTCACGTCTTGGAGAAATTTACGGCAAAACCTCGCTTGATGTCAATTCATTTCACCATCAGGCAATCCATACGGTTGCAGCCTTGTTTACACCGGTGGGAATGACACCGGATGGATTGATCGAGGCAGTGGAAATTCATGATCATCGTTTTGCCATCGGAGTACAATGGCATCCGGAATGCATGCAGGATAATCCGGATCAAATTAAATTATTTGCCGCATTTGTGAAAGCTTGTCAGGCGCTTTGATTTTATGAAAAAAGCATTGATTTATATTGGTGTTGGAACGAATCTCGGAAATCGTGCAGAAAATCTGCGAATCGCTGCCCAACTTCTCCCCCCGACTGTCAGAATCCTCAGGACTTCAACCATTTATCAAACCGAACCCTGGGGTTACCCCAATCAGAGTCCCTTTTATAATCTGGTTTGGGAAGCTGAAACGACACTTCCACCCGCAAGTTTGCTGTCGTATCTCAAGAAAATTGAAAATAAGATCGGCCGGATACCGAATTTCCGATATGGACCGCGAGTGATTGATTTGGATATTCTTCTCTATGGAGAAGAAACCATTCGAACTGATGAACTCATCATTCCACATCCGCAGATTCCAAATCGACAGTTTGTTTTGGTTCCATTGTGTGATCTGATTCCGGGAAAGATACATCCGCAATTTGGCATAACATGGAGGCAGTTGTTATCAGAATCGCCATCAGCAGAGATTGTTGCTGTCACTGAAAAGATCGATTTTTCAAGCATTGTTTTCCGTTGGGGAATTCGAACGTATTTAATGGGAATTTTAAACCTGACCCCGGACAGTTTTTCTAAAGATGGAATCTTTGGAACGCCGGATGCAATGATCCAGAAAGCAGTTCGGAAAACCGAAGAATTTATTACTGCGGGGATAGATATCGTTGATATCGGTGCTGAAAGCTCTCGCCCCGGATTTGAAACCATAACCATTCAGGCAGAACAAGAACGACTGTTACCAATCCTGAATGCCATCAAAAATCAATTTCCCTCACTTACCCTGTCAGTGGATACTAGAAATGCAGCGACAGCAGAAGCTGCCCTCTGCATCGGCGCTGACTGGATCAACGATATCGGAGGAGCACTTTATGATGAAAAAATGGCAGCAGTTTGTGCCACCTCCCAAAAACCTGTTGTGCTCATGCGAAACAAACAGTTGAGCCGGTCCGGCGAGACCATCGCGGGAGTTTGCGCGGAATTACTGTCCCTGATCGATCATGCCCATATAGCAGGTATTCAAGATGAACAGATCATAATCGACCCGGGTATGGGTTTCGGCACGACTCCTGAACAAAATCTGGATATCATCCATCATCTGCAGGAAATCAGGAAAATTGGATTTCCGATATTAATTGGACCCAGCCGAAAGTCCTTTATCGGTCATTTTCTCCAAAAAGAGGTTGACTCACGTTTACAAGGAACTTCCGCAGCCGCAGCCGCAGGAATCATGAATGGTGCAGATATTATCCGAATTCATGATGCGGCAGCAATGTATGATGTGGTTAAAATGATTGATTTGATGATTCGATAAAAAAAATCGGTGGATAATCTCTTAGAAATATAAACTGGTTTTTCAATTATGATGCAGCACTACGAAATGCAGACCTGTCTTTGGAATGAAAAAAGAAAATCTGTGGTTTTCTCGCGTGAAACAAGGAAAAAAATAACGTCAATTTCTCCTCTCCAGCATTAAAATTATGGATGGCAGCGATTCAAACAGCTGTATGGATGGTGAAATCATTGATAGATTTTCCATTTTCTACTATGATTCAAACAAAACAACCGGTGTAAAAGGTTGATCAGATAGCCTTTCAACTGGTTAGAAAACAAAAAGAAACAGAGGATGAATTCTATGTCCATTATTCCGGTCATCTTAGCTGCAGGTCAGGGAACACGAATGAAATCGGCACTTCCCAAGGTTCTCCATCCGGTCCTCGGAAAACCGATGGTTTTATACGTTCTGGATGAAATCGCAAAAGTAACCCCTGAAAAACCGGTGGTTGTTCTCGGCCATGGAGCAGAACAAGTGGAAAGCGTCATTCAGGGGCGTGCTCATATAGCGATTCAAAAAAAGCAGCTTGGAACAGCCGATGCCCTAGCTGCAGCAGAAGAACAGGCAGCAGGCAAAGCTGAATACATCATGGTCGCGAATTCCGACATGCCCTGTCTCCGTGCACAATCGATACAAAGGATCTGTGATACCCAAAGAACGAATTCCGGTGCTTTTTCCATGTTAACCATCATCCAGGAAGATACACATGGTTTTGGGCGGATAATCCGCCAGGCTGATGGCTCAGTGGCAGCCATCGTCGAAGAAGCACAGGCGACGCCTGAAATTCTGAATATTAAAGAATGCAATGTCGGCTTGTATTGTTTTCAGTCCGCATGGTTATGGCAGGCTCTTAAACGCGTCAAAATCTCCCCAAAAGGTGAATACTATCTGACCGATTTGGTGGAATTGGCAAATGAGGATCATCTGCCTGTGCAAGCAGTCATTTTAGAGGATCAAGAGGAAGCGTTAGGAATCAACAACAGAGTACATTTGTCAGAAGCTGAAGAAATCATCAGAAAACGAATTAATCAGAAATGGATGATGGAAGGAGTAACAATGATCGATCCATCATCGACCTACATTTCCGTTGATGCAACCATCGGTCGGGATGTCATCCTGTATCCCAATACCTGGATTGAAGGGAAAACAATCATTGGAATCAATAGTGTGATTGGACCAGGAGCTTATATTGTAAACAGTGAGGTTGGTAACAGCTGTAGCATCCGGCAATCCTCTGTAAAGAATTATTCTCTTCCAGAAAAATCGCATGTCGGTCCATTTCAAATATTAGAAAACTGAAAAACGCCGCAGGAAAAATCTACCGGTTTGCAGTGATTCAAAAAATTGAGAAAGAATTCCTCAGATTCTCGCTCCCCATTGAGAAAACGAATCCAAAGTAGATTCTGCTGGTTGATTCAACAAGAACCGATGATCATTCAGTCACGAACAGCTTGTACAGGTTTTTCAGAAATCGTCAGTCCATAACAAATAATGAGCAGAAACCAAATTTTGTGAATTCTGCTCATTAAATTACCAGATCAATGATCAATTTTCTTGCGATGTCTGATTCGCCTCCAAAGCGGTTAGAAGCCCATTAATTCTCCAACCAGGATTACTTTAATCTTCTTCGCCGGACGGCTGATACGAGTGGTTACCACATTTGCACAGATACAGTCGGCTGAAATGCAATCTTCGCAGGTTCCAGTGATATTGCAGGGTGTCTTGTTTTCAGCATAACGCTGCACATTGATTGGGGCAGCTACAGTTCTCGCTCGGACAACAGCATCTTCGGCTGATTTGACGACTTTATTGATTCCGGCGATGACAATCACTTGTTTCGGGCCAAACATCAATGCAGCCACGCGATTCCCATTTCCATCCACATTGACCAGTTGTCCATCTTCACTGACAGCATTCGAGCTCATCAAAAATGTATCACAGGTTAATGCTTTACGCATCAGTTCCGTACGCTCTTCCGGTGTTTTACCAAGATCCCGATTGATCACAGTATAACCGTTATCAATCACATATTGCCAGAGGCCGATTTGTTTGATTGTTTCAGATCCACCCCAGGCAACCACATCCGTTTTGGGAATCAGACTCAATGCTTTTTCGAGCGCCGCCTCTTTTGTCGGGCAATAATATGCTTCGAAATGTCTTGAATTCAATGCTTTCACAACTTTTTCAGCAAGTTTATCATTACGGATTTGAACAGGTGTTTGTGCCATAATTGTCTTTTCCTTTATGGATTTATTATCAGAGTATTTCTATTGTAAATTGTTTTTTAGAATTTTGCATCACCGAAAATATTCGAACAGTGATTTGAAATATGGGGTTATTTACGACCAGATATATAAGGTATGCCAATATTTTGATTTGCTGACATTCTAATCGGAATTTTAAAATTTTTAACTGACCTACTGAATAAAACAGTTGTCCATCGAAAAGGAATGAAATTGGCTCAATTATCCGAAATAATCCCGGATCGCCTTTGCATTGATTTCAGAGATTCCATTAACCAGAAGGAGTTCGGCTTTTTCAGCTTGTGCGATATTTTCTATGGTGCCAAATTTTTTCAATAACGCCTTCCGTTTCACCGGTCCGATTCCAGGAATCTTCTCCAGTTGTGAGGCTAATCCTTCCTTTGTCCTGCGATTACGGTGTGCTGTAATCGCAAAACGGTGCGCTTCATCACGAATGCGCTGAACCAGATAGAGCATTTGGGAGTGTCTCGGCAAAATAACAGGATCCGCTTTTCCCGGTATAAATATCTCTTCTTCCCGTTTTGCCAGTCCGACAACAAACACACGATCTCGCAATCCGAATTCGGTCAGCACTTCAACAGCACGGCCAAGCTGACCTTTTCCGCCATCCATGATGATCAAATCCGGAAGCAAAGCAAACGAAATATCCGGGTTTCCACCTGCCTCCTGATTTTTTTCCTGGGCAGCCTGCCATCGTTTCAACCTGCGCGTCAGGACTTCGGTCATACTGTCAAAATCATTCGGACCTTCAACCGTTTTTATATTGAAACGCCGATACATCTGTTTTCGAGGGGTTCCTTGTTCAAAGACCACCATGGATCCAACCGATAAGGATCCCTGGGTATTTGAAATATCATAACATTCGATACGATTTGGCGGCACTTCCATGGTTAGAGCTTCCTGCAGTTCTGCAAGCGTTTCACTTTGTTTGTTCGTATCATTTTCCCATTGTGTTTTGAGCGCGCGCAGTGTCTCAATCGCGTTTTCGGTTGCCATATTCACCAGATCTTTTCCTTCGCCGCTTTTAGGAACTTTTATTTCGACACAACCTCGCCCCTGCTTCTGTTTCAACCATTGACGAATGATCCGAGTTTCTTCTAATTCCTGTGGCAGCAACATTTGCTCCGGTATGCTGGTCGCTTCGTTGTAATATTGTTTGATAAATTCAGTAAGAACTTCTGAATCTTGTACATCTTCTGTGCCTTTCATGATGAAATATTCTTGACCGATCAGTTTACCGCCGCGAATAAAAAACATCTGGATACAAGCTTCGTTTTCAGAACGTGCCATTGAGATCACATCCGAATCCATCTGTTCGCTGCTGACAATTTTCTGCTTTTCTACTACTCTGCCAATTGCCTGCAGTTGATCTCGAATCATCGCCGCCTTCTCGAAGCGCAGTTGATCCGAGGCGTTTTCCATCTCTGTCTGCAGCCGATTAACGATTTTCGCTGTTTTTCCTTCGAGAAAATTTCCCAGATCTTCAATCATCGCATAGTACTCTTTTTGCGAGATAGCGCCGATGCAGGGGCCGGAACATAATTTGATATCGTAATATAAACAAGCCCGCAAATCATTTCCGGTAATATCCCGGTCACAAGATATATAGGGGAAAATTTTTCTCAGTAAATCCAATGTTTGATGAACCGCCCAGACACTGGTATAGGGGCCAAAATAACGTGATCCATCCTGCTGCATCTGTCGGGTGATATATATTTTGGGAAAGGATTTTTGATATTCGATTTTGATATAAGGATAATGTTTGTCATCCTTCAACTGAACATTGTACTGCGGCCGGTGCTTTTTTATCAGATTCATTTCCAGAATCAGAGCTTCCAACTCCGATTCCACAACGATCCAATCGATGAAGTCAATTCGGGAAATCATCTGCCGAATTCTGGGAACATGATCGCCTCTTTCATGAAAATAAGAGTGAACCCGATTCCAGAGATTAATGGCTTTACCGATATAAATAATCGTGCCTTCTTTATCCTTCATAAGATAACAACCCGGTTTTTTCGGGAGTGTATCGAGAATTGCCTGAATTTTATCGTTCACTGTCATTCACCTAATTTTCAAGAAGGATCGTTACCGGTCCGTCATTTTCGAGTTCAACCTGCATGTATGCACCGAATACACCTTGTTGTGTCGGAACTCCTTGTTCACGCATCAAGGTCACAAACCGATCGACTAACGGTGCGGCTGTGTCTGGTAAAGCTGCACCTGTAAAAGATGGACGATTTCCTTTACGTACATCGGCATAAAGCGTGAATTGAGATACAACCAGTGCTTCTCCGCTGCAATCAAGAACCGAAAGATTCATCTTATCCTGGTCATCCTGAAATATACGCAGTGCTGCAATTTTCTTTGTCATCATTTTTACATTCTCCTCCTGATCATCAGGACCGATTCCCAGCAGGATTAATAAACCATCGTTAATTTCACTTATTACTTTTCCCTCGACAGTTACTTTTGCATGCGAAACTCTTTGGATGACCGCTCTCATGATGTACGTCCTCTTCCAGATAAAAAAAGGTAAAACCAGTATAATCACAAAACTTGATAAATGTCAGTAATTCGAAATTTGGTGAAGCCTTTTGAGAAAAATGGGAGATCTTGTTGTTGTGACGTAGTTGTGCGAAGCGCAACTACGTCACAACAACAATTATTCTTTTCGTTATTTGGAATTGCTGGATAAATGTACGAAATCATAAAGAAATTAATAATGTATGAATCAATTTGATACTTAATCAAATTCTGGCGGTTCAATATGAATGTAAGCACGCTCGACTTCCGGATTTTCAGTAAGGCGGGACTCAATTTCGGACTCAATGGTATGGACTTCGTACAAAGTTGTATTTCCATCCACATTGATATGGATATCCAGAAGAAGTTTTGTGCCAACATATTCCGAAAAGATCTGGTGAACATTGATAACTCCCGGGACGGAAGCAATGATTTTCCGAAAATCTTCGCGTTCGGTCTCTTTAGCGCCAGCACCTGTTAGAAAATCCAAATTCTCTTTAAGAGCCTTAAATGCTGCACGGAAAATCCAAATGGAAACCAGAATACCGGCGATCGGATCAGCCAACGGAGAGATGAACCTGGCGGCAATGATACCCATGATTGCAGTAAAGGAAGTGATTGTATCCATCAGATTATCAATCGCTGCTGTCCCTAAAGTAGGGCTGTTAATCTTGCGGGAAATCCGATTAATCACCCAATACATTAGCGCCTTAATCATCGCTGAACAGAGTAAGACCAGCGATGGAAAACCGAAATCGAATGCCCGAGTGCCGTGGATGATTTTATCAATGGAATCCGCTACCGCCTGATATCCTGCCCATGCCATGGAAACACTGATGACCAATCCAACCAGGGGTTCAAAACGGCGATGTCCCTGTGGGTGAGATATATCAGCCGGACGGACTGCAATCAGCAATCCGATCACCAGCATGATGGAATAAAGAACATCGGAAATTGAATTATACGCATCGGCAGTTACCGCCGAACTGCCTGAATATTTTGCCGCTAAGGATTTGATGACAGCCAGGAAAACATTCCCGCATAAGGTTACGATTAAAGCCCGATACAATTGCCGATCATTTTGTCTTGATCCTTTGTAATCTGAGTAGTATTTCATTTGATTATCCGATCCTTTCAAATATCAGACATCAAGAAACGGAAATTTTGTTCGGACTGCATCCTCCCTCTAAACCTTTTCATAGATGATCTTTTTTGTTATTAATTCGTCCTTCCGGCATAGAGGTGCAAAAAGCATGCCTCAATTCCAGGAAACGAGTCGTTATCTCGATTGCGACAAGTAATTATTCAGTAATTTTTTTACAACGTTGTTTTGCTTAAATTAAGTTACACATTGTCCGAAAAGCAGCAAACGCTTCGGGAACGTTCTGACAGACCATTCCAACAGACCGGCCAGATCTGCGTTCGGCGCCCGGCAATCTGGCTGCAGCTTCAGCCATATGCGGCATATGGAATTCCACTTCAACATCAATCGGTGCAGTAATTTTCAGCGGCACGAATGTCTTTTCTGCCAGAAAATGCTCCACTGCTTTCTTTGTTTTTTGTTTTAAAAGCGCCTGTGTCTGTTCTGGAGTCGGGCAACAACCGGAAAAATAACCGGTAGCCTGTTTCACAATCGCTGTCTCAATTTCAGGTACAAGTGCTTTTGCTTCTGCTGCAATGGCCTGATCTCCGCTCACCAATATTACAGGAATTTCAAAATGCCCCGCAATCATCGTATTCAATCCGAATTCGCCCATGGAATTGCCGTTGATTTTTAAATCAAGAACTTCTTTGGACCACGTATGGGCGAGAATCGCGTTTCCGGTTCCGGCTTTGGCATGATATCCAACGAACATTACCGCATCAATTTTCTGATCGATACCATTCATCATACTCCAGGGAGAAAATGTTCCGTTATTATAAAAAACGCGGTGATCCAGTTCTTCAATCAACAGATTTTGCCCCCGATTATGTCCGTCTCCGATATAAATTTCATCCGCTCCTGCGATAAACGCCCCGTCAATGACTGCATTGACATCCTGCGTCATTAGTTTGCGGAATCGTGCATATTCAGAATGGTTACTGTCACAATGCTCCCAGCGTGTTACACCGCTGATACCTTCCATATCACAAGCAATTAATATTTTCATAAATAAGAACCAAATTTCCTTCAATTGTATATATGCTGAAAAGCATTTTTCCCGGAACCGGGAAAAATGCTTTTCGATGTAACGCTTATTATACTATGGTCTTTGCTCCAAACAAGAAATCTTTCAGCGATTCGAAATATGGGGAGAATCACTAAAAACCGGCTGGTCTTCCCATCATCCAATAAGGAAAATTCGTTGAAACGTCCTCTTTTTTGCCATAAACATCCAATTCAATCTCATCCCCCTCTTTCAAGTGGTCAGACAGAATTTGGACGTTTGGTCCGCTGATCACACCGATTGTGACCTCATTATCTTCAAAAGAACCATCGGCTTTCTTTTGACGAATCCAGTATTTTCCTTTTTCCAACAAAATGGATGTCTGCGGAACATATAAAACATCCGCTAAAGAATAAATATCAATCTTAATGTCCGCAGTCATTCCTGATTTGACTTTCTCATCAGAGTCGGTTAAAGCGACAGAAATTTTAAATGAAACAGATTGGCCTGATGTTTCTCCAGTATCAGAGATGTTTGTCACAATACCATGATACACTTTTTCCGGAATTGCAGTAAAGCTGATTTGAATTGGCATATCAAGCTGAATGTAATTGATATATAACTCAGAAACACTAAAATCAATAAAAAACGTTGAAATATCATCAATCCGGGCAGCAAAAATATTTCTCAGTGCAGTTGAGGAATCATAAGCAATGATATCGTTGGTTTTTGCATCAATTTTTGTTACCGTCCCTGTAAAGGGAGCGATAATATTCGATGAATCCATTTTTGTCTGTGCGGCATCAATTGCAGCCTGCGCTGCATTTATTTTCGCCTCAGAAGGTCCATTGATCAATTGATCATATTGATACTGTTTTTCTTCCAGAGTGGCTTTGGCCAGGATCAATCTTCCTTCGCGAATTTGACGTTCCAATCCATCAATTTGTCCCAGATACCAGTTATATTGCGCCAATGCATTGTCCCGGACAGACCGATATCCGCCAACATCTCCCAATCGTTTTATTCGGGTGGCATCGGCAGCATCATAATCACGAGTCGTCTCAAACTTGGCAATTGCGGCGTCATAATCATCCTGAGCCTCTAAATATGTTTCATATGCTAGATCAATATTCAGATCGGTCGCCCGTGAAACATCCATGCTGTCAAGTGATTTCTGAGCATCTTCAACTTCTTTTTGTGCAGTAACCAAAGCGGATAATGCCTCGGATAACGCTGTTGAATTATCGATCAATTCCTCCATGGCATCCTGAGCATCTTCCAGTTCAAGTTCAGCGTTAAGGATATCCTGATCCAGGGTCTGCGGATCTAATGCTGCCAGAATGTCCCCTTTTTCTACCAAATCCCCTGCTGCAACATTAACTTCACTGATCGTTCCGCTTGTCTGCCAATACAAATCTACCGATTGATTGGATCGAACAGTGCCAGTTATATCCTCCACAACCATCGTAAGCGGACCTTTTTTTATTTTTGTAGTTTCAACTTCACCGGATGCCGCCAGTAGCAATGCTGTCTGTATTTGTTGTTGTTGGAATACCGAAATACCAATTATCGCTGCAATCAGCAGTATGAGTGCCAATATTAACACAGCAATAATGCAGCCTGGCTTTCGATTTGTTTTTTTCTTCTCAATTTTGTGATCCATACTTTCATACCTTTCAGTCCAAGGTTCCACCGAACTGGTTATTTTTATTCAAGAGTTGATGCCGGAGTTCGCTTAATCATGTCCTCATTTTTTAGCCCCGATGGAGGAAATGAGGGTATATCTCCAGATCCTGCCGTGGGAGCCATTTCATTCTGGTCAAATCTTCCAGAGAGATCGTCTGTCTTCTGTTCCACTGATTTCTCTGTTTCGCCTGTTTTTTGAATAAAAGGAATCTCCGCCCCGATCAATCCATCCTGTTTTAGATCGGATTCCTGCGGCATAATGCCGAGATATGCATAAATCTTTGAATTAATCTCAGGAACCTTCACAACATCGCCCACAGAAATTCCGTCCGTGATTTCTGCCAGAAGATCGGTAGTAATTCCAGTTGTAACATTTACCGTTTTCCATCCTCCGTCAGAAGATACGGATACTGTATTTTTCCCGTTTACAGCGCTGACTGCATTGATCGGAATTAAAACAGCGTTTTCCTTTTTCTCCAACAGAATCTGAACTTCCGCAGTCATCCCTGCTTTGATCTGCTGATCCGGATCGGTTATTTCCACAAGGGATTCAAATGTTACGGCCGAATTCTTTTCTTCACCCAGATCAGAAATGTCACGAATTACTCCGGAGTAGGTTTTCTCTTGAACAGCATCCAATACAATACGAGCATTTTGTCCGATGAATATCTGATGAATATCGATCTCCGAAACTTGTAGAGGAACTAATACTTTGCTCTTATCATCAATCCCAAAAGCAGAATCACCTTGTTTAACATACTGACCTGCTTCAGCCTGAACAGAAGTCACTGTCCCATCCATAGAAGCGATGATTTTCCGTTTGTTGAAAGCATTTTCGGCATTCGAAACTGCAATCTCTGCTTCATGTACATCTTCCTGGCGTGGCATTCTTTCATAGGTCTGGTATTCTTTTAAAGCATCATCATAAGCCTGCTGGGCAACAGTAACTGCGCCTTGGGCAACTGCCAGGTCCGTGTCACTTGGTTGGCCCTTCGTCCACATCCAATTGTCATAAGCTTCAATCATGGAATTATATGAAGTGAGATAAGATTCATAGTACGTTTGTCGAGCCAGGTCTTCCCAGCCTTTTGTATTCTTTACCGAATCATAATCAGCTTTCGCATAGTTAAATCTTTCAACGGATAACATATATGCATCATATGCCAGTTCAATCGTCAATTGATCGGCTCTCGGATAATATAAAGATTCTTGTGCCTGTTTGGTTGATTTCAATGAGATCTCATTAACAGTCAACGTCGACAGGGCATTCATTTTTGCTGTTTTAGATTCCATGACATCCTGTAACATCTCCTGAGCCTCTATCAAGGTTTTTTCTGCCAGTATCACAGCGGATCGCATGGAATCGACTTCCAGTTCCGCTAACACATCACCTTTTTTTACCGAATCACCCAACTTCACATACACTTCTCCAATTACACCTTCAGCCTTCCAGGTTAATTGGGAGGATTGATTATAGGCAACATTTCCGATGAAACCGATCGAATTATCAATCGTTCCAGAAACAGCAGTAAAAGTCAAATCTTGAGACTCATCACGCTGATTCAATGGAATTCTTGAGATAAGGGAACAGCCACTCATGATCAGAATCAATATGAAAATCAGCAGCCCTTTTCGATTTAGTTTTTTCAGCATCATTTTGAATCACTCCAATATGGAAGTCCAGGTCCGATGACCAGACAGAGAACTATCCTAATTTTCCCAGGGTATTCCGATTTTCAAACAAACCTTCACGCCATGCAAATACAGCCGCCTGCGTTCGATCTGACAAATGCAGCTTATGAAGAATATTTGAGACATATCCTTTTACTGTCTTTTCCGTAATAAAAAGTTTTTCTGCTATATCGTTATTATTGTTTCCCTGAGCAATCAACTCAAGCACGTCATATTCCCGTTCTGTTAATTCTGCAAAAGGATCCTTCACGCGGTCAGGACGATCATGCAATTCACTCATCAGTTTTTTTGCGATTTCAGGAGATAAAATTGCGGTTCCTTTCGCTGCCATTCGAATCACATTAATAAGTTCTTCCGGAGTAATAATTTTCAGTACGTATGAAAGCGCACCGGCTTTCATGGCTGGAAATACAAGCGTATCATCATGATGAGATGTTAATACAACAATATGCGTGCGAGGGCTGATCTGTTTAATGATTTTTGTCGCTTCAACACCATTCATGCCTTCCATCAACAAATCCATCAAAATGACATCCGGAATATTTGATTTCACAAATTCGATGGCTTCTTGTCCACTGCCTGCTTCTCCAATTACTTCAATATCATCCAATGTTTCCAAATAGGACCGAACCCCGTTTCGAACAACTGGATGATCATCCACCAGAAGCACGCTGATTTTATTGGATTCTTTGTCTGTCATTTTTCCTGCTTTCATTTTTTTCTTTCATTTTCATCAAAAAGCCAAAACATTGTGTATCTTTTCGTTTTCACAAGCTCATTTCCCGAGGAATTTGAATCATTAATGTGGTTCCTTCTGTTCCTGATTGAATGTGAAACGTTCCTCTCATCGTTTCAACGCGTTCACGAATTGATTGCAGTCCGATGCCGGATTGTTGTTCGTGCAAATCGAAACCCTGCCCGTTGTCATGAATCTCCAGTTTTACCTCAATTTCATTCGTTTCCAGTTCGATAAAGCCGGTATCAGCCTTGCTGTGCCGCATCACATTCGATAATGCTTCCTGACAAATACGGAAGATTTCTCCAGCCATGTTCTCGTCCATAGGCGGATAGTTCTGTAATTTCATCTCCAAATGGATTCCGGAACTCTTCTGCCAGGTTTGCCCATATTGTTTCAATTTATCGATTAATGCATCTCCCGAAATTACAGGAGGACGAAGTGTACCGATCAAATCATCAAGATCTTGTAGTGTATTTTGCGTCAGGGTTCCGGCTAGTTCAATTTTCTCTTTTACCTGTTCCGGTTTTTTTTCAATCAAAACGGTCGCTGCGCCAAGATTCATGTTGATTGAAAAAACCTGTTGTTTAATATTGTCATGCAGCTCCCTTGAAATACGATTTCTCTCTTCAGAAGCCGCCAATTCCTGCCGTGTCTGGACAAATTGCCCAAGCTGATCGGACATCCTGTTCAATTTTGAAGAAACCATACAGAGTTCGCTGTAATCTTGCTGCCCTTCAACTGGAATTTTGAAAGAAAAATTACCTTCTGCCCATTGATTAGCTGCTTTGGAAATCGTCTCAAACCAAAGAAACCATTTTTTTGAAAAAATATAACCAACAATTAGACCCAGTATCGCAGCAAATCCAATCAACCGTAAAAAGCTCATCATGGAGGAAATGAATATGGCACGAATCATCTCCCAGGAGCTTGGCTGGGTGACGTACAAGAAAAAATTGCCTGCGACAGTGTTGCTTTCATCTCGATAGGGGACCAGCGCCATTGAATATTTGTTTTCGGAAACAATAATCTGACCGTCGATGGAATTGGTCATCCCCTTTTCAGACAGCGATAAGGCGCTTTCCTTGATCACATTTGCAGTGCCTGGATCCAGATCTTCTAATGGAAGCGGAACAGAACCTCCTAAGGAAATTGGAATAATCTCTTGCGATTTAGTCACAAAATACATGAGCACTCTGTTTTTCAAAAAAAATCTCGTGTTAACACGCAAGTCGGCTTCAAAATTATCCCATTGCAAATTGAGATCATGTGGCGGGATTCTGAAATGTTCCTGTTCTTTGATCCATTCACTTTCCTGATCATGAAGGAAAACATTTTTCACCCACGGATCATGCAACAATTGCGTTACTGCATTGGCAATAATAGTGCTGTTGTTGCTTTGGCTTAGCTCATAAGAAGTTCGAATAAAACGATACGCCAATACCGCCACACACACAATGACCGAACTAACAGTAATTAACAGCGTGATCTGCCATTGTATCGTGTGAAACTTTCGTTTTAATCGCTCTGTCCAAAGCCTGACAGCTTTCATCGTTTACTTTCCTTTTATTCAGTCCGTAATGCAATGACGGGTTGCAGCCTGGCCGCCTGGTTTGCCGGATAGATTCCAAAAAACAATCCAATCGCAATAGAAAATAAAGTTGAGCCAAGGATAAATAACGGATTGAAAGAAGCCTGGATTTCTGTGCCGGATACCGTAGCAATATATGCGATTAATGAAGCCAAACCAAGACCAAACAGAATACCCAAAATACCGCCAACCAGACTCAAAACAGAGGATTCAACCAAAAATTGGGCCAGAATATCGCGATTCTTTGCTCCAAGAGCTTTTCTAAGACCAATTTCTTTGGTGCGTTCTGTCACAGTAACCAGCATAATATTCATAATTCCAATACCGCCAACCAGCAACGATATACCGGCAACTCCTCCCAGGAATAAAACAAAAGTATTCAAAATGGAATTTAAGGTATCCAATAATTCCTGTGTATTCATGATCGTAAAGTCACTCGGATTTCCTTCAAAAATACCGTGTCTGTCGCGAATTAGCGTTTCGATCTGTTCCTGCGCTTTATCGATTTGGACGGTTGTTTTAACATTAATGGAAACACGGCTGACTGTATTTTTTTGTCGTGTCATCAACCGATTTTGAGCCGTTGTCAATGGGATAAAAATAACCTGATCCTGACTGAATCCCATGTTGGAGCTTCCTTTTGATTTTAGAATTCCAATAACGGTATATGGTTGCCCGCTGATTCGTATCGTTTCACCGACAACGCTGCTATTGGTATCACTGAACAAAGATTCGCTGATTTCAGATCCGATCAGAACCACCATTGATTTTGCGTCCATGTGATCCTGAGTGATATTCGTACCCTTTTCAATTTCATAGTTGCTGAGATCCAGATAATCCGGTATGACTCCCGTAACGGAAGCATTCACTGTGTTACCGTTGCTCTGAGAAATTGTATAAGACTGAGAAATCGTCGGAGCTACAATATCGGCAACACCCAGCGCTTCGATTGCAGAAACGTCTGAATTTGTCAGATTTTGGGGATTTCGTACATTTTCTGTAAAATTACCAGGCGATAAATAGAGTGTCCGGGTCCCCAATGTGCTCATTTGTTCAGTAATTGAATTTTGTGCTCCCTGACCAATCGACATCATCGCAATCACTGCTCCGACACCAATAAAGATACCCAGCATCGTCAATAGTGACCTGATTTTATTAGAAAGCAAATTTCGGAGCGCTTCAACAATTAGTGTACTGATATTCATGCAGCTCCTCCCTCAATATTTCCCTTTGCCGGTTCCTTCGAGAGCTGTTTTTCTCCCGATTGATCTTCATTCGTCCGCTTTTTCCCATTCCCAAAAACCTCTGCTAAAGCATCAGCAGCTGAGGATTCTTCTTCTTCATCCAAATCATCGTCATAATCCTTCCCAAATGCCTCAGCTAACGCCCTTGCTGCAGATGGTTTGCTTTCATTTTTCCCCTGCCCATTACCATCCGAATTTCCTTTGTCCTTCGGAAGTGGTACATTGGCGGGATCCGGATTTTTTAGTCCTGTAACATCCAGAAAATCGGGGCTCTGCCAATTTTTTATAATTTCCTGCTCCTCTTCGGTTCCAATCATGCCATCAAAAACGCTGATAACACGAGGAACCTGGCGCCCAATCTTCGGATCATGCGTAACCATAAGAACCGTCTTTCCTCTGTCCTGATTTAAGCTGATCAGGATTTGCATGATCTCTTTACCGGACTTACTGTCCAAATTACCCGTCGGCTCATCAGCCATGATGATTTCCGGATCGTTGATCAATGCCCGGGCAATGGCAACACGCTGTTGCTGTCCGCCAGAGAGTTCCTTAGGTTTATGTCCCAGACGATTACCCAAACCGACTAAATCAAGTGCTTCGATTGCCCGCTCTTTTGCATGGGCTTTATTTTTTGAATACAACAGCGGTAGCATTACATTTTCCAGAGCTGATGATCTGGAAAGAAGATTAAAACTCTGAAACACAAAACCGATTTTTTTATTTCGCACCTCAGCCAATTTTGAATCATCCATTTCAGAGACATCAGTACCATCCAAGATGTATTTTCCTCCCGTTGGACGATCCAAGCATCCGAGAATGTTCATCAAGGTCGTTTTTCCGGAGCCGGATGGACCCATAATGGCTGTGAATTCTCCGTAATTAACATCCAGACTGATATCATGCAGCGCTCTGACCTCGATATCGCCCATAATGTAATATTTTTTTAAATGCTCTGTATGAATTACATTTTTTCCGTTTTTATCTGTCATGAATTCACATCCTTTCTATTGGGGACGTCTGCCGCCGCCTGCACCTGAAGGAGGCCCACCGGCTCCGCCTCCGGGTACGCCCCCTGGACCCGTGCCAAATCCCATACCACCCATCGGGAATCTTGTGTTCATATCCATGGAAGGCAAATTGATTTTCACTTCGTCACCCTCTTGAATCTGATCTGAAATAATTTGAATATTGGAGTCAGTCTTCATCCCCAACTGAACTGCAATGTCTGAATATGTTCCATCATCATTCTTTTTATTTACCGTCCTTATTCCATCTGTGTTCATGGAGATAGCGGCAGCAGGAACATATAAAACCCCAATGGCTTCTTTCGTAACAATCGCAACATCAGCCATCATGCCGGCTTTTACTTTGTCGTCCACTTGATCCATTTTTACCGTCAATGAAAACGAAACGGAACTTTCTGAAACAGTACCAACATTGGAGATATTGGTGATGGTTCCGGAATACTCTTTTAATGGGATGGCATCGAATGAGATCATCACCTTTTGTCCAATCGAGATTTGATTGATGTCTAATTCGTTGATCGTGATATCAATAAAATAGGATGATAAATCATCAACCCGAACAGCCATCACATCACGAGAAGAGGAGGTGGATTCATAAGCAATTACATCAAATTGTTTTGCACCAACTTCGGCTACAGTACCATTAATCGGCGCAACAATATAGGCTGTTTTCATAATTGCTTCGGCGGCGTTAATTTGCGCCTGCAAGGAAGAGATCTGCGATTCGGTCGGTCCGCTCTTAATTTTTTCATAAGCTCTGACCGCATCATCATACTGTGCCTGGGCCAGCAGCAAAGCTGCTTCCGCCTGCTGTTTTTCCAGATCATCCACTTCGCCGTTATACCAGTTGTACATCGACAAAGCACTTTCCATTCCGGAACGGGTCCCTTCAACCATTTGAACAGCACGCTGCCGATCCACATCATCCAAAGGTCTTTCGCGCATTGTTTCAAAATTGTCCAGCGCTTTTTCGTAGTTTTCTTTTGCTTTTATATAATCGTTATAATAAACACCAATCTCGATTTCATCTTCTCGAACAACCCCCAGTGCATCCAGAGCATCCTGCGCATCCTGTACTGCTTTTTTTGCTGCAGCTACGTTGGACATTGCTTCAGCAAGATTCAGCGATGAGGTATAGAGACGTTCCAATTTTTCTTCCGCTTCTTCCTTTGTTACTTCTGCCTCAATCACTGAAGAATCAATCGTGCTGCTGTCCAATGCTGCCAGAATATCTCCTTTTTTTACAGGATCACCCAACGCAACGTTCACTTCGGTAACCGTACCACTGATCTGCCAGTAAAGATAAACGGATTGGTTGGGTCGAACAGTTCCGGAGATATCTTCCAGCTTCTCGGACAAATCCCCTTTTTTGATAAAGGCAGTATCAACCTGACTCGCAATAATTTCTTCATTTACTTTTTTAATCTGCTTCTGCATTCGCAGATAATTGAAAACTCCAACGGCAACCACTAATAAAATAATTCCAGTTAAAATCCAAATAGTTATGGTTGCCTTCGATCGTGGCTTTTTAATTTTTGTTTCCATCTTTTGATCCATAAAGAATTCCTCTAATATTAACTGATTCAGTATTCAATCAGTTATTCTAATTTTTGCTGATCGAAATCGGAGTCGTTTGAAATGTAGGTTCGGAAAGTGCAAAATTGGCATCTGATGCTTCCTGATCGTTCATATGATTTGAAAACGGTGACGGTAATGTACCCGAATCTTCCTGAAGTTCAGCGTTTGGCAAACCAAGTTCTGACAATAAATGAGAGTCAGTCGAAGGGACAATTGCAAGGTCACCTTCGGATATTTCAGCAGACGATATTTCAGTAATGGTTCCATCCGTCATTCCAGTCAAGACAGGTATTTTTTTTCTGTTACCATCCTTTAATATTTCCAGATAAAATTGGTCATTTTCTTTATAAATCGCGTTAGAAGCTGTAAGCATCACTCCGCTTTTCTTTTCAAGGATGATATGAATTTCCGCAGTCATACCCACTTTAATAGAATTATCCGGATCCATGATTTCCACAAAAGTCTCAAAGGAAACCGAATTATTTGATTCATCACCTTGCCTGGATACTTTGTAAACAATGCCTTTGAAAGTTTTTTCAGCTACTGAATCCAGAATTACGTCAGCTTCCTGTCCATTCTCAATTTTTACGATATCAATTTCAGAAATATTAATCGGAATAAAAATTCTATCCAGATTATCAATTCGGATTGCGACTGTACCCTTCGTTACATAATCTCCAGGGCGCGCATTGATCATTGTGACTGTCCCACTGATATCCGCAGCGATGTATCGTTTTCCATAATTCTCCTGAGTATCAGCCAGTGTCTGTTGAGCCGGTTTCAGGTCTTTATCACGCGGGAATCCTTTTGCATAAGTCTTAAACGTTTTTAATGCCTGTTCGTAAGCTGCTTCTGCAACTTTTATGTCAGCGGCTGCCTGTTCTTTAGTCTTTTCCGAAGTATTGTTGACATCATACAGCCAAAGATCATACGCTTTGGCATAGCTATTCAGTGTGTCTTGAAGCGTCTGATATAAAGATTTTTTCTGTTCATCCAGGTGATCTCTTAAAATTACACTCTGGTATTCTGTTGCAGCATTTTCATACGCATCTTTTGCCCCATCCATCACTTTTTTTGCAGCATCAATATCCTCCTGACTGGCAACCGGATATTTAAGACCCTCAGCAAACAGTTTTGCATCCCGCAAAGCAACTTCTTTATCCCGCAAATCTTTGTATGCCTGGGCTTTGGCTGTTTCAGAAATCTGTAAATCAGACAGAGCATCTTGAGCTTCAATGAATGAGATTTCTGCATTGGGTACCTCTGCTGGAACAGATTCAACCTCTAAACCAGCTAAAACCTGTCCTTCTTCAACTGAATTTCCTAAAGAAGTCAGCACCTCTTCCACTACACCAGTGGTACGCCAGGTTAATTCTGAAGACTGACTGGACGCTACATTACCAATAAATGTCAGGGAATTCGAAATCGTACCAGTCACAATCGGCAGGGTTAACAGTTCCGTTGTATTTTCGATGTTCTTTTGACAACCGGAGAACAAGATTATTGAAAAAAATATAATTTCAAGCATCCAGTTTCGATTTTTTTTACTTCGCATACCTTCTCCAAAAATCTCTGACCTCAGTCCTAAGACTGATCACTGATTCACAAGGGTTTTCAGAAAAATCGTGTTGTTTATTCTTCCTCAAAACATTGAATCGTCAGAAGATAGTTTATCGATACCCCAAAAATCCATGCATCTCATTATACGTATTTTCCATCAAGCAGGTACGGACTGCAGACAGCGTTTATTACCCTTCCAAAGATGTGAATTCCAACTCACTGCATCCGTATTGCCGCTTGTCAACTTATGAGCTTCAGAAAAACGGAATTCGGAACATTTATTCTTTCATTATTCTCAAAGTAGTACCCATTTCAAATAACAGTTGCTGTAATGTGTTTTTTTACAATACCATGGAAATAGACGGCTCAAAAAAATACTTAAATTACATACGAAAAAGAAAAACATACAGTTGCTGAATCAAAAAGGTTCAAGAATTCGGCTGTTCCCCATAAGAATCGAGTAAAATTTGAATTTGACTGCATTGATATTTTCTTGTGTAATGTGCCGACTAACTTTTCTTCTTTTTATTTCGAACAGGCAAATTTGAATATGGACAACAAACTTAAAGACTTCTTATCCGATCTCCTGACAAAAGACACAATTGTAGATTATCTGTACATTTTTATTGGAAGTATCATTCAGGCAGCAGGTATGGCATTCTTTTTGATTCCTTCAAAACTGGTCAGCGGCGGAGTATCCGGATTAGCACAGGTAGCCAACCATTACACATCCTGGCCAGTCGGTGTAATGACCTTAATCGGAAATATTCCGCTCTTCATATTAGGTTGGCAATATTTAGGAAAAATCAAATTCGCCGCCCGAACCATTTTTTCAGTGGCGGTTTTTTCAATTTTTACAGATCTGTTATCCATATGGACTTCCCATTCAGCTATTACAAAGGACATTTTTCTGAATATGATGTTTGGCGCAGTTGTTCTGGGTATCGGATTCGGATTTGTTTACAAAGGTAGTGGAACGAGCGGAGGGAGTGATATCATCGGTCGAATTTTGAATCAGCGGCTCGGCTTGCCAATTTCTCAATCTTATCTTTTGACTGATTCTGTTTCAGTATTACTGGGTGGAATTGCTTTTGGGTGGGATTTAGCGCTTTATGGGCTGATTGCCATTTATATCAGCGGTTTTGCTGCAGAAATGATTTCGGAAGGCAGCGGTTATTTTCGGGATGTCATCATTATTACTAAAGAACCAGAAAAAATTACGCAAGCGGTTATCGAAATCCTGGACCGCAGTGTCACGCAATTGAAAGGTGTAGGGGGGTATTCCGGTGAAGAAAAGACGATCCTGTATTGCGTGATCGGCCGAAATGAAGTGAATCAATTAAAGAAAATGGTAGTCGAATCCGATCCCGATTCGTTTATGGTTGTCGGTCATGCTCACGAAGTCCTGGGAGAGGGTTTTCAAAAATACAGAAGCCTGTCATAGATAAAAAACAGTCTGGAATATTCCAGGCTGATGGTGTCTAATCTTTTTTTGAATATCCGAGGATTTTTAAAATCTGTGGATTGTTTTGCCAGTTTTTTTCCACCTTGACGCGCAGTTCCAGATAAATTTTTCGATCAGCCATTTTTTCAATCTCACGTCTGGCGTCAAGACCAATCTTTTTGATCATCTCGCCATTTTTCCCAATCACGATTCCTTTGTGAGTTTCTCGCTCCAGCAGCAGCGTCGCCATGATATAGGAATTGGTTTCTGACCGGTCCTTGTAATCATCAATCCGGACTGCGATGGCATGCGGTATTTCATCATCCAGATTCTTTAATAGCGATTCTCGAATTAGATCAGAAGCAATTTCGCGTTCATATAAATCTGTAATTTGATCAGGATCATAAAAAGCCGGACCTTCCGGTAATCTGCT
The DNA here is from genome assembly GCA_026645735.1 of Flexilinea sp. Lineage (GTDB taxonomy): Bacteria > Chloroflexota > Anaerolineae > Anaerolineales > Anaerolineaceae > Flexilinea. Next base: position 46,614 of record JAPKMT010000018.1, read on the forward strand.
GATAATCGTCTGCAACAGCTCATCACATCCTTCACCCGTTTTTGATGATAGGAAAAAAATCTCCCTGGCTGACAACAATGTCTGGTAATTTTCTTTTACAGAGGATATTTTAGTCGCTGGAATCTGATCCTTTTTATTGATGACAAGCAGGATTTGATCCTGCTTTTTGATTTTCTGAAGCTGATTGGCTATGACGCGGTCTTCTTCTGTAGGAAGCATCGTCCCATCAACCATCCACGCAATGCAATCTACATCCTGCAACGTTCCCAGAGCCGAGTCATTCATCATCTCACCCAGTTTTGATTGAGGTTTATGGATTCCAGGAGTATCCACAAAAATCAACTGGTACGTTTCCGTGGTGATGATTCCCAATTGCAATCTGCGAGTCGTTTGGGGGCGGGGAGAAACGGCTGCGATTTTCTGACCCAGCAAATAATTAATCAAAGTAGACTTGCCGACATTTGGCCGTCCGATAATGCTGACAAATCCGGAATGAAATGTTTGTTCTTCCAAAATTCAATTCCTTAACGTTTCAAAATGATAGTGATCGATGATCATGGAAGTATTTAATTCTTGTTGTTCAGCCATTCTTCCGACAATCGTATCTTTTTTTCACGAGACATTTTTTTTATCTCGATTTCGCGAAGCATCGCATCATGCCTGGATGACAATTCTTCCACATAAACCAGCGTAACAGGACAATGCGTTTTTGTATAGGCAGCACCACGTCCGGAATTGTGAACCTTCACTCTGCGTTCCGGATTGGTTGTCCAACCGGTATAAAAAGCATGATTGCTGCAAAGAACCATATAACAAAAAAAGCGCTGCTCGAGATCCGAAACTTCAACATACTGTTGGTTCACTTTTTTTTCTTTCTGGCCAATCCGCCAAAAAAAAGCTGTCCGAGAAATTCACCGGTAGTGGGGCTATGTGTGTTCGTCTCGCCTTCATGGCGCCATTCTGTTGACTCGTAATCCTTCAGCCATTTTTCCCTGTCTTCGTTATTATTTGTAAGTAAAGTTTTTAATACACTTTCATCTTCATTTTGGATTGCATCGCGGTATTCTTTCAACGTAAGCATAAATTCATGGATTAATCGCAGCGTATTTTCTCGATTTTCCAGTAAAAATTTCCCATACAGTTCACGGTCAGGCTGTTTTGTTACAGACGCTGTCATTTGGGCAAAATGCTTACCGCCCAATTTGCGTGCTTCGCGCCAGCTATTTTGTCGTTTGGCTGTATTAAAAATTACGTTACTCATCAAATAGGGTACATTAAATATGGAGGCGATCAATCCATCCAACTCTTCCGGATCACAAAAAGTGCTATGAGAACCAATTAATGAGGACAGGTCAGATGCCAGTTTAACAACATTGGGATCTGTATCCGCTGTTGAAGAAATAAAGAGTGTTCCATTTTTAAAAAGATCTTCATGTGCCGAATGGAATTCATCAGAAGGTTCATTCAGCCGTGAGGAATTAACAGCTGCATAAAGGCCTGCAAAATGCGAAGGGACTTTTAAATATTGATTCGCCCATCTTTTTGCTGCTGTTTTTGCAAAACCAGTCTCAAAGACAACACATTCTTCTTTTAAATCACTGCCAACCAATTTCAGGACTGATTCAATTTCATCGACAGGAATTGCTAAAAAAAGAATATCTGCGTCTTTGACTGCATCGAAAATATTGTGTTCAATTCGATCTATTGCATCGACTGACAGTGCATTTTGTTCGGCATATTTATGTATATCCGATCCGATTCGGAGAATTTGTTCTTTCTGATACTGCAACGCCAGCCCCAATGAAGTACCAATTTCTCCTAATCCAATGATTGTAATTTGTACCGCCATGATTATTTGCCTCCCGTAATTAAACGAAATAAACCGAGAACTATTGGTGAAAGAAAAGATGAAAAAATGTGAATTCGGAAATATGGCAGAATCAAAAATCCTACCAACAGGATCATCGTGCCATAGTTTTGGAAGCTATTCCAGAGGGGCTTAAATCTTTGCGGGATAAAAAAGCCAAAAACCTCATGTCCATCCAGGGGAGCAAATGGAAGCAAATTAAAAATCATCAGACTCAAATTGATATAAATAAATTGAACCAAAAATGTCCCAAAGAAATACAATAATTGCGATGCCTGAAAAAAAGATTCCGATTGCAAAAAACGAAATAAAAGCCCGGCTGCAACTGCCAGCAGGAAATTCGACAATGGCCCTGAAAAAGAAACGATCATTAATCCAGCTCTTGATTTCCGCTCAATTACAGCTGGATTAATACGGACCGGCTTTGCCCATCCGAAACCAGTGGCAATCAGCATGATGGACCCAACGAGATCCAAATGCCGGACAGGATTTAACGTCAGACGACCGTCTTTCCTCGGTGTCATATCTCCAAATTTATCAGCCGTGAACGCATGAGAAAACTCATGGAAAGAAAAAGCTATCAGCAGCGTGATAATTCTGAAAAGTAAAAGGGTTGGATCGATTCCTAAACGACTCATGCCTCAATTATATCAGGTGCAAAATTTGTAGTTTTATTGGTTTTGCGCAGATCTTTATTTCAATTTTCCTTGACAATGGAAATTTGAAATAAATGCCAGTGTTAGTAAAAATCAATCATTTTTCGAAATTGGAATATTTTCTATCCAAACAGATAGTCTCATTTATCAAATTGATTCTGCAATCTTAACCTTTTTTGCATTAAAAACCTGAATAGATAAATTTATTGACTTCGTAACTGGGGCCATAAATGCCATAGATCAGAATAAAAAAAATGCACCCGATAATTAATACCCATCGAAACCACAAGGGCTGATGATCAATTTTCACTCGCAAGCTTGTTTGATCTCGCTGAAGCCAGTTGACAACAAAAAGGATGATCAGCGAAAAGATGGTAATTTCGAAATTCGTTCTATCCATCCCGAATGTAAACAAATTGGCATTGAATAATAGACTTGGATTGAATCGAAAAATACCACGGATAAAAGTAAAAGCATGTTCTAATGATTCTGATCGGAAGAAAATCCAGGCAAAATTTACCAGGAAGAAGGTAAAGAGAGTCTGAGCTAGTTTAAATCCAAAGGTACCATATGTTTTTATATTGTGAAGTTTCTTATGAAAAACAGGGGTCAACAAGTTTTCAATAATTTGATAAATACCGTGTAAAAATCCCCAAAAGATAAAATTCCACCCTGCTCCATGCCATAGGCCGGATACTATGAAAACAATCATAATATTTCGAAGGTGCCGAATTTTACTGACACGATTTCCTCCCAATGGAATATAAAGATAATCGCGAAACCATGTCGTTAAAGAGATATGCCAACGTTTCCAGAAATCCACAATACTTTTTGCAAAATATGGTCTGCGAAAATTATCTGAAACAGTAAATCCTAATACTTGCGCGGCTCCAATCGCAATATCTGAGTATCCAGAGAAATCGCAATAAATTTGGAACGAATAAAAAATTGAAGCAATCATTCCGATAACGCCTGAGTGTGTATAAAGGTCTTGATTATTAAAAACTTCATTGACCATTAAAGCCAATCGGTCTGCAATGACAAATTTTTGAAAATAACCCCACAGCATCAGCCACAAGCCATGTTTGACATTTTCAAAACCGAATTTTTTTGGATCTGTAATTTGTGGGATTGTCGAAATTGCTCTATCAATAGGTCCCGAAATAATTGTAGGGAAGAAAGCCACATAAGCAGCATATTTAAACAAGTTCTTTTCCGCATCTATCTTCTCACGATAATTATCCATCAGATAAGAAATGACTTTAAATGTATAAAAAGAAATACCTAAAGGCAAAATAAAACTAAAAGGATTCTCTATTTGTATAAAGTGGATTCGGTTCAATATTTTATTCAGATTAAGGAAGAAAAAATCCAAATACTTAAAGAAAAAAAGAATTCCTATGTTTATTGATATACAAAAAAATAAAATAATTTTTTGACCAAATTTCCTAGGTTTTTTATCTCTTTTTTTCAAATATTGAATTCCAATGCCTCCAATATATGTGATGATGGTTGAAAACAACAACAATAATGGTAATTTTTGATTCCAAGAAAAATAAAAAAAATAACTAATAAATAGTATCCAAAACCAACGGATTTTTTTTGGAATGATATAGTAAAAAAGACATACAATCGGAAAGAATAAAAAGAAATTTTGAGATGTGTAAAGCATAATTTCCTATCCGGGTTATTTCACAGTTTTTAAACCTGTTTGAGGATCAAATGTAACATTGTCAAGAATCAGTCCCTTTTCTTTGTCATACACAAGTATGTTTAAACCATGTTGATACGTTGCTACAATTTCATGGTTTAATTTGATCTGGATCGGTATTGTTGTCGTTGTTGAATTTTGAACATAAAAATATTCATTCAAATACACGTTAAAAGGGTAATTAACTTCTACTATTCGACTGGGTTTTTCAATCACCGCTTTTCCTTGATCAATAATCCCAATAAAACAGGTCGAGTGGTCCTTTTTATTGCCAATAAAACCAAAATCCTGTAATTTCTCAATAGCCTTACGGGGCAACAGGTCATAATCTCCATCACCGCCAGTTAGCACACTGATATAATGAGGATTGTCAATACGATTGAGGAAATCGGATAGTTCATTTATTTCTTTGAGGTGATGTATATTATCATAATATGTGTAAGCATCATTCCAATTTTGTACCGTATCATTTGCTCTTGAACTGTTCAATTCGTAATTCGACGCCAAATATCTTCCAAACCAGGAAGATATTTTTTCCGCCCCGAATACATTCAAGTGACCATTATCTTTAAAATCAGTTGTCGAATGAATTCCGATCTCACCAACCCGCGTATTGAGCTCAAGAAATGGAACCTTATTCTGTTCTGCGATTGAAGCGATGTAATTGATTTGTTGATAATCTGTTAGTGATGTTTGATAGGGAATGGCTGTCAAAAGGAGTGGTATGTGATTGTCTTTTGCCCACTGAATCATTTCCAACAGAGTCTTTTCATTTTCAGAAAGAATTGGTTTTTTTTCAATAATTTGATTCAGGTTCTGTAAAAACTTGAACTCATAAATGGAATCGAAATATGTATACTCTTTCAGCAAACTTGTTGTATTTATAAACGGGTATAGAAAATCTTGATTTGATAATTCTTCTTTCATTAATCTGGAATGGTATTTTACAAGAGGAAATAGAAACTCCATTTTATTCTGAATTCTTTCAGTGTGGATGATGGAAACTGCTTTCTTTAGTGTAAGAGGAAATGGATCCAGTGCCTTATGATTCCATTCAGATGCATCAAAATTAACTTCTCTGAGAAACATATATACGTCTAAGACGATAAGTTTCGGCTTTTGAAAATCTTGAGATAATCTGGCAAGCATCAAACTTGCATAAGGCATCTGAGCATTGGTAGCCAGTGAATAGGATGTGATCTGCTGTTCATTCCAAATAATTAGAGGATTTATTCCACAAAGGACATGACTGCTTCCCAGAAAAAGAACATTTATTGAGTTTTTCGGTTCATTAACAAAAAAATTGGAAGCTTCCATTCGATCTTTTAATAGAAACACTTTGTTGACGTAGTTATATAGAATGACAGCGAAAATAAAGAATAAAATGATGGAAAATATTCTTTTAAATACCGAAGAAGAAAAAAACGCCAGATTCTTTTTTTGTTTCATTAATCTCTCTTAACGATCCTTTACATAAAAAAACTTTAACAAAGATTCAATTTAAGTAACGGTCTGCGTTTCAAATTTCCATAGTCAAGGAAAAAGCAGCAATTCGAACTATGATGGGGATTTTTTATTGTTGATTTATTTTTGAGCGTAGCACAAAAATAAATCAACAATAAGATAACTCTTATTAATCAAAAGGTCGATCAAAGATCCGAATTGCTGGGGCAAAAAAAAGGAAGTTCCTATAAAATTGTTTTGGTCAAAAAACACGAAAGGAACTTCCAATGACAAAAGTTGTCAAATTTAGTATAACCATAGAAATAGAAAAAGGCCAGAGAACAAAGGCCGAATTCAAGGTTCAATCTAACAAATTTGGACAAGAAGTGAGCGAAACCATAAGACGGCTGAGCGAAATAATCAGCAAAGAGATTCTGCAAAATTATGACGATCAATTACAAAAAGAAGAAGCCAAAGGGATAAAAACAATCGGGCGTGAAACGAGAAGCGTGGGGATGGAATTTGGAGAAGTAAAAATCAAGCGGCGCGTCTACAAA